>CAZNSZ010000053.1:21602-31084 GCA_964575865.1 uncultured Bacteroides sp. | reverse complement strand
GTCAGGGAACGATCCTGGCATGGTACCGGTTCCCGGGTTCCACCAGGACCAGGTTCTTGAGTTCCATTTCCACCAGAAGGGCCAGCACCCGGTGGACCGGCATTCCCGAGCGCCGGCTGAGGTCCTCCGGCACCATCCCGGGCTCCTGAAGCATCAGGCCCAGCAGCTGATCCTCCTCGCTGCTGATCCGGGGAGCCTCTCCTCCGTTGGGGGAGCGAAGCGGTGAGTCGGGTGACCAGTTCATGTGATACAGCACATCCCCGGCGTGCTCCACCAGGGCAGCCATGTTCCTTTTGATCATCCGGTTGCATCCCCCGGATCGTTCATCAGTTATCCTTCCCGGTACAGCGAGCACATCCCGGTGATAGGAAGAGGCCAGTCCGGCAGTGATCAGTGCTCCCCCGGACCGTGCCGATTCAATGACCAGGGTGCCGTCGGACAGGCCGGCGATGATCCTGTTCCTCCGCAGGAAGTTGTTGCGCTCCGGTCCGGTACCGGAATGGAAATCAGTGACCAGCGCCCCCTGACGGATAATTGACCTGGCCACCTCCCGGTGGGCCGACGGATAGATGGTGGAAAAACCGTGGCCGAGGACCGCCACGGTGGGGATACCGGCATCCAGAGCTGCCCGGTGGGCAATCACGTCGATCCCGTAAGCCAGGCCGCTGACGATCACAAGGTCTTTCAGACAGGCAGCCAGCTCCCCGATGATCCTTCTGCACTGGTCCTTCCCGTAAGAGGTGGCCCGCCGCGTCCCTACCACACTCAGACTTCTCCGGCAATGCAGTCCGCCGGTTCCCCTGGTGAAGAGGAGCAGGGGGGCATCGGGGCATCTTCCGAGCCGGACAGGGTACCCGGGTGTGTCCAACTGAAGCACGCTGATCCTGTGTCTGCGCAGAAAATCCATTTCACCTGCAGCATTTTTCACCCAGACCTGGCGGGTAATGGAAGCAGCAGTACCCGGTCCGATGCAGATGACCTTTTGCAGGGTTTTTGCGGACTGCGAAAACACCTGCCGGGCAGAACCGAATTCCCGGATCAGCTCACGCGCCCTGACAGGCCCGACGGAGGGGACCATGGTCAGGGCAAGCTGGTATTGAAGTTCGGGGATGGAACCGGAAAACATCAGGCATTTTCCGTATTGATGTGGCGAACCCCCCGCCTATCGGACTCCTTTCAGTCCGGTTTGTGTTTTTTCAGTGATTCCAGGATGCGTTCCCTGTCTTCTTTGTCCAGGGCGGACAGGCTGATGCGGGGGTATTTGGCCACTTTACCTCGGAAGTTCTGGTAAAGGGTGATCCATTGCTGGGTGCCGAACAGGAAAGATTTGATCTCGTATTTCACGAACTGGGTCTTCGGGATCTCGATGGAGTTCTTGCGGCTGGTGAATAGGCTCAGGGGGTAGTACCGCATGATAAGGGTCTCCCCCTGGTCGCTGTAGGCCACAAAATAGGGCCGCTTCAAATAGTTATACAGGTTGATCAGGATATAGATCAGCGCCACGAAGATGATGGCGTGGTATTTGGTGACGGGGGCTTCCGGCTCATCGAACCAGGGGAGGAACAGGATAATGATGATCGCGATGGTGAACACGATGGTCATGACCAGCCTGCTCAGCCAGATCCGGTAGGTATTCCTCTGGTTGTCAATTTTCATGGGCTTTTCTTCTTTGGCGCTCTTTTTTGATGAGGGAAAGCTCCCTTCCCGTCTGTCCCTTCACCGAGGTGTTCTCCTCGACCCTCCGCATCAGGTAGGGAAGGACATACCGCACCGGCCCGTAGGGAACATACTTGGCCACATTGTATCCTGCGGCCGCCAGGTTAAAACTGATGTGCTCGCTCATCCCGTACAGCTGGGAGAACCAGACCCGTTGATCACCGGGATCAATGTTGCGCTCCGCCATCAGTTCGGTCAGGTAGAGGCTGCTGTATTCGTTGTGGGTCCCGTTGAAAACGGAGACCACATCAATGTTATCCATGGAGATCTTCAGGGCCAGGTTATAGTCCCTGTCCGTGCTCTCCTTGTCGGGCTGGATGGGATCCGTGTATCCCATCTTCCGGGCCCGTTCCCGTTCACGCTCCATATAGGCGCCCCTGACGAATTTGGCGCCGAGGAAGAATTTTTCTTTTCGGGCGGTGGCGATATCGGACTCCAGCACCCCGATGCGGTCGTGCCGGTACATCTGATAGGTGTTAAAAACAATGGCACTCTTCCCATTATACTTTCTCATCATATCCAGCACCACCCGGTCGATGAAGTCCTGGTAGAAGGTATCCTCTGCATCGATGAGGATGGGAACGTCATGGTCGTAGGCTGTCTTGCAGAGCTGATCGATCCGGGCCCTGAATTTTTCTCCCTCCCTGACCGATCCTGGATCGGGGTCCTTCCCGCTGCTGAGCAGTTCCAGGGCGCTGTTGATCCCGAAGGCGGTCGGTTTGAATACGGCGAAGGGGATATCGGGCTGACTCCCCGCATGGCGGACGGCCCGCAGGGTCTCCTCCAGTGCGGCTTCGATGGCCCTGTCCGATTCGCCTCCCTCCACCGAGTAGTCAAGGATGGAACGGACACCTCTGGTCTTCAGCCTGTCCACTGCCGGCTGGCACGCTTCCAGGGTTTCGCCCCCGACGAATTGCCTGAATGCGGTGGGCTTCACGATCCAACCCACCGGAAAACGGATGGCTGAAAGCAACCGGATCATCGGGTTACCGATCTTCACAAGGGTGGGATAGGAGATGATCTGAAACAGCAGGTAAGCACGGCGCAGGTCCCGGTCAGATTTGATGCTGAAGGCGGTCCGGGTATCCTCGAAATCAATTTTCATATGCGGTAGGTCTCGTACATTTCAATTTCCGGCACGAATATAGCCTAATTATTATCTTTGAAGTATGAAATATATCATCTCTCCGCCTCCGGGGCCGGTACAAGATACAATATATATTCCTTCATCTAAGAGCATCTCCAACAGAATACTGATTATCAAGACGTTATCTGGATCATCCGCAGTACTGGAGAACCTTTCCGACAGTGACGACACCAGGCTGCTCCAGCTGGCCATGGAACAGAAATCGCCGGTCAGGGATGTGGGTCACGCAGGCACGGCCATGCGCTTTCTGACCGCCTATTTTGCATTGCGCCCGGGCCATGTGATCCTGACCGGATCGAAGCGGATGAAACAGCGGCCCCTTGCCCCATTGATCGATGCGTTGAGAGCGCTCGGCGGACGGATCGAGTGCCTCGAGCAGGAGGGGTATCCGCCCATCGGGATCAGCGGAGGGACCCTCAGGGGAGGTGAGATCGAAATTGATGGCGGGATCAGCAGCCAGTTCATCAGTGCGCTTATGATGGTTGCTCCTTACCTGGAAGGTGGGTTGAGGCTGACTCTCACCGGACGGGTCGTTTCGGAAACCTATCTGCTGATGACCCTTGCACTGATGCACAGGGCCGGCGTTACAGCCGATTATGACGGTCGGGTGATCAGCATCCCCGGGCAGGGATACTGGCTGGATGATTTCATGGTGGAAGGGGACTGGAGTGCTGCTTCCTACTGGTTCCAGGTGGCAGCCCTGCTGCCGGGGTCCCGTCTGAAGCTCCCGCATCTCTACCGGAGGAGCATTCAGGGCGATTCTGCACTGACCGGGGTATTCAGTCACCTGGGAGTGACGACCCGTTTTGACGAAGACGGGATCGAACTCCGCTCTGAAGGCAAAAGGGACCCCGGACCGCTCCGCATCGATTTTCTGAACATGCCCGACCTGGTCCAGACCCTTGTCCCCACATGCTGCGCACTGGGGATCCCCTTCCGGTTCACCGGGACCAGTACCCTGTTGGTCAAGGAGACCGACCGGATCGCCGCCCTGCAGAAAGAAATGGGAAAACTGGGATATGAACTGGTGGCGGGATCAGGAGGGGAATCGATCAGCTGGGATGGCGAACGCGGTACCCCGGAATCCCGACCGGAAATCAATACCTACAACGATCACCGCATGGCCATGGCTTTTGCACCGCTCTGCATCACAGAGGGAGAGATGATCATCGACCAGCCGGGGGTGGTGACCAAATCCTATCCCGGTTACTGGGACGATCTCCGAAAGGCGGGATTCTCCATTCGCAGGGAGTAAACAGGGAGCAGAAGAGGTAAAGGCACTTCAGTTCTGGTGGTCCCGGCGGTGAAGGAAGAATTGCTTCAGCAGGGTGGAGGAGGGCGACTCCAGGATCCCGCTCACCACTTCGGTCTTCTTGTGCAGCAGCGAGTTCCCGATCCGGGTAAATCCCTCCTTCGGATCGGAGGCTGCATATATGATCCGTCCCATCTGCGCCCATTTCAGTGCTGCGGCGCACATGATGCACGGCTCCAGGGTCACGTACAGGGTGCATCCGCTGAGGTATTTGGATCCCAGGAACCCTGATGCGGCCGTGATGGCGATCATCTCGGCATGAGCGGTCACATCGTTCAGCCGCCGGGTCATGTTGTGGGCACGGGCAATGATCCTGTTCTGGTCCACAATCACCGCTCCCACAGGGACTTCGTCCGTTTCGAAGGCTTTCTGTGCCTGCTTCAGCGCTTCGTTCATAAAATATTCGTCGGAAAAGAGCGGGTATGTCATCACGAATCGGGGTCTTCTTTATGTTCCTCTGTAAAAGTTACTAAATTTGCAGTTCACAGGGGTATAAAAGTATAAAACTAGCATGCATCTCAACTAAAATAAGGAAAAATGTACAGGACACATCATTGCGGAGCGCTCAGTATGAAACATGTGGGAGAGGAGGTGATCCTCTCCGGATGGGTACAGAAAGGAAGGGATCTCGGGGGTATGACCTTCGTGGACCTGAGGGACCGGTATGGCATCACCCAGCTGGTGTTCAACATGGAGTCCGATGCGGAACTTTGCAGGGCCGCCAGGAAACTGGGAAGGGAATTCGTGATCAGGATCGAAGGGAGTGTGGCCGAACGGAGCAACAAGAATCCGCAGATGGCCACCGGCGAAATCGAGATCCTGGTCAGAAAGCTGGATATCCTGAATGTGGCCAAACTGCCCCCGTTCACCATCGAAACACAGACCGACGGCGGTGACGACCTTCGGATGAAATACCGCTACCTCGACCTGAGGAGACAGGTGGTCCGCAAAAACCTCGAACTGCGTTCCCGGATGGCCATAGAGGTCAGGAAATACCTGAGCCAGGAGGGGTTCCTGGAGGTGGAGACGCCGGTACTGATCAAGTCGACGCCCGAAGGTGCCCGCGATTTCGTGGTCCCCTCCCGCATGAATCCGGGAGAATTCTACGCCCTGCCCCAGTCTCCCCAGACCTTCAAGCAGCTGCTGATGGTTGCCGGATTCGATAAATACTTTCAGATTGTCAAATGCTTCCGGGACGAGGACCTCCGTGCCGACCGTCAGCCTGAATTCACCCAGATCGACTGCGAAATGTCCTTCGTGGAGCGGGACGACCTGCTCCATGCCTTTGAGGGACTGGCCAAACACCTGTTCAGGACCATCAAGGAGATCGAGATCGAAGGGGAATTCCCCAAAATGCCCTATCAGGAGGCCATGAGCCGGTTCGGAAGTGACAAGCCGGACCTGCGTTTTGGCATGGAGTTGCGCGAACTCACCGGTATGGTGCAGGGGAAGGGGTTCCAGGTCTTTGACTCGGCCGAATATGTGGGTGCGGTCTGTGCCGAAAAATGCGGGGACTACAGCCGCAAGCAGCTGGACGAACTGACTGCTTTCGTCAAGAGGCCGCAAATCGGGATGCAGGGTTTGATCCATGTGAAATACAATGAGGATGGGACCCTGAAGTCCTCCGTGGACAAGTTTTATTCCGGGGAGGATCTGAAAGCATGGGCAGAAACCCTGAATGCCCGTCCCGGGGACCTGATCCTTGTCCTGGCCGGTGAACGTGAACTGACCCTGAAGGCCCTCAATGAGCTCAGGCTCGAGATGGGTGACAGGCTTGGTTTGCGCGATCCCAACGTGTTCAAACCGCTCTGGGTGGTCGATTTCCCCCTCCTGGAGTGGGACGAGGAGACAGGCAGGTTCCATGCCATGCACCATCCCTTTACCAGTCCCTACAAGGAGGACCTTGAACTCTTCCGCACCGATCCCGGTAAGGTGAGGGCCCGTGCCTATGACCTGGTGATCAACGGGGTGGAGATCGGCGGAGGGTCCATCAGGATCCATGACGAGGAACTTCAGAAACTGATGTTCGACAAACTGGGGTTCACGGAAGCCGAAGCCCGCAAGCAGTTCGGGTTCCTGATGAACGCTTTCCGTTACGGAGCGCCCCCACACGGGGGGATCGCATTCGGATTTGACCGCTGGGTGGCCCTGTTCGCGGGCATCGAATCGATCCGGGATGTGATTGCATTCCCCAAGAACAATGCGGGGCGGGATGTGATGATCGATACCCCGTCCACCATCTCGGAAGCACAGCTGAAGGAACTTTTCCTGAAAGTGGATCTATAGCGGCCGGCCGATCAGCGTGGCCGAGGTACACCGCTCAATCTTCACCTGCACATAGTCGCCCGGGCGGTGACCGTTCCGGGGGAAGACCACCACCTTGTTCTGGGAGGTGCGGCCGTAGAGTTGGTCGTCCGATTTTTTAGAGGTACCCTCTGCCAGCACCTCCAGGGTCCGTCCCACATCCCTCTCCTTGCTCTCCAGGGAGAGCCTGTTCTGCAAGCGGATGATCTCGTCCAGTCGCCTCCCTTTGACCCGTTCGGGCACATCATCCTTATATTTACGTGCGGCAAGGGTTCCCGGTCGCTCACTGTATTTGAACATGTAGGCAAAATCGTACCCGGCCCACTCCATCAGCGAAAGGGTTTCCGCATGTTCCTCTTCGGTCTCTCCGCAGAAGCCTGCGATGATGTCGGTGGATATGGAAGCTTCGGGAAGGTGGCGGCGAATCGCTTCGATGCGGTCCATGTAATGTTCACGGGTATACCTGCGCTTCATGCGTTGCAATACCGCACTGCTCCCCGATTGCACCGGCAGGTGAATGGCCCTGCAGAGGTTCGGATGCATGGCCATTACCTTTAACAGGTCGTCTGAAAGGTCCTTGGGGTGGGAAGTGGCAAACCGGATCCGGAGCCGGGAATCGATCCCCGCCACCTTTTCCAGCAGGCTTTCGAAGTTGAGGGTGGAGGCATCCCGGACATACCGGTATGAATTCACATTCTGTCCCAGCAGGGTCACCTCCCTGTATCCCTTTCCGAATACGCCTTCCACCTCCCGCAGGATGGTCTCCGGATCCCTGCTTCGCTCATGGCCCCTGGTACCGGGGACCACACAATATGCGCAATGGTTGTCGCATCCCCTCATGATGGAGACAAATGCGGTGACCCGGTTCGGATCCATCCGGACCGGCTCGATATCGGCATAGGTCTCCTCCCGGGAGAGAAGGGTGTTGATGCCTTTCTCGCCCCGCTCCACCCCTTCCAGCAGCTCCGGCAGATGGCGGTAGGCATCCGGTCCCACCACCAGATCCAGTACAGGTTCCTCCTCCAGCAACCGCTCCTTGAGCCGTTCGGCCATGCATCCCACGATGCCCACGGAAAGATGCGCCTTCTCTTTCTTCAGTTTCCTGAAATCCTTCAACCTGGTTCTGATCCGCTGTTCGGCATGGTCCCTGATGGAACAGGTATTGATGAGCACCAGGTCGGCCTCTTCCGGATCTTCCGTCACTTCGTACCGGTGCTGCTGCAGAATGGCCGCCACCACCTCGCTGTCCACCACATTCATCTGGCAGCCGTAGGTCTCGATATATAATTTCCTGTTTTTCACGGTGTGCAAAGGTAAAAAAAACGCCGTTCACCGGCAATTTGCGAGCTTTGACCGAATAGTCCTTTCCGGGCAACCACACCCGGTGTAATATTGTACCAAGGAACAATCATTTTAATATTTAAACGAATGAAAATGGGAGCTGGATTATTCTGGGGTGCATTTCTACTCCTGCTGGGTATTGCACTCGTCATCAAAGTGGTCTTCAATGTGGATTTTCCCGTGTTCAAAGTGCTTGTGGGTATCTTCCTGATCCTGCTGGGGATCAAGGTGCTTTTCGGGAGGTTCCTCGTGTCGCCGCATCATTTCGACCCTGAAGAGACCGTATTCACCGAGCGGGTATACGACAATCCCGAATCGGGGAAGGAGTACACGGTCCTGTTTGCCAAGGGAGTGTATGATTTCACCAATGTGGACCTGAGCAAAGGGAGCTTTCACGCCAAGATCAGTACGGTATTCGGTGGAAGCCAGGTGATTATTCCACGCGATAAGCCCGTCAGGGTCAAAGCCGATGCAGTGTTTGCCGGCGCTGAACTGCCCGACGGAAATAACGCCGTTTTCGGGTCCTCTGTCTATGAAAGCGACAGCTGGTCTGTCGACACGGCCAGGATCGACATCAAGGTGGATGTGGTTTTCGGAGGGGTCCAGGTCATTCTCAGGTGACCCTGTTTCAGAAACCCTGCAATTTGCTAATTTTGCAAAAATAATTGCAGCAGAAACATGTCAGGACACAGCAAATGGTCCACCATCAAACGCAAGAAGGGGGCCAATGACGCCAAAAGGGGAAAGCTTTTCACCAAGCTGATCAAAGAGATAACCGTTGCCGCCGGCGAAGGGGGCTCCGATCCTGAAAGCAATCCCCGGCTCAGGACCGCCGTTCAGAATGCCAGGGGGATGAACATGCCCAAGGACACCATCCAGCGGGCCATTTCCAAGGCTGACCGGGACAGCGGAGGTTTCATGGAACTGACATTCGAAGGAATGCTGCCGCACGGCATCGGGGTGTTCATCGATTGCCTGACCGACAACAGGAACCGCACAGTCAGCAATGTACGCTCCATATTCAATAAAAGGGGGGGGAACCTTGGGACCAACGGATCCCTGAGCTTCATGTTCGAACGGAAAGGGATCATCAGCCTTCCCAAAGGGAACCTGGATCCGGAGGAATTTGAACTTGAGCTCATTGACGCCGGGGTGGAAGAACTGGAACTGGAGGAGGA
This sequence comes from uncultured Bacteroides sp., assembly GCA_964575865.1. Taxonomy (GTDB): domain Bacteria; phylum Bacteroidota; class Bacteroidia; order Bacteroidales. The sequence continues at coordinate 22,086 of CAZNSZ010000053.1, read as the reverse complement.
TACCTACATGATCACCACCCCCATGGAATCCTTCCACGCGGTGCAGAAAAAACTGGAGGAGATGGGACTGGAGGCAGAGAGTGCGGAACTGCAGCGGATTCCCAACGATTTCCTGGACCTGACGGTGGAACAGTCGGTCCAGATCATGAAGATCATCGAAGAATTTGAAAATGATGACGACGTGCAGAGTGTCTGGCACAACCTGAACGTTACCGAGGAGGTCTCCGAAGCCATGGAGGAATAGGTAAGGATCCAGGTTCAGTTCGGCGCCTGCCACGAAATTCACTCTGCGCCTGCCAGGAAATGCACTCAGTGCCTGCCAGGAATTTCACGGAGCACCTCCAACGGACTCTTCTGAACACCAGCGATCCGGCCCGGATATGGCCGTAACCCCTTTATTCCTCTTGAGGGACCCTGGGGGATAACCCCTTGTTGATCATCCGGACAGAAAAGATCACCACACCGATCATCACCCCCGCCATGG
>CAZNSZ010000053.1:0-21502 GCA_964575865.1 uncultured Bacteroides sp. | reverse complement strand
TTGTTGATCATCCGGACAGAAAAGATCACCACACCGATCATCACCCCCGCCATGGCCACGGTCCGTGCCAGGTGTTCCGGTTCATACCAGTTGAAAAAGATCAGCACAGGGGCAGACAGGAGCAGGAGCAGGGTAGCGAAAAATGGAAACCGGGGTACCCTGATGCGGATCAGGGCCAGCCCGATGGCAAACAAACCGATGAATGAACTGCCCACGTAGCGGTAGAATTGCTCCTCGCTGTAGAGATCCAGAAGGAGAAGCCTGGTGGCTTCGTCCATCTGTTCGAATCCTTCAGAAATCAGGCGGGTCAGCGTATGGTTGAGTTCGAGGCCTTTGACGGACATGAGCAGGAAGCTTGCCGAGGCAGCCGCCATGAGCAGGGCGTTGAAGTAATGGAGCCACCGCAGCCGCTGATAGAAGGTGAACAGAAAAAAAGGGATCGCCACAAAAATCATGACTGCTGAACCCATCCACAGATAGGTGCTCAATTCCTGGTTCCGGGTGTGCTCGGTGAGGTAGGAAAGATCCTCCTGCAGGCTGGCATAAGGACTGACGAAATTGAAATCGAGCAGGAGGGAGGCGATGAAGCTGAAGGCGACCCCGATGATGAGCAGGCCGGTGATCACCTCTCTTCGTCTGAATTTGCGGCGCCCCTTCTCCATCCGGTTAAAATAGTCAATTTATCCGATGCGGAAACAGCCGGAATTCAAATTTGATTAATTTTGTCCCACAAACCGAAGGGATGATGCGCCGCTTGCTGATGATAGGATTCCTGACCGGGGCTTCGGCTTTCCTGACGCTCAGTGCCCAGGGGAACGGCTCCTCGCAGGACCTGTTGAAGAACCTACAGGAGGACGGAGAGAACGGACAGGTGCGCCTGGAAGCGGACAGCCTGCTGGTGGCCAATTATTACAAGCTGCTTGAAAAGAACAAAGCGGTCACCGGGGTGCCCGGGTACCGCATCCGTATCTTTTCGGAAAGCGGTCTCGGCGCCAAGGAAGAGCAGCAGCGCGTGCGTGCCAGGTTCCTTTCGCTTTACCCGGATATCGATGCATACCACCGTTACGACGAGCCCTATTTCAAGGTCTATGTGGGGGATTGCAGGACGAAGAGCGAAGCCATCCGGCTGTATGACCGGATCAAGGGTGATTTTCCGAACCTTTTCCTGGTGGAAGATTATATCCAGTTGGACGAGAAAGACAAGCAAGCCTCAGATCAATGACCGAGGAAATCAAGCACAAATGTGGTATTGCCCTGATCAGGCTCCTGAAGCCGCTGGAATATTATCAGCTCACTTACGGATCCTGGAGGTACGGGCTTGAGAAACTCTACCTCCTCATGGAGAAGCAGCGCAACCGGGGGCAGGACGGCGCAGGGGTTGTGAGCCTGAAACTGAATACGCCGCCCGGGCGCAAGTACCTGAACCGGGAGCGGGAAGCAGGATCCTCGGCCATCAACGAGATATTCAAGAAGATCTACGGGAAGTTTTCCGAGGCCGAACAGAAGTCCCCCCAGGCATTCCGTGACCCGGCCTGGGCAAAACTGAACCTTTCCCACGTGGCGGAGGCTTACCTGGGGCATCTCCGGTACGGGACATTCGGAAGCAACAAGGCCTCGGACCTGCACCCGGTCATGCGCCAGAACAACTGGCGCACACGCAACCTGGTGCTGGCAGGGAATTTCAACCTGACCAATGTGGATGAGCTGTTCGAGATCCTGGTGGAACTGGGTCAGTACCCCAAGGAGTACTCCGATACCGTCACCATGCTTGAAAAGATCGGTCATTTCATGGACAAGGAGAACCAGCGGCTGTTCGACAAATACAAGGCGGAAGGGTATACCAACAAAGACATTACCGAGCAGATCGGCAGGAACCTGGATGTGGGAAAGATCCTGGGTGAAGCGAGCAAGCGGTGGGATGGCGGATACACTGTGGCAGGGATGATGGGGCACGGCGACCTGTTCGCCATGCGCGATCCCTGGGGGATCAGGCCTGCCTTTTACTACAAGGACGAAGAGGTGGTGATCGTCACTTCGGAGCGGCCGGCCATCCAGACCGCCATGAACGTCAGGTTCGAACAGGTCCATGAAATTCCTCCGGGTCATGCCCTGATTGTGAAGAAATCAGGAGAATTCTCCCTGACCCGGGTCCGGGAAGCGCAGAACAGGAGATCCTGTTCCTTCGAGCGCATCTATTTTTCCAGGGGAAGTGACCGGGAGATCTACCGTGAACGTAAGAAGCTGGGCGAGTTGCTGGTCCCCGACATCCTGAAGGCCATCGATCACGATGTGGAGAATACGGTTTTCTCCTACATCCCCAATACGGCCGAGTCGGCATTCTACGGGATGATCAAGGGCATTGAGGATTATATGGTCCGGCAGAAGTGGGAGGAACTGAAAGAACTGGACGGTTCCTGCGATCAGGATGCGGTGCTGCGGATCATGTCCCAGCGTGCCCGGATCGAAAAGGTGGCCATCAAGGATTTGAAGCTGCGCACCTTCATATCGGAGGACAAAGGCAGAAAGGACATGGTGAGCCATGTCTACGACATCACCTACGGGACCATCCGGCGCGGCGTCGATAACCTGGTGATCATCGACGACAGCATCGTGCGCGGGACCACGCTGAAGCAAAGCATCATTAAGATCCTTGACAGGCTCGGGCCCAAGAGGATCGTGGTGGTTTCCTCATCTCCCCAGATCAGGTACCCCGACTGCTACGGGATCGATATGGCCCGTCTGGGAGATTTTACCGCATTCCAGGCCGCCATTGAACTGCTCCGGCAGCACGAGATGGAGCATGTGATCAATGAGGTCTATAAGAAATGCAATGCCCAGAAGGACCTTCCCAAGGAGGAGCACGTGAATTATGTGAAGGATATCTACCGTCCGTTCACTCCCGAACAGATCAGCGACAAGATTGCCGAACGGCTCACCGACAGTGATGTCAATGCGGAGGTAAGGATTGTTTATCAATCCATTGAGAACCTTCACAAGGCGGTTCCCGATGATTTGGGTGACTGGTATTTCACGGGCGAATATCCCACACCGGGAGGGAACAAAGTGGCCACCACCTCTTTCCTGAACTACATCCACGGGATCAATTCCCGCGCTTATTGAACTGGAAGCGCCTGATCAGTCTGTTGATCTTGATGTCCCTCCGCCGGATGCTCTTGATTTTCTGCAGCTGTTTGGGCACATAATTCATCACATGCCGCTCTACCTTCGCCTTGTACAGGTCGTTGACGGTAATCATGATCCCGGTCTCCTCCACATCCCCGAACGACCTGTTCAGTACGGTTCCGAAGGTCCGCATGGAGGGTGAAAGGCTCATGTAGGCGTTGATCAGGGGCGGAATGTTTTCTCCGCATGCCCTCACCTCCCTGGAGAGGATCTTATAATCCTCCTCGTAATCCTGGCCTGTGAATATGGCGGTGAGTTTGGCGCGGTCGGTGGCCATCTTCAGCGGTTCCTTGGGGGTGACCAGGTCATCCTTATCGGGAAAGTGCTTGTTGAGGAAGAAGAGGATCATGTCCCTGGCCATCTGGTGATAGTGGAGGTACATGGTCACTTTACCGAACATGTACTTTTTATTGGGGTGGTCAAGAACCAGGGCGCCCAGCCCGTCCCACAGGTTGTCCAGCGCATAGATCCCTTTTCTCCTCAACGCGGTGGACTGGTATTTGGGCTGAACGAACGAACGGCCCAGTTCGATCATATGGGGAAGGTATTCCCTGATGAACTGCTCTGAAAAATTGAACAGTTTGGCAGTGGCCAGCCGTACATTCCCGTCCTTGAGGCATTTGCTGGTATCGCAAATGTAAAAACGGTACCCTCCCAGGATCGCTCTTTCATCGGGGTCCCAGACGATGAGCTGCTGATAGGAGTTCTCCCCGGTATCGTACTCATCCAGATCGCACTCCAGACCCGTCCCTCCCCCGGCATTGCGGAAGGAGAGTTCGCGCAACCTTCCGATCTCCCGCATGGTATTGGGGGAATTACCGGCATTGATAATGAAGATCTTGTTTCCCGCCTTGTTGGTTTTGCGGATGAACTTGTCCGGTGACAGTTCTCCGAGCAGTACATCGACAGGAACAGGTGGAATGATCTCTTTCATGGACATGGCCAGGTGATTTAGGTCAACAAATATTTGAACTCCCGGGTGCAATCCGATGCCAGTTCATATGCGTGATCCATCACGAGCCGGGCCCACTCCTGGGGCGTGTGCCGCGAATCAAAGGTCTGGTAAGGGATCGGTTTTCCGAAACTGATCACGAAGTGTTTGTTCCGGTGTTTATAGGATTCATTGGGCAGGAAAAACATCTCCAGGTTGGCTTTAATGCGCAGGAACTTCCTGAGATTGGCCAGGTTGTAAAAAAAATTGGAATTGCGGCCGGTCACATGGATGGGGATCACATCCCTTTCTGTCTGCCGCGCCTTGGTTATGAAGCTCTTCTGCCATTCGGTATCCCTGATCACCCCCCTTGACCTGCGTGAGACAAGTCCGGCCGGAAAGGTCATTACCTGTGCGTCCGATTCGAAGATCTCATTGATCCGGCGGACATTTTCAATGGCCTGGGAACCATGCTTGTTGATGGGGACGAAGATACCGTTCATGTTGGTGATGTTCATCAGCAGATCGTTGACCAGCACCTTCAAATGGCTGTATGTCCGGCACAGCTCGCTGATGATCATCATCCCGTCGAATCCCCCCAGGGGGTGGTTCGACACAAAAAGGAACCTTCCCTCAGGCGGCAGGTGCTCCCTCCCTTTCACCTCGACGCTGACATTGAATGCATCGATGGAGGCACGGGCGAATTCCACGTTTTTTTTATAACCGTGCTCGTACAGGATCGGATAGTTCATAAAATCGATCCGCAGGATCCTGGAGAGCAGGCGGTATACAAATCCGGGAATCCATCGTGCCAGGGAAGGATTTTTATCCATAAACAATTCCCTGAGAATGATAGGCTTAAAGTTCTTTTTATGAAGAGTTTCCTCGGAAGAGACAGGCTTCTCGGTCATGATGGTCTGCGTTCAGCAACAAAAGTAAACAAAATTTCCCGGTAGATCCCTTCGTGTAACCCTTTCCCATTGGTTGCGTAAAAGTTATCAACAAAGTGGGAAAAAGTGGGATGAAATGGTACAAAGTGGTGAAAAAGTGCTATTTTTACCCTCAAACCCGTGAAAACCCTATGATTAACTTCATTGGAGACTATACGGTCCGGTTGGATTCCAAAGGACGGCTCTCCTTTCCTGCTGCTTTCAAAAAGCAGATCAGGGAAGCTGCCCAGGAGGGATTTGTGCTGAAGAGGGATGTCTTCGAGAACTGCCTCATTCTCTATCCAATGGAAGAGTGGGAACGGCAGAACAAGATGATCCGGTCGAGGACCAACCCCTACAACAAGGAACATGCCCGGTTCCTTCGGATGTTTTTTTCCGGTACTGCCGAAGTCTCCCTTGATTCCAACAACAGGATGCTGATCCCGAAGCGGCTGCTGGAGTATGCAGGCATCGGGGATGAAGTGGTCATGGCCGGTCAGTCCGGCAAGATCGAGATCTGGGCTTCCGATCGATACAGCAGTGTGAGCGAGACCGGGGATGAGTTTGCCGCGATGGCTGAAAAAATACTGGGGGGAACCTTTGAAGAACCGGAAACATAATGGGCTATCACAGGCCGGTACTGTTAGATGAAAGTATAAACGGATTGAATATCAGGCCAAAGGGTGTGTATGTGGATCTGACCTTTGGCGGCGGCGGGCACTCCCGCGAAGTTCTTAAAAAGTTGGGCAAGCACGGCAGGCTGATCGCATTTGACCAGGATCAGGATGCCGCAGCCAATGTTCCTGATGACCACCGGATCGTCTTTATAGGGGCAAACTTCAGATATTTAAGAAATTACCTGAGATACCATGCCATTGAGAAGGTGGACGGGATATTGGCAGACCTGGGTATCTCATCCCACCAGATTGATCTCCCCGAACGCGGATTTTCCTTCAAACCGGATGCGGAACTCGATATGCGGATGAATACCCGCAGCAAACAGGGGGCCGCGGACGTGCTGAATAACTACAGCCGGGAGGACCTGGCCGGGGTTTTTCGCCGGTACGGTGAGCTGCGCAATGCAGGCGCCCTGGCGGGGGCCATTGAAAAGGCCAGGGAGACGAAACCCATCAGGCGCACCACCGACCTGGAGCAGGCGCTGCAGCGGTTCATCCCGGCGGGACATCCCAGCAAATTCCTGGCGCGTGTCTACCAGGCATTGCGGATCGAGGTGAACAGGGAGCTGGATGCACTGGGTGAGGTGCTTGTGCAGACAGAAGAGGTGATGGGGAAGGGCGGGCGGCTTGTGGTGATCACCTACCATTCGATGGAGGACAGGCTGGTGAAGAACTACATGCGGTCAGGGAACCTGGAAGGAAAGCTGGTGAAAGATTTCTACGGAAATGTGGAATCTCCCTGGAAAGTGATCACCCGGAATGTCATCACGCCCGGCGAGGAGGAGATCAGGGACAACAACAGGGCACGGAGTGCCAAACTGAGGATAGCAGAAAGAATCTGAATATGGCGAGAAAGAGGCAGAACATTGAGTTTGATACCACCATCGAGGAGAAGGAAAAGACCCTCTCGATACGGGATCTGCTGGACGGAAATGTGCTGACGCGGAAGGCGGTGATCAGGCAGTCCAGGTTCATCCTGTTGCTGGTGCTGATCGCCTTCATCTCCATCGCCAACCGGAACCACGCGGAGAAAACGGTGATCCGGCTGAACCAGCTGCAGAGCGATGTAAAGGAGCTGCGCGCCAAATCGATCACCATCTCCTCCGACCTGGTCCGCATCAGCCGGCAATCGGAGGTGGCCCGGCTGGTCCTGAGGTACGAACTGGGGCTCCAGGAAAACCTGGACCCTCCCAAGAAACTGATTGCCGAAGAGTAACATGTCACTGAAGCGCGACATACTGATCCGGACCTCCATGGTTTACCTGGTTATGCTGCTGGCGGGACTGGCCATTCTGGGCAAGGCGCTTCACCTTCAGCTTTTCGAGAAGGAGACCTGGGACCAGGAAGAGAACAGTACCATAGGCCACAGGGTCATCGAACCCAACCGGGGAAACATCTACTCCTCCGACGGGCGCCTGCTGGCCGTATCGGTCCCGTTCTATGAAATCCGCATGGATTTCCGTTCCGAATCGTTCACACAGGAGATCTTCGATGCGGGCGTTGACGATCTTTCAAAGGCACTGTCGGACCTTTTCAGGGACCGGCACTGGGCCACCTACAAGCAGGAACTTGTCCGGGCGCGCCAGGAGGGGGACCGCTATTTTCTGGTCAAGCGGAATGTGACCTACACGCAGTTGCAGAAGGTCAAGCAGTTTCCCATCTACCGGATGGGCCAGTACAAGGGAGGGGTCATTTATGTGCAGCAGAACCGGCGGGTCAGGCCTTACAGCATGCTGGCGGCCCGCACTGTGGGGTATACCATGAGCGAGGGGCTGAACAGTGTGGTGGGACTCGAAGGGGCCTTCGACAAGGAGCTGAGCGGGGTGGAAGGGTACCGGCTCATGCGGAAGATCCGGGGCGATATCTGGATGCCCATTAGTGACAACAACCAGATTGAGCCCAGGGACGGATACGATATCGTAAGCACCATCGATGTGGACCTGCAGGATGTGGCCCAGCACGCCCTCTACACACAGCTGGAGAAACATGCCGCGGATCACGGCTCGGTGGTGCTGATGGAAGTATCCACCGGGAAGGTACGGGCCATAGCCAATCTCTCCAGGGACGAGGATGGCAGCTACAGCGAGAGCTACAACTTTGCCATCGGAGAGAGCACCGAACCCGGATCCACCTTCAAGCTGGCTTCCATGATCGCACTGCTGGAGGATGGCCATGTCCGGCCGGGCGATACCGTGGATGTGGGGAACGGGGTCACCCATTACTACGGGCAGCGGATGGAGGACAGCGGTGACGAGGGGCTGGGAAAGATCACCATCCAGCGGGCCTTTGAGGCTTCCTCCAATGTGGGGATCTCCCGCTCTGTATATGAGGCTTACAAGGAGAAACCGGAACAGTTCATCAACCGCTTCTACGAGATCGGGCTCAACCGGAAACTGGGGATCGAGATCAGGGGTGAGGGGAAGCCGGATATCAAGTACACCGACAGCGAGCTGTGGTCGGGCGTCTCCCTGCCCTGGATGTCCATCGGGTACGAAGTGCGCCTGACCCCGCTGCAGATCCTGGCCCTGTATAACGCCGTGGCCAATGACGGAAAGATGGTGAAACCGCTTTTCGCGGAGGAGATGCGTTTCCACGGAAAGACCGTGAAGCGCTTCGACACGGAGGTGCTCAACAACCACATCTGTTCACGGGAAACACTGGAGCAGCTGAAAATCATGCTGGAAGGGGTCGTGGAGCGGGGGACGGCCAGGAACCTGAACAACAGCAACTATAAAATAGCCGGTAAAACCGGAACGGCCCAGATCTCCCTCGATAAGGAAGGCTACAACAAATCGCTGTACCAGGCATCGTTTGTCGGGTATTTTCCTGCCGACGAACCCAAATACTCCTGCATCGTCGTGGTGAATGCCCCTTCAATGAGCATTTACTATGGCAATGTGGTGGCCGGACCCATCTTCCGTGAGATCACCGACCGGGTTTACGTGAGGGAATTCGGGCTGAGGGGCGGATTGCTCGCCGATGCCGAACCGCAGGTGCAGGCCCCTTATTCCAAAAGCGGGGACGGAGAGGCCCTGGAGACGGTCTTCGATTACCTGGGCCTTCCACTGGAGACCAGGTCGGAAGAGGCGCTATGGGTCTCTACTGCCAGTACGTCCGAAGGGGTGGTGGCCACGCCCAGGGAGGTTCCCCGGGCGCTGGTTCCCAATGTGCGGGATATGGGACTGCAGGACGCCATCTATCTGATGGAGCAGCAGGGTTGCAGGGTGGTGGTCCGCGGCAGGGGAACCGTCCGCGGTCAGTCGGTATTGCCCGGAACAGTGGTCAGGGAAGGAATGACGGTGACCCTGGAAATGAGCATCAACGAAGGATAATTGAAGCTGAGCAACATCATACACGACCTGGAGATCATCCAGCGGCAGGGAGAGGGGGACCCCGAAATCCGGTCGCTGGTGTTCGATTCACGCCAGGCGGGACCCGGTGACCTGTTCGTGGCGATCCGGGGCGGTCTGGCTGACGGGCACCGGTTCATCCCGCAGGCAGTTGAAAAGGGTGCCGGTGTGATCGTATCGGAGGAGGCCACAGAGGGCCCCGGCGGAGTGATCCGGTTGCAGGTCCCCGACACCCGGCGTGCCCTGGCACTCATGGCGGCGGCATTTTTCAGATATCCTTCCCGGGAGCTTCAACTGGTCGGGGTGACCGGAACCAACGGCAAAACCACCATCGTGACGCTGCTGCACCAGCTGCATGCACAGCTGGGTTATGCTGCCGGACTGCTTTCCACCATCCGGGTGAAGATCGGGGAGGAGGTCAGATCCGCCACCCACACCACCCCCGATCCGGTCCGGATCAATGCCCTGCTGAGGGAGATGGCGGACCGGGGATGCGAATACTGCTTCATGGAGGTCTCCTCCCACGCGGTGGATCAGGAACGCACCACGGGACTTGATTTCAGTGGCGGGGTTTTCACCAACCTCACCCGGGACCACCTCGATTACCATCCCGATTTCAACGCCTACCTCCAGGCGAAAAAGCGCTTCTTCGATCAGCTTCCTGCCGGATCCTTCGCCCTTGTCAATGCCGATGACAAGCACGGGAGGGTAATGCTCCAGAACTGCCGGGCCGAACCCCACACATACAGCCTCCGAACCCTCAGCGATTTCACCGGGAAGATAGGGGAGATGCACCTGGAGGGTACCGGCCTGATGATCGGCGATGCCGAGGTATGGGTGAACCTGGCGGGCCGGTTCAACGCCAGCAACCTGATGGCCGTTTACGGGGTGGCCGTTCTGCTGGGGCACCACCGGGAGGAGGTGCTCCGCACCCTCAGCCTGCTGCACCCGGCTGAGGGGAGGTTCCAGATTTATCATTCCCCCGGTGGAATTTCCGCGGTGGTGGATTACGCCCACACTCCCGACGCGCTGGAGCGGATCCTGGAAACCCTCCAGGAGGTCAACGTGAAAGGCGGCAGGATTATCACGGTGGTGGGGGCCGGAGGCAACCGTGACCGGGGCAAGCGCCCCGACATGGGGAGGATTGCGGCAACCGGCAGCCACAGGGTCATTCTGACTTCCGATAATCCCAGGGACGAGGATCCCGAGGCGATCATCAGGGAGATGATGGAAGGGATCCCGGAGCAGCTGCTGGAACGCACCCTGAGCATTGTGAGCCGGAAAGAAGCCATCCGGACTGCCTGCATGCTGGCAGGGCAGGATGACATCATCCTGGTGGCCGGGAAAGGACACGAAAAAACACAGGAGATCAGGGGGGAGAAAATCCCTTTCGATGACATGGAGACCCTTCAACTGAACCTGAACGGATAGCGATGATATACCACCTGTTCACATACCTCGATCAGTTTGACATTCCCGGCACGGGACTGTTCCAGTACCTCTCCTCCAGGGCCGCGTTTACCGTGATCACCTCACTGGTGATCTCCATGATCATCGGGAAACGGATCATCCGCTTCCTGCACCGCAGACAGATCGGGGAATCGGTACGGGACCTGGGTCTCGAGGGCCAGAAGCAGAAGCAGGGCACGCCTACCATGGGAGGGATCATCATTCTGGCTTCCATCATCATCCCGGTATTGCTGTTTGCGGACCTGACCAACATCTATATCATCCTGATGCTGGTGGCCACCTTCTGGCTGGGCCTCATCGGCTTTCTGGACGACTACATCAAGGTATTTAAAAAGAACAAAGAGGGATTGCGCGGCAAATTCAAGATTTTCGGGCAGATCGGACTGGGACTCATCGTCGGCGTCACCCTTTACCTGAGCGAAGATGTGATGATCAGGGAACGCATCCCCATCACCGAGGAGAATTTCGAGGAATACAAGACCGAGGAGATGCAGGTGGATGACGGGGGGAAACTCTTTGTGGTGCAGGAACACAAACAACCCCTGACCACCATCCCCTTTGTGAAGAACAATGAGTTCAATTATAAATGGCTGGTCTGGTTCGCCGGGAAATATGCGGACCAGCTGGTCTGGGTAGTCTTTGTCCTGGCTGTGATCTTTATCGTCACCTCGGTCTCCAACGGGGCCAACCTGACAGACGGACTGGATGGACTGGCCACCGGATCGGCAGCCATCATCGGCGCCACCCTGGGGATCCTCGCCTGGGTCTCCGGAAACATCATCTATTCCAATTATTTGAATATCATGTTCATCCCGGGGGCGGGAGAGCTGGTGGTCTATGCCAGTGCGTTTATCGGGGCCACCATCGGTTTCCTCTGGTACAACTCCTATCCCGCCACGGTATTCATGGGAGATACGGGAAGCCTGGCCCTGGGGGGCATCATCGCCGTGTTTGCGGTGGTGATCCGGAAGGAGCTGCTGATCCCGGTCCTGTGCGGCATATACCTGGCAGAGAGCCTGTCGGTTGTACTGCAGGTGGCCTACTTCAAACGCACCAGGATCAAATTCGGGGAAGGTCGCAGGATCTTCCTGATGGCTCCCCTGCACCACCATTACCAGAAAAAAGGATACCCGGAAGCCAAGATTGTGACCCGCTTCTGGATTGTGGGGCTCATCCTGGCCGTCATCTCGGTCATCACCCTGAAAATCAGATAAAACCAGATAAACCCTATGGAAAACAGAGAACGAATAGTCATCCTTGGAGCCGGTGAAAGCGGAACCGGAGCGGCCATCCTGGCCAGGCACAAGGGATACGATGTGTTCGTGTCGGATGCCGGCCGGATCAAGCCCTTTTACCGGGAGATGCTCGACGAGTACCAGATCATCTATGAATCGGGGGGACATACCGAACGGCTGATCACCAACGCCAGCGAGGTCATCAAGAGTCCGGGAATCCCCGAGAGCGCACCCATCGTCAAGTTGCTCCGGAAGAAAGGGATCCGGATCATCTCCGAGATTGAGTTTGCGGGACGGTTCACCGGTGCCAAGAAGATTTGTATCACGGGAAGCAACGGAAAAACCACCACCACCTCCCTGATCCATCACATGATGCGGAAAGCCGGGCTGAACGTGGGGATGGCGGGTAATGTGGGAAGGAGCTTCGCCTACCAGGTGGCCACGGAGAATTATGATTACTACGTGCTGGAGCTCAGCAGCTTTCAGCTGGACGGGATGTACGGGTTCAAGGCCGATATCGCCATCCTGCTGAACATCACCCCCGACCACCTGGACCGCTACGACTATAATTTTCAGAATTATGTGGACTCCAAATTCCGCATTACCCAGAACCTGACGGAGGACGAATATTTTGTCTTCTGCTCGGACGATGAGATCACCATCAAGGAGCTGGAGAAGATCGTCTCCAAGGCTGAGCAGCTGCCCTTTGCCTACGAGAAGAAGGAGAAAGATGTGGCCTGGGTGGAGCATGGGGAAAGGTTGCGGATCGAATTCGAGGATGTGGACTTTTCCATGTCCGTGCATGAGCTTTCCCTGAAAGGACGGCACAATACATACAACAGCATGGCAGCCGGAATCGCAGGGAACGTGCTGAAGATAAGGAACGATGTGATCCGCGAGGCGCTCATGGACTTCCAGGGTGTGGAGCACAGGCTTGAACAGGTGATGAAGGTGCACGGGATCAGTTTCATCAACGATTCAAAGGCCACCAATGTGAATTCCACCTGGTACGCGCTGGAGAGCGTGAAGGGGAGGGCCGTATGGATTGCCGGCGGGATCGACAAGGGCAACGATTACAGCGAGTTGTTCAACCTGGTGGAGAACAAGGTCAAAGCGATCGTCTGCCTGGGCAAGGACAACCACCGGATCGTGGAGGCTTTCCAGGGACGGGTGGAATCCATTGTGGAGACCGGCAGCATGGAGGACGCGGTCAGGGCCGCCTATTACCTGGCCCAGGACGGGGAGACGGTGTTGTTGTCCCCGGCATGCGCCAGTTTCGACCTGTTCGAGAGTTTTGAGGACCGGGGCCGCCAGTTCAAGGCGGCTGTCAGGGCCTTATAAAGTCGAAAGTCGAAAGTCGAAAGTCGAAAGTGAGTTAGAGGATAGATGTTAGGGGTTAGAAGTTAGGGGAAAAGAGAAGAAATTGTGAAGATCAGGAAATATATCAAAGGGGACAGGGTCATCTGGATCGTCATACTGATCCTGCTGGTCATATCGCTCCTCTCCGTTTACAGCTCCACCGGGTCACTGGCTTACCAGCACCGGTCGGGGAACACCTTCTTCTACCTGTTCCGTCAGCTTAAATTTATCCTCCTTGGACTCCTGATCATCTTCTTTGTTCACCTGGTGCCCTATAAAGTCTTCAGCCGGGTCTCGGTGTTCGCGCTCTACCTGGCCATCCCGCTGCTGGTGCTGACCCTGGTGATCGGGACCAATATCAACGAAGCCACCCGCTGGCTCCAGATCCCGGGAACGGGCCTGACCGTGCAGCCCTCCGATTTTGCCAAAATTGCCCTGGTGATGTTCATCGCCAAGGTTCTGTCGGTGAACCAGAACAATATCAAAGAATTCAAAGGGGTGTTTGGAAAGATCGCCCTGGCCATTGTGGTGACCTGTGCGCTGATCCTACCTGCCAATTTCAGCACGGCGGCCATCCTGTTCCTGACCGCTTTTTCGCTCATGTTCGTAGGCAGGATCCCTGTGAAATACCTGGCTCTGATGATCTTTTCCGGAGTGTTCGCACTCTCGATCTTTATCGGTGGTGCACTCCTGCTGGACAACGAAGGAAGGATCGCCACCTGGAAAAACAGGATTGAGGCGTATGTGGACGGGGAAGGCGATAACTACCAGGCCGACCAGGCCAAAGTAGCCATCGTCCAGGGTGGCCTGTTCGGGAAAGGACCCGGAAACAGTACGCAGCGCAACCTGCTGCCCCACCCCTACTCGGATTTCATCTATGCCATCATCATCGAGGAATACGGCAGCCTCATCGGCGGTGTACTGGTACTGGCCCTTTATCTGTGGCTCTTCTTCAGGGCCGGCCTGATCATACGGAGGAGCCGGAGCACATACGGCGCTTTCCTGGCCTTCGGGCTCTCCATGGGACTGGTCCTTCAGGCCTTCATCAATATGGCGGTGGCCGTGGGTCTGGTCCCGGTCACGGGGCAGACCCTTCCGCTGGTGAGCATGGGGGGATCGTCCATCTTTTTCACCAGCATGGCCACAGGGATGATCCTTTCGGTAAGCTGGGGGACCAAAGAACTGGATGGGGAAGGAAATGTTGAGGGAGACCGGGAAGGGGATGGCGGCAGGGAAGGCGATGCGGAACCCGGAGAAAAGAATACCAGGGTGTCATCGCGGGAAAATCCGCAGCAGCGTGCCCGGAGAAAACCGGCGGGGAAGGGTGAGAAGGAACCTGTGAACCAGCCTGAATTTGAGATCAATGGATAAGGGGGGGCCATACCGCATACTGATCGGAGGAGGGGGAACCGGGGGCCATGTTTTTCCGGCCATCGCCATCGCCGATGCCCTCAGGGAGATCGATCCGTCCGTCGAATTCCTGTTTGTGGGGGCGCTGGGAAGAATGGAGATGGAAAAGGTCCCCGCTGCAGGCTATCCCATCAGGGGATTGCCGGTGGCAGGGTTTCAGCGGAAGGCAGTATTCAAAAACTTCAAATTTTTCTATAAGCTGGCTGTCAGTATGATACGGTCAAGAAAGATCATCAGGGAATTCCGTCCCCATGCAGCTGTCGGGGTGGGGGGGTATGCCAGCGGTCCCATATTGCGTGCCGCTGCAAGGAAGGGGATCCCCATCCTGATCCAGGAGCAGAATTCCTATGCGGGAGTGACCAACCGGCTGCTGGCGCGTTCGGCAAAGGTGATCTGTGTGGCCTACGAGGGGATGGAACGCTATTTTCCGGGGAAGAAAATCAAACTCACCGGGAATCCGGTGCGCAGGAGCCTCATCGGCTATAAGGGAAAGAGTGAAGAGGCCCTGGAACTGCTCGGACTCCAGGCGGGCAGGAGGGTATGCCTGGTGATGGGGGGAAGCCAGGGAGCGGGAACGATCAACCGGTGTATGATGGAGGGCATCCAACGTTTCGACCGCCCGGACGTCCAGCTTCTCTGGCAGTGCGGAACCGCCTATGCCGGGGAGGCCGAAAGGGCGGTGAGGGAAAGCGGCCTGAGCAACATCCGTGTGGTTCCATTCATCTCCGCCATGGAACAGGCCTACCAGGTGGCCGATATCATCGTCTCCCGGGCCGGGGCCATCACCATCTCGGAGCTTTGCCTGGTCGGTAAACCGGCGATCCTGGTGCCTTCACCCAATGTGGCCGAGGACCACCAGACCTGGAATGCACGGGCGCTGGTGGACTGTCAGGCTGCGCTGATGGTCCCTGACAACCGGGCCGGAACACACCTGGTGAATACCATGATGGAGCTTCTGGAGGATAAGGAAGAGCGCAAAACATTGTCTGAGAATATACAAAAGCTTGGCGTGGCGGATGCTTCCCACCGCATCGCAGCCGAGGTAATCAAACTGGTGAACTGAATGATGATCTGGGCCAATCTGGATAGCGTCTATTTTATCGGAGCCGGCGGCATCGGAATGAGTGCCCTTGCCCGGTACTTCCTGAGCCAGGGTAAGGATGTGGCCGGCTATGACCGGGTCTCCACCCCGCTGACGGACCGGCTGATGCGCGAAGGCATCGACATCCATTTTGAGGACAGTTCAAAACTGATCCCTGACGGGTTCCGTAACCCGGAACGCACACTGGTCATTTACACCCCGGCCGTTCCTGAGCATCACCAGGAACTCAGCTATTTCCGGAAAAGGGGATTTCGGGTGATCAAAAGGGCGGTGGCCCTGGGTGAGGTCTTCAATACGGGCAGGGGAATCGGAGTGGCAGGCACCCACGGCAAGACTTCCATCTCATGCATGCTGGCGCATATCCTTCACCATTCCAAACTGGGATGCAACGCATTCCTGGGCGGAGTGAGCAAAAACAGCGGCAGCAACCTTTACCTGGATCCTGCCTCGAAGGTGATCATTGCCGAGGCAGATGAATATGACCGTTCCTTTCTCACCCTTTTCCCGGAAATTGCGGTGGTTTCGGCCATGGATGCGGATCACCTGGACATCTACCATTCGAAAGAGAACATCATCAAGGGATTTGAGGACTATATCTCCCAGATCCGGGACAAGGGAAAGCTGGTGTACAAGCACGGGCTCACTCCCCGCATTCCCGATACCCTGGAGCGGTATACCTATTCGCTGGACAATCCGAAGGCGGATTACCATGTGACCCGGCTCAGGCAGGAGGGACTGGGCTTTGTCTTTACAGTGGTCACCCCCGAACTGATCATTCCTGACCTTACCCTGAAGATACCGGGCAGGATACAGGTGGAGAATGTGCTTGCCAGCATTGCCGTTTCCCATCAGCTGGGGATCACCCCGGATGTGATCGCCAAAGCAGTGGCCACATACCAGGGGGTGGAGCGGAGGGTGGACCTGCAGGTCCACCGCCCGGACAAGGTCTACATCGATGATTATGCACACCACCCGGAGGAGATCAGGGCGTTCCTCAACTCGGTGCGCGGCCTCTTCCCCGGGAAAAAACTGACAGGGATCTTCCAGCCCCATCTCTTTTCGAGGACCCGTGATTTCGCTGAGGAATTCGCACGGAGCCTCGAATTGCTGGATGATCTGATCCTGATGCAGATCTACCCCGCCAGGGAGGAACCCATACCGGGTGTCACCTCTTCCATCATCTTCAATCAGGTGAAGCTTAAAGACAAGGTCCTGATCTCCAGGGAGCAGCTGATGCGGGTGGTGAAAGAGAAAAAGCCGGAGCTGCTGGTTACCATGGGTGCGGGGGATATCCATCAGTTTGTTGAACCATTAAAGGATTGGATGAGCAGAATGTAATGAAGGTCCTGTTGAAAATAGTGGCATGGGTGGCCATCACCGCCTGGTTCGTGGTGGTCCTTGGATTCGTTTCGGGCGAAGCCGGTAAGGTGGTCTGCAACAGGATCGATGTGGAGCTGTCCGATACGGCCCTGAGCAGGTTCGTGACGGGTGCCGATGTGCGGGCGATCCTGGAGAAATCGGGAATGCCGCTTCAGGGCTACCCGCTCACCGAGATCGGGCTGAAAGGGCTGGAGGAACTCCTTGAAGAGAATCCTTACATCCGCAATGCGGAAGTGAGCAAAGATATTTCTGGCCGCCTTGAAGTCAGGGTAGAACAGCGGATTCCGCTGGTAAGGATGATGCCCGACGGGGAAACGGGCTACTACCTCGACAGGGAGGGCCACCGTCTTCCCCTGTCCGGTCATTTCACCCCCAGGACCCTGCTGGTATCTGGACACATCCCCGGTAATGTGGCCGAAGGAAGGGCCGGACCGTTCGGCGAACTCCTGGAATTCACCACCTATCTGACCGACCATCCCCTCTGGAGTGCGCAGATTGTCCAGATCTATGTGGACCGCAACGGAGAGGTGGAGCTGATCCCGCGGGTGGGGGCCCACCAGGTCCTGATGGGAAGCATGGATCAGTGGGAAAAGAAACTGAGGAACCTGGAGCTCCTGTACCGCCAGGGACTCTCCAGGTACGGCTGGAATACCTATGAAACCATCAATTTAAAATATACAAATCAGGTAATATGTTCAAAACGTTAAGACTATGGCAACAAAGGAAAAAATCGTAGCTGCGGTCGATATTGGAACCACCAAGATCGTCAGCCTGGTTGGGCGCCTGAATGAACAGGGCAAACTGGAGATCCTGGGGATCAGCCAGACACCGTCCAAAGGGGTGAAGCGTGGTGTGGTACTCAATATCGAGGAGACCGTGAATGCGATCCAGACCACCTCCACCGAGGCCATCCGGCAGTCGGGGATCAAATTCAATGAGGTGTTTGTGGGGATCGCGGGACAGCACATCAAGTCTGTCCGGAACAGGGGGTACATCAACAGGGATGCCTATGATGAGGAGATCACCAGGGATGATCTGCAGAACCTCATCAATGACATGTACAAGATCCCTGTGGACGTGGGTGAGGAGATCATCCATGTGCTGCCCCAGAGTTATATTGTGGATAATGAAACCGGAGTGAAGAATCCCGTGGGGATGTTCGGGAAAAGGCTTGAAGCCAATTTCCATATTGTGATCGGACAGATCTCTTCGGCCCGGAACATCGAAAAATGCATCAACCGGGTGGGACTGGATGTCAAGCAACTGGTCCTGGAACCGCTGGCCTCCAGTGCGGCTGTGCTCACCGAGGATGAAAAGGAGGCAGGGGTGGCCCTGGTGGATATCGGGGGTGGCACCACCGACGTGGCTGTCTATTATGACGATGTGATCCGTCATACGGCAGTGATCCCCTTCGGGGGAAATGTGATCACCCGCGACATCAAGGAAGGGTGTGCCATCCTGCAGCGTCAGGCTGAATCACTGAAGATCCAGTTCGGTTCCGCCCTGGGGGACCTGGCCCAGGAGGACAAAGTGGTCACCATCCCCGGTATCTCGGGAAGGGATCCCAAGGAGATCAGTTTCCGGAGCCTGGCCTATATCATTCAGTCCAGGATGGAGGAGATCATCGATGCGGTCAGCTACGAGATCGAGAATTCGGGCTACATGGATAAACTGAGTGCCGGGATCGTACTGACCGGAGGGGGATCCATGCTGAAACACCTGAACCAGCTGGTGAAATTCAAGACCGGAATGGATGTGCGGATCGGGTTCCCCGGGGACCGGCTGGCTGCCGATACCCTGGATGAGATCAACCAGCCCATGTTCTCCACGTCGGTGGGCTTGCTGCTGAAAGGGCTCGAGTATTACGAGGAGAAGCGGGAAGTGATGGTCCTGGACCAGAAGCAGGAGTCGGAGGTGCTCGCAGAGGAGTTTACCGAGGAGGAGAAGAAGGTGAGGAGGGGGATCCGGAAGGGAAGGATCCTGGAGAGCCTCAAAAACACCCTCAGCGACATATTCGATGAAAGTGATGTGAAAATGTAGATAAACACAATCCCATGGAAGATTTAATGAATTTTGACCTGCCGCCCGAACGTTCGTCGATCATCAAAGTGATCGGTGTCGGAGGAGGAGGGAGCAATGCAGTGAACCACATGTACAAGAAGGGCATCAAGGATGTGAATTTCGTGGTGTGCAATACGGATGCCCAGGCACTGCACAACAGCCCGGTTGCGGTGAAGCTTCAGCTGGGCGATGCGCTGACTGAGGGCCGGGGAGCCGGCAGCAAGGCGGCCATCGGGAAGGAGGCAGCCATGGAGAGTGTGGACAGGATCCGGGAGATCCTCTCCAGCAATACCAACATGGTATTCATCACTGCCGGCATGGGTGGAGGGACCGGTACCGGCGCCGCACCGATCATTGCCAGCGTGGCCAAAGAGATGGGAATACTGACCGTTGCCATAGTCACCATCCCATTTCGGTTCGAGGGTCCCGAGCGGATCAACCAGGCCATCGAGGGCATCAACGCGCTCAAGGACCATGTGGACTCCCTGCTGGTGATCAACAATGAAAAGCTGAGGGAGATATACGGGAACCTGAAAGTGAGCAATGCCTTCGAAAAGGCAGATGATGTGCTGGCGATCGCGGCCAAAGGGATTGCGGAGATCATTACCGTCCACGGTTATATCAATGTGGATTTTGCGGATGTGCAGACCGTGATGCAGAACAGCGGTGTGGCCATCATGGGTTCGGCCACGGCCACCGGTGAGAACCGGGCCCACCAGGCCATTGCGGAAGCATTGACCTCTCCGCTCCTGAACAACAACGACATCACCGGGGCGCGCAGCGTACTGCTGAACATCACCTCAGGATCGGAGGAGATCACCATGGATGAGATCTCGGAGATCACCGATTATGTGGTCAGTGCTTCCTCCCGGGATACCACGCTGATCTGGGGGATGGGCAGTGATGAAGCACTGGGAGAAAAGATCAGTGTCACCGTAATCGCCACCGGGTTTAAGATGAACAGCATCCCGGAGGTGTACGTGGGCAAGAAACAGAAGCACCTGGTCCCGCTGCGGGATTCGGGACCCGAACGCAGCGGGCGCGAACAGCGGTCGCAGTCCACCCCGCACCAGAAGTCGCTGGAATTTGATGTGAAGGAGCGCGAGCGCGCTGAGGAATACATCCTGATGGACCAGGCCAAGGACATGTCTCCCGAGGAGAAGGAGAAAAAAATGGCCGAACGGCTGAAGCACCTGAAGGAGACCCATGAGAAGCTGAAGGACCGCGGGTACCTCTCCGGTTCGGGGGACGATGAGATCGAGGAACTGGAAAACGTACCGGCCTATGTGCGCAAGAAGATCCAGATCGATCACGAAAAGCATTCCGAGGACAAGGAGGTCTCCAGGTTCAGGCTGACCGACGAGGGCGACGGGGAGGAGGGGCCCAGGCTGAGGCCCGATAACTCCTACCTGCATGACAATGTAGACTAGCTCCATGTTACCAATCTCTCGCTGAAATTTGGCGTATGACGCCAAATTATAGGCTTCGAGTATTGGTAACATTACGCAGGGTGGCTTCGGAGACCGGAATCATTTCGCCGGGGAGGCTTCGAGTATTGGTAACATTACGCAGGGTGGCTTCGGAGACCGGAATCATTTCGCCCTGTAAAGACTTAAGGATCGTCACAGGATCCGGTCTTCACACATTCTGGTCTGTATTCGGTCCTGTTTCTTCCAGCAACGAAGAGGGTCTCTAGAAAGGGATTTCTTCTTCGACGAGCTGGGTGGGGTGGGAATCCGGCCTGGATGCGATCTGGTCCCCTGGAATGAAGTGATCATTAATCAGATCCGGCTCAGGAAACGAATGGTGAATGATTTCCCGGGTGTTTAGCAGTGAAAAGTAGAAATTGATCAGGAACAACCACCTGTGCGGGTGATCTGACCGGCTGGCCGCTCTGTACATTTCAAAGAAGATGCTTCTATGTTGCACTGTGGCCTTGGTAGCCAGGTAGTACCCGATCCTGAGTACCACCCCTATGCTGTACCAGTCCAATCCCTGTGCCGGGATTTGAAGCTGGGTTTTAACGGCAGATTCATCATAGTTTTTGAAGAAGTGCTCCATCCTGCGGATAAAATGCCGGGGTTCATAGAGTTGATGAAGCAACCAGCCGAGGCCCTGCCGTAGCTCCTGGTGGGTCATTAATTTAGGCTGTATCGTAAACGTATTCAGGGAATTGAATTCTCCCGGATGTTCCCGGGTGGCCTGCTCCCAGTCGATATAGCGGCCTTCCCTGATCATTCTCCTCATCAGCGGTGAACCGTCAGGGGCCTGAAGCGGCATCACCTGAATATTGGGGATCCCCAGCTGGTCGAAAAAATCAAACTGTACACGAAAAATGGTAACATCGTCATGGTCAAAACCCACGATGCATCCCGCATGAACCAGGATGCCATACTGGTGAAACTTCTGGATGTC
>CAZNSZ010000052.1:24622-31611 GCA_964575865.1 uncultured Bacteroides sp. | reverse complement strand
ACTAACCACCATGCCACAAACTTATATTCTATCTGTTGACCAGGGAACCACCAGCTCCCGCGCCATCGTTTTCAATGAATCGGGGCAAATCGCCGGAATGAGCCAGAAAGAATTCACCCAGCTTTTCCCGAAACCCGGATGGGTGGAGCACAATCCGGTGGAGATCTGGACCTCCCAGTTGCAGGTCATGCGCGAAGCCATGCGCGAAGCCGGGATCTGGGCCCGGGAGGTGGCTGCCATAGGGATCACCAACCAGCGCGAAACCGCCGTGGCGTGGGACCGCACCACCGGCAAGCCCGTATGCAATGCGATTGTCTGGCAGGACCGGAGGACCGCCTCCACCTGTGATCAGCTAAAGGCCGAGGGGAAAGAACAGCTGATCAGGGACAAGACGGGACTGGTAGTGGATGCCTATTTCTCGGCTACCAAATGGAAATGGATACTGGATCATGTACCGGGAGCCCGGGACAAGGCCGACAGGGGAGAGCTGGCTTTCGGAACCGTGGACTCCTGGCTGATCTGGAACCTCACGAAGGGAAAAGTGCATGTGACCGATGTGAGCAATGCGAGCCGGACCATGCTGTTCAATATCCATACCCTGCAATGGGACCAGGAACTGCTCGACCTGTTCGGGATCCCCGTGTCTGTCCTCCCGGAGGTGCGCTCTTCCTCGGAGATATACGGGGAGACAGCAGAAGGGGTATTGCCCGTGGTACTGCCCATCGCGGGGATCGCCGGTGACCAGCAGGCAGCGACCTTCGGCCAGATGTGCCTTACCGAAGGAACGGTAAAGAATACCTACGGGACAGGTTGTTTCATCCTCTGCAATACGGGCCGGACACCGGTTGTTTCAAAGAACAACCTGGTGACCACGGTGGCATGGAAACTCGGTGACGAGACCACCTATGCCCTTGAGGGGAGCATATTTATCAGCGGAGCGGTCATCCAGTGGCTGCGCGACGGGCTGGGACTGATAAAGGAATCGGCGGATGTGGAGAAACTGGCATCGGAGGTGGAGGACAACGGGGGGGTCTATTTTGTTCCTGCTTTTACGGGTTTGGGTGCACCACACTGGGATCCGTATGCACGGGGAATGATCGCCGGCCTGACCCGGGGGGTGAAGGCGGCGCACCTGGCCAGGGCGGCGCTGGAAAGCATTGCTTTCCAGGTATATGATGTGATCCGGGCCATGGAGGACGACGCGGGGATCTCGATCCGGGAACTGAAGGTGGACGGAGGCGCAGTGGTCAACAACCTGCTGATGCAGTTTCAGGCGGATATCCTGGGCATCCCGGTCACCCGTCCGAGGACCATCGAAACCACGGCCCTGGGTGCAGCTTACCTGGCAGGGCTTGCGGTGGGTTACTGGCCCGGTGTGGAACTGATCGCCGACCAGTGGGTGGAGGAACGCACCTTCCGCAGCAGCATTGATCAGAAGGATCTGACAGCGCTGCTCGCAGGATGGGAAAAAGCCGTGGAAAGGTCCAAGCGCTGGGACACCTAATCCCCTAACATCAAACGACTTTCAACTTTCGACTTTCAACTTTCGACTTCTAAACTAACCTCTAACCTCTAACCTCTAACCAACCTATGAACCAGATCATCGCTGAATTTATCGGAACCTATCTCCTGATCCTGCTCGGGAACGGGGTGGTGGCCAACGTGGTACTGAAAGACACCAAAGGTCATGCCGGCGGATGGGTCGCCATCTCCCTGGGGTGGGGACTGGGCGTATTTACCGGGGTGGCTGTGGCCGGTCCGGTTTCAGGGGCACATATCAATCCGGCCGTAACCCTGGGGCTTGCGGCAGCGGGATTGTTCCCCTGGATCAAGGTATTCCCGTTCATGGCAGCCCAGATGGTGGGAGCTGCAGGCGGTGCCTTCACGGTATGGCTGTTCTACAAGGACCATTTCGATCGCACGGAGGAGAGCGGCGCTCAGCTTTCCTGTTTTTCCACTGCTCCCGCGATCCGGAACCTTCCGATCAATTTTGTCAGCGAAATGATCGGAACCTTCGTGCTAATTTTTGTGATCCTGTACATCGCAGAACCATCCATCAGCCTGGGTGAGACCAGCGAAGCAAAGCTGGGACTGGGTACGCTGGGAGCCCTGCCGGTGGCATTGCTGGTGACCGCCATCGGCCTCTCCCTGGGGGGGACCACCGGTTATGCCATCAACCCGGCAAGGGACCTGGGGCCCCGGATCATGCACACCCTGCTTCCCATGAAGATGAAAGGAAAGTCCGGGTGGGACTATGCATGGGTCCCTGTATTCGGACCCTTTACGGGAGCAGTGCTCGCAGCCATATTCTACCTGATCCACCAGCTGATCTTCGCCTGATATAACGGCGGTTCCTCTCCTGATCCAATGACGGTACCTCTGCTGATCCACCAGCTGCTTTCCGCCTGATGCTATTCATGGTGCAGGGCCAGGACAGGATTGGTCCGCGATGCCCTGAATGCATGATAGGCAACTGTGAGGACCGCCACCGCGCCTGTTGCAAAGGCAGTGATCAGGAAGATATCGGGGGTGAGGGAGATCCGGTAGGAGAAATCTTCCAGCCACCATCGGGCAACCAGCCACACTGCGGGTATGGCAATGACCAGTGAAAGAATGATATAGAGTGAGAAGTCCCTGAGCATCATCAGGGTGATCTGGCTGTCGAGCGCCCCCAGGGTCTTGCGTATGCCAATCTCCCTGGTCCGCCGTTCGGCCGTGAACGACGCCAGTGCAAAGAGTCCAGTTGCGGCCAGGATCATGGCCACCAGGGTAAAGATCCCCAGCAGCGATGCCATCCGCTCCTCAGAGCGGTACATGCCATCGATGACTTCTTCCACAAACTCATATCCGAAGGGGTACTGAGGGAACAATTCGTTCCATTTCTCTTCGATCTGCCTCAGGGTCCCTTCCTGATCCCCCTTCGCCAGCCGGACGATCATATGGGGCAGCTGTTCGGGAAATGCAGGGGCCACCACCATGGGTTCGATCTGGTTCCCCAGGGGCTGAAAATGGTAATCCTCCATGACACCCACCACAATTCCTTTAATTCCCAGAAAGTCGATTTTCTCACCGATCAGTTCATCCTTCCCTGTCATCCGGGCAAGGGTTTTGTTCAGGATGAAACCGGCCACCGTATCCTGAAGCATGTCACCCGGATATTCAGCCGAGAAATCGCGCCCTTCAGCCAGGGTGATGCCCATGGTTCCGGCAAAATCATAATGGACCGCCGTGAACGAGACCAGGATGTCCTGTTCTGGATCTTTCCCTTCCCAGGAGATCCCTCCCGCATTGCTCCCGATGCGGTAAGGGGGCTGCATGGAGGCGGTGGTGGAAAGGACACCGGGAAGACGGGAGAATTCCTCTTTCAGCAATGCATACTCCTTTTGAAGCTGTCCCCTGAGCTGAATATGTACAAGGCCGGATGGTTCGTACCCCAGATCCGCTTTGCGCATGAACGAGAGTTGCCTGGAGGCCACCAGCGCCCCGGTGATCAGGATGACTGCCAGGGCGAATTGAAACACCACCAGGATTTTTCTCAGCAATCCGGATCCGGTCCTTGGATCGGACTGGTCCCTGATGGCCACCAGGGGCCGGACTGCCGAAAGGTAGAGGGCCGGGTATCCGCCGGCCAGCAGGGTGGTCAGCAGAATCACCACGAGGATCCCCCCCAGGAACGGCAGGGAAAAAAGGATGCCGGGTTCAAGCTCCTTCCCTGCAAGCTGGTTGAACCGGGGAAGCAGGGCCAGCACCAGCAATGTGGCGACCACCACGGCGATCATCGTTTGCAGCAGCGACTCGGCCAGGTGTTTCCGGACCAGGTTGCCACGGGAGGCACCGTTGAGCTTGCGCAGCCCGATCTCCTTGCTCCTTACCGAAGCGCGGGCGGTGGAAAGGTTCATGAAGTTGATACAGGCGATCAGCAGGACAAACACGGCGATGGCTGTAAAGATCCAGACATAAACAACGGCGCCCGGGGACCTGCCGTAGCCGAAATAGGAATGAAGGTGGATCCTTGAAAAAGGGGCCACCATATAATCGATGGTGTTGTTTTCCTTGTACTTGTCGGTCACCTGGGTGATTTTTCGGTTCACCGCCGAATCGACGGCCCCTTCCTGCAGCCTCACGTAGGTCTGGATGGAGTTGGCGCCCCAGTTTTCCTCGTACAGGCGGTTGGTCTGCAGGAAGCTCCAGGGGATCAGGATCTCGAACCTGAGGATGGTATTCCGGGGAAGTTTTTCAAGCACTCCGCTTACTGTGAAAGCATGTTCCTGGTCCACTTCGATGACCTGGCCCACCGGATTGGTATCCCCGAAGTATTTCGTAGCGGTCTCCTCGCTGAGCACAAGGGTGTAGGGATCCCTCAGAGATCCGCCAGGATCGCCGTATTTGAAGGAAAATCCGAAGAGGTCAAAAAAGGTTGAATCCACCGCATAGATGGCATCCTCAAAGAACTTCTGGTCCCCGTGAATAAACAGCCTGCCTCCGGACCATGCCCTGCGGCACTGCATCTCGATCTCCGGAACCTCCTCCGCCCAGACTGGTCCCGATACGTAGGGGGTCACATTGACGTGATAGGGCTCCTTGCCGCTGTAGTACTGGTCTTCTTCGACCCTGTAAAGCCTTTGGAAATCAGCATGGAACCGGTCGTAACTGAGTTCGTCGGTCACCCAGAGCAGCATGAACAGGGTGCAGGCCAGGCTGACAGACAGTCCGGCCATATTCAGCAGGGTGATTTTCTTCTCTTTGAAAAGCAGGCGGAGGGTTTGCCTGAATTGAGTCAGGGACATGGAGGGTGATGTTTTTCACAAAAGACGAAAAAACTTTCCGGGCATTACAGGGAATAAAGATTAACTTTGGAAAAGATTAATAAATTTTCCATAGATGAAGCGGGATCTGGAACTATTCACTTTTATCGATCATGAGCATCACCGCCAGAAGCGGGGGATCGAGCTGATCGCATCCGAAAATTTTGTAAGTCCCCAGGTAATGGAAGCCATGGGATCGTGTCTGACCAACAAATACGCGGAAGGATATCCTGGCCACAGGTACTACGGGGGATGTGAAGTGATCGATGCCGTGGAACAGCTGGCCATTGACAGGCTTTGTCAGCTTTACGGTGCCGAATATGCCAATGTGCAGCCACACTCGGGGGCACAGGCCAACATGGCCGTGTTCCTGACTGTCATGGAGCCGGGTGACACCTTTATGGGTCTGGACCTCTCCCATGGAGGCCACCTTTCACACGGTTCGCCGGTCAACAGCTCGGGGATCCTTTACAATGCGGTCTCCTACGGGCTGGACGAGAAAACCGGGCGGGTGGATTACGATGCCATGGAGGAACTTGCAATCAAGGAGAAGCCCAAACTGCTGGTGGGCGGGGCCTCCGCCTATTCCAGGGAGTGGGACTATAAGCGGATGCGTGAAATCGCCGATAAGGTGGGTGCACTGTTCATGGTCGACATGGCCCACCCGGCAGGGCTGATCGCCGCCGGATTGCTGGATAATCCCCTGAAGCATGCGCACATTGTCACCTCGACCACCCACAAAACCCTGAGGGGACCCAGGGGGGGCATCATTCTGGTCGGGAAAGATTTTGACAACCCCTGGGGACGGGCCACCAAGAAAGGGGTGGTACGGAAAATGTCCTCGCTCCTCAATTCCGCGGTGTTCCCGGGGATCCAGGGAGGGCCGCTCGAACACATCATCGCCGCAAAAGCCGTATCCTTCGGTGAGGCGCTGACCGAAGATTTCAGGCTGTACCAGAAGCAGGTGAAAAAGAATGCCAAGAAGATGGCAGCAGAATTCATGAAACTGGGCTACAAGGTGGTGTCGGACGGGACCGATAACCACTCGATGCTCATCGACCTGAGGTCGAAGACCAAAGATGTCACAGGGAAGCAGGTGGAGAATGCCCTGGGGGAGGCCGATATCACAGTGAACAAGAACATGGTCCCCTTCGATTCCCGTTCCCCCTTCCAGACCAGCGGGATCAGGGTCGGTACCCCGGCCATCACCACCCGGGGGGTCAAGGAGGATCTGATCCCCGTTATCGTGGGACTGATCGACCAGGTGATCACCAACATCGATGATTATACCGGAAAGGAAAAGGTCCGCCAGCAGGTGAACGAAATGATGGCGGATTACCCGATGTTTGCCTGATTTTCAGGGCATGGAGTGGTACACCTATATCATTGTGGTGGCAGTCGGGATCGCAGCCGGCATTATGAATACGCTGGCCGCGGGCGGCTCCATGATCACCCTGCCGGTCCTCATGGCACTTGGACTGCCCCCCAACATGGCCAACGGCACCAACCGCATCGCCATATTCCTGCAGAATGTGGTGGGGGTGGGTAGTTTTCACCGCAGCAGGATCATGGATTTCCCGGCCGGCTTCCGGGTGGGGATCCCGGCCGCCCTCGGGGCCGTGGCCGGGGCCTTCATCGCCGTGAACCTCAATGACGAAGCCATGAAGCTGGTTATTGCCGCCCTCATGGTGGTGGTCTTTCTGCTTATCCTGCTCAGGCCTGGCCGCTGGATAGAGAGCCATGAAGCTACCCCGCCCATACCCTATGTCCTGCAGGTGCTGGTCTTCTTTGCCATCGGCATGTACGGCGGATTCATTCAGGCCGGGGTGGGGTTCTTCCTGCTGACGGGTCTGGTGCTGGGAGGAGGGTTTGAGCTGGTGAAGGCCAATGCCCTGAAGCTGTTCATCATTCTTCTCTATACCCCGGTGGCCCTGGTGATCTTTTTCCTTCACGGAGACGTGCATCTCTGGATGGGACTTGTACTGGCTGTCGGGAACATGACCGGGGCCTGGATCGGGACAAGGCTGGCGGTTAAAAAGGGAGCCGCTTTTATCCGCTACTTCGTCATGGTCGCCATGGTAATCTCCATCGCCTACCTCGTGCTGGATGCTTTTCGCGTGATCTGAGAAATAGAATAGATTGATTCTCAGCTGTGTCGGGGGAACTTCAATTTATGGAACGATA
>CAZNSZ010000052.1:9430-24522 GCA_964575865.1 uncultured Bacteroides sp. | reverse complement strand
CGCATTGGGGTCGCCGGTGGGAACGCCCTGGTTTCCGCTGCCTTCAGTGACCCCCTCAGCTCCTTCACCCTCTCCCGCTCCTTGTCTCCCGAAAGCGTTCCTGCCCAGGTTATTGAGGCGTTCTGCCTGCTGCTGGCGCTCCCTTTCGATCCGCTCCTGCTCCTCCCTTCGCTCCCGTTCGATCCGCTCCTGCTCCAGCCGCTGCCTTTCAAGTTCCGCCTGCCGCTGCCGTTCCAGTTCTGCCTGGCGCTGCCTTTCGATCTCCTCCGGTGTGGGGCTGGGGGGCTCCACCACCCTTGTCTGTTCCAGATCCTGGGTCTGATCCTCCCGCTGCTGTTCCCGCGGGGGCGGGGTCACCGCTTGCTGTTGCTCTTCAGGGAGCGTTTCGGTGACCGGGGTACTTTCTTCCACCTGGTCCTGTACGGGGTCGGACACCGGAAGTTCGGGGTCGCCCGCCTGCTGGTCATCTCCCGCAGGTTCCATTTCGCCCAGTCCGGTCTCATCGGTCCCGAAGTTCACAAGGATCCCTTCCTCACCCGGGGGAGGGACCGGATAGGTCAGCCCGGCCAGCACCAGCAGCAGGAGCAGCAGGGTGTGGTAAACAATGGTCGCTATGAGTCCTCTTCGGTTGAGTTTCATGGGATCCGTATTGTCAGGAGCCCGGTTTGGTCCCCAGGATCACTTTGTAGCGGTTCCTCCGGGCGATATCCAGGATGGCGAACACCTCCTCCATATTCAGGTTGCGGTCCGCGTTGAGCCTGATGGTGGGGGCTTCTCCGTAGTTTTCAAGTTTCTTTCTCAGTACTCCTTCCAGCTCGCCCAGGCCATATTGCTGGTCATCCACGAAAATGCTCTTCTGCTGGTCGATGGAGACCACCAGCACCGGGTTGGCCTGCGTCTGGTTATTGCTTTCGGGCAGATCCACATTTCTGGAGGCAGGAGCGATCAGGGTAGAGGTGATCATGAAAAAGATCAGCAGCAGGAATACGATGTCGGTCATTCCCGACATGGCGAAGTTCTTATTGGTCTTATGCCTTGATTCAATAGCCATTACAGCTGCTTTAGCACCACCGTATAATTCCTTTCCGCGGCTACGTTCATGACCTGGACCGCTTCTCCCACAGAGACGGAAGGGGAGGTGATCACCCGGATGGTGGGTTCTGCCACCCCCCTTAACCGGGCATCAAGCACCATGCCAAGTTCCCCGAGGGTCACGTTCATTCCGTCCACATTGATCCGGGTTCCGCTGTGGATGGTCACTGTCGGAATTTCTGATTCACCCTGCACGGTGACCTGGCCCCTGCTGGGAAGTAGCATTTTCAATGCATTGGGGGCGATCAGGGTCGAGGTCAGCATGAAAAAGATCAGCAACAGGAAGACGATATCGGTCATTCCTGACATGGCGAAATTATCCAGTACCCGGTTCCGGGGCTTCAGTGCCATGTGGTCCTATTTTGCCGGTTCGTTCAGCAGATCAATGAATTCAGATGTTCCCGCCTCCATGTTGTTGATCACCTTGTCCACCCTGGCCACCAGGGAGTTGTATGCAAAGTATGCGATGATCCCCACGATCAGTCCGGCCACGGTAGTAATCAGGGCGGTATAGATACCGGCAGAGAGCTGACCCACATTGATGTTGTTGCCTGCGGTACTCATCTGGTGGAACGCCTGCACCATTCCGATGACTGTCCCGAGGAATCCGATCATCGGGGCTCCCCCTGCCACGGTGGCCAGGGTCGGAAGTCCGCGCTCCAGTTTATAGACCTCGAGCCTCCCCACATTTTCGATGGCCGCATTCACATCATTCAGGGGGCGGCCGATCCTGGAGATTCCTTTCTCGATCATTCGGGCCACCGGATTGTCGGTGGACTCGCAAAGCGTTCTGGCCGAATCCACCTTTCCGTCAATGATATAGTCCTTGATCCGGTTCATGAAATTCTGGTCCACCCTGGCAGCCTTCTTGATGGCGAACCACCTTTCAAAGAAGATATATACCGCCACCAGGCTCAACAGAACGATGGGGATCATCACCCAGCCCCCCTTGATGGCCAGGTCGATGAACGATTCCGTCGAGGTACCCTGCACACCGGTAGTATCCAGGTTGGTTACCTGGAGATAGATCAAGCTTTTCATTCCATGTAAATTTGGGTCGAATATATGAATAATAACGGGATATGCTCCAGTGTAGTATACCCCGTTATTAAACATTCACCGCATTTATCAACAGGCGTTTCAGTGCCCGAGGAGCTGCGCCTGAAGGTAGTAGACCCCGGCACCGGCCAGGTACCCGAGCAGGGCAAGCAGCGATATCTTTTTCATGTACCAGATGAAATCGATCTTTTCCATCCCCATGGCAGCCACACCGGCTGCGGAGCCGATGATCAGGATGCTTCCGCCGGTCCCAGCCGTAAAGGCCAGGAACTCCCAGAAAAGTCCGTCCTGGACAAAGTAACTGGCCCATTCGGCAGCTGCGGGATCGAGCAGGGCGATGGCCGCGGGATCTTCGATGGGATACATCCCCATGGCACCCGCCACCAGCGGCACATTATCCACCACGGCGGAAAGGACCCCGATGGCCATGTCGATCAGGTACATGTTGTGCAGGTGTTCGTCCAGCCATCCAGCCAGCACCGTAAGCTGACCGGCGCTCTGCAGGGCAGCCACAGCCGAAAGGATCCCGAGGAAGAAGAAGATGGTGGGCATCTCAACCTTCTTCACGATGTTCATGACGCTCAGCTGCTTTCTTACAGCATGCGGTTTTTTCAGGTGGATCAGTTCGGTCACCAGCCAGATGATCGACAGGGAGAGCAGCATGCCCTGATAGGGCGGGAGGTGGGTGATGGTCTTGAATACCGGAACAAACAGCAGGCCGGAAACACCCAGGGCCAGCATCAGCTTCCTTTCGAAGGGAGAGGTCAGGCCTCCGTTGTCTTCGTTCACTTCCGGGCGGGTCACATGCCCTTTCTGGGTAAAGCTCAGCAAGATCAGCGGGATGACCATGGTAACGATGCTTGGCAAGATCACTTTCAGGATGATATTCACGGTGGTGACCTGTCCGCCGATCCACAGCATGATGGTGGTCACATCCCCGATGGGTGACCAGGCACCCCCGGCATTGGCAGCCAGAACCACCATACTGGCAAAGAACCAGCGGGTTCCCTTGTCGTCCACCAGTTTTCTCAGAAGGGCAACCATCACGATGGTGGTGGTCAGGTTGTCCAGAGCGGCTGACATGAAGAAGGTGAGGACGCTGAGGATCCAGAGCAGCTTGACTTTGTTGGTGGTCCTGATGCGGTCGGTGATCACTTTGAAACCGTCATGCTGGTCGGTGATTTCCACGATGGTCATGGCGCCAAGGA
This sequence comes from uncultured Bacteroides sp., assembly GCA_964575865.1. Taxonomy (GTDB): domain Bacteria; phylum Bacteroidota; class Bacteroidia; order Bacteroidales. The sequence goes on along the minus strand of CAZNSZ010000052.1, from coordinate 21,163 downwards.
GGAAGAAGAGGATCTCTGAGATCTCCCCCAGGTGGTGGATGATCTCATTCTCCACAATGAAGTGGCGCATCAGGGCAACGTCGGATTCACCGTGGCCACCATGCTCGCCGTGCAGCGTCGCGGAAAATGAGTTCCAGGCCTCGCTCAGACCTGCCGAAAAGATATCGGCAGCCCCGAAAATGTAGAGGACCCACATCAGGGTTCCGATCATCAGTGCCGGAACCGCCTTGTCCACACGCAGGGGGTGTTCCAGGGCGATAGCGACATACCCCAGAACAAAAACTACAACCATGATAATGAACATAGCCTAGCGAAAATTGGGTTAGGAAATAAAGCCCCAAAGATAGAAAAGATTTATTCAAAGGGACCGGACTCTTCTGAATTTATCTGTTTCTTTTTCCGGTTGGTAAGCCCCTCCCTGTACCTTCTGAGAAGCTGCCCCAGGTTATCGAATTCCTCCCGGTAGGAAACCCCGACTCCTTGCTTGTAAGGTGCTGTTTCATAGAGCAGTTCATCGCGCGCCCGGTTAAAGGCGATCACGCTGACATTGTCAGTGAGCCTGAATTCCACATCGAAGTCACCCATGATATAGGGATTGCTGGAGGTGGTGGAGGAGGGGTTGGCCTGCTGCCCTCCCACATCCACATTTCCGCTGATGATGATCCGGTCATCCAGGAGCTGTGTGGAGAGTGCCACCTCCACCTCATCGCTGCTTATCTCATCCCCCGGACGGTAGTTGACACCGATATCAAAGTCGTCACTGATCTGAGAGAGCCAGTTGCTCAGCTGGTTGGAGAGGAGTTCACTGGCTGTAACGCCCGCAATGTAACTGTTCATGGCCCCCATGTCCTGAGCCCCGTATCCCGATACACTGTAGAAATTGTTGATCACCAGCAGCGAAAGGAACTGACGCATGGTTTCCTCCTCCGTACTGGTACTGTTTTCAAGCAGGTTCCTCGTTTCAGGGTCTGCAGTGGGCATTTCAATTCCGGTATGGATGGTGGGCGACCGGAGATCACCCTGCAGGTTCAGGTGGCACTCCACCGGGATCCTCCTTTTCAGTGACTCTGAAGCTTCGCTGGGATCTCCCGGATAAAGGTTGTACGGGGCGGTCCGTGTGGTATACACCGCATCCAGGTCGATGCTGGCATCGGTGGGTTCGCCGTTGAAATAGATCCTGCCCCCCGGCCTGATCTGAAAACGCTTGTTGATCACATTCTGAAGGGTGAACAGATAATCCCCCCTGACCAGTTCCACATCACCCAGGATCCGGAATCCACTGGTGGGATCGAGGGTCATGCGCAGGGTTCCCTGTCCGCTGGTCTCAATGATATCACCCACCTGGGGATCGAAGATCAGCTGGACCGTGGCATCGGGGGTGATGGCGACATCCATTTCGATCTCTATCCCTTTGATCTTTTCTTCCTGCTGCTGAAAGGCGAGCTGTTCTTTCTCTTCCGATTCCTTCACAAAAGTGATGAAATCGGTGGAGGCCACTTCCCTCGCCGTATACAGCGGCAGATAAATCGCAGTGTTCGCACCGGTGCTGGCGCTCAGGTTCATACTGATGGAACTGGGCTGGCCGGTCAGTGTGGCCCTTCCGGAAGCAAAGACGGTACCGTAAAATACCTCATTGTCGGTGGAACGGGTGTTCATTAACATCAGGTTGTCCACCTCCATGTTGAGGGCAAGGTAGAAATCCCTGAAGTAGGTGTGCGAAACGGTTCCGTTCACCAGCGCGAGGTTGCCCGTTTGGTCTTCCAGCGTAAAGTCCTCCAGGTAAAGGTTGTTGTTAAATACCCTGATGCGGTCGTTGATCACATACCGGGTATTGAGATAAGAAAGTGTGCCTGATCCCTGTTTCAGATTGATTTCTCCGTTGAGCCGTGGCTCATTCAGCGTGCCGTCAACAGTGAGTTGCAGATCGCTTCTCCCGTCCAGGTCCTTCACCACGCTTCCGATATAGGGAGCGAGCGAATGGAGCTCGAAATCATTCATTCTGACGTCGAAATCCAGCGTGTTCCTGCCCGGTGTGAAACTGCCGTCCACCTCGATGGCCCTGAAATCTTCCATCTGGGAGATCACCTGCATGTCGATGTTGTTCCCGGCTTCGTTCCAAACGGCCGTGAGGTTGGTCGGGCCAAGCACCTGACCGTTAAATGTGAGGGTATCCACTTTCAGATCCGAGAATATATAAGGGATCCCCTCCTGTTGCCGGTAGTTGACCCGTCCCGTGATATTGCCCAGAAGGTCTGCATTGATCCCGGTCAGGTTGCCCAGTTCGGCCAGCTTCAGGTTTTTTACGGTCAGGTTGAAATCCTGGTCGGAACGGGCCGAGATCACCCCGTCGGCAATGAGGTGCTTGTTGGTGCTGATCACAGTCAGGCTATCGATTTTCAGATACTCCTTTTTAACCAGCACTGCCGCAGGCCCCACATCCCAGGGTTCGCTGTTGATCAACATCTGCGTGTGGTCCACCCCCATAAGGAATCCGCGCTCTCCCTGTGAATCTGAAACAAAGGAACCGTTGAGCCTGAGCTCCCCGCTGTACCTGGGATCAATCCTGTTGTCCCATGACATTTCCAGCCAGGCCGTGTCCCGGGCTGCCCTGATATCGAACTGGTGTTCCACCAGGGAGTAGTTCTCCCCCAGAAGCATGCTGTCTGACTGGAAATGGAGGTTGAATTCACCGGAGCCCGCATCGGAGAAGAGATCCACGTTGTTCCATGCATTGGTGCCGATTTGAAGGGACGGGAAGAATCCGCTCGCCGAGAAATGATCCCGGGCGGGTTCGAATTTTCCATGAACCACACCAGATTCTCCGATGCGCAGGGCAGGAAAGAAGAAGTCCAGGACCGGATTCATCTGTTTGAACCGGAAGTGGTAGGCGAGCCTGACGGAGGAATCTGGAACCGGTTCAATCCCCGGAGTCAGATTAAGGTAACGGTCTGCCATGGATTTGAAGGAAGCGGGCAGTGCGCTCAGTTGATAGGAGCCCCCGATGCTTGCATCCATCATCTCTGAGCTGATCTGCAGCCAGGAGGTATCCGGCATATTCCGGGTACTGAGATCCACGTCATACAGCTGCAACTGTGCTCCCTCCCGCTCGAAGAGCGAATTTACCAGCCTGATCCTGCCGTTCATTTCATCAACGGTCCGCCCGGTAAGGTCGGTCTCGATCAGGAAGGAAACGAACGAGTTGGGTTCTTCCGGGACCAGGTTCAGGTAATAGGGTCTTGCCCTGGCCACATTGGCGGTGAATACGTATTCGGGAACTTCACCGGAAAAATCCATGCGTCCCAGGAAATCCATTCTGATGTTCGGATCGCTGATGGTGAATCCCCCGTCGAATGTCTTATTGGTCAGTTCCCCGTCCAGCAGGATATTGCTGTACTTGTAACCGTAAAGATCAAGGGTATCGACGGTCCCTTCAAGACTGGCCCTGATCTGCCCCCCCCCGAGGTTCCCGTCGGTCATGACGTCCATGTCCAGGGAGGAGAGTATCTCCTCCTGATCAAGAAATCGTCCAAGCTGGAAATCGCGCGTATAAAGCCTTCCCTCGAAGTCAACACCGGTCACCGAATCGGGACGGAAGGAAAGGTCCATGATCATATCGCCCATGTTCGTGGCCAGAAATCCGTTGGCCACGAAATGATCGGGATATCCGGTGAATTTCCCCTGGAAATCGAGTGATCCCATGTTGCGCCAGGGGTAGGGAACCTGACCCGAAGCCTGGTTGATATGGCCCAGGAACGTTTGAACGGCACTGACCGATGTCTGCAGTTCCCTGAAATTGAAATCAATGAAGGTATTGTTGATTTCCGGAAGACCGATCATGACAAAGTCGAATGCCAGGGTGCTTTTCTCATCGAATGTGATGAACAATTCGTCCCCTTTCAGGTTGCTAAGCATCCCATCGACCCTGCCATCCAGTTCAATGCGGTCAAACATGCCCAGGGAGAGGGGAACAAAATAGGCGAGATCGGTCAGCTGCAGAAGGGAATGATCGGACCTGAAATTCAGATCCACCTCCTTTGAAAACCGTTTGAACCGTCTCCAGTGTTCGAAATCGAAGGTCAGCAACGGGACCTGCATCCGGGAATCCGGGGTCAGGATCTCCAGGTCATTGAAATGGAGGTGATCCTTTCCCACACTGAAAAGCGAGCTGAGCTCCCCGATGATAAATCCCGACTTTTCCACGCCGGCAAGTGACAGGATCCTCATGGAAACCGTGTCCCTGAGGCTGGTCAGGTCCTCCACGCGGATCTGGAGCTGATCCAGTCTCAGGTCGTTGAAATCCACTTCTGTAACAGCCTGGCGCCCCGTTTTTTTGGTCAGGGAAAACCTTCCGTCGATCATTTCAATGGCTCCGATATGCAGCCTGGATTTCCTTTCCGGCGGCACATGGGGTTTTTTAAGCCGGTCGGTGATGTAGGCCAGGTTCACCACATTGCTGCTGTCAATGACCAGGTTCAGCTGGGCATTTTCCACGGTGATGCTCCTGATTTCAATTCCCCTTCTTTCCGGACGGAACTTTCTGATCCTGACCTTGGTGATCTCAGAATAGATCAGGGTGTCCCCGTGCTGGTCCTCCACATAAAAGTCCCTGACCTGGATCCTTTTATAAAAGGAGTATGAAACTGAGGAGATGCTGACCACACCACTGAGCTGCTCGGAGAGTTCACCTGCCAGGTACTTGGTGATCATGGTCTGGACCTGCCTGTTCTGGAGAAACAGCATGGAAAGGGTGGGAATGGCCAGCAGGACCAGTCCCACGATCAAACCTATTTTCGCTATCTTTTTAATACTTTTACCCTCTCAAAATGCATGCCGTCAACAAAAATAGTAAAAGTTGCCATGGGGAATATAATACTGGGGATCGAATCCTCCTGTGACGATACTTCCGCGGCGGTGGTCAGGGACCGGCTGCTGCTCTCCAATGTCATTGCTGACCAGAAGGTGCATCAGCAATACGGCGGTGTGGTTCCGGAGCTGGCCTCACGGGCCCACCAGCAGAACATCGTGCCGGTGGTGAACCAGGCCCTGCGGGAAGCCGGGGTAAAGCGAACCGAGATCGATGCGGTTGCCTTTACCCGGGGTCCCGGACTTCTCGGTTCCCTGCTGGTGGGGACCTCATTTGCCAAAGGTTTTACGGCTGCCATGGGCATACCCATGATCGAGGTCAACCACCTGCAGGCCCATATCATGGCCCACTACATTCTGACAGAAGGCAGTCCCGATGGCGCCCCGCCTTTTCCGTTCCTGTGCCTGCTGGTGTCGGGCGGACATACGCAGCTGGTGCTTGTGCACGGGCACCACCAGATGGAGATCATCGGCAGGACCATTGATGATGCGGCCGGGGAAGCGTTTGACAAATGTGCCAAGATCATGGGCCTGCCTTACCCGGGAGGGCCGCACGTCGATAAGCTGGCGGCAGAGGGCGATCCGGAGAGATTCCGTTTCAGCAGGCCGAGGCTGGAGGGATACGACTATTCGTTCAGCGGATTGAAAACCTCGTTCCTCTACTTTGTGAGGGACCGGATCAGGGAGGATCCCGCATTCATCGAAAAGAACCTGACCGACCTGGCGGCATCCCTCCAGCAAACGGTGGTGGAAATCCTGATGAAAAAACTGAAGCGGGCCGCGAGGGAAAGGAAGATCGGTCACATTGCCCTTGCGGGAGGAGTATCGGCCAATTCCGGATTGCGTCAGGCCGTGCGCGACGAGGCGCTGAAGAGGGGGTGGCAGGTCTACATCCCACCCATCCGGTTTACCACGGATAATGCGGCCATGATCGCCATAACCGGATATTACCGTTATCTGAAGGGTGAATTTGCCCCGGATGACATCGCCCCCCTGGCCAGGAACTATTTCTGAATCCGGATGGTTGAAAGGGGCGAAATACGGGGAGCGGAGCCGCCTTTTGCGCCAAAAAATTATTATATTGGAGTGGAATTTCAGGAATGGAATGGACAGACTAGAGTTTCAACCCACTCAGAAGACTCCGTATGTCTTGCTGGATCCCTCCGGAAACATCCGATTCAAAGGCCGGTCCATTCCGGAGGATGTGGCCCTATTTTACGAGGATATCCTCGACTGGGTCATCGCCTATTCCTCGTCGCCTGCTCCCGAAACCCTTATGATTGTTGAGATGGAGTACCTGAACAGCGGTACCTCCAAGTACGTGCTGCGGATCCTCAAGAAGCTGAAAGAGGTGGAATCGGGGGGAGGGAAACTGAAGATCCGGTGGGTCTACGAGGAGGGGGACGACGATATCCTGGAGCGGGGTGAATATTATGCTTCCATTCTGGACCTGGACATTGAATTCATGGAGGTAGAGTGATCCCGCTCACTCCCTGTTCTTCTGTATCAGTCCGCCCAGGTAACGCCAGTAAGCCCGGTGAAAATCATCTGATCCCGTACCCTTCAGCTGTTGATGGTAGCTGATCTCCTCATTACAATTGAGGGGATGAATGATTGAGGGATCGAAGAGCCCGGGTTTTTCCGGGTGAAACTGCACCCCGAAGACATTGGGATACCTGGTATGTTCGATGGCTTCTGGTATCCGGCCGTCCCTGGAGGTTGCCACAATTTTCCAGTCCCTGCCCGGCTTCCCGATACACTGGTGATGAGCGCTCAGCACCAGCGGCGTAAAAGCGGCATCGACACCCATTCTGCCCGAAAGGAATCCCTCCTTCTCCAGGCGAATGGAATGGAAGTGGTAGGAGGTGGGTTCCGGGCACCCTGTTGCTATCCTCCCCTGGTAATTGAGGTGCAGCTGGTCCGGCGGGAGCGAGAGAAGCGCTTCGACCTCCCAGATACCATAAACGGTGGTGGGGATGTCCTGAATCATGGTTCCCCCGGTAGCCACATTGAGTGTCTGCATCCCCAGGCAGATACCGCTCACCAGGTAGTCCGGATTACGTTCCAGGTATCCCTCCCACAGTGGATCCTGGTCACCTCCCAGCAGGTGAAAAAGAAAGGAGATCTCAAGGTAGTGCCTGAAAGGATCGGTGACCACCGTGAGCAGATGGGCCTTTTCACCGTAGATCCGGGGAGGGATATCGGGTCCGCCCATGAAGAGTGCACCGATGGAATGCTCAAACAGGGTGAGGAAATCGGCGGTGCACTGGTTTTTCTTGAACAGGGAACCCTGGTCAATGTCCCTGCCGACCTCCCTCAGGCTGAAAGGCAGGTCCGGGTGTTCCTGCAGGAAGGCCCGGGACCGTGTGAAATCATATGCTTCGTTGCAGTGATACACCCCGAGCACATGCACCCCTTCAAGATTGAGAATATCCTCTTCTGATAACCTGTTCACCAAGTCCAGGTTGTATGCAGTGGGGTGAAAAAGCAGGAGGGTGTCCTGTGCATGAGAGGCGAGGGGAGCACTAACAAGACAGAGCAGGATGGGGATCAGGTACTTTTTGAACATCAGGGCCCGGGTTAAGGATTATTTTTCAGCAGTTTCTTCAGCTGGCCGGCGAAGCGTTCCAGGTTTTCGCGCGACTCTTCGTCCAGCTTTTCACAGGTCAGCTGGCCGCTTTCGACCTCCTGAAGAAAATTGGAGGCCAGCACTGCCCGGGAGTAATTGTTATCCACCAGGTACCCGGAGTTATTGACCGTGATCCCCTCGCGGACCTTCACCACGAATTTCTTGAAATCAATGGTGGAGAACAGATCCTCAGCATCCAGGAACTCCTCCATCAGGAGCATCTGGCGTTTGGCCTGGTCGATCTGGTTGTCATAATGCTCCTTCATCAGGCGCTCATGCACGCCCCGTTCTTCCGTGTTTCCGAAATGAAGGATCAGGTATTCCACGCCCCAGCCCAGCAGTATATTGGCCATCATGGGCATGCTTTCGGCACCGGAGGCCGGAAGGAAGTAGCACTTCTTGTCCAGCTTCGTCAGGTGAGCGATGGCTTTCATGAAATAATAGGTGGCCAGGTCCTTCACCACCACGTTGTTGTGCGGCTTGATGATCTCCTGCTGGTTCAGCCTCGCCCCCATGGTGGAATAGACGGGGGAGAGGGTATCGGCGGTTGCCGAGCGCAACTCCCTGGCACTGAATACAACGGTTTCGCTTTTCATGTCGTCTTCAATGGCCCTCTGAACGGCCAGGATGCGGTAGAGCTTATTCACATCGATCAGGTGGGGGGAATGGGTGGTATAGATGATCTGGATCTGTTCCCTGATGTCGTCGAAAACCTTCAGCACATCCTCCTGGGCCCTGGCATGAAGGCTTACCCCCGGTTCATCGATGAGCAGCACCTTGTTCCGGCTGCTTTTGTCCATGGCCGTGGCCTTCAGTTCCAGAAAAAAGGAAAGAAACCACCTTACCCCGCGGCTTCTCTGTTTGGGATAGAGGCGCTCCTGCTCATCCTTGATCCAGAATTCGATGAAAGGTTTGCCGCTCTTCTCCGGATGGGTGTGATCGTAATGCGATAATTCGAAGTTGATCTTGATCTTGTTGTTCTTTCCCACGTTCTGTCTCCAGAAATCCTGGAAATTCAGGGTAAGTTCCCCGTTGAGGTTCTCGATTTTCTGCTTCAGGATCCGGCTGGAGGGTTGCTGGAAGAATGAGTAATCGAGTCCGGTGATGGTCAGGAAATTAATGGCTGCCTTGTACCCTTCGGCCTGCCTGTTGGCACGCAGGATATCTTCCAGGTCGATGCGGTTGGGCAGCAGGGAACTGAAGTCCTCGAACATTTCAAAATCCGGCACCATCTTGAACAGCTCCTCGGCCAGCTCCCTGGAACTGTAGAATTCCTTCCTTGCCTCGATCTCTTTTTTTGCTTCATTGAGTGAATTCCCCACACCCATGCCCTCCATGACCAGTTCCAGGCTCACCATGGTCAGGTCGTGTGATTCCTGCAGGGTGAGCAGTTCCTTTTTCAGGCGGTCGATGTCACTCCTGCAGATCTCCTCCTGCATTTCTGCCGCCCTTTCCTCCTTTTCAGACGGGAACATCCCGGACATCTGCAGCACCTGTTTCAGCCTCTCCTGCTGCCCTGACAGTTCCTGTTTCCTTTCTGCAATGGATGCTTTCAGCTCTTCAAGCTTCCTGATTGTTTCTGTTTTTTCCGACATCGCTTCCAGGATGTCCCTTTTCTCCTCTTCTCTGGAGAGCTTCTGCTGAAGGGCCTCATTCATTTTCTCCAGCAGCTCTTCTTCCCGGGCAAGCTCCCCCTGAATGTCCTCTTTCCTGGGCCGTGTACCCAGTTTTCTTACCCGTCTTTTCAGTTCTCCGATCCGTTGCCTGAGCGATTCTATTTTTTCGCGGGTACCCTCCACATCACTGCTTGCCTTCCGGAGTTCCTCGCTTGCTTCTTCCGTCTCCCTGTTGAGCTTTTCCAGGTGCTGCATCAGTTTGATCTCCCGCTCCCTGATCCGGTCGTCGGATTCATCGTATACCTCCTGGAGTTCTTCACCCATACGCATGAAAGAATCCATATCGTCTTCCCATTCCCTGCAGATGGATAGGGTTTCCACCGAATCCAGGAGCTTTCTGACGGCAGGGGGCAATCTTTTTTTGTCCAGCCTGTTTTCAATCTCGGAAGGGTCAAAGGTGAACCTGCAGGACACCACGGGGAGGGTGAGATCACTTCGGAGCATATCCTCGATCAACCTTCCGTCATGGAAGGCTTTCAGACCTTCCAGCAGGGAGGTTTTACCCGATTCGTTCTGCCCGATGAGGCTGGTGATGTTGTCATGGGCCAGCTGATGCCAGCCGGTATCGACCACAGAACGAAAATTCTGAATTCTGAATGCAACCAGATGCATGCGGAAACCTTTACAGGAACTGAATCCCAAATACCAACATATCGTCCACCTGTGGTTCCGATCCTTTCCACTCCGACATCACCGATTCGAGCTCCTCAAGCTGTTCTTCCATGGGAAGGACCGAAATCCTGATCAGCAACTCCTTCAGGGGACCGTATTTGAACTTCTTATTCAAAGGTCCCCCGAACTGATCCGGGTAGCCGTCCGAAAATATGTATACGATATCGCCCGGTTTAAGTTGCATCGCATGGTTGGTGAATGAATTCTCCTCAATGGCATTGATCCCCACGGGCATGGTGTCGGCCTTGATCTCCGTCAGCACCCTGTTGCGCAGGTGGTACAGGGGGTTGTTGGCCCCGGAATACTGCAGTTCCCGGGTCCGGGGATTGTAGACGCAGAGCGCCATGTCCATGGCATCTTTGTTCTCGAGCTCATGCCCCCGCTGGTGAAGGGCCTTCATCACACGTTCCCTGAGCAGGTTCAGGATGCGGCTTGCCTTCACCGGACCCCGGCTACTCAGGATCTCGTTCAGAAAGGAGATCCCCATGATGCTCATCAGTGCCCCCGGGACGCCGTGTCCCGTACAATCGCCTGCGGCGGCAATGATGTAGTCCTCCTTCCTGGAGCAGTAGTAGAAATCCCCGCTGACAATGTCCCTGGGCTTGTGAAAAACAAAGTAGTCCTTCAGGATATTCTCCATGTACTTTTCATCGGGGAACACTGCTTTCTGAATGAAACTGGCATACTTCAGACTGGACATCAGCTGTCTGCGTTGCTCCAGCAGGGTGCGCCGGGTGAGTTCCTGTTCCTTCACGTTTATCTTTTTTTAATATTCCTTTGATCTGAAGCACCGCTGTTTCTGCTTCTCCCGCGGAGCAGGGGCGGGAATGAGGGTATGAACCCGGCCAGGAGGGAATAGATCCCGGCCAGTAACAAAACGGAGAACACCCCCATACCCACTGCCACAAACCGGGACCTCTGTATCCGGAATGTAAAGGAATCGGGCTGCCCAATCTCTCCGTATACGTTCATGGCCCTGACCTGGAGCGTATAAGTTCCGCCGGGTAACCGCATCAGCTTCAGGCTGGTCTGGTCTGACCAGCCCGACCAGGAGCCATCGGCGCCGGACAGTTTGTAGCTGTAAGTGATCCGGGCTTCCTCTTCGTAAAAGGGAGCGGCCCAGTAGAAACGGATCCATTTGAAGCGCCTGCTGATCTTCGGACCGGCATCCGGGCCCGGAGAAGGCTCCCAGGCATCACTTCCATCCGGGAGCTGTGCTGCGCTGGCTCCCTGGAACAGCAGGGAATCGTTGTCCAGTTCCACCAAGCGGATCAGGGCCCTGAAACAGTTTTTATCCGCCTCTATCATGGGTTTTTCCAGGTGAAAGAGGTCAGCCTGCCTGGCCAGCCAGATCCCATCCATCTGATCGCCGGCGATCACTCCGGCCGGCACACCGGATAAGCGCCCGAGTAGTGCGGCCGGAACCTGTTCCAGCTTACCGTTCCGGTCCCTGACCACCCGCCCGGTCGCTCCGCTGAACTGGTTCTCGAAAGAGAGCCAGAAATTCCCTTCCCGGTCCCTGAAAAATGACCGGATCCGGTTCTTTCCCTCCGGCAGCAAAGGATTGAACAGGGTATCCCGGAAAAACACATTCCTGAAATAGTCATGTCTGAATAATCCGTCCCCGGTTCCCACAAGGACCGTTTTGCTGACCGGATCAAGGAAAACCCGCAAATCTTCATTTTCCGGGAGCCCTTCTTGAACCGAATAGGTCCTTGTTTCGGGGCGATCCAGCCGGGACAGGTCCATGCGGATCACTCCCCCGTGGGCAGGCGTCCAGAGAAATCCGTACTGGTCGATTTCCACCCCGCCCTGGCTGTCACCCGGTAACGGATTCCGCATCACTTCGGTCCACCCCCTCCATGACCAGGAGAGTCCCACGATCTCATGGTG
>CAZNSZ010000052.1:0-9330 GCA_964575865.1 uncultured Bacteroides sp. | reverse complement strand
CAGTCCCGGAAGGCACCGTATCCCGACCGGACGGATCCTCACCGCCGGAAGGGAGAAGGATCCGGTCGTCCAGTGCGGTGACGCCACCGTAACGGTCAATCATCCAGATCTCTTGATCCGATGAGGCCAGCAACAGCGGTTGTCTCCGGGAAGGTGTGAAGAGGTGCAGTTTCCGGACGGGGACTCCCTGGATGCTGCTCACCGGAAGAAACCGGGTGCCGGTGGGAGAGGGAACCTGAACAAACAGCCCGCCGGAGGTCCCCATGTAGAGCCGGTCGCCGTGGTATGCCAGGGCATGAACCGTTCCTCCGCTGCCGTCCGCATCCCTGAATACCCTCAGGGGAACATGGATTTCCGCTTTGCTGATTCCCGAGGCATGGACGATCCAGAGCGGGCCGGTCCCGCATTGCGTCTGATCGGCGAATACTCCGGCGATCAGTGAACTGATCAGCCCTTCCGTTTCGGAAAGAACTTCAACGGCACCGCCCTGCCTGTCAATGATCACCACCCCACGGGTCCGGGTGGCCACTGCAAAATTCTCCCCCAGGGGGACGATCTCGCGGATGCCCCCCTCCATCAGCAGCTGCCGGATTCGGGGCTCAGGGAAAGCAGATTCCCGGCGTCCCGTCAGGGTGTCGAACAGAAAGATCCCCTGATCGCGTGTGCCAGCCAGGAAACGGCCCCCGTCAAAGGGAAGCCACGCGCAAATGCCCATGCCGATTAAGGATTCGCTTCCTTTCAGTGCCCTGTACGTCCCGCCCTCGTAGGCCATGATCCCCCGTAGAGTATCTGCGAGGTACATCCCTGATCCGTCCGCAAATACAGCCCTGGCACCTGCAGGCGTTTCCCTGGTCTCCATGGTTCCGGTGACCGGGTCATAAACGAAGACCAGGGGAAAGGCGAAGAACCAGATTTTTCCTTCAGATACGCGGACTGTTCCGGACTCCGGCTGAGGCGGGCCTTCCATGCGGGCATCCCCGTCAAGGGACACGAAACCAAGTTTTCCCCACCGGTCCGGTGCAAGGTAACCGAATGATGCACCTGCCGCCGCATAGACCACTCCGTCGGGTCCCGTCACCAGCGAACGGACCGCATCCGATCCCGGGACAGGGATGGTGCGCCAGTTCACTCCGTCGAATTCAAGGATCTCGCCGCTGAGGGTGCCTGCATACAGTACCCCCCTGCCGTCGGTGGTGAGGCATCCCGCATAGTCGCCCATGCCGGTCACCACCTCCCTGTAGCTTGAAATGAGGGGAATCCCGAATCTGTTAGGCTGTGCCGCCCCATGAAAGGAGAAATGCCAGATGGCCGTCAGCATTACCGCCATACGGCCCCGGACCATCCACCGGTTGAAGTTCTTTCCAGGCACGGGGTAAATATATGGGGTTGCACCGAAGTTTGAAATCTTTTTTTTCACCGGTGGCTCACTCCAGGAGGCGGTTATCGAATATACCCCCTTTCACAATATAGCAGGGGGCTCCACATTCGTTCCCGCCATCATAGAGGAACATGTGATCGCCGTCGTAGGTGAGGATGGTCCTGTCACCCGAACGGTAGGAGGCCTCCACCGTGTATTCGGTATCGAGCGCTGAGAAAAGGTAGTACTCCGATTGTGTAGCCGTGTCCTGCCAGTCGATGATGCCGTCGTCGGCGGGCCCCCTGTACACCGTGATGGGGATCCTCCGGTTTTCCTGATTGATGGTCAGGTAAACGATCAGGTTGGCGCTGTCGGGGGGTGCACCATAGCATTCGTCACAATCCACCGTCAGCATCCAGTCCTCCGTCTCGCAGCCCAGGTAATTCCCGGCAAGTACCAGCATCACAACAAATGCAGGGAGCAAAGGGAAGGTTGGTCTTGTTCTATTCATAAATAATCGCTTTATAAACCGGAGGGGGATTCCGGACTGTCAGCCTGACATACATGGTAATGTTGATTTTCCATGCACGCTCATGCAGGGTCCCGAACCGGTACCGTTCTGTTCCCGCTTTCAGTCCGGCCCAGCGACCCTGCATGTATGCACCGGCTGCGGGCACCAGGCTGTAGTGTGCTCCCGGGCCCTTCTTCCATCCCCGGTAATCACCAGATGAAAGCATCCCGTACAGTGCGCCGTAAATGCCGTATTCCACCCCGGAATGGTCCCGCAACAGCCTGAAATATTTCCCTGCACCGTGGGTCCAGACCCACCTGAATTCACGGTACTGGTAGGTAAATGGATCCTCCCCGGTGAGCTGAACCTTCCTGTAAAAGGGTCTCCAGTCGAACCCGGTTTCTGCAAAATATCCGAACTTCCTGTCCGTCAGAGAGAAACGTGCCTGCATCAGGTGTTCCTTTCCGTTGAATGAATTGCCCCATCCTGCGGTGAACACCGAGAAATCGGGCCTGGGTGTGGGCGAGGCACCGGCTTTTTTCAGGATTCCCTGAAGCTCCTTCCGGTTCTCAAGGACAGCAAGGTCATAGAGGTTCCTTTGCGGGGTGACCCGGTGGTGGACATTGGCACCGTGGAGAATGAGCTGCCGGGCGGTCCCTGGCTGTCCGAACAAAATGGCATGGGTCAGGGCCGTATAATTATTGCTGTCTCTCTTTTCCAGGGAAGCCCCGTAATCCAGCAGCAAACCGGTCAGTGCGGTATCTCCCTGTTCGGCGGCCACCATCAGCGGTGTAACTCCCATCCTGTCGGGAACATCCGGCGAGAGACCGTTTTGAAGGAGCACGTCCGCTGTGGCCACGTTTCCGAAAAACACGGCGGTCATCAAAGCGGTGTTGCCCTCCCGGTCGGTCAGGGTATCAGAAGCGCCGTAATAAAGCAGCAGATCGGCCATGGGGTAATCGTTCAGTGCAGCGGCATAGATCAGCGGGCTTCCTCCCAGGTCATCGATGTGGTTTGGATCGGCCCCCCGCTGCAGCAGGTAATGCGCGATCCCGAAATCCTGGTTCAGGACGGAGACCAGCAGGGGGGTGGTGTTCTGTTCCCGTGTGAGTTCCAGGTCAGCGCCATTGGCCACCAGCAGGCGGACCATCAGGCTGTCCCGCGATTTGGCGGCAGCCATCAGGGGAGTCATCCCCTCCTCTGTCACTGCATCGGGATCGGCCCCCCGGTTCAGCAGGAGCAGGGCGTTTCCAGGCTCGCTTCTGAGTACCGACTCCACCAGGTTCCAGTCGTCCTCTCCCGGACGGAAATAGGAGGTGTCGGTATCGGTCTTCCATGCCTGTCCTGCTAACCGGTCCGTCTGGATCGCAAGACAGCACAGCAGCAGCAATGCCGTACCAACCTTTTTACACATACACCGATTGTATTCAACCACCTGAACGTTTTACCCGGTAGCCTTTCCGGGTCAGGATTTCCATGATCCTTTCAGCGAAATCGCCCTGAACAAGAATCTCTCCGTCCCTGACCGATCCCCCCACACCACACTGCTGTTTCAGTTCCCGCCCAAGGGCTTTCAGGTCCTCTACGCTGCCCACAAATCCCCTGATCAGGGTCACCGTCTTCCCTTTCCGGTTTTTCCGGTCCAGCAGCACGGTCAGTCGCTGACCGTCCGGAGGCAACGTCTCTGCTTCGTCCGGCTGGTCCGACTCATAGGAGAAATCGGGATTGGTCGAGTAGACCACTCCCAGCCTTTTTTTCCAGTCATTCTCCATGGGTTTGCGGTTCCGCTCCGGCATTAAATATCCGAATAATTTTCTGTAAATTGTTGGATTATCCCTTAAACCTTACAGCCATGAAGCGTTTGCCGGCTCTCTTCCTGATCATCCCGGTGCTGTTCACAGCCTGCAGAATGACCACTCCCGATCCGGTCTCCCCCGACGGCCGGATCAGGGTCGGACTTGGATCCGGCGGGGACCATGCCTTCACCTATTCGGTTTACCTGGACGACCGTCCCATGGTGCATCCTTCCGCCATTTCCCTGGAGTTTTCCGGTCAGGAGCCGTTCGGAGATGCCGTCGACATGGTGCTGGTATCGCGTGAGTCGGTCGATCAGACCTGGAAGCCACTTTGGGGCAAAACGGATCAGGTGAGGAACCGTTACAACGAATATGTGGTTCGCCTCAGTGAGCGTAAACAGGATGCCCGTTTCCTGGAGTGGGTAATCCGGGTGTACAATGACGGAGTGGCCTTTCGCTTCATTTTTCCGGAGCATTCAGGCTTCGGAACTTTCCGGCTGACCGGGGAGCACACTTCCTTCCGGATCGATCCGGATGCCAGAGCCTGGGCCACCGATCATGGAAATTATACCTCCAGCCAGGAACACCTCTACGAGGAGCGCAGGGTGGGGGAGATCGGTCCCGGAGAACTGATCGGATGCCCATTGCTGGTTGAGGTGGAGCGCTCCGCATGGATGCTGATCACGGAGGCGGACCTGACCAACTGGGCGGGTCTCTATTTCAGGGCCGACAGTGCCGTTCCAGGGAACATGGTCTCCTCGCTTGCTTCCCTGCAACGTGATCCGGAGGTGAAGGTGGAGGGACAGACACCTGCCCTCTCTCCCTGGCGCGTCATCATGCTGGGTGACCACCCGGGGACCCTGATCGAATCCAACCTGATCGCCAACCTGAACGATCCTGCCGAATACGAAGACGTCGGCTGGATCAAACCGGGAGTATCTGCCTGGGATCGCTGGTGGTCAGGTGATTACGGTCCCGATGCCGGATTTGAACTGGGTATGAACACAGCCACCATGAAGTACTTCGTGGACCTGGCCGATGAGATGGAGTGGGAATATATGATCGTGGACTGGACCTGGTACGGCAATGTGTTCCAGGACGGGCAGCCCGATCCGTCGGCCGATGTGACCACCCCCATCGATGAAGTGGATATCACGGGTATCATCGATTACGCCCGGGAACGGGACGTGGGGATCATTCTCTGGGTCCTTTCCGACCACCTGGACCGGCAGATGGACGAGGCCCTGAAGACGTATGAGGAATGGGGCGCTGCCGGGATCAAGGTGGACTTCATGGATAGTGACGACCAGGATATGGTGAACTGGTACCACCGGCTGGCCCGCAAGGCAGCGGCCCACCATCTGATCATTGACTTTCATGGTGCCTACAAGCCCACCGGCGTATCCCGGACCCTGCCCAATATGATCACCCGGGAAGGGGTGCTGGGGAACGAATACACCAAGTGGTCCGACCTGGTTACTCCCCGGCATACGGTCGTGCTTCCCTTTACCCGTGGGGTCCTGGGGGAGATGGACTTTACTCCCGGCGGATTTCACCACATCCACCAGGAGGATTTCATCGTGGTGGGGGGAGATGCCCCCAATCCCTATGTGATGGGGACCCGCTGCCACCAGCTTGCGATGACGGTCATCTATGAGAGCGCCTTCCTGGTCATGTGCGATTCACCATACAATTACCGGGATCAGCCGGGATCGGATTTCCTCAGGGAGGTGCCCTCCACCTGGAGCGAGACCCGGTACCTGCAGGGTTATCCCGGAGAACAGGTCATTCTGGCCAGAAGGTCCGTGAACCGGTGGTTTGTGGGAGGAATGACCAATGAAGAACCCAGGGAGGCGGAACTCGACCTCGGATTCCTTCCGGAAGGGAGCTACCGGGCGATCCTCTGGAAGGATGGTCCTGATGCGGGTTCGGATCCAGCCAGCCTTGAACGGTCCGAATTTGAAATCCGAAGCGGAACGACTCACCACATCTCCATGGAAAGGGGTGGTGGATTCGTGATGATCCTCGATCCGGTGTAGAGCCGGCGATCAGTTCCCCAGCTCCAGCTGGTTCCTGACCAGCTGGAAATAGTGTCCTTTCCTGGCGATCAGTGTGTTGTGTTTCCCCTCTTCCACGATCCGTCCCTGGTCCAGAACGATGATCTGGTCCGCATTTTTCACCGTGCTCAGGCGATGGGCCACGATCACCACGGTCTTCCCTCTGAAAACCATCTGGAGGTTTTCCATGATCCGCCTCTCATTGTTGGCATCCAGGGCACTGGTCCCTTCGTCCAGGAAAAGGAAGGCGGGATTTTTATAGACTGCACGGGCAATCAGGATCCGCTGCTCTTCCCCTCCGCTGAGGGTCAGTCCCTCCTGTCCTATCTTGGTGTTGTAGCCCAGCGGGAGCTGGTCAATGAAATCATCGATGCAGGCCATCCTGGCCGCGTAGAGCAACTGATCCGCATTGATCTCCTGTACACCGAGTGCAATGTTCCGGGCTATGGTATCCGAAAAGATATAACCGTCCTGCATGACCACCCCGCACTGTTCCCTCCAGAGATCGGGTGACATCATCTGGATGTTCATGTCACCCGCCCTGATCTCCCCTTTCAGGGGCGGGTAGAATCCCAGCAGCAGTTTGATCAGGGTGGTCTTTCCGCTCCCGCTCACCCCAACGATGGCAGTGACCGTATCCTTGCGGAGGGTCATGGTAATGTCCTCCAGGACATTCCGGGTCAGGGCGCCGGGATAACTGAAATCCAGGTGGCTGACTGAAAGGCGGTCGATGGAGGGAAGGACCGTTACGCCGGTTTCACGCTGAAACTCATCTTCGCTTTCATGGATCTCTCCAAGCCTTTCCAGGCTGATCTTGGCATCCTGGGCACGGTGAAAGAAGGAGATCATCTGTTCGATGGGACCATTGAGCTGGCCCAGGATGTAGCTGATTGCCAGAAGGGTGCCCAGCGTCAGGTTTCCGTTTACCACGGCGATGGCCGCCGTCACATTGATCAGGATATTCTTGGCCTCATTGATAAAGACCCCTCCCGCTTCCTGGTACTGGTTCAGTGAAAGGGTCTTCATATTGACCCGGAAGAGTCCTGCCTGGATATCTTTCCATTCCCACTGTTTGGACCGTTCGGCATTGTTGAGTTTGATTTCCCGGATGCCGTGGATGATCTGGATCAGTTTGCTCTGGTTTTCGGCCATTTTGCCGAAATATTTGTGATCCAGTGACCGTCTCTTCTTCATGAAAAGGGCGATCCATGCGAAGTACAGCAGGGCGCCTGCCAGGAACAGCAACAGGATCTTGATGCTGTAAATGGCCAGGATCACACTGAAGACCACCAAGTTGAACATGGAAAAGAGGATGGTCAGGGACGAGGTGGTCATAAAGGTCTCGATCCTCCGGTGGTCACCCACCCGCTGCAGGATGTCCCCGGTCAGCTTGGTATCGAAAAATCCCACGGGAAGTTTCATCAGCTTGACCAGGAAGTCGGAGATCAGCGAAATGTTGATCCTTGTGCTCAGATGCAGGAGGATCCACCTGCGGATGAAATCGATCCCCATCTGTGAAAGGATCAGGACGAACTGGAAGATCAGCACCAGGTGAATGAATTTCAGGTCCTGGTTGGTGATCCCGAAGTCCACCATGGCCTGGAAAAGGAAGGGCAGCACAAACTGTATCAGGCTCCCCAGCAGGAGCCCCAGGATCAGGTGCCTCACATACCGGCGGTAGGGTGAGAGGTAACGGAAGAGGTAGCTGAATCCCGTTTTCTTGACGGGTTCGTCCTCCTGGCTCATGAAATCTGGGGTGGGTTGCAGCAAAAGCACGGATCCCTTGGCTTCGCCCTCCTCCCTGGTGCTGATCCAACCCTTCAGAAATTCCTCTCTGGAATAAACCGTCCGGCCGAAAGCCGGATCGGCCACATAGACCCGGTCGCGCCGGATCCTGTAGACCACCACGAAATGGTTCTGTTTCCAGTGGACGATCACCGGGAGGGGTGCTTCACTCCGGAGCCTTTCCCAGGTCAGGGATACCCCCATGGTCTGCATCCCGATGGCCTCTGCCGCCCTTGAGATGCCCAGCATGGAGACCCCCTCCTTGTTCAGGTGTGACTTTTCCCTCAGGGTCTGGAGTGAGAAATGCTTGCCGTAATAGCGGGCCACCATCCGCAGGCAGGTGGGGCCGCAATCCATGGCATCCAGTTGCTTGTAAAAGGGGAATGAAGGCATTCAACCGGGATCTTGTGCCCCTAAATTAAGAATTATTTTGACACCTGCTTCAGCAGCCGCAGGGCATCCGTGCGGTATGGGCCGGACTCCTCAGCCAGACTGCCCAGCAGGTCGGAAGCCTTCTCCGTTCGGCCCGCCTGTATCATGGCCAGGCCCGCATACCAGGCAAGGGCCTGGTCCACCCGGTCCCGGTGTTCCATCCGGAAACTGTCGAACCGGGCGGCCGTGGATTCTGCCCGCCCTTCCTCCATGGAGGCCAGCAGGTAAAAGAGCAGGGCCACACGGTCACCGGGTTCATGGATCAGCAGGTCCTCCATTTCACGCAGACACTCTGCGTACCTGCCCTGCTGAAAGAGCAAGGCTCCCTGTCCGGCTAAGCCCCGTGACCCGTCGCTGATCGCCTCTATCACCTGGTCTTCCCCGGGATGATAATACCTGGCCAGGAGACGTTCCGGTTCCACGTTCCGGTTCCACACCAGAAGGATCGCGGCAATGCAGCCGGCAAGCGCAACGGACGCAGCCCACCAGATGCGGGGTCCCGGCCTGCGCTGCGTTTTCCGGGGTTCATGCTGTTCCATCACCTGGAGGAGCCGTTTTCTGAATGCCTCTTCATCCATTTTCCTGAGCTGGTCCCTCACCAGCCCGTACGCTTCGGAAACTTCATTGTATGTTTTCCTGAGCAGGCGGTCTGACTCCAGTCTACTTTCCAGGGCCTCCGCCTCTTCCCGGTTCAGCTCTCCCGCAAGATACCGGAGCAGCAGATCAACGTTGTTCATTTTTCAGGCGTTTAAATAAGGGGTCGTTCAAAATCCTTTTAATCAGGCTTTTCTTGCACCTGTACTTCCTGTCGGCAGTGTGGTGCAGGGTGTTGTAGTTCAATTCCTTTCTGATATCTTCCAGCGAATAGTCATTGAAGTACATGCTGAGTATCTTCTGGCAATCGGGGCTCAGTTGGCTGAAATGGTTCCTGAAGATCCGGGTGAGGTGGTGCCGGAGAAGCGGATCCTCCTCAGGTCCCGGTTCATGGACCGCCATGGGCTGCTGCCTCAGCTTATCCTGGTGAAGCAGGTATTTTTTCCTTTCCTGGATCCATATTTTTTTGCATACGGCATAGAGGTAGGTCCCGAACTTGCAGTGAAGTTCAAGGTCACCCGATCTGATCCGGTTGTAGACCACGATCATGGCCTCCTGGAAGACATCCTTGGCCTGATCCCGGGTCCCCTTGTGATGTACCACGAACCCTTCGATCATGGGAAAGTAGGTCAGGTAAATGTGGGTCAGGATTTCTGAATCGTGGGACCTGATCCCGCTGATCATCGTTTTTTCATCGGGGAATTTCATGGCCGGGCATTAAAATAAAGAGGGTGCCTCAAAAGGGCACCCTCCGTTAACAGTAGCTTTAGTTAGCAAGTAGTAGAAAGGGGGAGTATT
>CAZNSZ010000051.1:14270-32025 GCA_964575865.1 uncultured Bacteroides sp. | reverse complement strand
TCAGGATTACAATTCGTAACGTGCTTATTTACTGCGTAAAAAATGCCAGGTTACTCATTTGTAATCCTGATAAATAGCAATAGACATCACTTTTAAGATACTCTCTTTCTTCTATATTTATCCGCACGATGCATCCGATCCGGCATATGTTTACGGTCCTGGCAGGGTTTCTCTTCCTGCTGACGGCAGGCGCCCAGGTGGTCACCACCGATCCGGCGTTTCCGCAGGCCGGACAGGCAGTGACGGTCTATTTCGACGCCACGGCAGGGAACGGGGGACTGGCGGGCTATACCGGCGAGGTGTACGCCCATACCGGGGTACTGACCACGGCAAGCGCATCAGGATCGGACTGGCGGTATGTGAAAACCGGCTGGGGAGAGAACACCCCCGATACCAGGCTGACCCGGATCGGGCAGGACCGTTATTCACTGGAGATCACCCCGTCGATCCGCGAATACTACGGCATTCCCGGGGGGGAGACCGTCACCTCCCTGGCATTCGTGTTCCGAAGTGCAGATACAAACCTCACAGGAAGGGATCTGAACGGTGAGGATATCTTTGTCGGGGTCTATCCGGACGGGATTCAGGTCCGGATCGAACTCCCTGTGGAAGAGGTCCCGGTGGTGACGGTCGGGCAATACCTGGCATTCAAGGCCGTGTCCAGCATGGCCGATACCATGGCCCTGTTTGTGGACGGCATTTTTGTCAAAGGAACGGGAGCCACCGGGGAGCTTTCCCATGTCCTTCCAACCACCGAAGCGGGAAACCACAGGGTATTGATCGAGGCCGGTGACGGGACCGGGACAGCCTCCGATTCAATGATCTACGTGGTCCGGGGCGATCCTGTGGTGGAAGAACTGCCCGGGGGGATCCTGGACGGGATCAATTACCGTTCCGAAACCAGCGTGGTCCTTTCCCTGTTTGCCCCTGAAAAGGAGCATGTGTTTGTGATCGGTGATTTTACGGGCTGGGTGCCGGATGAGCGGTACTTCATGAAACGGACCCCTGACGGGAAACGGTTCTGGATCGAGATTGACCGGCTGGAGCCGGAGCAAACCTACCGGTTCCATTACCTGGTGGACGGCACCCTGAAGATCGCGGATCCCTACACGGAACTGCTGGTGGATCCGGGAGCTGACCGGTGGATCCCCGAATCCACCTATCCGGGGATCACCAGGTTATGGCAGGGCGTTCCCGACGGGCACCATGCCGTCATACGGACAGGCCGGGATCCCTACGAATGGAAACACGACGGATTTCAACCACCTGCCCGGGAAGACCTGATCATCTATGAACTGCTGCTCCGGGATTTCCTGGAAACGCACGACTGGCGGACCCTGACCGATACCCTCGATTACCTCGAGCACCTGGGGGTGAACGCCATTGAGCTGATGCCCTTCAATGAATTCAACGGGAACGAGAGCTGGGGGTATAACCCGACCTATTTCTTCGCCCCGGACAAGTATTACGGCCCGGGAGAGGATCTGAAAGCCTTTGTGGACGCCTGTCATGAACGCGGCATGGCGGTGATCCAGGACATGGTGTTCAATCATGTGGAGATGTGGTCGCCACTGGCAGCGTTGTACCTCGATCACCAGGGTTATCCATCGGAAGAGAATCCCTGGCTCAACGAGGACTTTGACCTGAACGATCCGAAAGGGTATTACCAGGCACGCCATCCCTACAATGTCTTTTTTGATTTCGACCACTCCAGTGCCGAGACGCAGCGCATGATCGACCGTATCTCCCGATACTGGATGGAGGAGTACCGGATCGACGGATTCAGGTTCGACCTGACCAAGGGACTGACCCAGCGAAGCACCTACCTGGGCACCGACCAGAATGGGAACGCGCTATATGACGAGGGGAGGGCTTCCGCTTATGATGCGCAGCGCATCGGGCTGTTGAAGCGCATGGCCGATTCCATCTGGGCCTTCCGGCCGGAGGCCTATGTGATCCTGGAACACTTCTGCGACAACACCGAGGAGAAGGAGCTGGCCGATTACGGGATGATGCTGTGGGGCAACCTCAACCACAGCTACAACGAAGCCACCATGGGGTATAACGAGGCCGGAAAATCCAATTTCAGCTGGATCTCCCACAGGACCAGGGGGTGGAACGATCCCCATGTGGTGGGA
The DNA here is from genome assembly GCA_964575865.1 of uncultured Bacteroides sp. Taxonomy (GTDB): domain Bacteria; phylum Bacteroidota; class Bacteroidia; order Bacteroidales. The sequence goes on along the minus strand of CAZNSZ010000051.1, from coordinate 29,887 downwards.
TACATGGAGAGCCATGATGAAGAAAGGCTGATGTTCAAAAACCTCCGTTACGGCAATTCCGAAGGGGACTACAACATCCGGGAGATGTCCACAGCCCTGGAGCGGATGCAGCTGGCCGGGGCCTTTTTCTTTACCATTCCCGGGCCAAAGATGCTCTGGCAGTTCGGTGAACTGGGATACGATTACTCCATCAACTACGATTGCCGGGTCTGCAACAAGCCGGTCCGCTGGGATTACTACACCGATCCCGGAAGAAGGGAACTGTACGAAGTATGGTCCGCCCTGATCAGTCTCAGGACCGGGGAACCGGCATTTCGCTCCGATGACTTCTCGCTCTATGTAAGCGGGTCCTGGAAACGGATCGAGATCAACCACGCATCAATGGATATCCGGATCATCGGGAATTTTGATGTGGTCACCCAGCCCGTGGACCCGGCATTCGGCGGGCCTGGGACCTGGTATGACTATTTCAGCGGGGACACGGTGGAGGTATCCGGTGAAAATCTGACGGTCCTGCTCGGGCCCGGACAGTTTCATGTATTCACTTCGGAACCGGCAATGGCCGGAACCCCGGCGGTGACCAAACCGGCTCCCGTTTTGATCGGTGAAGCTTCCGATTTTCTCCCCTATCCCAATCCTGCCGGGGATTTCCTCCATGTGGATCGAATGGAAAACGAAAGCCGCTATGCGGTGACCGACCTGAACGGACGGCTGGTCCTGGAGCAAAGGCTCGGCCCCTGGGAGGGAACACTCGACCTATCATCCCTCGGTCCGGGGGTTTATATCATCCGCCGGACCGCCGCAGGCACCGAAACGGCATTTGCCAAAGTGATCCGGCTCGCTGTCTGGTAAAGGGGCGAATCACTCTTTTCAGTTGACCCCTTGCATAATCCCTCAGGCTCCTCTATCTTTGTGCCATTTTAATCGAAGCGGGTAAAGGAGCATGGCATGAGCAGGAAGTTCCCTGAATATAAGAAACTTGACCTCTCTGAAATCAACAGGGAGATCCTGGCCTTCTGGAAGGGGCACCGCATCTTTCAGCGATCGGTGGAAGAGCGCGAAGGACATCCCTCGTTTGTATTTAATGAAGGCCCGCCGTCGGCCAACGGGATCCCCGGGATCCACCATGTCATGGCCCGGACCATCAAGGACATTTTCTGCCGGTACAAAACCCAGCAGGGGTACCAGGTGAAGCGCAAAGCGGGATGGGATACCCATGGACTCCCGGTGGAACTGGGGGTGGAGAATGCCCTGAACATTACCAAGGAAGACATCGGACAAAAGATCTCCATCGAAGAGTTCAATGCACGGTGCCGCAAGGACGTGATGAAATATACGGAGATGTGGGAGGAGCTCACCGAAATAATGGGCTACTGGATCAATATGGACGATCCCTACATCACCTATGAGACCAAATACATCGAAAGTGTATGGTACCTGCTTAAAGAGTTGCACAGCAAGGACCTGCTCTACAAAGGTTATTCCATCCAGCCCTACTCCCCTGCAGCCGGTTCAGGGCTCAGTACCCATGAGCTGAACCAGCCCGGCTGTTACAGGGATGTAAAAGATACCACTGTGGTAGCTCAGTTCAGGGTGGTGAAGGATCAGCGCTCCGCTCCTTTCTACCAGGCAACGGATACGGATATTTTCATCCTGGCATGGACCACCACTCCCTGGACCCTCCCGTCCAATACGGCCCTGACGGTGGGAGCGGAGATTGAATATGCCATGGTGCGGACATTCAATCCCTATACCGGGATCCCCGTCACGGTCATCCTGGCCAGTGAACTGATGGGCCGCTATTTCCCGGAAAAGGACGGTGACCTGCTGCTGGAGGAATATGAACCCGGCGACAAACACATTCCCTTCAGGGTGCTGAAAACCATGAAAGGAAAGGAGCTTGACGGGCTCTCATTCGAACAGCTGCTGGATTGGGTCCGGCCCGAGGGGAAAGCGTTCAAGGTGCTTACCGGCGATTTTGTGACCACCGAGGAGGGAACGGGAGTGGTCCATACTTCCCCCACTTTCGGAGCCGATGACTACCGGGTGGCACAGGCCAACGGGATCGCCTCCCTCACAGTGCTCGACAAGGACGGGATCATGCAGCCCCTGGTGGACAGGAAAGGGCGGTTTTTCCGGATCGGGGACATGGACCCCGCCTTTGTAACGGCACAGGTCAACCTGGAAAGCTATGGTGAATTCGCAGGCAAATATGTGAAGAACGAGTACGATTCCACCAAAGCCCCTGATGATCCCACCACCGATGTGGAGATCGCCGTCAGGCTGAAACTGGAGAACAAAGCCTTCCGCATCGAGAAGCACGTGCACAACTACCCCCACTGCTGGCGCACCGATAAGCCGGTCCTCTATTACCCCCTCGACTCCTGGTTCGTGCGCACCACAGCCATGAAGGAGCGCATGATCGAGCTGAACAACACGATCCACTGGAAGCCCGAATCGACCGGCAGCGGAAGGTTTGGCAAATGGCTCGAGAACCTGGTGGACTGGAACCTTTCACGTTCCCGCTTCTGGGGAACCCCGCTGCCCATCTGGGTCACCGAGGACAAACAGGAGCAGATCTGCATCGGTTCACTGAAAGAACTGAAGGAGGAGATCGCAAAATCGGTATCCGCCGGGTTCATGGAAAGCAATCCACTGGAAGATTTTGTGGTGGATGACATGTCGGAGGAGAACTACAACCGGTTCGACCTGCACCGGCCCTTCGTGGACGACCTGGTACTGGTCAGTCCCTCCGGCCAGAAAATGGTCCGGGAACCGGTACTCATCGACGGGTGGTTCGATTCAGGCGCCATGCCCTATGCGCAGTATCACTACCCCTTTGAACACCAGGAAGATTTTGACCAGTTATATCCTGCCGATTTCATCGCCGAGGGTGTGGATCAGACCCGCGGCTGGTTTTTTACCCTTCATGCCATTGCCACCATGTTATTCGATTCGGTGGCATTCAGGAACATCATCTCCAATGGTCTTGTGCTGGACAAGAACGGGAACAAGATGTCCAAAAGGCTGGGCAACGCGGTGGATCCTTTCCTGACCATCAGAGAACACGGTTCGGATCCCCTGCGCTGGTATATGATCACCAATGCGCAGCCCTGGGACAACCTGAAATTTGACATGGCGGGGGTGGACGAAGTGAAGCGCAAGTTTTTCGGAACCCTCTACAACACCTACTCTTTCTTTGCCCTCTATGCCAATGTGGACGGGTTCACTTTTGAAGCGGAAGAAGTGCCCGTTCAGGAGCGGCCCGAGATCGATCGCTGGATCATCTCCCTGCTCAACTCACTGGTACTTGAAGTGAAGGAGCAGTACGAGAATTACGAGCCCACCCGAGCAGCCAGGCTGATCCAGGATTTTGTCATCGAAAACCTGAGTAACTGGTATGTCCGGCTCAACAGGAAGCGATTCTGGGGCGGGCAGATGGACGATGATAAAAGGGCGGCCTACCAAACCCTCTATACCTGTCTGGAGACCGTTGCCATGCTGGCCGCACCGGTCGCCCCCTTTTACATGGACAGGCTGTTCGGTGACCTGAACGGCACCACCGGCCGTCAACCGGTCCCTTCGGTGCACCTGGCCAGATTTCCCGAATATGACGGGGCGCTCATCGACAAGGCCCTGGAGAGCCGGATGGATGTGGCGCAGAAGATCTCCTCCATGGTTCTGGGACTGAGGCGCAAGGTGAACATCAAGGTGCGCCAGCCGCTGAACAAAATGCTGATCCCGGTACCGGATCCCGCTTTCAGGGAAGAGGTTGAACAGGTTAAAGCCCTGGTGATGAACGAGGTCAATGTGAAGGCGATCGAATACATCAGCGATACGGCAGGGATCCTGGTCAAGCGCATCAAACCCAACTTCAAATCACTGGGGCCGCGCTATGGCAAAATGATGAAAGAACTGAGCGGTGCCATCGGCCGGATGGAACAGGAAGAGATTGCCGCCTTTGAAAAAACGGGCGCCTTTGAACTGAACCTGGGAACCGGGCAGATCAGCCTGACCCTGGAGGATGTGGAGATCATTTCCGAGGATATCCCCGGCTGGCTGGTGGCCAACGAGGGTTCCATCACCGTGGCCCTCGACATCAACATCACCGAGGCGCTGAGGCAGGAGGGGGTGGCCCGTGAACTGATCAACCGGATCCAGAACATCCGCAAGGAGAGCGGATTCGATGTCACCGACCGGATCCATGTCACCCTGGAGAAACACCAGGTGATCGACAAGGCCGTGACGAATTACAAGCAATACATTGGATCACAGACGCTTGCTGAGCAAATCGAGCTGACGGAACGCCTCGAGAACAACCACAGCAGAAAGATCGAGATCGATGAGGATGTATACATCAATATTCGGGTGATGCGCGTGTAAAAAACGGAGTTTGTATGGGTAAAATATTGTATATTTGGCAAACGCAAATCCAGATGTATCATGGCTGAGAAAACCAGATATTCAGACGCTGAGCTGGTGGAGTTCAAACAGATCATCCAGCAGAAGCTTGAGAAGGCCAAGGAGGACTATGAATTGTTGAAATCGGCCATTACACAGAGCGAAAGCAACGACACCCAGGATACCTCACCCACCTTTAAAGTACTGGAGGAAGGTGCCGCCACCCTCTCCAAAGAGGAGGCCGGAAGGCTGGCCCAAAGGCAGTTGAAATTCATCCAGCACCTCCAGGCCGCACTGGTGAGGATAGAGAATAAAACCTATGGCATCTGCCGGGAAACCGGCAAGCTGATCTCCAAGGAACGGCTGAGGGCGGTGCCGCATGCCACCCTCTGCATTGAAGCCAAATCGAGGCAATAACCGAACGGAACCAGTAAGCCGGAACAGTTCCGGCACCCGGCGCGGAGAACCCATGTCCATTACCAGGAAATCCATACTTGTCATTTTACTGATCCTCCTGGCGGACCAGACCCTGAAGGTGCTGGTCAAGACCCAGATGAGCCTTTATGAGCAAATCCCCCTGTTTGGGCAGTGGGGATTCCTGCATTTTGTGGAGAATAACGGCATGGCCTTCGGACTCGCCATTCCGGGCAGCCTGGGTAAGATCATGCTCACCGGTTTCCGCATCATTGCCGTGGTGGGGATCGCCTTCTACCTGCGGCACCTGATCCGGTTGCGGGCCCATACCGGCCTGATCATCGCCCTTTCCATGGTGATGGCAGGCGCGATGGGAAACATCATCGACTCCGTGTTCTATGGAATGATCTTCAGTGAGAGCACCCCGCTTGCCCCGGCCACACTGTTTCCGGAAGGAGGGGGATATGCCCCGGTCCTGCAGGGTAAGGTGGTGGATATGTTTTATTTCCCGGTCCTGAAAGGGAATTACCCCGAATGGTTCAGAAACGGTGCCAGCTACATCTTCTTCAGACCCGTCTTCAACATCGCCGACGCCAGCATTACCGTGTCCGTTTTCCTGATCCTCTTTAACCAGAGGCGTTTCTTCAGGCATCTGTCCGGCCACGGAAGTGAACAGGAACCCCAAAATACTGAGGAGGATCACCGGGAAGCTCCTGTCCCCGAGCAGGTTACTGAACCGGTTGGCACAACCGGTGAATAACCTCAGGCCTTTTCCACCAGCGAGAAGACCTCTCCCGATCCCGCTCCGCAACTGATGATCGTCTTCATGCCACTGTCCACACTTGCCCTGGTCCGGAGAACCCTGTCCCTGGGCATGTGGTAGATGTTCCCCGACGTGGGATTGGGACCGGTCGGTACAAAGACGGTGATCACCTCTCCCTGGTCATCGGTGATGAATCCGGTCATCAACACCCCCGTATTGAAAATATCCACCAGAACCACCTCCCTGAAAAAGGAACGGTTCTTTCCGAAGAATTGCTTCACGGTATCCTTGGCCAGCCGGTAACCGGGAATCTTCACCAGGTAGCGGTCCTCGGCCTTGTTCAGGAACACCGCCATCCGTGTGCGGACAATGATCCCGATCAGGAAGAAGAAGAAGAGGATGGCCGTAAAAGTGATCACATAGAGCAGGAACTTGATGAGGGGGTCCGGGTTGGGATCCTGCATCAGGCGGTCCACCACCGGGGTCAGGTTCCTGCCTATTAGATTGATCACCCACCTGAACAGCAGCACAATCAGGGTGAGGGGTGCGAGAGCGACAATGCCCCCGATCAGTGTGGTGCGGAAGAAATTCCGCAACCTTTTCAATACTGGAACCTTCATGGGTATCTGATGTTACATGTTCGACAAAATGATGCCGGGCGCCCGGGATAACAAATATACGAACCTGACCGTTCAATCCGGGAGTAGCGGCGGACCGAAAATACTGATCTTTTGGTACCGGGGATGACCGGCCTCCGAACTATTTTATTTTCTTTGTGTTTTACTATTTCAACAAGGAAACCAACCATGAGAAAAACCGGATTGCTGGTGCTGCTGACCAGCGCTTTCATGATGACATACGCAGGAAACGAATCCGCCGGTGACTCCAAACCCCGGAACATCATATTCCTGATCGGGGACGGGATGGGGCTCTCATCTGTCACCACCACCTTTTATTACGGCGATCAGCAGTCTGTATTCAGCCATTTCCAGGAGATCGGACTGATCAGGACCTCCTCGGCCACCCACAAGGTCACCGATTCGGCAGCCAGCGGAACCGCCATGTCTTCAGGGACCAAAACCTATAACGGGGCCATCGGTCTGGATACCACAGGATTACCGGTGAAGAACATCACCGAGGTCGTTTCGGAACTGGGATGGAATACCGGGGTGGTGGCCACCTCCACCATCAGCCACGCCACCCCTGCCTCCTTTTACGCCCATGCCCGGAGCCGGTCAATGGAGGAGCTGATTTCCAGCCAGCTGCTGGTCTCGGAAATCGATTTCTTTGCGGGAGGAGGCATCAACACTTTTACACAGCGGCAGGACAGCCTTGACCTGATCAGCATCGGAGCCGACCGTGGTTTCGTGATCGATACCACTGCCCTTGCTGCCCCGGGAACCCTCGATCCAACGCGGAAATACGGCTTCCTGCTTGCACCGGGCGGTATGCCGTCCATGCCCGACGGACGGGGGGACTTTCTCCCCGAAGCAACGACGCTGGCCATCGATCACCTCTCCGGCAATGACAAAGGATTCTTTCTCATGGTGGAAGGCTCCCAGATCGACTGGGCGGGTCATGCCAACAACACCATTTACCTGGTGGAAGAGATGCTCGACTTTGAAAAGACCATTGAGGCGGCCCTTGATTTTGCCCGGAAGGACGGCAACACGCTGGTGGTGGTCACGGCTGATCACGAAACAGGGGGGGTCTCCCTGAGCGCCAAACACGATCCCGAAACGGGAAGGGATGATTACGCCGAGATCGGGATCACCTATGCCACCGGCGGACATTCCGCCACGCTGCTTCCCGTATTCGCTTTTGGACCGGGGGCAGAGGAATTCAAGGGGATCTATGAGAACACCGAACTCTTTTACAAAATGGTCAGGCTGGCAGCCTGGTCACATATTCCCGAAGCGCTGGAAACGGATTAACGCCTGATGATGCCGTAGAGGAGCACCCTGATCAGGTCCTCCAGCAACTCCTGCCGGTCCTGTTTGTGTGCGTCACTGAGCAACAGGGGCAGCTCAAGCCCTTTCATCATGGTGGTGATGGCGATGGCCCCAATCTCAGAACTGGTGACCTGGAAGGATCCGTCCCCCATGCCCTCCTCCAGGATACCGCGCACCACCTGCCTCTCCTCCATATCGAAATTCCTCCGGATCTCCAGGATAAAATCCATGTGGGCAAGGTATTCATCGTTCAGGGCCGCATAGAAATTTTCCACGGTCCTCACATGATGCAGCCTGAACAGGATATAGGTCCTCAGCTTGTCGACGGGGGCATCATCCCTACGGATGGTTTTTCCCAGCTGATGCTTCAGCTCATCGGCCTCTTTCTCGACCACCGCCCTGAAGATCTCTTCCTTGCTTTTAAAATAATAGTATATGGAACTCTTCCCCTTCTTTGCCGATGCAGCGATCTCTTCCATGGTGGTTTTGCGAAAACCGTACCTGGTAAAGATTTTCCTGGCGATGCGAACGATATGAGCCCTTACCTCTTCTTTGACGACAACCATATTCCTGCAATGAGCGGTGGAACCCGGTGCTGATACAAATTTAATCCCCGGTTTCCGTTTCCACAAGCCTGTAATCGAGTTGCCTCCTGGAAAGGTTGGCCTGGACCACCTCAATGGTCACTGCATCTCCGATCTCGAATTTGCGTCCGGTGTGCCTGCCGACGATCATGTACTCCTCCTCGTCGAACTCGTAGAAATCATCTGCAATGCCCCTTATGGAGACCATTCCTTCGCACTTGTTCTCCACGATCTCTACATAGATCCCCCACTCGGTCAGTCCCGAGACCACCCCTTCGAACCGCTTTCCGATCTTGTCCTGCATGAACTCCACCTGCTTGTATTTGATGGAGGCCCTTTCTGCCTCAACGGCCCTGCGTTCCATTTCTGAGGCATGCTGACACCTTTTTTCATAGGTTTCCGCATTCTTTGAGGCGCCCCCTTCCAGGTAATGGGCCAGCAACCGGTGGACCATCAGGTCGGGATACCGCCTGATGGGAGATGTGAAATGGGCATAATCGGGGAATCCGAGGCCGTAATGACCGATGTTCCTGGTGGAATACCTGGCCTTGGCCATGGAACGAAGGGCCATCATCTCCACCACATTCTGTTCCTTGCTGCCCTGTACCCGGTCCAGCAATGCATTGAGCTGAGCGGAGAGTTTCCGGGCCGGCAGCTGGGGATTGAGGGTATGGCCGAATTTGGTGATAAACCGGGTGAAGGAATTCATCTTTTCCGGATCGGGCACGTCATGGATCCGGTAGACAAATGTCTTTCCTTTCTCCTTCTGCTTCTGGTTCCCTTCCGGTGCCGCCTCCTTCTCAACCTTTCCTCCCCGGCTGGCATATTCAGCCACCCGCTTATTGGCCAGCAACATGAATTCCTCGATCAGCCAGTTGGATTCTTTCTGAACCTTGAAGTAGACTCCCGTGGGGGTACCGTCCTCAGCCAGGTGGAATTTCACCTCTTCCCTTTCAAAATTGATGGATCCGTTGGCAAATCTTTTCTCCTTGAGGATCCTGGACAGGGCATAGAGTTTCAGCATCTCCTCCTTCAAATCCCCTTCTCCCGTTTCGATGATCTGTTGCGCCTCCTCATAATTGAACCGGCGGTTGGAATGGATGATGGTTCTCCCGAACCATTCATCCAGCACCTCCGCCTGATCGTTCATGCGGAAAACGGCAGAAAAGGTGAGCTTGTCCTCCTCCGGTTTGAGGGAGCATACCCCGTTTGAAAGTTTTTCCGGCAGCATGGGCACCACCCTGTCCACCAGGTAAACGGAGGTGCCCCTGTCATAGGCCTCCCCGTCCAGGACCGTTCGCGGCTTCACATAGTGGGAGACGTCCGCAATGTGGATGCCCACTTCCCACACCCCTTTTTCCAGGGGCCTGATGGAAAGGGCATCGTCGAAATCCTTGGCATCGGCCGGATCGATGGTAAAGGTGGGCACCTTCCGGAAATCCCTGCGGCCCTTGATCTCTTCCGGACTGATCCGGTCAGGGATCTTTTCGGCTTCGGCTTCCACCTCCGCTGTAAACCTGATGGGCAGCTCAAATTCGGCGAGGATGGAGTGCATCTCCGTATCGTTCTCCCCGGGGTATCCCAGGATATCCACGATCTCGCCGAACGGATTCTTCACCTTGGCCGGCCAGTCAATGATCCTGGCCGTCGCTTTCTGTCCGTGCTCCGCCCCTTTCAGCTTTTCCAGGGGAATAAAAATATCCACCGGCATCTTCCTTGAATCCGGCAGCAGAAAGGCATAATTCCTGGAAATCTCAACCGTCCCCACAAAAATGCTCCTGGCCCTTTCCAGGATCTCCACCACCTCTCCCTCCGTCCGGTTGCTCCTCCTTCTTTTGGGATAGACGAACACCTTGACCAGGTCCCCGTCCAGTGCGGTCTTCAGATCGTTCCGGGCAATGAACACATCCTCACCCCCCTCTTCGGTCACCAGGTAGGCATAGCCATGGTGGGTCATATCCAGGGTTCCGGTCTTGTATCCGGCCCGGTTCAGCAGCCGGTACCTGCCCGGTTCCACCTGTTCCAGCTGTTTGTTCCGAACCAGATCATCCAGGGTTTTCGATACCACCGCCCTTCTCTGCTTGTCCTTGATGAACAGAAGCTTTGCGATCTGCTTGTCATTGTAGACCTGCCGGGGATTCCTTCCGAATACTCCCATGATCAGGGTTGAGGCCTCCTCCTGTGACATTTTTTCCCGGCGTTGCGGTTTGCGTTTGCCCATGCTTCTGCTTTTTCAGGTAATAGCTAAAAATAACTAATTTTGCACAGTTATGGCCAACGATCTCATTATTTACAACACCCTTTCCCGGAGCAAAGAGGTGTTCGAGCCCCTGCATCCCCCCTTCGTGGGTCTTTATGCCTGCGGTCCGACCGTTTACGGGGATGCCCACCTGGGGCACGCGCGACAGGCCATCACCTTTGATGTGCTCTACCGCATCCTCATGCACCTGGATTACCGGGTGAGGTATGTGCGCAACATCACCGATGTGGGACACCTTGAAGCGGACAGCGACGACGGGGAGGACAAGATCCTCAGAAAGGCCCGGCTGGAATCGCTGGAACCGATGGAGGTGGTTCAGCGGTATATGAACCGGTACCATGAAAACATGCATGCGCTCAATGTCCTGCCACCCAGCATCGAACCCAGGGCCAGCGGCCACATCATCGAGCAGCAGGAACTGGTGCGCAGGATCATGGACGCCGGTTATGCCTACGAGGTGAACGGATCGGTTTACTTCGATGTGGTGAAGTACAATGAGCTCCATCCCTACGGGGAGCTCTCAGGCAGGAAGATCGATGAGTTGCTGACCCAGACCCGCGAACTGGAAGGGCAGTCCGAAAAGCGCCATCCGGTCGATTTCGCCCTGTGGAAAAGGGCCGATCCGGCCCACCTCATGCGCTGGCGGTCCGAGTGGGGCGAAGGGTATCCCGGATGGCACCTGGAGTGCTCGGCCATGAGCACCAAATACCTGGGGAAGGAATTCGACATCCACGGGGGTGGAATGGACCTGCTTTTTCCACACCATGAGTGTGAAATCGCCCAGAACGTGGCAGGATACGGCCAGCGTTCCGTCCGTTACTGGATGCACAACAACATGATCACCATCAACGGGCAGAAAATGGGACGGTCACTGGGGAACTTCATTACCCTGAACGCCCTTTTCTCGGGTGACCACCCGCTGCTGAAACAGGCATACGATCCCATGACCGTCCGCTTTTTCATCCTTCAGGCCCATTACCGGAGCACGCTCGACTTCTCCAACGAGGCGCTCCAGGCCTCCGAAAAGGGATTGCAGCGTATGTTCAAAGCGGTGTCGGAACTGAACCGGGTAACCCCGTCTGACCGCTCCACGGTGAAGGTGAAGCAACTGGAAGATCAATGCCGGACAGCCATGCTGGACGACCTGAACACCCCCATCCTCATCGCTCATCTTTTCGACGGGGTGCGCTGGATCAACGGACTCACCGAAGGGCGGCTGACCGCCACCGAAAAAGACCTGGAGTCGCTGAAGTCACTCTATAACACCTGCCTGTTCGACATCCTGGGGCTGCTCCCTCCCGATGCAGGAAATAGTGCTGCCGGGCTCACCGGCGGCCTGATCGACCTGATCCTGGAGTTTCGCCAGCGGGCGAAGGAAGCAAAGGATTACGCCTCCGCCGACAGGATCCGGGAAGAACTGACGAAACTGGGGATCGTGATCCGGGACCGGAAGGACGGGGCGGACTGGGAAATCAATTGAGATGACGGAGACCTATCGCTCACAGGCTGTCACAGTCGGTGATCTGACGCTGGGGGGGGATGCCCCGGTCAGGGTACAATCCATGACCAATACCGATACCCGCGATGTGGGTGGTTCCGCGTCACAGTGTATGGCCATGATCGAGGCCGGGGCTGAACTGGTGAGGCTCACCACCCAGGGCAGGCGCGAACTGGAAGGGCTTGCAGGTGTCCGCCGCACCCTCAGACAACGGGGCATCACCGTCCCGGTGGTGGCCGACATCCACTTCAGGCCCTCCCTGGCCATTGAGGCGGCTGCAGTGGCGGAAAAAATCAGGATCAATCCTGGGAATTACCTGAAAGGGGGGGGGGTGGACGACCTGCTTCCCTCACTGCTGAAGGAATGCCGGAAACATGGAACGGCCATCCGCATCGGTGTGAACCACGGCTCCCTCTCCCCGTCCATCCTGGAAGAATTCGGGGATACCCCCGAAGGCATGGTGGCCTCGGCCATGCAGTTTCTGAGGGTGTGCCGGGAACATGACTTCCGCCGGGTGGTGGTCTCCATGAAATCGAGCAATCCAAGGGTCATGATCCAGTCGGTGAGACTGCTGGTGAAACAGATGACCTCCGAGGGAATGAACCACCCGCTCCACCTGGGTGTCACCGAGGCCGGTGACGGCCCGGAGGGTGCTATCCGGTCCGCGGTGGGAATCGCCCCCCTGCTGCTTGAAGGCATGGGTGATACCATCCGGGTTTCACTGACGGGCCCCCCGGAAGCGGAACTTCCGGTGGCCCGGACCCTGACCGGGCTTTTCCCGAAACCCGCAAACCTTCCCTACGATCCGGCGGATACCCGCGCCTGGGATCCCTTTCTGTTCAGCCGGAGAGAATCACTTCCCCTCGGCGGGCTGGGAGGGGGAAGCCCTGTAAGGATCATTGCTTCCCATCCTCCCGATCCGGAAAAAGACATGACCCCGGCACAACTCAAGGGGCAGACAGTTACCTATGAGGAGTGGCTGGACAACCATTCACTGCTGGAAAACACAGGCAAATGCCTGCTTCTGGAGAAGGGAACCGGATCCATCCGGGAGGTGAAATCCAGGTTGCTGCATTTTTGTATCCATAACCGCACCGCACCGGTGATCTACAGGGCACGCATGGATGAATCCCACCGGGATATATTCGGGCTCAGGCTGGCGGGTGAACTGGGTCTGCTGCTGGCGGACGGGGCCCTCGACGGGGTGTGGATCGAGAATCCCTTGCTGGAAGATAGCACCGTCATGGTTGCGGTGAAGCAGGTGCTGCAGGCTGCCGGGGCCAGGATCAGCAGTGCGGAATACATTGCCTGTCCCTCCTGCGGCCGCACCCACTTCGATATTGTATCAAGACTGGAAGAGATCCGGAGCGCCACTTCACACCTGACGGGGATCCGGATCGCGGTAATGGGATGCATCGTCAACGGCCCCGGCGAGATGGCGGATGCCCATTACGGATTTGTGGGTGCGGGACGGGGTAAGATCACCCTTTATAAGGGAAAGCGCCCGGTCCGGAAGAACATTCCGGAGCGGGAGGCGGTGGAAGCCCTGATCGGTCTGATGAAGCAGGAAGGCGACTGGAGAGAGCCTTCCGGTCACCACCTGGAAAACGGGGTTTCCAGGTGAAAGAAAAAACCGTACTCCCCGTACCGGTTAATGGCGAAATCGACCCTGATCACCTGGTCATAATAGGTCACCAGGTCAACCCCGATCCCCGTTGAAAACTGCCAGGTGTTGACCATGGTATTGGTGGGTGCCGGAAAGAGGTTGTTCACATATCCGGCATCTGCGAATACATTCAGGTACAGGGCATAGTAGATCTTGTTGAACTGTTCCATCCCGATCATCGGAATGGTCCAGGTGGTCGGCTTCAGCACCTGCAGTTTCAGGTTGTATTTGGTAATGAAATAATCGGATCCGTCGATGACGTATGATTCATAACCGCTCATGAACTCCCTGTATCCCAGCGCAGGATTCAGGGCATAGGGAAGGTATTTCTCCTGCCTGTACCTTGCCTTGGTGGCGTTGTAGAAATAGAGCCGGTTGGTGAGCTGATGGTGAAACATGAATGCCCCTGTCAGTGAGAATCCCGGATAGGGAAACTCCGGGATCAGGCCCAGTCCCATTTTTTCCACATTGATCCTCACTGCAAATCCCTCCAGCGGATAGACTTTGGAATCCCTGACATCATGTTCGAAATGGTACGAGAGCGTAAAGTAGTTGAGCCTGGTCCTTCCTGCTCCGAGGTAATTGGTATTGACGATGGACACCGAGTCAGCCACGGAATAGTCATGGTAATAAAGCCTCAGAAAATGAGTGGTGTAAAGTTTCCTGCGGTAACTGTAATTGAGGAAGGCTCCTATTTCTCGCTGTGCCGGACGCTCCTGCGGCCTGTATTCCACCGGCTTGTTATTGGCTGTGGAAATGATCACCTCATTCTGCTGGTTATAACTGAATCCCACATTGAGCCCGTGCCGCTGCTTCCGGTCCAGGTTGGGTTTGCTGTAGGAAAGTGCGAATTCATTGACATAACCCAGCCTCACTTTTGCGGTCAGCAGTTCGTTCCTTCCCCTGAAATTGTTCCACTTGAGCCAGGCACCGTACACAATTTTATCCCACTCCTTGTTGGTGATGAATTCACTGAAATTCCTTTCAGCATATTCCAGGATGGGGACCGGCCAGATGTACCATCGTTCCACCACACTGATTTTCACAATGATCCTGTTTTGCGGCAGGTGATCGACATCGAAATAGACGAAATTGAACAGGGCGATGTTAAGCAGGTTTTCCCTGCTCCGCTCGAAGGCAGGCAGCATATCCATCTTGCGCAGGGTATCGCCCACATGAAAGGTGAGTTCCCTGGTGATGATGTGATCCCTGGTGACCCGGTTTCCCTCAATGACGATCTGTTCGATGAGCAGCCTGTCATCCGGAATCATCCCCGGATCCTGTGCCCGGACATGGAGTGCATTCAGCAACACGATGATGACCGCCACTAACGGATGTACCCTTGTCATACCTTTCGCGTCAGGGATGCAAGGTAATAAAAGTTCACAGAAACGGGCCTGTGACCTCCTCTGCCGCGGGAAAGCTCCTTCAACCGGGGGCAAGCCCCATCAGCAGGGAGGCCAGCATCAGGTCGGCCGGGGTGGTGATCTTGATGTTTTCCGGGTTTCCCTCCACGAGGCTCACTTCACCAAACATCGATTCGTATACCGATGCGTCGTCGGTGAAAGCAGGGTGATAGGGAAGCCGGTAGGCTTCGCGTATCTGCTCCCCCATAAAGACCTGGGGGGTCTGCACCCGCCTGAGCAGTGAACGGTCCATGTGCTCCGAATGCCCCCCGTCTTTCATGATCCTTATGGTTTCGTCCACCTCCACAACGGGGATCCCGCTCCCTGTCCGTTCTGCGGATGTGTAGCAACGGTCCAGGGTAGGGACCGACACCAGGGGCCTTACCGCATCATGGATGCCAATGAGTCCGATCCCGGGTTCCATGAGCCTGATCCCGTTCTTCACCGAATCATACCGGGTCTCTCCCCCCGGTGCCAGGGCAATGCCGGGAAAGCCCTCAGCGGCTATCCTTTCCCAGTGAATGCGGTGCCCGGGTGCCAGGACCACCACCACCGCCATTCCGGGATCATACTCCAGGAACCGTTCAAGGGTATGCAGGATCACCGGCTTTCCGTTCAGCTCCATGAACTGCTTGGGCAGCGGTCCGCCCATACGCCGTCCGCTGCCCCCTGC
>CAZNSZ010000051.1:0-14170 GCA_964575865.1 uncultured Bacteroides sp. | reverse complement strand
CACATCCGGCTGCCACTCCCCGGCCATGCGGACCGCCTCGATCCCGTTCCTGGCCCTGGCCACCTCCGCACCCGATTTCCTGATCATCTCCCGGATAAACATCCAGTTCAATTCCTCATCCTCCGCCACCAGTATTTTACAGCCAGCCCATTGGTAGCTTTTATGGGCGATGGGAACCTCGTGATCCCTGCCGGTGCTTTCCCGGACAAGGGGCAGGGTGAAATAGAAAGCCGATCCGGAGCCCACTTCCGATTCGACCCACATTTCTCCCCCCATCAGCTCTACGAGGCTTTTCGAAATGGCCAGACCCAGGCCGGTTCCCGAAGCATACGGATCGTCTGATTTGCGGATCTGACCAAACCGGTCAAACACAAGATCCATCTGGTCTTCGGGGATTCCGATCCCGGTATCCCTGACAAAGAACTCGATAAGCCGCTTCCCCCTGCGTGTATACCCGAAGGTGATGGATCCCTTTTCAGTGAACTTGATGGCATTATTGATCAGGTAGTTCAGGATCTGTCTGAGTCTGTTATCATCGAGGACTGCTGTGAAATCCGCCGATTGCTCACCCTTCTCAAGCAGGAAGGTGACCTTCTTTTCCCCGGGTGCGTCACCCCGGATGCGGTGAAAGAAGGTGGAATAGAGCTCATCCATGATCCCGTTGATGCGGACGGGCCTGTTGTAGATCTTCAGCTGTCCCGATTCGATCTTTGAAATATCGATGATGTCATCGACGATGTGCAGCAGCTGGAACGAGGATTGTTCGATCTGCTTCAGGTAAAGGTCCCGTTCCTCCTCTCCCACCTCCATGTCCCTCAACAGGTTGACAAATCCGACGATCCCGTTCATGGGGGTTCTGATCTCGTGGGACATGTTGGCCAGAAAAGCCGTTTTCAACCGGTCCGATTCCCTTGCCCGGTCCCTGGCCTCTTTGAGCTCATTCTGAATCCGCACCGCCTCCGAGACATCCTTGTAAATTCCCAGGACCATGGTGATGATCCCCCTTTCGTCCCTGATGGGTATCTTGGTTTTTTCCATCCAGAACCCGTCCACCCCCTCATCCTCGAAATAGATGACCCGGTTGAGGATCGGCTGCCCCGAATCGAGGATCCCCTGGTCCTCCTCCGTCAGTTTCCGCGCTACCCTGGGGGTAAAGAATGATTCATTCCCCTTCCCGATGGCTTCGCCCGGACCGGCCACCCGCAGGAGCCGGGCCATGTTGGAATTGATCCGGAGATACCGGTTAGATTTGTCAGTGAAAAAGATGAAATAGGGCATGCTTTCAAGAAGGACCTCCAAAGTTTCCCTCTCGCGGTGCAGGGCCTGTAACGATCCGGTCAGGTTGGTGATGTCCTCCTGGAACCCGCCGGTCCCTATGATCCGTCCCCGGTCATCCAGGACCGGAAAATAGACGGTTTTATAGATCCGACGGTCCCGGGAATGGGTGGCCTGGCTTGCCTTTCCCCATTTGAGGACATCCTGTTCCCCTTCGTCGATCTGCCTGGCATCGTCCCTGTGAAGGACTTCGTGGCTTTTTCTGCCCCATACCTCCTGCCCCGGTACGGTCAGGTGGGTGATGAATTCGCTGTTCACCTGGTTGAACCGGCCCCCGGTATCCTTGAACCAGGTGGCAAAAGGCAGCGCATCCATCAACGCCTTCAGCTGATATGCCAGGGATTCCCTCCGGGGATCACTCATTCCGCAGCCTGCCTATCCTCCTGTGGCACTGAATCCTGCCGGGATGTGTTTTTCCTTGGGGGTGATGCTGAGCAGCGGGACGTTGGCCTTGCTGATCATCTGCTGGGCAAAACTCCCCAGAAAAACACTCCATTTATCGATGGCGGTGGACATGATGGCGATCATGTCCGCATCCACCGCATCCGCATAATTGCAGGTTACCGTGGGCAGGTGTTCTCCCACCACGGTTTTGGTGATGGTTTTAATATCCCTCGCCTGCAGGTAATTGACCACCTGTCTGGCATAGGTCTCCAACCGTTTCAGGTCATTCTGGTTCTTTCTTGTGGAAACCGAGATCACGTGTACCTCGGACTTGAACAGTTGGGCGATATCGGCCACATAGGGGGCCTTCTGCCGGGTGTCCACATGCAGTTTGATGGGCATAACGATCTTATCGATCTGTCCGGGCACCGAGGGCTGCCGGAGGGTGAACACCGGACGATCGGTGGCCGCAATGATCTTCAGGGCATTGCTGCCGATGAAAAGTTCCTCAAAACCTGAGGCCCCGTGGGTGGATGCGGAGACCACCACATCCTTGAACGAATTTGCCTGATTCACGATCTCCCTGTAGACCTTTCCTTTTTTGATCATATAGCGGAGGGTGGAACGTTTTCCCAGGCGCGGCTTGTATTCCCGGATCACCTTCTGGAATTGTGTTTCTGCGAATTTGTGTTCCTCCTCCACCACGCTGGGCTGGAAATTGGTACTGTTCGTCAGGACATAGACCATCTGGATATCGATGGCCTTTTTCTGTGAAAACAAGAGGGCCCATTCAAGACCTTTCAGGGAATCCACTGAAAAATCGACAGGCACAATAAAGTGGTTCATGGTCCGAGGTTTGGTTATACCAGCTAATTTAACCAAATCAACTGAGATTTATTACATTTACGGGACTTTATCAATCGCAGGAGGGCCTCGGACTATGGAAGTAGTATTGGGAATAGATATCGGTGGAACCTACACCAAGGTGGGACTTGTGGACCGTTCGGGAAAGATTCATTTTGAGGATCAGATCGATACCCGGGGGTACCATGCCATCGAACAATTCATTGAGGTACTTCATGCACACATCACCGGGCGGGTGCAGGAGACAGGGGACAATTACAGCATTGCCGGGATCGGTGTGGGTGCCCCCAACGGCAACTATTACACCGGTTATATTGAAAATGCCCCCAACCTGGCCTGGAAGGGGAAGATCGATTTTGTCCGCCTGATGGAGAAACAGTTCGCTCTCCCGACGGTGGTCACCAACGACGCCAACGCCGCCGCCCTGGGAGAGATGCTCTTCGGACACGCCTCCGACCACCAGAACTTCATTATGATCACCCTGGGAACTGGGTTGGGAAGCGGCCTGGTGGTCAACGGGAACCTGATATACGGGCACGACGGATTTGCGGGGGAGCTCGGTCACGTGCGGGCGGTGGACAACGGGAGGGCCTGCGGATGCGGAAAAAGGGGATGTCTGGAAACCTATGTGTCGGCCACCGGGATCAAGCGTACGGTATTCGAGCTTCTTTCAGAGGAAATTGAGGAGAGTGAATTCCGTAAAATCCCTTTCAACAAATTGAAGCCCAAATTGATCACCACCCTTGCCGAGAAGGGCGACCCCATTGCGGTCAAGGCATTTGAGCGAACCGGTTTCCTGCTTGGCCGGAGCCTCGCCGATTCGGTGGCCCACATCAGTCCCTCCCGGATCTTTCTTTTCGGGGGTCTGGCCAAGGCGGGAAAGTGGATCATCGAGCCCACCAAAAGAAGCATGGAGGAACACCTGCTTCCCATCTACCGCAACAAGATCGAAATCGTACCTTCTGCGCTGCTGAACAGGAATATCGCGGTACTGGGAGCTGCGGCCCTTATCTGGAACCGCCTCGATTCGCAGGAATAGACCGCTCCAGCCGCATGGTGACATCGTGGTCCCAGTTGGACCGCACATTCACGCTTCCGGGAAGGAATTCCACCGGTTCGGGCTGCCGCTTTTCCATATAATTCCCGGTATCCCACCTTCCGTTGCGGTTGAAATCGTGGATGAATCTGAACCGGTACTCCTGCGGCCCCAGGAAGGGGAACAGGTAGGTCCCTGCCGCGGAGACCGCCTGTTGGTGGATCACCTTATCCTTGCTGATCAGCTGTATCAGGACACGGTCCGTGACCCCTTCCAGGTTGAGGATGATCTGGCCGTAATACTCGGTATCCCGCGTGTTGAAACGGATATCCACCGTATCGTGCGCTACCGGGTAAATGCTGGTCAGGGCTCCGGGCAACAGCTGCAGCCGGTAGCGGGTATCCGGTTTCCAGTCGGTCCGCAGCCACGCCCTGTAAAGCGAGGTGGTGTCGGCATAGGTGCCGAACAACTCCGGGATCTCCAGGGAATCCTCGATCCGGAAAAACCCGATCAGGGAGTCCTGGATCGCCTGCAGCGGGAGGTCCAGGGTCATGGCAAGATCCCGGTTCAGCTCCTGGGTACCGTTGTTCCTGAGGGTCGACAACTGCAGGCGTTCCGTGGGCCTGGCTTCCCGTGAGGGACGCCGTCCGGTTTCCCTCCGCTCCCGGAATGTGAACCGGAGGGTATCGCTTTTCAGCACCTCAAGACCCGCCGTATCCTGTGCCATGTAGTTCACTTCCATAACCAGGGTATCTTTCTTGTAATCAACCGAATCGGCCATCCAGAGGACCAGGCTGTCCCGCCCCGGGGAGAGGTATTCCACCAGGCTGGCGCGATCGGCCGCATCCGGACCGAGAAAACGGTAACTGAAGGTGTCGGTCAGGGGACGTGCGAAAACCATGTCGATCCTCCTCCGCTCTTCCCGGCTGTGATCCACCAAATACTGGATATCCGTCTCTTCGGTGAACAGGTAGAGATCGATGTATATGGCGTTCAGATCCGGACCCCGCCGGGTCAGGGAATCGGCTGCCAGAGCGGCGCTGTCCTGTACAGCAGGGAAGGTACCCCCTGCGGAGACCAGAGAATCTGCGGGAGCGGGCGGCGGGGGTTCCGTTTCTGTGGAATCCAGCAATCCGGATGCTTCCAGTAATTTTCTGGTGAATTCCGGGTGGAGCGTCAGGGTGGTATCCAGGAAGGCGATCTCCTCCGAGGGAAGATCAAAGAGGAAATTGCTGTTGGCATCCTTCAGGGCAAATACTTTGTATTCATCCGGGCGCAGGTTGTTCACGCTGAATACCCCGCTGTCTCCTGTCCTTCCCACATAGAGGGGGATCCTGTTCAGTGGGACGGAGTCGCCGGTTTCATCGTACAGCATGATGGCCACAGGATCTTCGGGAAAACTCAGGTCCTCTGCCAGACGGAGAATGCCCCGGACTGACATGGAATCGAGGATATCCCCGGTGGAAAAGACATATTCATAATTGACCAGTTCGTTTCCCTCGTGCAGGTCCTTGATCGCCCTTCCGAAATGAAAGGTGTATGTGGTATTTTCTTTCAGTTCCTCCTCGAACTGGATCACAATGGTCTTCTTTTTCAGTTTCACCTCCGGCTGCTCTTCCATGGGAGGGGACACGATCAGTTCCTGGTTCACATTCTCGAGCACAATGAATTCATCGAATGTGATCTGAATCTTCTTTTCCGCAAAACGGACGGAATAGTTGGGAGGATCGCTTTCCACCACCCGGGGAGGTGTTTCATCGCGGGGGCCGCCGGAAGGAGATCCCTGCTGGGCACAGCTCCAGCACCAGACCGCACAAGCAAGGAGAATGGTCTTTCTGAGGATCACCTGGTCGTCATTTAATGCAAACATACAAAGATAGCAGCTTCGGGGGAAACCCCCGGAATGTTATTATATTTGTACCCTGTACAGTTAAAACCGTCCTTCTGGCATGATCTTCAGCGCAATTACATGGAATGTGGATCCTGAGATCTTCAGCATCGGGCAACTGAGTATCCGCTGGTACGGGTTGCTTTTTGCCACTGCATTCCTTTCCGGTTACATTGTATTCACCCGTTACCTGTCCACTGAACGGCTCACTTCCGAAATGACGGATCAGCTGCTGATCTACATTGCGGTGGGAACGGTTCTTGGAGCCAGGCTGGGACACTGTTTTTTCTATGAGCCGGAGTATTTTCTGAAAAATCCGGTGGAGATCCTCAAGATCTGGAAAGGGGGACTGGCCAGCCACGGAGCGGCTGTGGGGATTTTGCTGGCCCTTTGGCTTTACGTGAGAAAACACAAGCTCTCCTTCCTCTGGATGATCGACCGGATCGTGATCGTGGTGGCCCTTGGCGGAGCATTCATCCGGCTGGGCAACCTGTTCAACTCCGAAATCTACGGATTGCCCACCGACCTGCCCTGGGGATTCGAATTCGTGAGGGACAAATTGTACGATTCGGCTACGGGAGAGTTGCTCCCCACGGTGCCCCGGCACCCCACGCAGCTCTATGAAGCCTTGAGTTATCTCCTGATTTTTGCGGTCCTGTTCATCTTTTACAGGAAACGATACACCAAAATGCGTGACGGATTCATTTTCGGGGTTTTCATGATCCTGTTGTTCACGGCACGGTTTCTCATTGAGTTTGTGAAGAACGACCAGGTGGCCTTTGAGGCGGGGATGCAATTCAATATGGGACAGCTGCTCAGTCTGCCGTTTATCCTGGCAGGCGTGGTCATGCTGATCTGGACCGGGAGGCGTCCGCACTATTTTAATCAGACCCCCCTGCCCAGGCGTCCAAAAAAACACAGAAACAAAACATAGGACCGGGATGGAATCTGGGAATTTCTGGATCGCTTTCGGACTGACCCTGTTTGCAGGGCTTTCTACAGGCATCGGGAGTGCCCTGGCTTTTTTCACCAGAAGCACCAGTACCCGTTTCCTCTCTGTCAGCCTGGGTTTTTCCGCCGGGGTAATGGTGTACGTTTCCTTCATGGAGATCCTCCAGAAGGCACGTGATTCCTTTATGCTCGAAATGGGTGAAAAGGGGGCCACCGGATATACCCTGGTATTCTTCTTTTCCGGGATCCTGGTGATCGCCCTCATCGACCGGCTGATACCGTCCTATGAGAACCCCCACGAAATCAGGCGGGTGGAAGAGGTGGTCAGGAACGGGAAAAAGGATCCCAAACTGGTGCGGATGGGTTTGTTCACGGCCCTGGCCATCGGGATCCACAATTTTCCGGAAGGCATCGCCACCTTCATGGCGGGATTGACCGATGTGACCATTGCGGTTCCCATTGCGGTGGCCATCGCCATCCACAACATCCCCGAGGGTATCGCTGTCTCGGTACCCATTTCCTATGGGACCGGGAACCGCAAAAAGGGCTTCTACCTTTCGTTTCTGTCCGGACTGGCCGAACCGGTAGGTGCCCTGATGGCCTATTTCATCCTTATGCCCTTTATGGGCGACCTGTTGTTCGGGGCTGTGTTCGCTGCAGTGGCGGGCATCATGGTCTTCATCTCCATCGATGAGCTCCTTCCCACCGCAAGGGAGTACGGGCTCCACCACCATGCCGTATACGGTTTTATCGCCGGAATGGCCGTCATGTCCCTGAGCCTGTTATTTTTTATCTGAAAATGCCGGTAACCGACCACAGCCGCAAAAAGCGAAACCACCACCACCATCCGGTGAATGAGAAGAATTTACTGATCGCTACCCTCATGAACGCGGTGATCACCGTGGTGGAATTCGCAGGCGGAATGCTTTCGGGAAGCCTGGCCCTGCTGTCGGATGCGCTGCACAACCTGAGCGACACCTTCGCCACGCTGATAGCCTACCTGGCAACCCTGATCGGAAAAAGGGGTGCCGACCGGAAACGGACATTCGGTTATAAGCGGCTGGAGATCCTGGCGGCACTGATCAATGCAACCATCCTGATGGTGATGGGTTTCTTTCTGATCAGGGAGGCATATAAACGGTGGAACGATCCGCAGGAGATCAACTCAATGATCATGATGGTGGTGGCCATGATCGGATTGCTGGCGAATGTGTTCGCCGTGATCATCCTGAAAAAGGACGCCGCCAAGAGCCTCAACGTTAAAGCAGCCTATGTGCACCTGATCGGTGACAGCCTCTCTTCCGTGGTGGTGATCATCGGCGGACTCCTGATACAGATCTTCGGGATCACCTGGATTGATCCCCTGATCACTGTACTGATCTCCCTATATATTATCCGCGAAGCTTTTGTGATCCTGAGGGAATCTGTCAATATCCTGATGCAGTCGACACCCTCGCACCTGGACCTGGACAACATCAAGCGGAAGGTGGAAGCCATCCCTCAGGTGCATAATATTCACCACCTCCATGCGTGGATGCTCACCGACCACGAGATCCACTTCGAAGCACACGTGGAACTGGAAGAGGATCTGAAGCTGAGCCAGGTCAGGCAGAAACAGGGGGAGATCGAACTCCTGCTGCAGGACGAGTTCAACATCCACCATGTCACCCTGCAGTTCGAATATGGGACCGACCACTCTCCCGCCCTCATTCACAAGGAAAAAAGCCAATGAAGCGGGAAGCCATTATCATCCGGGCATCCTGGTGGGCCATTGCCGGAAACGCCTTCCTGGCGGTGCTGAAACTTGTCGTTGGATTTGTTTCCGGGAGTTTCGCAGTGATCGCCGACGGGATCGACTCGGTCACCGATATCGGCTCATCCCTGGTGGTCCTGTTTGCAGCCAGGATCATCTCCAGGCCACCCAACATCCGTTTTCCATACGGGTATAAGAAAGCGGATACCATTGCCACGAAGGTTCTTTCCTTTGTGATCTTTTTTGCAGGGGCCCAGCTGGCCTATTCCACCATCCGCATTCTCATCACGGGCACCGGCATGGAGATCCCCTCCATGCTGGCGATCTGGGTAACCCTGGTTTCCATCGCCGGCAAATCGGTCCTCGCCTTTCTCCTTTACAGGCGGGGAAAGCGTGTGGAGAGCCCCATGCTGATGGCCAATGGGCGAAACATGCGGAATGACATCCTGATCTCCCTGAGTGTCCTGGTCAGCCTGCTTTTTTCCATTCTGCAGCAGGAACCCCTTGTGGATCGCCTGATTGCCCTGGCCATCAGTGCCTTCATTATGATCGAAGCCATCCGGATCTTCATGAAATCCAACATCGACCTGATGGATGGCATCGACGATACCGAATTGTACTGCCAGCTGTTCGAAGCCGTTAAAAAAGTGGAAGGGGCCCACCATCCGCACCGTGTTCGCGCCAGGAAGATAGGGCACTATTACATGATCAACCTGGATATCGAGGTGGATCCCTCGCTCTCTGTCAGGGATGCCCATGAGATCGCCCGGAGGGTGGAGGAGAGCCTTAAATCGGCATTGCCCAACGTGTATGATGTGATGGTTCACGTGGAGCCGCTGGGCAACAAAGAAACCAACGAAAAATTCGGGATTACGGAATCCATTGTTAAAAACCATAACACCAGCCCATGATCACCAAAGAGATGCCCATGTGCCAGGTTCTGCTGGAGCACCACCGGCTGCTTCCGCTTTTTCCGCGCTTCGGGATGAAGCTGGGATTCGGGGAGAAGTCCGTCAGTGAGGTGTGCACGGCCTTTGGCGTTGACCCCGGTTTCTTCCTGGAGATCGCCAACGCCTACCTGGACGAGGCCTACGATCCTGAAGAACGGTTATCCGCCATCCCGCTGGGCACCATGGTCGGATACCTTCGAAGCACCCACACCTATTACCAGGAAACAGCCCTTCCGGCGGTTGAAGCGACCATTTACCGGCTGCTGGAGCGATCGAATCTCTCGGGCAGGGAAATCGCCCTGGTCACCCGCTTTTTCGATGACTATAAAAAGGAGTTCATGGACCATCTTTTCGAGGAGGAACAACATGTGCTCCCTTACATACTTGAACTGGAACGGCAGTCAACCCTGGATCAGCCAGATCCCGCCTTCATGGACAGGCTCCGCACCTACTCCATCCGGGAATTCGAAAAAGGGCACGACCGCCTGGAAACCAGTCTTCAGAACCTCTCCCGCCTGATCATCAAATACCTCCCGCCCTGTGAGGATTTTCAATTGTGCCAGCAGGTACTGGATCAGCTCTCATCGCTGGTAAAGGACCTCACAGACCATGCGGATATGGAAGATAAAGTGCTGATTCCCAAAGTTGCTGATCTCGAAAAACGGATGCTTCTGTCCGGATCAGGCCGATGAAAAATGCCCGGTTCATAGTGGCTGCCGAATCCTGCCTGGTGCGCACGGGTGTGGTTACCCTGCTGAACCGGATCCCGGGGATCCGGACCGTACGGGAATACGACCGGATCGATCCCGTCCTGCAATCCGCCAGGACAGCCGGGGGGTTTTTTCTGGTGATCAGCCGTTCCCTGTTCGAAAGGTCGGGAACCCTTTTCATCGAACATCCGGAATTGCTGGATAAAACGGTCCTGCTGGAGGAGGGCCCCTCCCGGGAGGAGGAAAAAAGGATGAAGTCGGTCATCCGGATCTCCGATACCCAGCAGCAGATCCTGGAAACGATCCTGGAGATCACAAGAAAACATGGCGGAGCGGGACCTGACCCCCAAGCGGAGAGGCTGACGGAACGGGAACGGACCGTTGTGAGGCTGGTGTCGCTCGGAATGACCAACAAACAGATCGCCGACCGGCTCTTCTTATCGGCCCACACCGTCCTGACCCACCGGAAGAACATCATCAGCAAACTGGGCATTAAATCGGTTTCGGGATTGACGGTTTATGCCATTGTTAATAACATCATTACCATTGAAGAAGTTACTTCAAAACCTTGAGCGGTAATGTGTATATTTGTGGAAAATTAATCGCGGAGAAATGGGAGAGAAAAAAACAAATACCGGGGTTCTTTACGGCATTCTCGGCCTTCTGGTGGTGGTGCTTGCCGTAGCCGTGTACCTGCTCATCGATACCAGGAAAAACCTTAACCTGGTCTCGTCCGACCTGGCTGAAAAAACAGAATTCTTCAGGATCGAAAGGGATTCCCTGGAGAGGGAGTTGCGGGAGATCTATTATGAATACGACTCCCTGGAAACGGACAACATCGATCTTCAGGTACAGATGAAGGAGCAACAGCAGAAGATCGACAGGCTGATCGCTATCCAGGCTGACGATGCCTACAAAATCAAAATGTACCAGCGCGAGATGGAGACCCTGCGTTCGGTGCTGAGAAGCTACATCGTGCAGATCGATTCCCTCAATATGGAAAACCAGGAACTGATGGCGGAAAACAAGCAGCTGAGGAATTCTGAGATGCGCCTCGCTTCCGAAAAGGAGCAGCTGGAAAAAGATAAATCACAGCTGGAGGAGATCAGGAACCTGGCCACCACCCTGCAGGCATCTGAAATAAACCTGGTTCTGCTCAATAAACGCGACAACGAGACCAAGCGGATCAGAACCGCCGAGAAGGTAAGGGTCGATTTTCTGATACGTGCCAACAAGGTGACCCCTGCAGGGGAAAAGATCATCTACCTGAGGATCATCCGGCCCGATGAGGTTCTGCTGGGTTCGCCGGAGCTGGAAATGATCGATGCGGACGGGGAGCAGTTGCCCGCTTCCGCTTCAAGGATCATCAACTATGAGAATGAAGACCTGCCGGTATCGATCTTCTGGACCAACGACGGGGAGCTTGTTCCCGGCGAACATACCGTGGAGCTCTATTCGGAAGGCAAACCCATAGGCAACGCTTCCTTCGTGCTTAAATAGACAGGACCGTCCCTACCGCTCTGTCTCCTCATCATCGTCCAGGAACAACTCCCTCAGGATGTGGTCGGTGATCAACCAGTGTTCGGGAGGAATGATCAGGCGGTGCCCACTTCTGACCATGGAACCGCTTTTCAGGAAGGGGACTGATTTCCGCTCCAGGGCATGAACGTACCGGGTACCGATCTCCCGTTCCAATTGGTGCAGATCGGCTCCCCTGAGGGTGCGCAGGGAGGTGATCAGGTAATCGTGGAACCGGTCCCTTGTGGTTAAATGCTCCTCTTCCCAGTAAGGATTCCCTTCCTGCACCGCTTTCATATATTTTCCCAGATGTGAAACATTCCACCTTCGATAGGTGCCGGTATAAGAGTGTGCCGAAGGTCCCGCACCCATGTATGGTTCCCCGGTCCAGTACAGCTGGTTGTGCCGCGAGCGGCTTCCCTGTCGTGCAAAGTTGGAAATCTCGTACTGTTCAAAACCCGCTTCACCGGTGTGGCGGAGCAGCATGGCATACTGTTTCAGGCTGGTGGCCTCTGGCAGGGGAACCAGCCTTCCCATTTTCTTCCAGTGGTCAAATACGGTCCCGGGTTCATAGGTCAGGTGATAGGCTGAGAGGTGCGTCACCGGAAGGGCAAGGGTTCTTTTCAATGTATCCTCCCAATGCCGCAGGTCCTGTCCGGGAATCCCGTAGATCAGGTCCACGGAAATGTTGCTGAATCCTGCCTCCGCCGCTTCCAGCACACTTTTTTCAGCCTGACCGGGGGTGTGGGACCTTCGCATAAGCGCCAGTTCGCTGTCATGGAAGGACTGTAACCCGATGCTCAGCCTGTTGAACCCGAGTGCGGCCAGCTCCTGCAGATAGGACCGGTTCAGGTCATCCGGATTGCATTCCATGGTGATTTCAGGCTCCTGGCTGAAGCTGAACCGGCGGTGAATCGCTTCCAGGAGGGATTCGATCTGCCTCCGGGACAGCACCGAGGGTGTTCCCCCTCCCAGGTAGAGGGTCTCAAGCGGATCCTGCCCGTGCACTACTTCCCGATGACGGATCTCCTTCACAATGCAGTCTGCCAGTACATCAATGTGCCTGAGACTGACGGTGAAATAAAAATCACAATACCGGCATGCCTGCCGGCAGAACGGAATATGGATGTACAGCCCTTTCAAACTCCATTATAAAATTATTGTCATCTTTGTGGTGGACATTCCGGGAGTGACCGATGCTAAGTTACGTTTTCCAGTATAAATTTTCCATCCTGCTGGCAGCAGTCATTGCGCTGTTGAGCCTCTTGCCCGACAGCAGCATGCCTCACCCGCCCCTGCTCTCCATTCCCTATCTGGATAAGATCGTCCATTTCTCCATGTATGTTTCATTCGGATTTGTGGCTCTTCTGGAATCCAGGTGCAGGGAGCGCTGCGCGGGCTTTCACCTGCTGCTGCTGCTGGCGATCCTGGTCATGAGCGCACTGATCGAGGTTCTCCAGGCCACCCTGGTGGCCACCCGGTCAGCAGAATGGTTTGACCTGATGGCGAACGGCGCCGGCCTGGCGGGTGGCTATGTGGCTTACCGGTTGTTTCGCATGATCATATCCTGATCCGCTCCCTCCCGTTCCTGAATTCAGCCACCAGATCGGCCACACTTTCCGTGAGAAATAGGCTTTTCATTTCGCTGCGAAGGGGTGCAATTTTATCATGCAGGCTGCAGGGTGCATCGTAGTTGCACCTGGTTGTCCGGATCACGCAAAGATCAAACATATCGGAGCCGTCAATGATCTCGACGATCTCCATGAGTGAGATGTCTATGGCCTGTTTCTTCAGGCAGAATCCCCCGTGCGGGCCCTTTGTTGAATGCAGGATCTGGTGTTTGGCAAGGTTCTGGAGGATCTTGCCCAGAAAGGGTGGTGGAATGTTCAGTGCTTCCGCAATATCCCTGATCCCGATTTTCTTTTCCGTACTGGCATACAGCGCCAGGTAAATGACCGCCCTGAGGGCATATTTACTTGTATTGGATAACATGGATTATCTCCTGTTCGGTATTTTATGGATCCTTTCCCTGTGCCTCCCTCCGTCAAACGGGGTTTCCAGGAAAATGCGCACGATCTCCTTCGCCTCGTCCAGTTCCGTGAACCTGGCGGGAATGGAGCAAATGTTGGCGTCATTGTGGCTCCTGGCCAGCCTTGAAATTTCTCTGTTCCAGCAGAGTGCTCCGCGTATTCCCTGGTGTTTGTTGGTCACCATGTTGATGCCGTTTCCGCTTCCGCACAGCGAGATCCCCAACTCGAAAGATCCGCTTTCCACCGCTTCGGCCAGGGGATGCCCGTAATCCGGATAATCAACCGGTTCCGGTGTATCTGTTCCCAGGTCCTTTACCTGGTAACCTTCCGATTCCAGAAATTCCTTGATATGCAGTTTCATACGGTACCCTGCATGGTCAGAGGCGATGACAATCCGTTTCCCCATGGTTGTAGTTGTTAACAATTCATCCGTTGATTTGTTGTTGATCAACCCTTAAAAGACGCGTTGCGTCCGGTTCCTTCAGCTGCCCCTTTAAAAAACTCAAAATAAGCCTGAATTGATCAACAGATTGTCAACAGTCGTTATCTTTAAAGGATTTTTGTTTTTTTCAAAAATCACCTGTATGAACAGGTGTTAAATGCTGGTCTATCTATCCCGTTTTCAAAACCTAACGAACCGGTCAAATGTTAATAAGATGTGAATCCGTTGTGATACTTTGAAAATACAAAGATAGGACCTGATTTTTTAAAACAATATGAACGTCCTAATATCATCATTAAAGATATTTTT
>CAZNSZ010000050.1:31586-32922 GCA_964575865.1 uncultured Bacteroides sp. | reverse complement strand
GTTCAGGCCTCCCCCGTGCTCCGTTATCCGTTACATTCGCTATGAGGTGGGAGCAAGCGCGATCAACTCACAATCCTGACAGGAAATCCTGTTCCATTTCCTGTTTCAGCTGAGCAAAATATTCTCCTTTCGACAATGCAAAATGCATCTCCTGATCGACAGGATAGAGGGAGAGGAGCCGGTTCAGCTCCTTCTTTGCGCCCTCTTCGTCTCCCAGTTCAAACCTGCAGAGGCAGCAGTTGGCAAGCACGCTCTCCTCGAACGGGAGCAGCCTCTTGGCCTGGTTGTAGAACCGGAGCGCCCTGGCGGGATCCTTTTTCATGAACATCAGGACGTTCCCTTTGTACTGGTATTCCTTGGCATGGTATACCAGGTCATACCGCGGATTGGTCTTGAAAACCAGGGAAATTTCTTTTGTCATGGCTGCCGGGATCCCGTTCACCGATCCGGGAACCCAGTTCCCGCTGGTTGTTTCCAGGACCCGGATCACCTCCCTGTCAACTGCCGGGGAGATGCTGTTCATTACCTTGAATGATCCCAGTGTCCCCTCAGGGGATACCGTGAACTGGATCACTTCGGTGCCTGAGAGTTGCCTCCTGATTGCCTCGGGAGGGTATTGAACATGGAGTGAGAGGTAATCTTCGATGGACGAAGAGATGGTTCCGTGGACTTCGATATCCCTGGCCGGGAAAGCCGGGCGTTCGATGTCCTCGCCCCCAAAGGGGATCTGGGCGCTGGAGTGAACCCCGGCTGGCAGCAGGAGTGCTGCGATCAACAGGGGCAGCAAGGCTTTTTTCATGGGTTCAGGGATTGAGGGCTTATATCCCAAAGTTCCTGCAACCTTTGTTGCAGAACCAAGAACCTATGTTGCCATTGTCATCATCCATGTCCGCCGGCTATCAATTATGTGCCAGCTTTTTCAGTCATGTTGCAGAGATGGAACCGCAGGCAGGCCCGCCCCTTCAATCAGGACGGGAGGAATGGTGCTGACAACAAGCGATATAGAATTGATTTACAGTGCTTTGTCGGGCTATTGCCTCAGAATTTTATCCATGGCTTTGCCTTTTGCCAGTTCGTCGATCAGCTTGTCCAGGTACCGGATCTTCTGCATCAGGGCGTCTTCAATCTCCTCTACGCGCACCCCGCAGACAACGCCTGTAATTTTCGATGCATGGGGATTGAGCTGCGGGGCCTGTGAAAAGAAGGTCTCGAAGTCAACCTGTTGCGCAATCTGCATCTGCAGATCCTTCCGGGTATATCCGGTCAGCCAGCAGATGACCGTATCCACTTCATCCCGGGTACGTCCCTTCTTCTCTGCTTTCTGGATATAGAGCGG
>CAZNSZ010000050.1:30062-31486 GCA_964575865.1 uncultured Bacteroides sp. | reverse complement strand
ATCAGCAATGGTTTCATTAACTTTCTTATAAAGAGATCATTGGCTTCCAGATCCAGGATCGCCGGAGGAGCATCTAATGGTACGTTACTTTCATCAAATCCATCCACCCGGTGGAAAAGGGTAGAAACTTTTACCATAGGCAATTGTAATTAGGTTTTCATCTTACAAACGCCCCGGTCACCCGTTTATTGTTGGAAATGTGAAAAAACGTTAATAGGCGGTCAATGCCAGGTCTTTTTCCTTGATCAGTTTGCGCAGGTTGATCAGGGCGTACCGCATCCGTCCGAGGGCCGTATTGATGCTCACCCCGGTCTGCTCTGCGATCTCCTTGAAACTGAGCCCCCCGTAATGGCGCAAAAGCACCACTTCACGCTGATCGTCCGGAAGCTCGTTGATCAGCAACCGGATCTCGTACATGATCTGGTTGTTCACCAGAATTTCCTCAATGTTCTGATCGGCCAGTTTCTTGCTGTTGAACAGGTCCAGATCGGAATCGTCATT
Source organism: uncultured Bacteroides sp. (assembly GCA_964575865.1). Classification (GTDB taxonomy): domain Bacteria; phylum Bacteroidota; class Bacteroidia; order Bacteroidales. The sequence goes on along the minus strand of CAZNSZ010000050.1, from coordinate 30,985 downwards.
GGATACGGAATTCATCTGTTTTTCCTTGCGGAAATGGTCGATGATCAGGTTGTGCGAGATGCGGATCACCCAGGAGAGGAACCTGCCGTTGTCCCTGTATTTGCCGCTGCGAAGCGACTGGATCACTTTGATGAATGTTTCCTGGAACAGATCTTCCGCAAGCTGCTGGTTTTTGATGGTCAGCAGGATATATGTATAGACCTTGCTGCGGTGCCGGTTGATAAGGGTCTCGATGGCTGACTGGTCACCTTTGATATATGCTTGAACCAAATCCTGGTCGCTCAAAACTAACTGTTTCAAATCTCTCTTTCCCGTTGGTTAAGCGTAGAGGTGTTCCGATAGGCAGGTTGAATTTTGGTTGAATTGACCTGTGCAATTAAGCAAAAAATATTGTTATAACAAAATGTACTACTTTTACGGGCAATCGTTCCGTTGAGTTACAATTCAAAGATAATGCCAGAGATCCAGCGGCAGGAAATACACATCAAAGGCGCCCGGGTGCACAACCTTAAGAACGTGGAAGTCAGGATTCCCCGGGAGGAAATGGTGGTCATTACCGGACTTTCCGGCTCCGGGAAATCTTCCCTGGCATTCGATACCCTTTATGCGGAAGGCCAGCGCCGGTACGTGGAGAGCCTGTCGGCATACGCCAGGCAGTTCCTGGGCCGCATCGACAAACCCGATGTGGATTTCATTCACGGGATCCCCCCGGCGGTTGCGCTTGAGCAGCGGGTCAACACACGCAATCCCAGGTCCACTGTGGGGACCTCCACCGAGATCTATGATTACCTGAAGCTCCTCTATGCAAGGATCGGGAAAACCTATTCCCCCAAATCGGGCAGGCTGGTGAAGAAACACACGGTCACCGATGTGGTCGATCACCTGCTGGAGCAGGAGGAAGGGAAGCGGCTTGTGATCCTGAC
>CAZNSZ010000050.1:4148-29962 GCA_964575865.1 uncultured Bacteroides sp. | reverse complement strand
ATGGAGTTTGAGGAGCCTTCAGAACACCTTTTCAGTTTTAACAACCCCCTGGGTGCATGCCCGGTTTGTGAGGGATATGGCAAAGTGATGGGTATCGACGAGGACCTGGTGATCCCGGACAAGCGCCTCTCGGTCTACGGGGATGCCATCGTATGCTGGAAAGGGGAGAAAATGAAGAAATGGAAGGACCGGCTGGTGATGAAGTCAGATCAGTTCGGGTTCCCCATCCACACCCCCTATTACCAGCTCACCGATGCGGAGCGGCAGCTGCTGTGGACGGGGAACCGTTATTTCAGGGGCCTGAATTATTTTTTCGATCACCTGGAAGAGAAGAAGTACAAGATCCAGTACCGGGTAATGTTGTCCAGGTACCGTGGGAAAACCGTCTGTCCTGAATGCCAGGGAAGCCGTTTGAGGAGGGAGGCCGGGTATGTGAAAGTGGGGGGGAAGACCATCAGCGAACTGGTGCAACTGCCGGTTACCAGCCTGCAAGAATTTTTCGGGGAGATCCGGGTCAGCAGGAAGGAAAGAGAAGTTGCGGACCGCCTTCTGAAAGAGATCGGGAACCGGCTGAAGTTCATGTTGGATGTGGGCCTGGGTTACCTGACCCTGAACAGGCTGTCTTCCACCCTGTCAGGAGGAGAAAGCCAGCGCATCAACCTGGCCACCTCCCTGGGAAGCAGCCTGGTGGGCTCGCTCTATATCCTGGATGAACCCAGCATAGGCCTCCATTCAAGGGATACCACCCGGCTGGTGGGGGTACTGCGGGATCTCCAGCAGCTGGGCAATACCGTGGTGGTCGTGGAGCATGACGAAGAGATCATCAGGGCTTCAGACCATGTGATCGACATGGGTCCCCTGGCCGGAAGAAACGGGGGGAAGGTTGTATTTCAGGGTGATCATGCCGCCCTTCTGAAGGAAAAGAAGAGCCTGACCGCCCGGTACCTGAACGGTGAGGAACAGATCCGGATCCCGGAAGTACGCCGTCCCTGGAGCAATTATATCGCCCTCAAAGGCGCCAGGGAGAACAACCTGAAGGGGATCGACGTACGGTTTCCCCTGAATATTCTTACGGTGGTGACCGGGGTCAGCGGATCGGGAAAATCAAGCCTGGTGAGTTCAATTCTCTATCCCGCCCTCAATAAATTGCTTCACGGGGCAGGCGATAAGCCGGGAAAGCATGACCTGCTCAATGGTGATCTTCATTTGCTGAAACGGGTGGAATTCGTGGACCAGAATCCCATCGGCAAATCTTCACGGTCCAATCCGGTGACCTACCTGAAGGCGTTCGATGAGATCCGCAAACTGTTCGCATCCCAGCAGGCCTCGAAGATCAACGGGTTCAAGGCTTCGCACTTCTCTTTCAACATCGATGGCGGCAGGTGTGACGAATGCCAGGGAGAGGGAGAGATCAAAGTGGAAATGCAGTTCATGGCCGATGTGCGGCTGGTGTGTGAAAGCTGCCATGGGAAGCGCTTCAAGGATGAGGTGCTGCAGGTGACCTACCGGGATAAAAACATTTACGAGGTCCTGGAGATGACCATTGATGAGGCCATTGATTTCTTTAACGAGGGCGGCGGGAGCACCGAGCGGAGGATTGTCCGCAAACTGATCCCGCTGCAGAAGGTGGGCCTGGGGTATGTGAAGCTTGGCCAGTCCTCCAGCACCCTCAGCGGGGGGGAGAGCCAGCGGATCAAGCTCGCCTATTTCCTGAGCCGGGAATCGGAGGAGGAACAGGCCCTTTTTATTTTTGATGAGCCCACCACGGGCCTTCACATGCATGACATTTCCATGTTGCTCACCTCCCTAGAATCATTGCTCGAGAAGGGGCATTCAGTCCTGGTGATCGAACACAACCTGGAGGTGATCAAGTGTGCGGACTGGATCATTGACCTGGGTCCGGAAGGAGGGGACGGCGGCGGAAAGATAGTGTTCGAGGGTGTTCCGGAAGAGATCCCGGAGGATGGATGTCACACGGGAAAATACCTCAGATCAAAGTTGTAAATGGCATCGGGGGGTATCAAAAAAAGCGGATTGACAGTTTCACCCGCCAACCCGCTTGAAGCATAAACGTCAACAATTCCCTTAATCGTTCAGCGATCCGAACATGATCGCCACACATCCTTCTTCGGGCTCCTCCACATTGGTCTCGGAGATGGGAACCTTCACCGTGATCTTCAGTTGCTGGCTCGATTCAAGGGTAAAATCCCATTTCCAGTCGAATCCGTTCAGGCTGTTATCATACAACACTTTCCCGTCCCTGGTATCAAGGACTTTGAATTCAATGGCTTCCAGATTACTGGCACCGCAAACGCCGATCCTGTATTTCCTGTCTGAATAGAATGTTTTATACAATTCCGCCTCTTCTCCTTCAATCAGAAGTGCTGCATGGTAGTTGCCATCGTGCTGGTAAGGATTCAGTCCCGCCTTGCAGGTGTTCTTGGCAAATTGCTTGCACTGTGCATTCAGGGTTACCGGAAGCGCGAGCATGAAAGCAAACAGCGATATAAAGAGTATGCCTTTCTTGGTCATGGCTAATAAATTTAGGAAATATAGCTTCTTCTGATTTCTTGCACTTTGGACCGGAGTTCCCGGAACACCTCCTTTGGAACCTCGACGGATGATTCCGATTTCAGCGTGGTGATTTCAGATTCCGGATCTTCCTCCACGGTCACTTCTCCCTGTTGGATGGTGATTTTATCGAATATGGCTTTCAGGTCCCGGACATCGGCGAGAACCTCACGTGCGTCCTGGTTTTCCGAAGATTGCTCCAGCAGGTTGATCATGATGTCCAGCGACAGTTTCTGGTCCGCGATCCGCTCCACCAGTTTGTTCCCTTTCAGGTATTCGTCGTTCACCAGGTGGGTGGCGATGTAGAGCCCTTCCACCCATCCGCCTACAAGGACCACGGAGGCGGTCGCTTCCAGTCCGTTCTCCTTCAGGTAGGAACTGGAGTTCATCAGGGTTTCGGAAATGATATCGATGATCACATCCCTGTTATTGATATGCTCCTCCAGGCGCTGGATGGTCGCCTCGTCAATGGCATCCAGGATATTGAGCCCGTCGGCCATCTCCTTGGCAGCCTCGATATAATTCAGGGTGGCCTGGGTCTGATCGAACAGGCTGGCGTAGCTCAGATCGGTTGAGTAGATCCCCAGGTTCAGGGCTTTGCTTTTGGAGGTGATGTACCTGCCTGTGTTCTCGGTAGGATTCATCAGCATTTCGTCATACTCCGCTCCTGCGTTTTTAATGAGCATTGCCGTTTCAAGGGGGGAGGGGAGGGAGTAAAAGATGCGTTTGGCCGTGTTCAGCTGTTCCTGCGTCTCCGGGTCGAGGGCGCCGGTGGCCTCAAACTCGTTCGATCCGTCTCCTCCGGTTCTCGAACCCGTGTTGCATCCTGAAACCATCATCCCCAGGATCATGGCAGGAATGATCAAACATCTACCGGACATTAAAAAAATTCGGTTCATGGGTTGGTCAATTTTTAAGCCTGTCATCAATCTTTGTTACCAGCGGCCGGATCGCATCCTTCATTTTTGCGGGCCCTGAAGTAAAAATACGTTTTTTTTCTGTTCATTTCCGGTCGCCGGGTGTTTCCTGTCAACCGAGTTATTCACCTGTACGAAAAGTATTCAAGATGGTTTCTTTTTTTTTGCGAAATATGAACAGAGATGGCTGATCCCGCATCGGTTACATGCAGGATTGCGGGCGGTGCACACGTACCTTCCGTGGAGGATGAGCCAGTGGTGCGCCCTGAACAGCATCTCTTCCGGGAACTGCCTGATCAGTTGCATTTCGGTTTCATAGGGATTCCTCGCTCCCGTGGTGAGCCCGATCCTGGCAGCCACGCGGAACACATGGGTGTCCACTGCCATGGCTGGTTTCCGGAACGCTACCGAAAGGATCACGTTGGCCGTTTTCCTTCCCACCCCTGGAAGCTGTTGCAGTTCCTCCATGGTATCGGGAACTGTCCCGCCGAACTGCTCCGTCAGCATCCGGGCCATCCCGATCAGGTGCCTGGTCTTGTTGTTGGGATAGGAACAGCTCCTGATCAGCTCGAACACCTGCTCCGGGTCCGATTGCGCCAGGGCGGCGGCATCAGGAAACCGGTCAAAAAAGGCGGGAGTGATCATATTGACCCGCTTATCGGTGCACTGGGCCGAGAGAATGACCGCCACGATCAGTTCATAGGGACTGGTGTAGTCCAGTTCTGTATCGGCCATCGGCATGGCCCGGCTGAAATAGTCGATCACCTTGGCGATCCGCTCCTTTTTTTTCATGATACCGTGGTTCCGGCTCTTTCAGCCTACAAATTAAAAGATTTCTTACGGATACGCTTTCAAATATTCAGGATACTTGGTTTTTTGCGTTTATTTGTTTACGTTTACACCACAATTGGCAGTCATGGCACTGGTTAGCTACGTTCACTATCCCTATTTTTTTACTGGCAGATAGCTGGTCGGGCAACCTCAATGCATGTGATACCCGGCTTAAAGTCGGGTTTTTTTGTTTACGGATATGGCAAAGACCATTGCAATTCAGGGCGGTTACGGGGCATTTCATGAAATTGCGGCCCACCATTTCTTCCAGGGCGAAGAGATTGAGATCCTGCCCAGAAATACCTTCCGCGACATGGTGACCACGCTGAAAGACAGGCGGTCGGATTTCGGGATCATGGCCATTGAGAATTCCCTGGCCGGGAGCATCCTGCCCAACTACAGCCTGATCATCAACAGCAACATGCACATTACGGGGGAGATCTATCTTCGGATCAAGCAGAACCTGGTCGCATTGCCGGGAGTGGCCATTACGGACCTGAAAGAAGTCTATTCGCACCCCATGGCCATTCTCCAGTGCCAGGATTTTTTTGACAACTACCCGTCGATCCGCGTGATAGAGAGCATCGATACCGCGCTGAGCGCAAGGGAGATTGCGGAGAAGAAACTGACCGATACGGGCGCCATATCGAGCCAGCTGGCAGCCGATAAATATGGACTGGAGGTACTGGCCAGAAGCATAGAGACCAATAAAATGAATTATACCCGCTTTCTGATTCTATCCGAAAACGGGGTCCACATCCCGCAGGAGGAAGTGAACAAGGCATCCATCTATTTCACGGTGGCCCACAGGTTCGGGTCCCTCTCCAAGATCCTCTCCATCCTTTCCTATTACGAGATCAACCTGGCCAAAATACAGTCCATGCCCATTCCGGGAAAGGACTGGGAGTATATGTTCTATGTGGATGTGGAAATCAATGACATGGAGATGTACCGGAAATCCCTGGAGGCGATCCGGCCGTTCACCCCTTCGCTGGGGGTGCTCGGGGAATACCGGAAAGGTAAATCAGTGATTGAATAAAATGATCGAAACGATATGGTTGTAGATGTTGAACTGGAACCGCTGGTCCTTGAAGATCAGCTGTTTACAAAACCTATATTCATGGCCGGGCCCTGTTCGGCAGAGACTGAGGAACAGGTCATGAATACGGCCAGGCCACTGGCTGAAATGGGGATCAAGATATTCCGGGCGGGGATATGGAAACCCAGAACGCGACCCAGTGCATTCGAGGGTGTGGGATCGGAAGGATTGATCTGGCTGCAGCGGGTGAAGCGGGAGACCGGGATGCTTGTGGCGACCGAGGTGGCCAATGTGAAGCATGTTTACGAGGCCCTCAAATACGGGGTGGATATCATCTGGATCGGTGCCCGCACCTCTGCCAATCCTTTTGCGGTTCAGGATATCGCCGACAGCCTCCGGGGAGTGAACATCCCGGTCATGGTAAAAAATCCTGTCAATCCCGACGTGGATCTCTGGATAGGGGCCATCGAGCGCATCAACCGGGCGGGCATCCGCAGGATGGCTGCCATCCACCGGGGATTCTCCACCTATGACAAGTCACTTTATCGCAATGTACCCCAGTGGCAGGTTCCCATCGAACTCAGAAGACGGGTCCCCCGCATCCCCATCATAACGGATCCCAGCCACATCTGCGGGACCCGGGAATTCCTGTTCGACATTTCCCAGAAGGCCATGGACCTCAATTTTGACGGCCTGATCATTGAAACCCACTGCAATCCCGATAAAGCGCTGAGCGACGCCAAGCAGCAGGTGACTCCGGAAGGGCTGAAGAAGATCCTTGACCGGCTGGTGCTGAGGGATCCGGAGGTGAAGGATGAACTGATGCTCACCCTGGCCGAGCTGAGGGACCAGATCGATAAGCTCGATGACCGGATCATCAACCTGCTGGTGGACCGGATGCAGGTGGCGGAAAAGATCGGGACCTACAAGAAAGAGAACAACATCACCATCCTGCAGACAAAACGGTGGGACGATATGCTCAGGAACCGGCTTGCCCTGGGCATGCGGAAGGGACTGAGCGAGGAGTTCATCACCAAGCTGTTCCGCTCCATCCACCAGGAATCCATCAACCACCAGACCCAGATCATGAACCAGGAATAGCACCATGTACACGATCACATTACAGACCGGTTCGGGAAGGACCGACATCCGGGTGGGTGCCGGGCTGTCAGGCGGACTCGGGGAGCTGGATCCCGGTGCGGTCCTGCTGGTGGACGAAAACGTGCTCCGGATCCATGGTGCACTTTTCGGCAAGTTCAGAGTGATTGCCGTTCCTGCAGGCGAGCAGCACAAGACCATGCAGACGGTGGAACGGATCTACCGGGACCTGGTGCGGATGGAAGCAGACCGGAACACCGTGCTGGTGGGGATCGGAGGGGGACTCACCACCGATGTGGCCGGTTTTGTGGCCTCCACCTACCTGAGGGGGGTCCCGTTCGGATTTGTGAGCACCACGCTCCTGGGACAGGTGGATGCCAGCATCGGCGGAAAGAACGGGGTGAACCTGGACGGATACAAAAACATGATCGGAAACTTCCGGCAGCCCGGTTTCATCTGGTGCGACCTGGCGCTGCTGCGGACCCTGGAGAAAAGGGAGTACGTATCCGGAATCGCGGAGGTGATCAAGTACGGTGCCATCCGGGATGCGGATTTCCTGAAGTATTTATCCGCTCAGATGCCCGCACTGCTCAACCAGGAACTTCCGGTCCTGGAAAAGGTGGTGACCACCTCCGCAGAGATCAAAGCGGAAGTGGTCCGCCTGGACGAACAGGAGTCGGGACTGCGAAGGATCCTTAACTTCGGGCACACTGTCGGACATGCCCTGGAAAGGGAAACTGGGATGTGGCACGGAGAGGCGGTGGCTTCGGGGATGGTTTTTGCGGCCAGGCTTTCCCATGCCCTGGGATTTCTTTCCTCAGCCGACCTGGAAATCCTGACGGGAACGATCCGGTCGGCCGGACTTCCTGTGGAAATGGAGGCTGATCCGGGGATCCTGTACCAGAACCTGCGCAAGGACAAAAAAAGGGACGGAGACGTGCTGCATTTTGTTTTGCTGGAAGGGCTCGGGAAGGCCATCGTCAAACCGATCCCCCTGGGGGATCTGAAAGGCATGCTGCATGATCTGCATTAGCATCTCCGGTATGGAAGAACTGGGAGCGGTTCCCGGCACCTGGGACGGGCTCCTCGAGCTGAGGCTCGACCTGATGGGGACCGATCCGGAATTGGTTTTTTCCCGGATCCCGGAAACCTGCAAAACCATCGCCACCTGCCGTCCGGGCAGTATCTCCGATCAGAAGCGCATGGCATGGCTGAAGGCTGCCATGGAACTGGGGGCTTCCCTGGTGGACGTGGAGGTGGAAGCGGAAGACTCCTACCTGGATGAGCTTTCCGGGTTTGCGGCAAAAAGGGGGGCGGAACTGATCGTCTCGTTCCACGACTTTACGGCCACCCCTGACAGGGAAACCCTGGGAGCCAGGATCAGGGAGTGCTGGGACAGGGGTGCCCACATCGCCAAGGTGGCCACCATGGTCCGTTCGGAGGAGGATATTCTCAACCTGCTCTCACTCTATCAGGTCCCGGGAAGGAAGGTGGTTCTCGGCATGGGCGACATGGGGAGGATCACCCGCGTGGTGGCCCCCTACCTGGGAGCGGATTTTACATTCGCTTCCCCCGTTCAGGGAAAAGGGACAGCCCCGGGACAGCTGGATTTCAAAGCACTAAAACAGTTATACCAAGTGATCGATCAGTCATGAATTCATTCGGAAGGTTATTCAGGATCAGTATATTCGGAGAATCACACGGGGAATCGGTGGGGGTGGTGGTGGACGGATGTCCCGCGGGGATCCCCCTGGGAATTGCGGATTTTCAGGCGGATTTCGCACGGCGCAAAAGCGGTGCCCCGGGAACCACCCCCAGAAGGGAACCCGATATCCCCCGGATCATGAGCGGGACTTTCCGGGAACACACCACCGGCGCACCACTGATGATCATGTTTGAAAATACCAACACCCGTTCAAGGGATTACAGCAGGCTGAAGGATATTCCCAGGCCCGGACATGCCGATTTCACTGCCCACCATAAGTTCGGCGGATTTCAGGACTACCGGGGAGGCGGTCATTTTTCAGGGAGGCTGACCCTGGGGCTAGTGGCCGCGGGGGTGATCGCCAAAAAGATCATTGCCCCCGTCACCCCGGCTGCCGTGCTGACCGAGGCAGGGGGATCGACCGACATTGCGGCTGCCGTTGACCGTGCCATCGGGGAGAAGGATTCCATCGGGGGGATTGTCGAATGCACCATCCGGGATGTGCCGGTGGGACTGGGAGAACCTTTCTTCGATTCGGCAGAGGCCCTTCTGAGTCACATGGTCTTCTCCATCCCCGCCATCAAGGGGATCGAGTTCGGATCGGGTTTTCGCGCAGCAGGGATGAAAGGCAGCCAGCACAATGACAACATCGTTTCCACGGAGGGGGCCACCGAGACCAACCATGCAGGAGGGATCAACGGAGGCATCACCAACGGGAACGAGGTGGTCTTCCGGGTAGCGGTCAAACCCACCTCCAGCACCCACCGGTCCCAGCGTACCATGAACATGGAAACGGGGGAGATGGAGGACCTGGTCATCGAGGGGAGGCATGATGTCTGTATTGCGCTCCGGGTGCCGGTGGTCCTGGAGGCGGCTGCGGCCATTGTCATGGCCGACCTGATGCTTCAATCGCAGAAAGTGCCAAGGATTGTTCAATCATCAAGTAACTCATAGCATATGCGCATCGCAATTATCGGAGCCGGAAACATGGGCTCATGGCTGGTGGAATCGCTCTGCCTCGATTATGAGGTGGGGGTGTTTGACATGGACCGGAGCAAGCTGAAATATTTTTTCAACTCCCGGAAGTTCCTCTACTACGAGGAGATCATGGATTTTTCCCCCGATCTGCTGATCAATGCGGTGAGCCTTGATCAGACCGTCGCCCTGTTTGATGAGATCATCTCCTACCTGCCTGAGAGCTGCATCCTGGCGGACATCACCTCGGTAAAAAGCGGACTGGCCGGGTATTACCAGAAGCTGGGAAGGAGGTTTGTTTCCACCCACCCCATGTTCGGTCCCACCTTTGCCAACGTGAAGGACCTGAGCGACGAGAACGCCATCATCATCACGGAGTCGGACGAGGAGGGAAAGGCTTTCTTCAGGGAGTTTTTCGGCAGCCTGAAGATGCGGATACACGAATATTCCTTCCAGGAACACGATGAAACCATCGCTTATTCCCTGTCTATTCCTTTCTCTTCCACCATGGTATTTGCCGCCTGCATGAAGCAGCAGGATGCACCGGGGACCACCTTTAAAAAGCATTTCAATATCGCACAGGGGCTTCTGTCCGAGGATGATTACCTGCTGTCGGAGATCCTGCTGAGCCCTTACAGCCTGGGTCAGGTTGAAAGGATCAATGAGCAGCTGGAAGCGCTGATTGTCATGATCAGGAACCGGGATAAGGAGCAACTGAGGGAGCTTTTTAACCGGCTACGGCAGAACATCGGAATGGACGCGTAGCACCAGCACCTTTGAAGTTTCTTCGGTAATTCTGAACCGGTGGTCGATGCGGTGCCCGACAATCCAGACGATCTTCCTTCCGGAGGCCAGGATCCAGATCCGCTCCTTCTGCGGGAGGGGCACCTTGGTGTCCACAAAAAAATCGCTCACCTTTTTCATTTGCTCCATCCCCAGGGGATAAAAATAGTCGCCGTGCAGCCAGTGCCGCAGGGTCAGCGGAAACTGGATGGAATGGAAGTCCAGGCAGGCCGTCATGGGATCCCCGGGAATCTGTCCCAGGGCATTCCTTTCCAGGATCTCAATATCCATGGAAAAAGGAAGCGACGAAGGTTTTTCCGGACTGTCCAGGTAAAAGCGCTGGACCTCCCTGGGGGCCGACTCCACCAGGATCAGCCGGTCCCGGTCCTTGAACAGCTGGTGGGTGGGGGAGACCGATCGTTTACCGGGAGGTGCTGTCATCATCTGTTCGATCCCGGCACACTGGGAACCGGTGAACCCAAAAGGTGAGAAGAGCTCGTACAGCCAGGTTCCCATGGGATTCAGGCTGCGCAGGGAGGCGATCTCCACCGAGAACTGGCTTCCCTCACCCACCATGATCCTGTCCCTTTCCCTTGCGACGGCCTCCCGGTAGATGACCTCCGCATCCCTGAGCCGCCGGATATTCCCTCCCATTGTTTCCACCACACCCGGCTGGATCTGCTCCAGGACCGGGATCAGGTCATGGCGGATTTTGTTCCTGGCATATTTGGTCTCCAGGTTGCTTGAATCTTCCCGGAATCCGATCCCTTCCCTCCTGGCATGGGCCAGGATCTCCTGCCGGCCCGCGAAGAGCAGGGGCCTGATCACATTCCCGTTTCTGGAGGGAATGCCCAGCAGACCACGGATGCCGGTCCCCCGGATCAGGTTTAGGAAGAAGGTTTCAACGGAATCATTCAGGTTGTGGGCTGTTGCGATGGCGTCGAATCCATGCTGGTCTGCAAGCTCCCGGAACCATTTGTACCGGAGATCCCGGGCCGTCATCTGAACGGATCCGCCCTGTTCACGGATCTCAGCTTCCACATCAAATCTTTTCACGTAGATCGGGAATTCCAGGAGGCCCGAGAGGGAACGGACGAACGCCTCATCGGCATCCGACTCCCTTCCCCTCAGCTGGAAATTGCAGTGTGCAATGGAGCACCTGATCCCTGACTCGCTGAAAAGGTGGGCCATGACCACCGAATCGACCCCGCCGCTGACGGCCAGCAGCACTTCGTCGCCGGATCTGTAGAGCCCTTCGTCCCGGAGGTATGCCAGAAAAGCATTCCGCATCACCAACCGAGCAACTGCGGCCCCTGGTTAAATACAATATCCACAGGGATGCTCAGTTCTTTCAGGCGATCCAGGTCAGCCTGCAGTTCATCACGTATGAAGCCCTTCTCCTCCACGAGCCTTGCGGCAGCCTGGTAATCCCCGTCACCCTGGATGAGCAAAATCTGGCCGGCCAGGGTGTTCATGGCCTCCTTCATCCTGTCAAAGTGAATGCGGTAGGTGCCTGTCCCCGGATCACGGGTGAAGGCTCCCATCTCCTGGAAGTAATAGAACCTGACCATATTGGCTTTCCCGTGCGAGCTGGCCACTCCGAAACGGATGCTTCTGAAAATGCTGGCCATAAAGGTGACGTAGTTATCCATCAGCTCCCTTTCACCCAGCATGCCCTGCTCGGCCATCCTGGTGACCAGGAAGAGGGAGAGGATATCCGCCTTGCCTTCCTCCAGTGCGCTGTACTGCTCACGGAGCGCCTCCCTGACGGTCCCTGAACCATTGATGGTCTGGTTGATTCCCAGTCCGTGGGCCACCTCATGGTACATGGTGTTCTCGAAAAACGCATCGAAGGTCACATGGTTCCGTTGCTCCTCGGCGATCAGTACATTGCTGATGGGAACCAGGATCTCCTCGAATTTGTAGCGGATGGCATTCTGAAGCTGCAGTTTTCTGGACCCCTTTTCAGCCTGAACCCTTTCGTCGTTGGGAAGGTTGATGGCGATGGTCTTGCTTCCCGCGTTGCAGTCACCCGCATAATAGACCACATGGTAGGCCCCCAGGTCAGAATCGCTCCCGGGGGTTTCCCGTTTATAGGCCTCCGGCACCGGAAGGCTTTTCTGCATTTCAGGCAGGACCGATGCGATGTATTCCAGCTTTTCGCTCCATGCCTTGTCCTTCACCAGGATGAAGGCCTCATGGGCCGCTTTGTAATTGTACAGGGCGTCTTCGTAGTTTTCGATGGGACCCACCACAAAATCGATGTCGTTGTCCTTCATCTCCATCCACGCCATATCGGATGCGAAATAGTCGTCCGTCAGCAACGCTTCCGCCCTTAATTCAAGGTATTTCCTGAATCCTTCGTCTTCTGCCAGCCCTGCTGCCCTGCGCAACAGGCCGGCAGCTTCCTCTACCTCTTCCGCATAGGCCTCGTGATAGGGGACCACCCGGAGCGAACCGCCGGCATCCCTGGTGATCAGGGTGTACAGGCTTGACTTCGCCGGATCGTCCAGGGCTTCAAATTCCGCCCGGGTCATGTCCGGGGGATAGAAGCCCGAGCCCGCAGGCTTGGGACCGTATCCCGGAAGAAACGGCAGGTTCCCGTTGAGCCGTTCCCACGGCCCGTAATTGATCCTGAAGAAGCGGATCACCTCCTCACTGACCATGGCGCTCATGGCCATGTCTTTATCCGGGAACACCTGCTGCCAGTAAATCCGGTCCATGATATCCGCCGCCTGGAACAACAGCCGGAGCATCTCCTTCTGGTTCCCTGTCAGGTGGGAAATATCGGCCGAGAGGTCAACCTCCACAAACTCATCGTTTTTCCGGCGGATCATCCGTTCAAATTTCTCCAGGACCACGGTTCTATCCAGGCTGCCGATGGCCAGTTCCAGGGTTTCACTGGCAGCGTTGTAATTCATGGCCGTGACGGACAGTCCGTTGCCAAGCGGAAATACGGTCCGGTAGGAGACCATGGTTTCGTCACTGAAGGTCACTTCGGCGGGGTAGAGTTCACCCTGGAATTCCACATTGTTTCCCAGGATTCTGACAAAGAGTGACAATGGTTCAGACATCCCGTTCTCTTCCTCACCGGTCATCTCAAAGGCGGGCAGGGTGCCCGAGAACAGGTCATTGATTTCGGTTTGCGGGTTGCATCCGGCCAGCCACATCGCGGCTGTGATCATGGCCGGAATAAGTGCACTGTGTTTCATATGGGGTATGGTCAGGTTGGTTTAGTATGCCTTTGCAATCACCACCCGTTGCCGGGAAGGTTTCCCGCTGACGATGCATGTTCCCTCTTCCGTCACCGGGTCCAGCGGGATGCACCGGATGGTGGCTTTGGTCTCCTTGATCCGTTCCTCCGATTCGGGGGTGCCGTCCCAGTGCGCCAGTGCAAATCCTCCTTTGTTGTCGAGCACATCCAGGAGCTCTTCCCAGCTGTCCACCCGGTGTGTGTGCTGCTCCCTGAACCGGAGTGCTTTCCGGTAGATGTTCTTTTGGATCTCCTCCAGCAGCTCCTGTATGCGCGCGGCGACACCCTGTTGCGGAAGGACCTCTTTCTCCAGGGTGTCCCTTCGGGCCAGCTCGACCGTACCCTGTTCGATGTCCCTTGGTCCCAGGGCGATCCTGACTGGAACCCCTTTCAGCTCATATTCAGCGAATTTCCAACCTGGTTTATGGGTATCCCGGTCATCAAATTTTACCGCAATCCCCAGTGCCTCCAGTTCCTTTTTGATCCGGGTGCCCGCTTCAACGATGGCGGGAAGTTCCCCGCTCCCCTTGTAGATGGGGACGATCACCACCTGAATGGGCGCCACCCTGGGCGGGAGCACCAGTCCGTTATTGTCGGAATGGGCCATCACCAGGGCACCGATCATCCGGGTTGTCATTCCCCATGAGGTGGCCCAGACGTAATCCAGCTTTCCTTCCTGGTTGGTGAACTGCACATCAAATGCCCTGGCAAAGTTCTGCCCGAGGAAATGGGAGGTTCCCGCCTGCAGGGCCTTCCCGTCCTGCATCAGTGCTTCGATGGTCAGGGTGTCGATGGCACCTGCGAATTTTTCCGAATCGGTCTTGTACCCCGTCAGCACGGGAATCCCCAGGAAATTTTCTGCGAACTCGGCGTATACCCGGACCATCTGCATGGTCTCCTCCTCGGCTTCCTTTCTTGTTGCATGGGCGGTATGCCCCTCCTGCCAGAGGAACTCTGCAGTTCTCAGGAAGAGCCTGGTACGCATCTCCCAGCGAACCACATTGGCCCACTGGTTCACCAGGATGGGCAGGTCGCGGTAGGACTGTATCCAGTTTTTGTAAGTGTTCCAGATGATGGTTTCAGAAGTGGGCCTGATGATCAGTTCTTCTTCAAGCTTTGCTTCCGGATCCACCACGATGCCGCTTCCCGATTCATCGTTCTTGAGCCTGTAATGGGTCACCACGGCGCACTCTTTGGCAAATCCCTCCACATGGGCTGCTTCCCTGCTGAAAAAGGATTTTGGGATGAACAGGGGGAAATAGGCATTTTCGTGCCCTGTCTCCTTGAACATCCGGTCCAGTTCCCCTCTCATTTTTTCCCATATGGCATATCCGTAAGGTTTGATCACCATACAGCCCCGGACCGCTGAATTCTCAGCCAGCCCCGATTTAAGCACAAGGTCATTGTACCATTGTGCATAATTCTCTTCCTTACTGGTCAGTACTTTTGCCATGAATCGTTCATCAATCTTTAATACAGAGTGTTTAGCCGCCAGCCTTCTTTGAAGCCGCCGGCAAAGCGCTACAAAGAAAGAAAAAAAAGGCGAAGTGCTGATGCACTACAGCCTCAAACCGATCACCAGCACATCGTCGATCTGGCTCAGGTCTCCCTTCCATTCGTCGAAAATCAGGTTCAGGATCCGCTGCTGTTCCTCCATGGGGCGTTCGTGGACCTCCAGAAGCAGGTCCTTGAAGGGCCGGTATTTGAATTTCTTTCCCTGCGGCCCTCCGAACTGGTCGGGGAATCCGTCCGTGAACATATAGATCCGGTCCCCCTGCTTCATGTCAATGGTGTACCTGGTGAAATCCGACATCTTTTCATAAAAAGCCACCGGCATGTTGTTCCCTTTGTATTCCAGCATTTCGCCGTTTCTCACGATGTAGATGGGATTGTTGGCCCCTGAGAACTCCAGCTGCCGGGTCCGGGTATCGTAAATGACCAGGGCCATGTCGATGCCGTCCTTCTGCTCACCGATCTTCCCCTCCTGTTTGAGCGTGCGGGCAATACTGAGCCGCAGCTGGTTGAGGATCTCTTCTGAATGGAACACATTCTTCTCATTCACGATCTCATGGAGCATGGTGATCCCGAGCATGCTCATAAGCGATCCGGGCACCCCGTGCCCGGTACAGTCGGCCGCCGTGAGCACGATGCGGTGGTCGCTCTGGGAGATCCAGTAGAAATCCCCGCTGACGATGTCCCTCGGCTTGAAGAAAATGAAATGCTCGGCAAAGAGATTTTCGAATACCTCGTTTCTGGGAAGGACCGTATTCTGGATCTTCTTGGCGTAATCGAAGCTGTACTTGATCTCTTTGTTCTGCTTCTCGATCTGTTCTTTCTGGGCCTGGATCTCAAAGGTCCTTTCCTGCACCTTATCCTCCAGCTCCCGGTTCACCTTGTCCTTGAGACCCGCATTTTCCCGGAGCTGGTCGATGATCCTTCGCTGGGCCACCTCTTTGCTCTTTTTCAGCAGGTTGATCCTTTCGCTCAACCCGATGGAGAAGGTGAGGATCTGGAGGGTGACCCCCAGCTCCAGGCTGTGTTTGCCCAGGGCATTGTCCCTCAGTACAAAATTCAGGGCCACCCCCAGGATCAGGAACAGGTTGGCAAAAAGGAAGTACCTGGCAGGCTGGTAGTTCTCCCTGGTCAGGATCATGGCCGGGACCACCGCCAGGAAGAGGGAGCCGA
Organism: uncultured Bacteroides sp.; assembly: GCA_964575865.1. GTDB lineage: Bacteria > Bacteroidota > Bacteroidia > Bacteroidales. Next base: position 14,105 of record CAZNSZ010000050.1, on the reverse strand, counting down.
TGACCGAGGTGATGTTGATGGCAATTCCCCCCAGGGTGATAAAGACGGGCACGTACACCCCGAATCCCTGCAGGACCACAATGGTAAAACTGAGGATCAGTCCCCCGACGGTAAACCAGACCGCCAGCAACAGGATGGTATCCCAGGATTGCACCGTGTTCCGCGTATCCAGGTAGGAGCGTCCGAAAAGCAGGAAGAACAGCAGGAAAATCTCCATCAGGAAAAAGGTGGTGGGGGCGGAGGTAAACCGGGGGATCAGTTCATAGATATAACCCTCCTTGTCGATGAAGAAAATGAGGAAGGAGAGAATATACAGGATGTAGAACAGGTAGCTGTTTTCCCTTCCCTTCACGAACAGGGGAATGTGGTAGAGGACCATGATGAGCATGATCCCGAAAAAAATCCCGAACAGCAGCCTTTTAGACCGGTCCTTATGGAGCACACCCTCATGGGTGGAGATGGTGAAGGTGAGGTCCGAAATCACCGATTCGTCGGTCAGGATCACTTTAAGGTAAAGGGTATCCTCCTGGTCGGGGGGAAGGTAGATGCGGAGGTCATTGGACCCGCTGATGTTCACATCTTTTTCCCGGGGCAGCATGTGATCGCCCGATCTTCTTTTGGTAATGGGCCCGTCGTCGAATTTCTGGTATAATTCAAATGTTCCGAAACTGGAGAGAGCCCTGGGCTGAAGGTGGAAGGAGAACTGGCGGGTGGAACGGTTCACGAAATAGATCCTGTACCAGATGCATTCCCCGGACTGTACGCTCATCAGCGCGGAGTCGGGACGGCTGAAATCCAGCTCCCGGAAATCACTGTCCATTACCCCGTGAAAAAGGTAACTGGGTTCAATGGTGCAATAGGGATCGTACAGGTAATTGATTCTTTGGTCCGTAACGGTGACTTCCTGGATGAAATCTGAAAGGATGACTGGCTTCTGTCCACTGAGCGTCTGACAAAAAAGAACCAGTATTAGAAACGGTTTTAAACGCATTCCATTTTTCCCTTCCACATGTAAATATAATCAAGATTCTTTTAAAGAAGTGCAATTGGGTACACTATGATTTAAGTGTATATTTACACAAAGTTTACGCTGGAAATTGGAGATAATTCACCGCATTTTCGAAGGCCGTAAGCCTTTGGTGGTTATGCTCGTTTTTTTCGCTTCCTGCAGCGGAAATGTGATGCAGACCACCGTGTTCAATGACGGATTCCAGGAGCTCCGGACCGGAGAGACCCCCGTGCAGTATGAGGACGATCCGGCCATCTATTTCAAACCGGACAGGGGAGAACTGGGAGCCTGGCGAGTGGCCACCCAATTCCGGCACCCCGGATTTAACGAGGCGTGGGAGATCAGGAGGGAGGGCGATGCCAATTACCTGGCACAGACTTTTACCAACCTGAATGAGCAGAATGAGCCGCTGAGCCTTACCACACATCCCATGGTTGTGGCCGGCGACTCCCTTTGGAGGGATTGTACCATCGAGGTATCGTTCACCCCCCTTGCCAAATTTGACAAATGCGGGGTGGTATTCCGGTACCGGAACCCTTCCGATTTCCTCTTTTTCGGGATAGAGGGCAACATCGTCACGCTGAAAAGGATCATGCAGTCGGTCACTCCCCTGAGGCCCATCGAAATGACCCTTGATGCGCGCCCCCTGGTCTGGACTCCGGGGGAGCGGTTCACAGCTACCATCACCCTGAGGCGGAACAAGGTGTTCACGTTTCTGAACGATACCATCAGCATGCACGCGGAGAACCTGCCCAACCAGTCCGGCAGGATCGGACTGCTGGCGGACCTGCCTGCCAGGTTCCATTCGGTGGAAGTGAAACTGCTCAAGGGGGAACAGCGCAAACTATCCAGGAGGCAGCGGCAGCTGCAGCGCAGAATGGAGCTCTACCTGGGCGATCATCCTGAAATGGTTCGCTGGAAGCGGTTCGAAACGCCCGGATTCGGGACCAACCAGAACCTGAGGCTGGGAGACCTGACGGGAGACGGGAACAAGGACCTCCTGTTTGTCAAACCAGATCACTCGGGGACCTGTGTGGAAGGGTTGACCGCCATGGACCTCAATGGTGAAGTGCTCTGGAGCCATGGCAGGACAGACCGTGAGGTGCCTGATTCGGGGCCTGAGGTTCCCGTCCAGATCCGTGATACGGACGGGGACGGATCCAGGGAAGTTGTCTTTGTCAGCGAAGGATCCATCCGCATTTTATCCGGGAAAACCGGGGAACAGCTCAGAAGTTTGCCAGTCCCGGGCGGGCTGGAGGTAAGGAGCCTCTCCTTCGGGGACCTGATGGGAACGGGGGAGGACAACTGCCTGGTGCTGTCGGACCGCACGAGCCGCATTCAGGTATTTGATGACCAGCTGGAGCTGATGTGGGAACGGGAAGCCTCTTCAGGAAGCCAGCCGTATTTCCATGACCTGGACGGTGACGGGCGCAGCGAGGTGATGATGGGGTATTCCGTTTACGATCCCGATGGCGTGCTTCAGTTCGATGTGGGAAGGTATATCGGGGACCGCTGTAACGGGGTCACTGTGGACACCCTCCGGGAGGACGGGCGCAAGATACCGGCACTGATCTATGCTGCGGGCGACTGGGGATTGCTCTACTTCGACTACAACGGGAACCTGCTCAAACATCAGGTCATGGGACATGTCAAGTATGCCAGTGTGGGAAATTTTGATGCGGAGGTGCCAGGCCTTGAGGTGGTGACCTCCAATTCCTGGGGCAGTGACGGGCTGGTCCACGTGCTGAATCCAGGAGGTGAGGTGGTGGGTGATTTTCTCTCCGGATCGGGGGTGATCCGCTGTCAGCCCGTCAACTGGAAAGGGGACGGGGAGGAATTTATCATGACCGTGGCGGATTCTGTCCAGGGTGGATTGATCGATGCCCTGGGCCAGCTGGCAGTTGCTTTCCCGGAGGACGGACATCCCGGAAGCTGCTACCTGGCGGTGGATCTGACGGGTGATACACGGGATGAACTGATCGTCTGGGATACCGGTCAGCTATGGATCTATACCCAGAATGACAATCCAAGGATGGGAAATACCTATGCGCCTCACCGTCCGCCCGTCTACAACCACTCCATGCACCAGTTGATCAGGTCCGCACCCGGATGGTAGGTCCGGTTGATACTTTCCATTGAACCAAAGCGACAGTTTTTTGTATATTTGGGGGGAGGGCCATGGCATGTGATCGGGCATGGGTTTTTGGCACGAACTTTGTTTCATATATGCTAGTTAAAACAGATGCAAAAAATACCGGGAGGAAACATCATGAAAACTTTACCACTTGCCATCGCAGTCGCAGCCTTCATCCTGGCATCCTGCAGCTCAACGAGATACAGTGCATCCTCGGAGGTTGATGATGTCTATTATAACCCGAACCGGGCTGAACAGGCTGCTGTTGTTGCACCGGCCCCTGTGGTAACCGAACCTGCGGTCACCCCGCAGGCGGCCATGACCGCACAGCCCATGACCCAGCAGCCGGTCTATACCACGGATCAGATCAATGCCGGTGAAGAGCTGAGTGATTACGAAAAATACAGGTTGCAGCGGGAGGCGGAAATGCTGGGAGAATCCTATGTGCCCGAAGGGAGCGAGGCCCTCTATGCCAACCAGTATGAAGCCGTCGATACGACCGGCGAAACAGCCCTTTACGGTGAGGCACAGGCCCCGGTGGTGATCAACAATTATTACATGGATCCCAATGACTATTATTACGCATCCAACCTGAGGAGGTTTTCAGATGAATTTTATGGTTGGGACTATTTCGATCCATACTATACCAATATGTACTTTTACACCGGGCGACCCATGCACTGGGGAATCAGCATAGGAATGGGTTATCCCTACTGGGGCATGGGTCTCTCCTTCGGATATCCCTCTTACTATGGGGGTTACTATCCTTCGTACTGGGGATGGGGAGGGTATTACGATCCCTGGTACTCGCCGTATTACGGAGGTTATTACGGGGGTTACTATCCCTATTACGGAGGCTATTATCCCTACTACGGAGGTTCCTACTGGGCCGGATACCATCACGGGTATTACCATGGGTACTGGGACAGCCACTATTACGGTGACCGCGCCGTGCATTACGGAAGGCTTGACAGCCGGCACTATTACGGGTACTCCAGGCCCTCCAATGTGGTTTACGGAAGCGCGAAAGGTTCAGATTCCAACGATCCCAGGTACCGTTCACGCTCAGGTTCTGCAGCAACAACGGGCGGTGCCGTTCGCAGCGCCACCAGCCGTGACGCCCAGACAGGGTCAGCAGTGCGGACCAACCGGACCTCTGCCGAACAGCGGACCGTACGGACTGCAACCAATGCGTCCGCCGGACAGGCCACCAGGAATGCCTCCAGTGCGGTAAGGACCACAAGGACCGTATCTCCTTCATCCGTGCAGCAGCGGAGCAATTCGGGAACCGCCACCAGGGGAACCTATACGCCGAGCTACACCAAGCCGCGCACCAGTTCCACCTCTACCTATAACAGGACAACCACCGTACCGCGCAGCTACACACAGCCCGGTACGTCGGGAAGCAACGTCAGGTCGTCTTCTCCCACCAGGAGCAGCACCACTTACAGCCGCCCGAGCAGTTCATACAGGACCACTGCCCCGACCAGGAGCAGCAGTTCTTACAGTTCACCGAGCCGGAGCAGCAGCTCCTACAGTGCACCGAGCCGGAGCAGCAGCTCCTACAGTGCACCGAGCCGGAGCAGCAGCAGCAGCTCGTACCGCTCGAGCTCCCCGAGCAGGAGCAGCGTCTCTTCAGGACGGAGCGTCTCTTCCGGGTCTAGCCGGAGCAGCTCCTCCTCCTCCTCGTCTTCACGCTCAGGCGGATCCAGGCGATAACGGTTTACCCTGTACCGGAACCGCATGACGGTTCCGGTACTTTCAAAGAACAAACATCCATTGCTATGAAAAAGACACCATTTATAGCCCTGCTACTGCTGTGCACGTTCGCTGCAGTGAAGGCACAGAATGAGGTCCAGGCCCTTCGCTTCTCCCAGTACAATCCCTTCGGATCGGCCCGTTATGCGGCCCAGGGAGGGGCCATCGGTGCACTGGGCGGTGACCTGTCATCGGTCCTCACCAATCCGGCCGGACTGGCATTCTACCGTTCATCGGAGTTCTCCTTTACCCCTTCGTTCTACTGGGTGAATACCACCTCCGATTACATGAATTCCTTTACGGATGACTCCCAGATGAAATTCAACATCGGAAACCTGGGGATGGTCAGATCGCTGGTACAGAACAAAAGCGACGGTATCGTGGGCGCATCCTTTGCCCTGGGGTACCATACCCTGGCCAATTTTAACAACCGGACCACCATGAGAACCGGGAGTGCTGTCAGTTCCCTGCTGGACGATTTCACCTGGCACGCCAATGCTGACCCGGAAAACCTCAATCCGTTCTATGAACAGCTGGCTTTTGATTCCTACCTGATGCCCTATGACGAAGAGGCTGGCGAGTACTGGCACGACATGCAGCTGGACGGGTACGGCCAGGAGCAGCTGAGGACCTCGATCCAGTCGGGATATATCGGTGAGTACTCCCTTTCGGGAGCATTCAACTTCAGCAACCTGCTTTACTTCGGGGCCACTGCCGGAATCCATGCGGTTCGGTTCAACGAGGAGATCTTTCATTCAGAGACCGATGCCGATGACCATGTGATCGACTTCGACAGTTTCAGGTTCAGGGAATTCAATACCACCCGGGGATGGGGATACACCTTCAGGTTCGGGATGATCCTCAGGCCCATCCAGCTGATCAGGGTGGGGGCCACTTTTCAGTTGCCCACCTATTACCGCCTGACCGATCAGAAATATACCGATATGAACTCATACTGGGATAACGGATCAGGAATCGATGATGCAGTGGCCAGTTCTCCTGACGGGATCTATGATTACCGGCTCAGAACCCCGTTCCGGGTCAATGCCCATGCCTCGGTGATCCTCTTCAAGCTGGCCACCGTGTCGGCAGGATACGAGTATGTGGATTACGCCTCGTCCAAACTGGATGCCTACGACTACAAATTCTATGACGAAAACGACCGGATCAGGCAGGACTACCAGGATACCCACAACGTGAGGGCGGGTGCCGAAGTGCGACTGGGTTCCTTCTACCTGAGGGGCGGGCTGCAGTACCTGATGAGTCCTTACAGGGATCCCAGGAACGATGCGGATATGTGGATAACCAGCGGCGGCCTCGGGGTGAGGACCAGGGGTGCCTTCTTCGATATCAGCTATTCCCACTCGGGAACCAGCGAGGTGTACGGATTGTATTCACCCATTCCCGGTACCAATGAGGTTTCCCTGAACAGCATCAACGGGAACAACCTGATGCTGACCGTTGGATTTAAATTCTGAGGGCCCGGCTCATGAGCCGGTAAGCATCGGGTCCCGCATTGAACAGCAGGTCCAGGATGCTCAGGTTGGGAACAAAACCAAACCGTTCGGCAAATACCTGGTGGTACACCGGCGGTTTGAATGCCGGATCGGCATCCTGAACCCGTTTCTTCGCATGAAACTTCCAGGTGAAGTCTCCAGGCAATCCCTCCACGGAGAATTGTGTGGAGCGATCCACCGGAATACCGAGCCCCAGGAACCCGAGTGTGGTGTTCATCAGTCCTTCGTTCAGGTCGATCAGGAACCGGAACCTTTTTTCGTAAAAGGGAAAGAACTCATCCCTCATCAGTTCGAAAAAAGGGGAGGAGGCATAGGCAGCTACCAGACTTCTCCAGTGAACTTTGTTCCAGGGGGTATCATAATCCACTGCAATATCCCGCACCAGGTTTTTTACCCCGGGCTTTTTCTTCACGGGCACCGAAAGCGTCATGATGCCATTGGGGCCCATGATCCGGAAGCGGTTCCGGTAGGTCTGTTTGGAATAATGTTCGTATTGTTCCAGGGTAATCCGTTCCTCCCTGACCAGGCGGGTGAAATAATTGATCGGACCGTTATAGAACGCCGGATAGACCAAGGAGCGGCTGATTACCTGTCTGCCTTCACGATCCTGAACATCCTGTTCCAGCGGATCTTACCGTACTCCTTGTTGATACTCAGCCAGATCAGTCTGGGCTTGCCGATGATGTGATCCTCCGGGACAAAACCCCAGAACCTGGAATCGGCAGAATTGTGGCGGTTATCACCCATCATGAAGAAATAATCCATCTGAAAGGTGTAGCTATCGGCCGGTTCCCCGTTGATGGTGATCTGCCCGCCGTTCACCTTCACCTCATTTCCTTCATAGGCTTCGATGATCCTCCTGTACAGGGGAAGGGTCAGATCGTTGATTTCCACCGTCATTCCCTCGCCCGGTACCATCAGGGGACCGTAGAACTCCAGGTTCCATGGGTAGCGCTCGTCGTGGGGAAAAATATCGCGGTCCCATTCTCCCTTCACGAACATGCGGTAGGGCTCAACGCTCACTATCCCGGGAAGTGCTGAAATTTCCCTGGCATTCGAAGCATTCAGCGGAAAGACATAGTTGGGATTGTTCCGAACATCTGCCCGGTCCCTTTCGATCCCGAACTCTTCCAGCGACCTGGGATTGATGGGCGTGCCGTTGGTCTTCACCGCGTACCATTGCTGGATGCCCTCATGCTCCTTCTGCTTCTCCCCATTGACATACACTTCGTTCTCAATGACCTCGATGGTCTCGCCGGGCAGGGCCACACACCTCTTGATGTAATTGTCCCGCCGGTCCACGGGCCTTGTCTCCACATCATACTGCTGGGCGATCTGGTTCCTGACATAGGATTCATAGACCTCCCAGGGACGGGTCCGGTTGTTCCTGGCCTGGTCCGCTACCATCAGGGCGTATGCCTCATCCCGGATCAGGTCATAATAATCGAAATTTCCCTTGGCATACTGGGTCGGATCCGATTTCTCCACTGCCACCGTATCGGAAGCGGGGAAATTGAATACGACGATATCGTCTCGCTTGACATTTCCGAATCCCTTCAGCCGCTTGTAAGGCCGCTGTATCCATTCCAGGTAGGACTGCTTACCCAGGACGGCATTGGGTAGGAAAGGGATGGCCAGCGGTGTATTGGGGGTTCGGGGCCCGTAGGCTGTTTTGCTCACATAGAGGTGATCCCCCACCAGCAGGCTGCTCTCCATGGAAGGGGTCGGAATTTTGTAATTCTGAAACAGGAAAATATTGATCAGGGAGACGGCCACCACGGCGAATATGAGCGCATCGAGCCACTCCACAAGGACATGGTTTTTCTTTTTCCGGCTTTTCCAGAAGGACCAGTTCACCTTCTTGCTCACGTAAATGTCGTAGAGGACCGGAAGTCCCAGAAGAAACCAGTAATTCCGGAGCCAGATAACGAAGAGGATGTATACCAGGGCAGCCACCCCGAACCTGAAGTATTTATGCGCAATGATCTGAGGGAAATTCATGAATGTTTTCAATTAACGGATTTAAAGATACGCTCTTTTCTGAAACCTTCAATGACCGACCGGTCGGGCTCTACAGAGAACCAGACCATGACCGCTTTGCCCAGCAGGTGGTCCTCCGGGACAAAGCCCCAGTAGCGGCTGTCGGCCGAATTGTGGTGGTTGTCTCCCATCACGAAGTAATAGTCCATCCGGAACACATAATGATCTGCAGGCTCGCCGTTGATGTGGATCTCTCCTTCCCGGATCTCCAGTTCGTTTCCTTCATAGACCCTGATGATGCGTTCATACAGGGGCAGATTCAACATGGTGATGGACAGGGTATCCCCCCTGGACGGGATCACCAGCGGACCGAATGTGTCGCCGGTCCACCGGAAAAGGTGATCGTGCGGAAAGATCTCCTGGTTTTGAAATGAAAGCATGGGCTCCGAGAACCTTTTAACGCTCCGGACCATGGGATAGGTCCTCAGGAACTCCAGGTCTGATTCTGTCAGAAATAGAACGTGCAGTGAATTGGACTCATTGTAGGTGACCGTCGATTTAAGGATTTTTAACGAATCCAGCAGGCTGTCCGGGAGGGGTTCCCCCCTGGTCGTGACATAATATTTGTATTTCCGGGTGGGAGGGATGGCGCTTCTGGTACCGTTGACAAACACCTCGCCCTCCCTGATCATCAGGGTGTCACCGGGCAGTCCAACGCACCGTTTCACATAATTCTCCCGTTTATCCACCGGATGGGTGATGATCTCGAACTGGGAAAGGATATACTCCCGGCCGTACTGTCTCACCAGGGAGTAGTAGTTCTGCCCCGGATAGGCGACCACCATAGTATCCCCTTCGGGAAAGTTAAATACGATGATATCGCCCCTTTGAACGGAAGAAAAACCCTTCAGCCGTTTATAGGGCATTTTCAGCCTTTCCGAGTAGGATTTCTTCCCGGAAGGGAGCTTGTTGTGGTAGAAAGGGATCCCCAGCGGGGTTTCCGGCAGCCTGGGTCCATAGGCCAGCTTGCTTACAAAGATGAAGTCTCCGGCCAGCAGGGTCTCCTCCATGGAAGGGGTAGGGATCTTGTAAGTCTCCACCAGAAGGACCTTGATACAGATGGAACAGGCAATGGCCAGAAAAAGGATGGCCAGCCATTCGGTGGTGGCTTTCAGCAGCCGGGGAATGCGGTAGCGCCTGAGGCTCATGTCAAAGAACCTGGTGATCCAGAGGTCATAAAGGACCAGATTCAGGAGCAGCAGGATCCACAGGTTTGTCCAGATCACCAGCAGCGACCAGAGCAGCCCAGCAACCATGAAACCCAGGTACCTCCAACCCATGCCAGCAGCGTTCTTTAAAGTCCCAGAAGATCCTTCATGGAGTAGATGCCCTTCTTCCCGGCCATGAATTCAGCGGCCATCAGGGCGCCGGATGCAAAGGCCTCCCTCGATCTGGCATCATGGGTCAGGGTGATCGAATCCACTTCCGAGTGGTATTGTATGGTATGGCGGCCCTTCACTTCCCCTTCCCGGATCGCCCTCACCGGAACCACCCCGGTC
>CAZNSZ010000050.1:0-4048 GCA_964575865.1 uncultured Bacteroides sp. | reverse complement strand
TCCCGGTCTCCGTGCCAGTCCCGTTCCCATTTCTTACCTGATCCCCTGAATCCGATCCGGCAAGCTCCCATTTCCCGATCCTGTCCAGTTCTTCCACGATCTGTTCCGCCAGGGTGATGGCGGTCCCGCTGGGCGCATCCAGCTTATGGATGTGGTGCGTCTCTTCCATCTCCACGCGGTACTGCGGAAAACTGTTCATGATGCGGGCCAGCTGCCGGTTGAGCGCAAAAACGATATTCACACCTATGCTGAAATTGCTGGCATGGAACAGGCCGCCGTTCTTCTGCCTGCAATAGTCCTCCACTTCCCGGAGGTGCTTGTTCCAGCCGGTGGTTCCGCATACCACAGGGATCCCGGCATCCATACACGCCATCATATTGGCGGGGGCAGAGGCAGGGGTGGTGAATTCAATGGCGACATCGGCAGCCGCCAGCTTTCCCGATCTGAGCTCGTCCCGGTTGTCCAGGTCGATGATCACGGGGAACTCATGTCCCAGCTGCTTTCCCAGCTGCCCGATGATGTGCCCCATTTTTCCATAACCGATCAGTGCAATGCGCATATTCTTGTGTTGGTGGGTTTCTTTTGCAGTCAGGTTGCTCTAAGTTCAGGTTGCTCTAAGTTCAGGTTGCTCTAAGCTCATGTCGCTTTTGCAGGTGCGGGTTATATGAAGACCAGAATACCGCTCATAAAAAAGGGCCGGTCCGACTCAGTTGGAACAGCCCTCTCCATGATGTTGTGGTGGTTTATTGTACCTTTTTGACGATCGCTTCAAATGCTTTGGGATCGTTCATCGCCAGGTCGGCCAGCACTTTCCGGTTGATCTCGATCCCTGCCTTGTTCAGTTTTCCCATGAATTCGGAATAAGACATTCCATGTTCCCTGGCAGCGGCATTGATGCGCTGGATCCAGAGCGCCCTGAAATTTCCTTTCTTTTTCCTACGGTCACGGTAGGCATAGGTAAGTCCCTTCTCGAAAGCATTCTTAGAGACGGTCCACACATTCTTTCTTCGACCAAAATACCCTTTGGTCTGCTTCAACACCTTCTTTCTTCTCTGTCTTGAAGCTACTGCGTTTGATGTTTTTGGCATTTTGTTTCATTTTTTGGATGCAGGCGGTCTTTTCGGACACTTTCCGGCCATACATCCCGGTCAATACTCTGTTTACCTGTTGGTCAAATCCGGATACCGCATGTTATTTCATGGACAGAAGCCGCTTGATATTCTCCTCATCAGCCTTGTGCACTTCCCCGAAATAGGTCAGGTTTCTCTTGCGCTTGGTCGATTTCTTGGTCAGAATATGGCTCTTGTACGCGTGTTTCCTCTTGATTTTCCCGGTCCCGGTGAGCGTGAATCTTTTCTTGGCTCCCGGATTCGTCTTCATTTTTGGCATTTTTCAGACAATTTATATCCGTACTGTAACTATTTCTTTTTCACTTTTGGTGCAATGAACATGGTCATCCGCTTTCCTTCCAGTTTGGGAAGCTGTTCGACCTTTCCCACCTCTTCCAGGTCCTGTGCAAGCCTCAGAAGCAAAATCTCCCCTTTCTCCTTATAGAGGATCGACCTTCCCTTGAAAAAGACGAACGCTTTCAGCTTGGCGCCCTCCTCCAGGAATTTCTGTGCGTGCTTCAGCTTGAAGCTGTAATCGTGCTCGTCCGTGTTGGGCCCGAACCTGATCTCCTTCACCACGATCTTAATGGTCTTGGCCTTCATCTCCTTCTGTTTCTTCTTTTGCTGATAAAGAAACTTCTGATAATCAACAGCCTTACAGACCGGGGGATCGGCTTTTGGTGATATTTCTACCAGGTCAAGGTCCAGTGAATCCGCAATCTTGAGGGCTTCCTTTACGGACATGACGCCGGGATTTTCAATGTTTTCGCCCACCAGCCTTACGGAAGCGGCACGGATCTGCTCATTGGTCCTGTATGAGATCCTGTCCTTGTTCCTAGGATCGCTGGTTCTCCTCCGGTAATAACCTGGTCCTGCTATGGTAAATTCCTCCTATAGATTAGTTAAACGTTGGGTTCAATCTGTTTCAGCTGATTTTCCACTTCGGCCTGAATGAAACCGGCAAATTCTTCCAGTTTCATTGCCCCTTTATCGCCTTCTCCCTGCCTGCGAACGGAAACTGTCCCGTTTTCCTGCTCCTTTTCTCCCACGATAAGCAGATATGGAATTCGCTTTAACTCATTATCCCTGATCTTCTTACCTATCTTTTCACTCCGCTCGTCAATCAGGGTGCGAATATCGTAATTTTTAAGGAATTTTGAAACTTTTTCCGCATAATCATGGTATTTTTCGCTGATGGGGAGAATGACCGCCTGGTCGGGAGTGAGCCAGAGGGGGAATTTCCCTGCCGTATGTTCGATCAGCACGGCCACAAAGCGTTCCATGGATCCGAAGGGCGCCCGGTGGATCATCACCGGTTCATGCTTCTGGTTATCGGCCCCGATGTATTCCAGTTCGAACCTGCCGGGAAGGTTGTAATCCACCTGGATGGTTCCCAGCTGCCATTGCCTGCCCAGGGCGTCCCTGACCATGAAGTCCAGTTTGGGTCCGTAGAACGCCGCCTCGCCATATTCCACCTTCGCATCCATCCCTTTATCCTTCACCGCCTCCAGAATGGCCTGCTCCGCTTTCTCCCAGTTTTCGTCCGTTCCGATGTACTTCTCCGTGTCCCCGGGATCACGCAGGGAAACCTGTGTGACAAAATCCTCGAAATCAAGGGTTTTAAAGATATAGAGGATGATATCGATCACCTTGATGAACTCCTCTTTCAACTGATCCGGGCGGCAGAAAATGTGGGCATCGTCCTGGGTGAATCCCCTGACCCGGGTCAGCCCGTGCAGCTCGCCGCTCTGTTCGTACCTGTAAACCGTTCCGAACTCGGCCATCCGGATGGGCAGGTCGCGGTAGGAGCGGGGCTTCGATTTATAAATTTCACAATGGTGCGGGCAATTCATGGGCTTGAGCAGGAACTCCTCGCCTTCCTGGGGCGTGTGAATGGGCTGGAAACTATCCTTTCCATACTTGGCGTAGTGCCCGGAAGTGACCCAGAGCTCCTTCTGCCCGATGTGGGGCGTGATCACCTGTTCATAGCCATGTTCCCGCTGGACCCTTTTCAGGAAATTCTCAAGCCGCTCCCTCAGCTGCGCCCCTTTGGGCAGCCACAGGGGAAGGCCCGGGCCCACCCGCTGGCTGAAAGTAAACAGCTCCAGCTCTTTTCCAAGTTTCCTGTGATCCCGTTGTTTGGCCTGTTCCAGCATCTCCAGGTGCTCCTCAAGCATCTTCTGCTTGGGAAAGGTCACCCCGTAGATCCTGGTGAGCTGCTTTCTTTTTTCATCCCCGCGCCAGTAGGCCCCGGCCACGTTCAGCAGCTTGATGGCCTTGATGTGCGAAGTGTCGGGAAGGTGCGGGCCCCGGCACAGGTCCGTGAAGTCACCCGAATGGTAGAATGATATGGTGCCGTCCTCCAGTTCCCCGATCATCTCGGTCTTGTACTCGTCGCCCTTTTTTCCAAAAAAGTCCATGGCTTTTGCTTTGGATACCTCCTCCCGCTGGAAGACTTCTTTCTGGGAAGCCAGCTCCTTCATCTTTTTCTCAATCCCGGCAAGGTCCGCATCGGTCAGTACCACATCATCGCCCGGATCCACGTCATAATAGAAACCGTTCTCGATGGCCGGCCCGATGCCGAATTTGGTGCCGGGATACAGGGATTCAATGGCTTCTGCCATCAGGTGGGCGGAGCTGTGCCAGAAGGCGTGTTTCCCGTCCGGATCCTCCCATTTGTTCAGCTTCACGGATGCATCCTGCCTGATGGGACGGGTGAGGTCCCACAGCTCATCGTTCACATTCACTGAGAGCACTTCACGGGCCAGGCTGTTGCTCAGGCTTTTTGCGATATCCAGCCCGGTCACTCCCGGTTCATACTGCCGTTTCGAGCCATCCGGAAAAGTTATTGTGATCATTGTTAGCCGTTTTCAAAAACCTGCCAAAGATACGAAAAGTGGCCGGAACTCACAGTTCTGCAGGGATAAATTAGGACAATC
>CAZNSZ010000049.1:16725-33701 GCA_964575865.1 uncultured Bacteroides sp. | reverse complement strand
ACTTCAGAAAAAATAAGGACAAAAAGGGCTTACGAAGTCACCTCTGCCTGAAGGTCCATCAGTCAGGACCGGTTTTTCCCCCGGCCAGGGCTTTCTCCATCTCTTCAATGGCCAGGACCGCTTTTTTCGCTTCTTCTCCGGTGGTTTTTTCCCGGTTGAATTGCGGATAGGTTTCCAGGATCTTCAGCCCTTTCCGGTAGAAAATCACCGCATTCGGGTAATCGCCCAGCTCCCGCAGGGCATAGGCATAGCTGTCATAGGTATTGTACGAGAGGGGATAAGCCTGCATATTCAGTTCAAAGATCTCCAGGGCCTCATCCGGCATCCCGAACCTGAAGATCAGTTCAATGCCCAGCCTGTTCAGTTCGGCCTCCTCCATATTAAACTCCCCGTTTCCCGATTCACGGATGCGGCGGTATGCTGTTACCGCTGCTTCTATACCCTGCTCACCGATGATCCTTCCCAGGTGACGGGCAACCGATCTTTGAGGGAGCGCTACGGGCTCATTGTACACAATGGATAGGATCTCCTGCCCGATCCGGGGCGCGTAAGAAGGTGCAATATATGTGTCGCTCCTGAAATTCTTCAGGACACAGATGAACAGGCTGTCCTCCTGCACCCAGGCCATATAGGCACCGAATCCGTTGATGCTTCCGGAATGGGATATGATCCGGACCGTATCGCCCATGGCGGGAAAAATCCGTTCGCTCAGTTCCCAGCCGAAGCCGTAGGATGCTTGGGTAGAGGGCGTCACCATCATCCGGTACAGTTCACCGGAGATCAGTTGCCCCCTGCCGGTAGCCAGGCAGAAGGTGTGCAGGTCGTCCACCGTGGAGACCACATCCCCCGCACCCCTGGCAAAGGAGGGATCAATAAAAGCGGCATTTTCATACCCTGTCAACAGACGGTATTCGTATCCCTTCACCAGATCCTTTTCAATGTGCAGGGCCTTGTGCGACCGGGTGCTGAGCATCCCCAGCGGCCGGAAGATCCGCTCCTCCAGCAAGCATTCATAAGGAGCCTGACACACCCTTTCGGCGATCAGGGCCAGGACCTGGTAACCCAAGTTGCTGTAATAAAATCCGGTGCCTGGTTCGAAACAGAGGTCCGAAGTATCTGCGATGCGCACCAGTTCGGGCAGGCTGTGGGGCATCCTCTCCAGTTCTGCTTCCCTCACGGGATCCGGCCCCCGGATGATTCCCGATGTATGGCTGAGCAGCTGCTCCACGGTGATCTCATCCCACTTTGATCCCTGGTATTCCGGAAGGTGTTTTGTGACGGGATCGTCCAGTTGAAGCAATCCTTGTCCGGCCAGTTGAAGGATGAGGGTGGCGGTAAACGGTTTGGTGAGGGATCCGATCCTGAATTTCATTTGCGGTTCCATGGGAACATCCAGTTCCCTGTCGGCCATTCCATATGCTTCCCTGAAGAGCACCTGGCCGTTCCTGGCCACCAGGACCGCACCACTGAACAGATCCGCCTGGCTGTAGGCCGCGAAAAGATCACTGATCTGCGGTGCCGGAAATTGAGCTGCAGAGGGGTTCTGGCAACAGGCAGCCATCAGTAAGGCGGCGGTGATGATCCGGAACTTCACAAAGTCCTTTTCACAGAAGACGATTGTTTTCACGGGTTGTTGCTTTTTGTTTATTTTTGCCGCATATCTCAGATGATCCGGAGCAAAACTCAGGAGAAAATTAAAAATCTGTCACCATGAACCCGTTTTTTGAATTGATCACCGAAAGAGGCATCCGGCTTCCCGATAATGTCCGGGACCTTCTCGAAAATTGCCGGGATTTCCGATTTTTCGGATCCACCGATGAACTGGCCGAAGCAGCCACACCGGGTAATGAGAGGGAGTATCAGGTCACTTATCAGGTCCCCGGTGGAAAGAAGTATACCGAAGCGGTGGTCCACCGGGTCAGGAACGGGATCTCGGTGAATTATACGGAATCCTACATGCGCAGGAGGGATCCGGCGACCATGGCCATCGCCGATGAAGCCCCCAGTGACAAAAAAAGATTCAGCGAGAAATACGGGTACGATTTCACTGCCCTGCAGGAGGAAACATTCAATTGGCTGAAGGGACAGGAGCTGGCAGTCTTCTTCTATTTTGCAGGCAGGATGGGGATCGGCTCCACGGGGATCGCCATCGCCCCTGCCAATGCGGCTTTCTTTGCCATGGGGCTCTCCATGCTCCAGGAGATCATCTCCCCTGCGGAATTGCGGGAGGGAGTGGAGATCCAGTCGGTGATCTTCGTGGCCCCTGTCTTCAGGCACACCCATTTCGAAGGGAAACAGGTGGTGGTCCACAACCGGACGGAGAAGGTGCACGAGGTCTATTCGTACAACCTCTATCCGGGACCCAGTGCCAAAAAGGGCCTCTACGGGGTGTTGCTGGACCAGGGGGAGAAGGAGAAATGGGTGACGGCACACTGCTCAGCCATCCAGTCGGTCAGCCCCTACGACAACGTCACCACATTCATGCACGAGGGTGCCAGCGGGGGAGGAAAGAGCGAGATGCACCAGCACATCGTAAGGGAGCCCGACGGAAGGGTGCTCCTGGGAACAAGCAGCATCACCGGCGAACAGCGTTTCATCACCATCCCCAGGTTCTGTACCATCCACCCGGTGGCGGATGACATGGCCTTCTGTCACCCCTCCCTGCAACGGGAGGATGGGAAGCTGAGGATCATCGATGCGGAAAATGCCTGGTTCGTCCGGGTGGACAGTGTCCTGGAATACGGCGATGATCCGTTTCTGGAAAAGATCACCATCAATCCGGGGAAACCGTTGCTTTTCCTCAATATCGATACAAAACCTGAGGCTACGGCACTTATCTGGGACCACATTGAAGACGAACCCGGCAAGCGGTGCCCCAATCCAAGGGTCATTCTTCCCCGGAATATCGTTCCCGGGGTGGTGGACAAGCCGGTCTCGGTGGATATCCGGAGCTTCGGGATCCGGACCCCCTCCTGTTCGGCCGAAAGCCCGTCCTACGGGATCATCGGCATGTTCCATATCCTTCCGCCGGCACTGGCCTGGCTGTGGCGGCTGGTGGCACCCCGCGGGCACAACAATCCCAGCATCGTCGCCTCTGCAGGGATGCAGAGCGAGGGGGTGGGATCCTTCTGGCCATTTGCCACCGGGAAGCGGGTGACCCATGCCAACATGCTCCTGAAGCAGATCATCGAAACGCCCAGGACCAACTTTACCCTGGTGCCCAACCAGAACATCGGGGTCTGGAAGGTGGGATTCAAACCGCAGCTGCTGATGCGGGAATATCTTACCCGCCGTGGAGCGGCCAGGCTGAGAAGCGACCAGGTCCAGCCTGCCCGGTGCGCCCTGCTGGGGTATGAGCTGAATTACCTGACCCTGGAAGGTTCCAAGATCCCCTCCAGGTTCCTGAAGGTATACAACCAGCCGGAGGTGGGCTTCGAAGGGTATGATGCAGGCGCCGAGCAGCTCAGGAAGTTCTTCAAGGAGGAGCTGCAGAAATACCTGGAACCGGACCTGCTGCAGACCGGGAGGCGGATCATCGATGCCTGCCTGTCGGACGCCACCACGGAGGAGTACAATGAACTGGTCCCCATGAGTTACCAGTACCGATTCAATGACATGGATTCCTACGAGCGGAACGGGGAATTCTACCGGTAAACGATTCAAGGATTCCGGGCCGGATCCGGTGGAGGTATGGCTATTCCTGTTCCGGGGGCAGAAAGGTCACTGCTGCTTCATTCGGACCCACTTCTCCATAAAGTGGTGTTCCGGATCGGGGATCCCTTCTTCATTCACCGGCCAGAACTGGGTCAGGGTATCGCCCCTGACCTCCAGGTAGAGCTGAACGGTCTGACCCAGGTATTCCGGTGCGCTGTGAAACTCGACCATCTCCCGGTAGTCGGTTCCCTTCAACGTGAAGGTGCCCCCCGCATAGTTATCGGTCATTACGGAGTCCTCCAGGAAAACGCCCACCAGCGACCAGCGGTTCCCTGCCCACATTTTAAGTTCGCTTCCCCTGGAAACCCCGGGAAAGATGCAGGTGGAGACGCCGTCCGTGATTTCGTACTCAAAGGCAAGCCGCCAGGTCCCTTCAGCGGGGGTCTGTGTCTGAGGGGAGCACCCCGCAAACAGCAGTAAACAGGCTGCACCGAAGCAGGCCAGGGAGATCAGATAAGATTTCATGGTAGTTGGTTCAGGATTCCCCTAAAGGTATGCAATTTTCAATTCTCCCAATAAATCATAAATTTGAGTCCTGGACCATGATCGATCTCAGCCGACCCATCAACCCCCGCGACCTGGCGGGCAAACTGGAAAGATTCTGGCAGCTTTCTGCCCATAAGATCCACCTCCTGCAGGACCGGTACGACCAGAGCAAAGGATCACCGGTGTATACGGCCGGAGGCGTTTACACCACCCGCGGGTGGACCGAGTGGACCCAGGGGTTCCAGTACGGATCGGAGATCCTGCAGTTCGACGCCACCGGCGACAGCGGGATCCTGCGGCTTGGAAGGGTGCATACCCTGCAGTTCATGGCGCCGCACATCAGCCATACCGGGGTGCATGACCACGGCTTCAACAACATCAGCACCTATGGCAACCTGCTACGGCTCATGCTCGAAGGAAGGATCGAGGACAACCGCTGGGAGAGGCACTTCTATGAGCTGGCGCTCAAAACCTCAGCTGCTGTCCAGGCATCCCGCTGGACGCCCATCCCCGAGGGAGGCTTCATCCATTCCTTCAACGGTCCGCACTCCCTTTTCGTGGATACCATCAGGACCATCCGCATCCTGATGGTGGGGCACCTGTTGGGACATGTGCTGTTTGGAGAGAACGACAGGCGGATCAGCCTGATGGAGCGGGCTCTGCAGCATGCGGAGGCCACGGCGAAATATGCGGTGTATTACGGGGAGGGAAGGGACCAGTATGACGTTTCGGGGAGAACGGCCCACGAATCGGTTTTCAATGTGAAGGACGGGAATTACCGGTGTCCCAATGCCCAGCAGGGTTATTCCGGATTCTCTACCTGGACCAGGGGACTGGCATGGGCCATGTGCGGCTTTGCGGAGGAACTTGAACTGCTGGAACGGATCCCCGGCGCGGCATTCCAGGGAAGCATCCCGAAAGAGAAGGCAGTGGCCTTCATGCTCCGGGCAGCAAAGGTAACCTGCGATTATTATGTGGAGAATACCCCTGCGGACGGGATCCCCTACTGGGATGCCGGGGCGCCCCTGCTGCACAGGCTCGGGGATTACCTGGAGAGGCCGGCGGATCCCTTTAACGAATTTGAGCCGGTGGACAGTTCAGCCGCAGCCATCGCGGCACAGGGACTGATGAGGCTGGGACACTACCTGAGGAAATCGGAACCGGGGCTGTCGGGCACTTACCAGCAGAGCGGACTGAGGATACTGGACCGGCTGCTGGAGGAACCCTACCTCAGCACCGGAGAGGACCACCAGGGATTGCTGCTTCATTCGGTATACCACCGGCCCAACGGCTGGGATCACATTCCCCCCGGTAAAAAAGTGCCCTGCGGGGAATCCAGCATGTGGGGAGACTACCACGTGCGCGAACTGGCCCTTTATGCCCAGCGGCTGATCAGGCAGGAACCCTATTATGCCTTTTTCGGCTGCATCGAAAACCTTTGACGCATGGAGGACCTTCGCAAATTGTGTGTGCATACCATCACCACCAAACCGCTCCGGTTTGAGGAGGCGTGCCGGGAATACGCGAAAAGGGGCATTACAGGGATCACCATATGGAGGGATGCCATTGAGGGGATCCCTCCTGACCGGGTGAGGGAACTCCTCCGGGAACACTCCCTGGAACCTGTGGCTTACTGCAGGGGCGGCTTTTTCCCTGATCCGGACAGCGGCCGGAGGAAGACAGCCATCGGGGACAACCTGAAGATGATCCAGGAGGCTGCAGACATCGGTGCCCCGCTGATGGTCCTTGTATGCGGTTCCCATCCCGGTCAGCCGCTGGAAACCTCCCGGGCCCAGATCAGGGAGGGGATCGGGGCGATCCTTCCAGCGGCTCAGCAGGCAGGGGTACGCCTGGCCATCGAGCCGCTTCATCCCATGTATGCGGACGAACGCTCTGCCATCAATACCATGGAGCAGGCCAATGAGCTGGCCGAGGCGATCGGTTCCCCCCACCTGGGTGTGGCAGTGGATGTGTACCATGTCTGGTGGGATCCTGCCCTCAGGCAACAGATCCTCAGATGCGGCAGGAACGGTCATCTGTTCGCCTTCCACCTGTGCGACTGGCTGACGCCTACCCGGCATTTCCTGCTGGACAGGGGACTGATGGGGGAGGGATGCATCCCCGTCAGGGAGATCAGGGGATGGGTGGAGGAAGCCGGATTCGAAGGATTCCACGAGGTGGAGATCTTTTCAGAAAGGTGGTGGGGTCAGGATCAGGGAGCATTCCTGGACCGGATCGTTGAAGCTTACCAAACGCATTGTTAAGAGGAGAATCTACGCATGAAAAACGAGAGGATCGGGATCATCATGAATGGCGTAACCGGCCGGATGGGCACCAACCAGCACCTGATGCGCTCCATCGTGGAGATCATCAGGCAGGGGGGGGTGCGGACCGGCGACGGCAGGACCCTCATGCCAGATCCGGTCCTGGTGGGCCGTAACCCGGAAAAGCTGGCGGAGCTCTCCAGGCGTTCCGGAGTGGAGCATTATTCGACAGACCTGGACACGGTGCTCTCAGATCCCCGCTACCAGGTCTATTTTGATGCCCAGACCACCGGGAGGAGGGCCGCTGCGGTCCGGAGTGCGGTAAAGGCGGGGAAGCACATCTACTGTGAGAAACCGCTGGCCACCGGTACGGATACCGCGCTGGAACTGTATCACCTGTGCCGGGAGGCAGGGGTCCGGCACGGGGTGGTGCAGGACAAGCTGTGGCTTCCCGGGCTCATCCGGCTGAGGAAGCTGATCGAAAGCGGGTTTTTCGGGAGGATCCTCTCGGTAAGGGGGGAGTTCGGCTACTGGGTGTTCGAGGGCCACACCATTCCCTCACAACGTCCCTCCTGGAACTATAAAAAGGAGGAGGACGGGGGGATCATCGTGGATATGCTCTGCCACTGGCGGTATGTGCTGGACCGGCTCTTCGGGGCGGTTACGGCCGTCTCCTGCCGTGGGGCCACCCACATCGAGGAGCGGGTGGACGAGCAGGGGAATCCCTACCGCTGCACGGCGGAAGATGCCGCCTATGCCACTTTCGAACTGGAAAACGGGATCATCGCCCACTTCAATTCCAGCTGGTGTGTGAGGGTGCGCAGGGACGACCTGCTCACCCTGCAGGTGGACGGAACAAAGGGTTCGGCGGTGGCCGGGCTCAGGGAGTGCTTCATTCAGGAGTACGACCGTACCCCCAGGCCGGTGTGGAATCCCGATATCGCCCAGCCCATCGATTTCATGGGCAGCTGGGACCGGTACATGGAGAAGGAAATATTCGATAATGCTTTCAAGGCCCAGTGGGAATTGTTCCTGAAGCATGTGGCCGCGGACGAACCCTTTCCCTGGGACATGCTGGAAGGAGCGAAAGGGGTCCAGCTGGCCTCCCTGGGCATGGAGAGCTGGAAACAACGAAAATGGATGGACATACCTGAACTTCTATGAAATGACACCTATGGAATCTGCGAAAAAAGTGGCACTGGTTACCGGGGGTTCACGGGGCATCGGACTGGGAATCGCCAGGGAGCTGGCAGGCCGGGGTTACCTGCTGGCCATCAACGGCCGGCGGGAAGCCGGCGAGGTGTCCCATGTGCTGGAGGAGCTGGGAAAAACAGCCCCGGGTGTGCTGTACTGCCGGGGCGACATCGCGGCAGGGCCGGACCGGGAGGAGATCATCGGAAGGGTGCTGGAGGCTTTCGGGCAGATCAACGTGCTGGTGAACAACGCAGGAATTCCCCCTGCAGAACGGAAGGACCTTCTGGAGATGCATGCTGAGAGCTATGACCGGGTGATGGACACCAACCTGAAAGGCCCCTTTTTCCTGACCCAATCCGCAGCGAAGCACATGATCCTCCGGAAGAGGGAACACCCTGGCTTTCATGCATGCATCATCAATATCTCTTCCATCTCAGCCACCGTGGCCTCCGTCAACCGGGGTGAATACTGCATGAGCAAAGCGGGCATGGGAATGATGACCATGCTGTTTGCAGCCCGGCTCGGGGAATTTGACATTCCAGTTTTTGAGATCCGTCCGGGTGTGGTGGCGACCGACATGACTTCCGGGGTAAAGGATAAATATGACCGGCTGATCAAAGGGGACCTTTGCATTCAGAAGCGGTGGGGGATGCCGGAGGATGTGGGGAAGGTGGTCGCCTCGCTGGTATCCGGTAACTTTTCCTATTCCACCGGACAGGTGATCATGGTGGACGGGGGATTAACGGTACAGCGCCTATGAAGATCCGACAGATCATTCCCTCCGCACTGACCATATTGCTGGCCCTGCTGGTGGTGGTTATTTCATTCACTCCGCTGGTGATCCCGCGAAATGTGTTTCAGCCGCAGCTGTTCGGGTTGCCTTACTCGCTCTGGATGGGGATCCTGGCAACGGTTATTCTGGTGTTCCTCACCTGGGTGGCCACCCGCGTTCATCCCGGCGCAAAGGAGCAAAGGAAAAAAGAGAACCGCCCATCTCAAAACAACCGCACATGATCAGGTGGATCATACTGTTCGGGACCATTTACGTGGCCACACTGATCCTGCTCTCCCTCAGGTCGAGGAGGAAAACGAAAACCTCTGGCGATTTCATCCTGGCCGGTTCCAACATCGGGCACCTGCTCGGATTCATGAGTTTTGCGGCCACCCTGTTCAGCACCTTTACCCTCATGGGCATGCCCGACTTTTTCAGGATGCACGGTGTGGGCGCCTGGCTGTTCCTGGCGTTTTCCGATGCGGCCATGGTCTTCCTGATCGTCTGGTTCGGTTTTACCCTCCGCAGGAAGGCAGCAGAGAAGGGATTCCAGGGGATGGCGGGTTTGCTGGGGAACATGTATGGCACGAAGTGGGCAGCGTTTGTCTATTTCTTCGGCGTATTCGTCTTCCTGGTCCCCTATGTGGCGATCCAGATCAGGGGGGTGGCCATCTTCCTGAATGCCATCCTTCCGGGTGCGCTGCCGGCATGGGGATGGGCGTTGCTGATCATCGTCCTGATGCTGATATACAGTGAGCTGGGCGGACTGAAAGCCATCATGCATGCGGATGTGATGCAGGGGATCCTGCTGCTTACCGTGGTCTGGGTCATAGCAGCCAACTGCATCCGCTATTTCGGCGGGGTGGGAAAGATGTTTGAATCCATCCAGCGGATCGATACGGCCTTGCTTTCCCTGCCGGGACCCAAAGGGTTGTTCAATTTCCAGTTCCTGCTGGCTTCCTTCCTGTCCATCCTGTTCATCCCGGTGACCCAGCCGCAGCTTTCCACCCGTCTGGTCATCCTGAAAGATACCCGGACCCTGCACCGCATGGCCGTATCGGTGGGCATTTTTGCCATGCTGGTGATCCTTCCCACCCTGCCCATCGGGTTTTACGGGGCCGCCCGCTATGCGGACCTGCCGGCAGCGGAGTTTATCTCCAGGGTGCTGATCTTCGACCAGCCGGGCCTGATCGCCGCCGCCACCATCATCGGTCTGACGGCTGCGGCGCTTTCCACCAGTGATTCCCAGATCTTTGCCCTGGGGTCTGAACTGCGTTCCATGCTGAAGGGGAAGGAGCGGACCCAGATGCTGCAGGCCAGGGCGGCCATGGTCTTTTTTGCCCTGGCGGCACTGGTTTTTTCGGTCCTGAGCAGCGATCAGCTGGTGCTGCTGGCCAGGGTCAGTTTTGCCGGGACCTCCATCATGGCCCCCATGGTCCTTTCAGCGGTTTTTCTGAGAAACAGGCCAGGCCCCGAACTGATATACCTGACCTTTGCCGGACTGGCCATTTTCATTCTGTCGCTGCTCAATGTGATCCCCGACCAGGCTGCCGGAGTACGGATGGACCTGCTGATCCTGGTGGTCCTTTTTGCTGCGGCCCTCCTCTCGGCCCTGGTCCGGAGATCCACCGGACCTACCTCAGGCTCCTGATCATGGCCCGGGTGTTGTGGACATGGAGGCTGCCGCCCCTGTTGTCCCTCACATCCTTCTCCTGAAGGGAGGGAGCCAGCCTTTCAAGCGAGCAGTATTGCACCACCTCATCACCGGTCTTCCCTTCAGCAAGCTGTTGCAGGATTGCTGCCCGTAACGTTTCCACATAATCGAGGTAAGACCGAAGTTCTTCACGGCCAAAGGGTTCTCCATGCCCCGGGAGGACCACCAGGGAATCGTCCGATCCGTCCAGGATCATTGTAAGGACTTCCACCCACCGGTCCACCTCCAGCGCAAGATTCGGCGAGAAAACGGGGAGCTGATCCCTGTAGAACAGGTCGCCGCAAACAAGAATCCCTTCTGACGGTATCCAGGCGACCAGATCGCTGTCAGAATGGAACCGCCCCATATGAAAGAGCCTGATGGGGATCCGGCCGTTGCGTATAGTCAATTCCCTGTCGAAGGTCGTGTCGGGAAGGCAGGAAAGCACCAGCGGGGCCAGGCTGTCATGGTAGTCAGGAAGGGTGGTGAAATCCGGGCTTTCGTCGGGCAGGGGAGGGGGCGGAAGACCGGCTGCTGAAGGATTTTCCCGGTTGTCGGATCCACCATTTGCCGCCGTGCCCTCCCGGATCCTTTTCAAAGGATCAAGGTAGATGCGGAAATGATCCTGCGCAACGATGGTTGCCCCGGCAAACACCGGAAATCCGGCAGTATGGTCCATATGGTGATGGGTCATCACCACGTATCTGTAACGGGGATGAACCACAGTCATCCTGACCACGCTGTCCAGGTATTGGCCCCAGGTTTCTGAATCGCCGCAGTCAAAAACCGCCACATCATCCTGATCCATGAGAACGGCAGCGTTGGCAGCGGCAAGATCACCCCTGATGAACAGGACCCTGTCGGTCACCTTGAGCGGGGATGAACCGGGGTTCAACTGCGGAATCCCTCTGCCGGGCGGATCAGTTCCCTGTGCGATGCCCTCCTTAGCCACCTGCAGGCATCCCAGCAGGAGCAACACCAGTGGCAGGGGCGAGAGGTTACGGATGATGGCCGGGGCGGGAAACCCTTTCCCGGATTTAATGGCTGTGGTGAAAGGCCGGATCATCGGAAGTCTGGCTGCTTTCATGCAAGATACACATTTATGGGAACAAGGATTAAGCCGCATTATCCTTTGTATTCTCAATAAAATGTTTTAATTGCAATTTGTGCCGGTAGTTCCGGAACATCCTTGTTAAAACCATGAAGCACAACAGACTTTTTTCAGGTTTATTCCTCCTGATCGGTGCACTTCCCTTCGCTCTGTCCGGTCAGCTCAGGCCGGTGGAGGGCCGGCAGGTCAGGCTGGGGGTCAGTCAGGTGAACATCACCCCTGAAGAGCCCGTTCTCATGAGTGGCTATGACGCCCGGGATACCCCATCACGGGGGATTCACGACGAACTTTTTGCCTCGGCGCTCTATTTTGAGTCTGATCAGCAGGGTATCCTCGTCATTACGGCTGACGTGATCGGTTTCAATGCGGCACTGGCCGATGAGATCAGGCAGGAGATCGCTTCTGCAATCGACATACCCATGGACCACATCATGCTCAGTGCGGTGCATAACCATGGTGGGCCGTCCATCCGCACCTACAGCAACGACCTGCCTCCTTCCAACGAACTTTACCTGGCAGGGCTCAGGGAGAAACTGGTCCGGCTGTCCGCGGAAGCGGCGAAGGATCCGGAGCCGTTTGTCATGGGGATCGGAAAGGGGTCCTGCAGCATGAATATCAACCGGAGGGCTGAGTTCGCTGATGGAGGGATCTGGCTGGGGAGGAACCAGGATGGTATCTGCGACCATGAGGTGGGTGTCGTGAAGTTCCTGGACCTCAGTGGGGAACTGATGGCCGTTTTTATCAACTGGCCCTGTCATGCCACCGCCAGCGGGCAGGATAATTACCGGATCACCGGGGACTGGCCCGGGGCTGCCGCCCGGTATATCAGGGCAAAGGCCGGGCAGGGGACCGTGGTTGCGGTCACCGCAGGGGCCTCTGCGGATATCAATCCCATTTACGGGCCAGGGGACAATTTCAATGAGATCGAGGCGGTGGGGTACCATGTGGGGAAAGAGGCCTGGGAGGCTGTTCAGCAGCTCCCTGCCTACCCGGTAAATTCTCTGAAATCCGCTGCAGCCAGTCTGAACCTTCCCGGCAAGGCAAGGGGAAGCGACCGGTTCCCCCGGGAAACCTACGAGCCAGGTCCGGATGTGGATGTGAGGCTGCAGGTGATTCAGGCAGGAAACCTGGTTCTGGCGGGGATCTCGGGAGAGGTGATGACCGGGATCGGGATGGAGATCAAAGAACAATCACCCTTTAGCGGCACCTTTATCGTCACCCACAGCAATGGCGCCAGCGGGTATATCTGTACCGACAGGGCTTACTCCGAAGGAGGGTACGAGGTGCAGGTGTCCAGGCTGATGCCGGGGGCAGAGGGTATCATAAAGACCCGGTTGCTGACCATGATCAATGCATTGTAACAACCACCAACAGCGAAACCCATGAAACCATTCAACGGCAGCGTCCCGGAAATCCCTCAGGAGTGGCCCGGGGCCCATTACTACGATCACCAGGAGGAGGAAGCGGTGGCCAGGGTGGCCCGGTCGCAATCCCCCTTCAGGTTTTACGGTCCCGATCTTCAGAAGGAGGTGGACCAGTTCGAGTCCGAATTCGCCGCCTTTATCGGAGTGGACCATTGTCTCGGGGTCTCCTCGGGAACGGCGGCCCTGCAGGTGGCCCTTGCTGCCATGGGGATCGGGCCCGGTGACGAGGTGCTGCTTCCGGGATATTTCTGGGTATCCACGGTGTCTGCCGTGGTGCGGAGCGGTGCCATCCCCAGGCTGGTGGATGTGGACCACAGCTTCAGCCTCGATCCGGATGATCTTGAGAAGAAGATCACGGAGCGGTCCAGGGCCGTGATCATGGTGCACATGGGGGGAGTGATCGGGAAGGTGGAGCGGGTGATGGACATATGCTCCCGTAACGGATTGCTGCTTCTGGAGGATTGCGCCCAGGCCGGGGGAGCCACGCAGAACGGCAGGAGGGCAGGTTCCTTCGGACACATGGCCATCTTTTCCTTCCAGCTGAACAAGACCTTTACTTCCGGTGAGGGAGGTGCGGTGGTGACCGGTTCCAGGGAGCTCTATAACCGCGCGTTTGCCATTCACGACCTGGGCTACTACCGGAGAGCGGACGGAAGGCTCGAATTTGACGACCCGGAATTCCAGCTTTGGGGGATCGGGTGCAGGATGAACGAATTCGTTGCGGCCGTTCTGAGGGTCCAGCTGCGGAAACTTGACCGCATTCTCTCTTCCATGCGCAAGCTGAAAGATGAACTGATCGATGCCATGTCCGGATATGAAGGGATCACCACCAGGGAGGTCATCGATCCGGAAGGGGACAGCGGGGGATTCCTGAAGCTCATTTTCGACCGGCCCGACGTTTCCCATGCCTTTTTCAATGGATTGAAGGAGAACGGGATCAGGGTCAGGGAAGGGGGACTGAATCCGGTCCATATGACCGGCTGGGGACTTCATATCTACTACAATGTGACCAGCCTGGTGAATAAACGGTCGATCTCCGGGCACCACCCGGTCTGGGAACTATCCGAGAATCAATGGGCGGCGGGATACGGGTATGGAAAAGGGACCTGCCCTGTACTCGATTCCTATGTGGAAAGAACCGTCCTGTTCTGTATCCCCTCCAGGCTTACTTCAGGGGAAAGGGAGCTGATCCTGGAGGCATTCCGCAGGACGTGCTTGCAGTTGAACCTAAAAAAGAAGTCATGAGAACAGATGACAGGGTGTCCGTTCAGGTGTTCCTTTTCCTGGTTTTCATACTGACCCTCAATTCCAGGCAAACCATATGCGCCCAGGGGTATGAAAGCGGGTCACAGAAGGAGACAGGCACCGAATTCCGTTGGCCGGAAGGAAAGCAGATGGCCCTCTCCCTCACTTTTGACGATGCGCGGCTGAGCCAGATCGACAAAGGGATCCCTCTTCTGGATTCCCATGGAGTGAGGGCCACCTTTTATGTGTCCCCCGGCCTGATGATCCAGCGTGCCGAAGGCTGGAAGGCTGCGGTCGAAAAGGGCCATGATATCGGGAACCACTCCCTTGTCCATCCCTGCACGGGCAATTTTCCATGGGCCAGGGGAAGGTCCCTCGAGGAGTATACCCTCATGCAGATGAGTGAGGAACTCGATTCTGCCAGCCGCCTCATTGAAGAGGTGCTCGGGGTCACCCCGCTCTCTTTCGGGTATCCCTGCGGACAGACCTATGTGGGAAGCGGGCAGCAGACCCGCAGTTATGTCCCCCTGGTTTCGGCCATGTTCGAAACGGGGAGGACCTGGCTGGACGAAGGTCCCAATGATCCGCTCCGGTGCGATCTGGCACAACTCACCGGCATGGAACTGGACGGTAAAAGCTTCAGCCAGATCAAAACGCTGATCGGCCAGGCCCGCGAGCAGGGCAGCTGGCTGGTCCTGGCGGGTCATGAAACAGACGAAGGCGGGTTCCAGACCTCGCTGCTGTCGACCATCGATTCCATCTGCCGTTACGCCTCCGATCCGGCAAACGGGATCTGGATCGACCATGTATCCGGTATTGCAGGTTATGTGCGTGAACAAAGGGGGATCCCGGCCCACAGGGCGATGATGCCCTACCGCAATCCGGCGCTTCCTGTAGCCGAAAGGGTGGAGGATCTGCTGGCCAGAATGACCCTGGAGGAGAAGATCGGACAGCTGAATATGCCCTGTGGCTATTTCAGCGAACTGGGAAGAACGGATGAAGAGAAACAGGCCGGAAGCCTCCGTTTCACCAGGGGAGACCTGCTGGAAGGCATTGGTCCGGGCGGGGGATTTTTTACCCTTCCCAACAATGCGCTGAAGGAGGGACCTGCCCGGCAGGCTGCTTTCCTGAATCAACTCCAGAGGACAGCAATGGAAGAGACCCGGCTGGGCATCCCGCTGTTACAGACCGAGGAAGGGACACACGGGCTGATGTGTGCCGGGGGCACCATTTTTCCGGAGGGACCGGCACTGGGGAGCACCTGGAACCTGGACCTGGTGAGCGGGGTGTACAGGGCGGCAGCCCGGGAGGCACGGTCGGTGGGGATCCATCAGCTCTTCACCCTGGTCATCGAACCGATCAGGGATCCGAGGCTCGGAAGGAACCAGGAGGGCTACAGCGAGGATCCCTACATGTGTGCCAGGTATGCGGGCGCCATTGTGGATGCGGTCCAGGGTGACGACCTGAAGGCAGGTGACAGGGTGGTGGCCGGATTGTGCCACTATCCGGGACAGAGCCAGCCTGTAAGCGGGCTGGAGCGCGGAGCCATGGAGATCTCCGAGCGCACCCTCCGGGAGGTGTTCCTCCCGCCCTGGGAAACAGGCATCAGGGACCACGGGGCCCTCGGGGTGATGGCCACCTATCCCACCATCGACGGGATCCCGGCACACAGCTCTGCGGAGATCATGACAGACCTGTTGAGGGGAGAGCTGGATTTCAAGGGATTGGTGCTGAGTGAGGGGAACGGTGTGAATACCCTGGTATATACGGGTCTTGCAGGATCGCTGAAAGAGGCGGCGGCCATGTCTGCCCGTGCGGGCATGGATGTGAGCATCTCTTTCAACCAGGGATACTTCCGGGATATGATCGACAATGTCCGGGAAGGCCAGGTTTCAGAAAACACCATTGACCGGTCCGTGAGGCGGGTACTGGAACAGAAATTCAGGCTGGGATTGTTCGAGAATCCCTTCGTGGATGAAGAGAAGGCTGTGGAGGTGGTCCATGCCCGGGCACACAGGGACCTGGCACTGGAAGCGGCCAGGGAAGCCATTGTGCTGCTGAAAAACCAGGAGGGGATACTCCCGCTGCGGAAAGATATCCGCTCGGTGGCGGTCATTGGACCCAATGCGGATGATGAAAAGAACCAGCTGGGTGACTATACCTCACTGGTGGTGCTGCAGGAGATCACCACCGTCCTGGACGGGATCCGGATGAAACTGGGTGACCGGAAGGTCCGCTATGTGAAAGGGTGTGAGGTGACCGGTGACGAATTGAACGAGATTGACCAGGCTGTAAAGGCTGCAAGGAGTTCCGAGGTCGCCATTGTGGTCCTGGGAGAAAATGAGTGGCAGAAAGAAGGGGGGAAAGGGACGACGGGTGAAGGCTACGATGTGGCGACACTGGAGCTGACGGGCCTGCAGAAGGAGCTGATCAGGCGGGTGCACGCCACGGGCACCCCCACCATCGTGGTCCTTATCAACGGCCGTGCCCTGGCCATTCCCTGGATCGCAGAGCACGTTCCCGGGATCATAGAGGCGTGGAATCCCGGGGAAAGGGGCGGGGAGGCCGTGGCCGATATCCTTTTCGGTGATGTGAATCCCAGCGGAAAGCTTCCCGTGACATTCCCCCGCCATGCCGGGCAGCTCCCGGTATATTACAACCACAAACCGTCCAAAACCTACTGGCTGGAAGAGGGCTGGGGAAACTCCTACGCCGATATGGAGGAGTCCTCACCGCTTTACCCGTTTGGATTCGGCCTGAGCTACACGACATTTGATTACGGTCGGCTGGAGATAAGCCAGCCCGCTGCCGGGCCGCATGGCAACAGGGTGATTACCTGTCAGGTCCGCAATACAGGGAGCAGGGCGGGTGCAGAAGTGGTGCAGCTTTATATCCGGGACAGGATCAGCAGCGTGGTCAGACCCGTCAGGGAACTGAAAGGCTTTCAGAAGGTGTGGCTTGA
Organism: uncultured Bacteroides sp.; assembly: GCA_964575865.1. Taxonomy (GTDB): domain Bacteria; phylum Bacteroidota; class Bacteroidia; order Bacteroidales. Next base: position 16,836 of record CAZNSZ010000049.1, on the reverse strand, counting down.
ACCGGGGGAGACAAAGCAGGTCCGGTTTGAACTGGGTTTTGATGAACTCAGGATGCTGGACCGGCACCTGGAATGGGTGGTCGAACCGGGCGAATTTCAGGTGATGGTCGG
>CAZNSZ010000049.1:11588-16625 GCA_964575865.1 uncultured Bacteroides sp. | reverse complement strand
AATGCCTGGTTGCTGGAGCAGTCGGCCGGGTCTTCCGAATTTCATTCGGAGCGGATGGCCCATGTTTTTAAAGCCGAAGTCTGGAGGGCCATGCTTGGAATGGAATCCATTCCCGCCCTGGCGTTTCTGCTCTTGCTTGTTTTCGTTCCGGAGAGCCCCCGGTGGCTGGTGGCCAGGGGCCGGCAGGAGAGGGCACTGGAGATCTTCCGCAGGGCGGGGGGTGAAGCGGATGCCCGCCGGGAGCTGGAAGAGATCGAACAGACCCTCAAAAAGGAAAAAGCGACGAAGCGGCTGATGTGGTCATCGGGGATCCGGCTGGCGCTTTTCCTGGGGGTATCCCTGGCCGTATTGCAGCAGTTCACAGGAATCGATGCCATTATTTACTACGGGCCGAGAATCATGGAATCGGCAGGATTCGCGCTCCATGACGCCCTGGGAAGCCAGGTTCTCATCGGTGCCATCAACATGGGGTTCACCCTGCTGGCCATATGGAAAATTGACCAGTTTGGCCGCCGGAAACTGCTGATCTCGGGAACCTCGGGAATGCTGGTTTCACTTCTTGCCATCGGTTTCCTTTTTCTTGCGGGCAGGGCAGAAGGGATGCTTCTTCTGGTTTTCATCATGGTTTTTATTGCATCCTTTGCTTTTTCCCTCGGTCCGGTAGTCTGGGTGATCCTCTCGGAGATATATCCCACCAGCATCCGCGGAAGGGCCATGTCCATCGCCACCATGGCGGTCTGGATCGGAACGGCGACCATCGGTCAGATGATCCCCCTGTCCCTGGACCGCCTCGGTCCTGCCATTACCTTCTGGATCTTTGCACTCTTCTGTATACCCACCATCTGGATCGGATGGAAAATGTTACCGGAGACCAAAGGGAAGACACTGGAGGAGATCGAACGGTACTGGATGGAAAGGGGAGCTGCCGGGGGCAGTGGCGCCGTTCGGTAACCCAGGTCACTGTCGACCCCTGATCAGGTTCCTATTTTTGTGTAAATCTAAAATCGCAGAAGCATGGCCGAAAAACTGTATGCAGAGTCAAAAGTGGAGCTTACACCGCTGATCGCCAGGCATTATGACCGGATCATGAATTCCATATCCTTCGGGAAATACGACCGTTTCATCCGGAAGGCGGTGGCGGACATGGGGATCGGCCGGGGGGAGCAGATCCTGGATCTGGGCTGCGGCACCGGTAAAAATGAAGCCCTGATGTCGGCATACATCGGGAATGAGGGCCGGATCACCGGGCTGGACCTCTCTCCGGTGATGGAGAAGCAATTCTTAAAAAAGCACGGGGAAGATGACCGGATCAGCTTCCGGCGGCAACGGATCGATATCCCCTTTGACCTGGGGGAGCGTTTTGACCGGGTGGTCATCAGTTTCGTCATTCATGGCTTTCCCCATGAGGTGAGGCAGCAGCTGATCAGGAATGCACAGACCCACCTCAAACCGGGCGGGAAACTTGTGATCCTTGATTTTGCAGAATTCTCGATGGAGGAGATGCCGCCTCACCACAGGTTCATCTTCAGGACGGTGGAGTGCAAATACGCCTTCGATTATATTGAACGCGACTGGAAATCGATCCTGAAGGGTTTCGGATTCACCGGATTCTCTGAAAGATTCTACTTCAGAAAATATGCCCGCCTGCTAATGGCTGAATTATCGCAGGCATGATGGGGTGATCCTCTTTTCAATCCATTATCTTTACAGGGAAATCCCTAAAGGACCTTCGGTTGAAAAGAGAGGTTAGTGCCATAGGTCTCCTGCTTATTCTTGTCTTTCCCGCCACAGGCTATTACGGGTGGATTCAGATCCGCAAAGTGCAGGTAAGGAAGGAAGTCCGGGAGATCATTTCCGGGGAGGCCGGGAAAGAGGAGCTGGTCCTGCTCCGTTTCAGCCTGGAAGAGGCAGCCGGTTTGCTACGCTGGGAACATCCGGGAGAATTTGAGTTCGGCGGTGAAATGTATGACGTGGTCGAACGCCGGGTGACCGGCGATTCCGTCTGTTACTGGTGCTGGTGGGACCGGAAGGAAACAGACCTGAACAAGCAGCTTGGGCATTGGTCCGGTAAACACCACGAGACGGACCTGCCCCTGGCCAGGGACCATTCCCGGTTGTCCACTCACATGTTCACCCCATTCATAGCGGCGGCCGCAGGACAGGTCCGGTTCATGCCGCGTGCCGGGTCAGGGGTCACCGTCATCGCATACAATCATTATCAATCCATCTGTACGTCCCCGCCGGATCCGCCCCCCTGGTCCCTCCCCTCCTGAACATGTGACCGATGAGTACCGGTCCCGCAGCCGTTCCTGAGGAACGACGACTTGCGGGATATGGATGATTTCACCTAGTGCGGGATTGAAATGAAAAAACTTGCCATGTTCTGGTTGTTGTCCGGATGGGCCGTCGTGGCCATTTCGCAGACAATCACCATCAGAGACGGGGATACGGGCAGGCCGCTGGAGGCCGTGTCAGTGATCAGTGAACACCCCAAAGCATATGTCATTACCAATGCAGCAGGGCAGGCCAGAATCTCCTCTTTCAAAGGTTCGGACCTGATCCAGATCCGCTCCATGGGATATGAAACACTGATCACCAGCTATGCGGCACTGGAGGCTTCCGGCTATGAGGTCCTCCTTGAGGTATCGGCGCTGAACCTGGGCGAGGTGGTGGTCTCAGCGACCCGCTGGCGCCAGGTGACCAGTGATATTCCATCCAGGGTTGTCTCGGTCCCGTTACAGGAGATCGCCCTTCAGAAACCCCAGACGGCTGCCGATCTTCTGGGGATATCAGGAAAGGTGTTCATACAGAAGAGCCAGCAGGGGGGGGGCAGCCCGATGATCCGGGGATTTGCCACCAACCGGTTGATCTATACGGTCGACGGGGTACGGATGAATACGGCGATCTTCAGGGCCGGGAACCTCCAGAATGTGATCAGTCTCGATCCCTTTGCAATGGAAAGCACCGAGGTGCTGTTCGGACCCGGATCTGTGATCTATGGCAGTGATGCCATCGGAGGGGTCATGGGATTCCAGACCCTGGCTCCGCAACTCTCCATGACCGGCAAACCATTGATCAGGGGTCAGGCCACCGCCAGGTATGCTTCTGCCAACCGGGAAAAGACCGGGCACTTTCACATCAAGGCAGGATGGAAGAAATGGGCCTCGGTAACCAGTTTCAGTTCATATGACTTCGACCACCTGAAACAGGGCAGGCACGGTCCGGAAGATTACATCAAGGCGTATCATGTTGAAAGGGTGGGCAGCACCGATGTGGTTGTTGAACAGGAGGATGCACTGTTGCAGGTTCCCTCAGCCTATTCACAGGTCAACCTGATGCAGAAAATCATGTTTCAGCCCACCGAATCCCTTGAGCTGCAGTACGGGTTCCACTATTCCAGGACCTCTCCCTATGGGAGGTATGACCGCCATAACCGGGTGCAGAACGGTACGGCCAGATACGCTGAGTGGGACTACGGCCCGCAGAAATGGATGATGCACCACCTCAGCGCGGGCCACAGCCGCGGGAATGCCGCCTACGACCGGCTGATGCTCAGGCTGGCCTGGCAATCCTTTGAGGAGAGCCGTATCGAGCGCTCCCTGCATTCGGATGAACGCTCTTCCCAGGTCGAACATGTGGATGCCTACTCCCTGAACCTGGACCTGGTGAAGTCGCCCGCCCTACGACATACCCTTTTTTACGGGCTGGAATTTGTGCTGAACGATGTCCGTTCACAGGGCACCCTAACCGATATCGGGACGGGAGCCGTGGAGACCGGGCCTTCCAGGTATCCGCAATCCTCCTGGATATCATTGGCAGCTTATGTCAATGACGAATACAGGATGTCGGAACGGCTCACCCTCCAGGCAGGAATGCGGTACAATCAGTTCATGCTTGATGCGGATTTTTCAGGCAACCTGACATTTTACCCCCTTCCTTTTTCCGCTGCCTCCCTCCGCAACGGCGCACTGACCGGGAGCATCGGGGGCGTATTCCGTCCTTCAGAAACCTGGGTCTTCAAGGCAAACTTCGGGACCGCGTTCCGTGCTCCCAATGTGGATGATATGGGAAAGGTATTCGATTCGGAGCCCGGCGCTGTTACCGTTCCCAACCCGGAGCTGGACGCGGAATATGCGTACAACATTGATCTGGGGATGGCCCGGGTCTTCGGGGGAGTGGCCAGGCTGGACCTGACCGCATATTATACCCTTCTGAACAATGCCATGGTACGCAGGAATACCCGGTTGAACGGTCAGGACAGCATCATGTACGGCGGTATGATGAGCCGGGTGCAGTCGGTTCAGAACGCTGCGGTGGCCACCGTTTACGGAGTGCAGGCCGGACTTGAGATCAAGCTGCCGGCGGGTTTCGGCTTCTCCTCGGATCTGAATGTTCAGCGGGGGAGGGAGGAGCTGGATGACGGATCCTCGAGTCCTTCCAGGCACGCCCCCCCGCTGTTCGGGGTCAGCAGGATCCATTTCCGGACCAGCAGGCTGGTGCTGGAGCTGTTTTCTTATTACCAGGGCCGAAAAAGCCATGATGAACTGCCCGAAGAGGAGAAAAACAAGGAGGAGATCTACGCAAAAGATCCCTGGGGAAACACCTTTGCCCCTGCCTGGGCGACACTGAATATCGAGGCCATGTACCAGCTGACGGAACATTTCAATGTGAGTGCCGGCGTGGAAAACATCGCCAACCGGAGGTACCGTCCCTACAGCTCGGGGATCAGCGGACCCGGCAGAAGCTTTGTGGTCTCGCTGACGGCAAAGTTTTGAATTGAAAACAATCAGCATGATTCATGCCGGAGTTATTTGCATCCGGGAAGCTGAACCCATACCTTTACAGGTATTGTTTCATGATCACCCGACAACAGCAGATCATGCCTGATAAAGAACAGATTTTAAACACCCTCCAATCCATTGCCAATCAATTCACAACAGTTGCCATCATATGGCATCTGGTGTTGTACATTTTCATCGCCCTGTTGCTTTTCAAGCTGTATCCATCGGGCCAGCTGACCGGGATCCTGCTCTCTCT
>CAZNSZ010000049.1:10401-11488 GCA_964575865.1 uncultured Bacteroides sp. | reverse complement strand
CTGATCCCCTGTCCGACCTTATCGGTAGTCATAGGATTCGCTTTGATATTCAGCGGATTGAATTCCCAGGCCCTGACCCTCACACTGGTAGTGGCCGGTCTGTTCTACGGGCTGTTCGGGGCTTTCCGGCTGGGGGTAACCCTGGATATATTCCTGCTTCTGGGAACGGGTACCCTGCTGGTGCAATATTTCGTCATGCTTAAGAATTAATGACCATGGGGAAGGTGTTGGCTGGTATCGTGCTGATCTCTGTCTTGCTCGCAGGTTGCAGGGATTCCGTTCCCGGGGAGTTGATTGTTGTAGAACCACAGGAAGGGGAAGGATTCAATTACCCCTATTTTCTGTTCCTGCCGGAGCGTCTTCTGAACGATCCGGGAGCAGGTGAAGCGTTGTTTCTGCTTGTGGAACCCAATAATTCCGGGTTTGCCGACGACGACCTGGATGCCCATGCCGAAAAGGCGGAAAGGCAGGCCACAAGAGATTATTATGTGGGCAATTTCATTTCCACAGCACTTGGGTATCCCCTGCTCGTCCCGGTGTTTCCACGTCCTGAAAGCGAATGGAAGATCTATACCCATGCCCTTGACAGGGATGCCATCAGGGAAAAGGGAACCTCCCTGGAGAGGCTGGATTTGCAGTTGCTGGCCATGGTGGAGGACGCCCGCCGGCTGCTTGCCGGAAGGGAGATCCCCACAAAGGATAAAATCCTGTTAACGGGTTTCTCCGCTTCCGGTACCTTTGTGAACCGGTTCAGCCTGATTCATCCGGACCGCATTGCCGGTCTCGCTGCCGGAGGAGTGAATGGATTGCTGATGCTGCCGGTAGGCGAGCTGAATGGAAATGTACTTGGGTATCCGCTGGGTATCCATGATTACGGATCATTGTTCGGGAAATCGTTCGATTCCCTTTCATTCCGGGCTGTACCGCAGTTTCTCTACATGGGGGAGAACGATACAAATGATGCCGTCCCTTATGAGGACGGGTATGACGAGGATGAACGCGAGACCGTATATGCAACACTGGGGGAACGGATGATGCCTGACAGATGGAACAAATGCACCGGTCTATACAGGGAAAAAGGCATCAA
>CAZNSZ010000049.1:2480-10301 GCA_964575865.1 uncultured Bacteroides sp. | reverse complement strand
CTGAATCTCAAAAGGCTCAATTTCCCCCATGTTTTTATTTTCCTTTCCGGAATTGTGCTGTTCTCTGCTGCGCTGACCTATCTCATCCCGTCAGGCACCTATGAACGGACCACAAGGGTTCTGGGTGAGCAGGTACAGACGGTTGTCGTTCCCGGTAGTTATGAGCGGCTCACCAAGCACATCAGCCTGAAAGGGATCCTTTTCGGGGAGCGTATCGAAGGCAAAGCCGCACCCACCAGCCTTCTGGGTCTGTTCATGGCCATCCCTAAAGGGCTTAATGACAGTGCGGCCCTGATCTTTTTTGTTTTCACCATCGGCGCCGTTTTCAACCTCATCAGGCACACCGGGACGGTCCATGCCATCATCTACCGGCTTATGCACCGATTCAGGGCCAGGCCCAACCTCCTGCTGCTCTCCATCTTCATCTTTATCCTGTTTTTGAGTACCTTTCTGGGCGGAGGCACCGAATTCATGCCGCTCATCCCGCTGTTTATGATCATTTCCAAAAAATACGGGTATGACCGGCTGTTTGGATTATCGTTGTTGCTTATTCCCTTTTCACTGGGATGGACCGTGGCCCTGACCAATCCATTCACGGTTCAGATTGCCCAGACCATTGCAGAACTCCCCATCGGCAGCGGGATCGGTTTCCGGGTGTTCCTGCTGCTCCTGATCGGGGGAGGAGGATTCCTGTTCATGATGAATTACGGAAGAAGGGTGAAGCGGGATCCAGCCCGTTCTGCCATGCCGGATGACCCGTTCGAGCTCACAGACGATATGGATGAGAACCAGACAAAAATGGAGCGGAAGCACCTCTGGATCGCTGGTGTGGCCGCTGTGATGTTCGCCGCCATACTGTATGCGGTTCAGACCATGGGGTGGGGATTGATTGAGATGACGGGCGGCTTTTTTCTGGTGGGGGTGCTGACCATCCTGATCAGCGGAATGACGGGTTCCGAATCCATGAACGCATTTGTGAAGGGATTGGAGATCATGATCATTCCGGCCCTGGTGGTTGGATTTGCCCGGGGTATCCAGGTGGTTATGCTGGAAGGACAGATCCTCGATACCCTCCTTTTTGAAACAGCCGGATTGCTGGCAAAGATGCCACCGATGCTCGCCGCCGAAGGGATGTTCGTGTTTCAGTCCCTGCTCAATTTTTTCATCCCCTCGGCTTCGGGACAGGCCATGGTCTCCATGCCCCTGATGGTCCCGCTGGCTGACCTGCTCGGCATCACCCGTCAAACGGCGGTCCTGGCATTTACCCTGGGTGATGGCCTTTCCAACCTGATCATCCCCACCAATGGCGTCTTGATGGCCATGTTGGGCCTGGCAGGGATCCCCTACGAGCGGTGGGCAAGGTACATTCTGCCACTTTTCCTGATCACCACTGTCATCGGCTTTCTGGCGCTGGGTATCGCTGTAGCGGTCTCCTATTGATCGTTCCCTGAAATTTCACCGATTTTTAACTTCGGGGTAACCGGTTTCTGTCAGGAAACGGGTAGTTTAGGGATTCGGAACATTTTTCTGGCATATGCAGGGCAAATGAAAACCATCGTAGTTTATTATTCACGTAAAGGATCCAACCGGTTCCTGGCCGAGAAGATCGCCGGGCGGCTTTCATGCGACATGGAGGAGATCCGCCCCAGGTCGGACGCTTTTTCTCTGATCCTGACCAACATCAGCACCGGTATCAAAAAGATGAAGCACGATATCGGGGCTTATGACCGGGTGATCCTGGTGGGACCCGTCTTTATGGGCAGATTCATACACCCGCTCCGCAGTTTCGTGACAAAGTATGCCGGTCAGATCAATCAACTGGTTTTTGTGACCTGCTGTGGAAGCAGTGATGAAAAAAAGGAGGAAAAGTTCGGGCATGGCCTGGTATTTAAGGAGGTGGAGAAAATTCTGGGTGACAAACTGGTGCTCACCAGGGCATTTCCGGTGGGACTGGTATTGCCCGAAGCTCAGCGGGAGGATCCCGACGCCTTCATGAAGACCCACCTGAATGACGGGAACTTCAGCGGTGAGATCTCCGGCCGGTTCGAGGAACTGATGAGTGAACTGGCCTGACCCGGGATCCGGGGTACTCAGAACCGGTAGGCTGCCTTTTTGAGTGCTGCCACATCCCTGATCGGATCGGGCGGATCCAGTTCGCCGGCCAGGAACCGGTAGATCTTCACCCGGATCTCGTGGGCTTCTTTCGTATCCATCCGGTCAAACGAATGGCCCCCCGGAACATCCTGGTAGATCTCATACTCAAACTCCTTGTTTTCCGACTTCAGCGCTTTGATCAGGTGCTCCACTTCCAGTACATTCACATCCGCATCGTTGGTGTTGGTATGGATCAGCAGGGGGGTATTCCCCATTTTATGGGCGTTCCAGGCAGGTGACCTGCGGCGGTACTCGTCCACATTTTCATAGGCGGTTTGCCCGATGTGGTAATCAGCGGAATACAGGTCCCTGTATGCCTGCGTTTTGTATCCCATCCGGGCGATCAGGTCACTGACGGGAACACCGGCAAAAGCAACCTGGTAATCTTCCGGGTGATCGAAGATGTTCATCAGGGCGATCAGTCCCCCGTGGCTCCAGCCCATGATCCCCACACGCCTGGCATCCACGAAGCTGAAGGTTTCTATCATGTAGTCGCGGCTCGCTTTCACATCCTCGACCTCCAGTCCGCCGTAATCGATTTTCTCGTAATGGCTTCTGCCGTAACCCGTGCTCCCCCTGTATTCGGCGGCAACGATGACATAACCCTGGGCCACCAGCTCACGGACAATGTGCGCGTAATAGGTGGTGAAGTCCGCGTGCACTCCCCCGTGCGGAAGGACGATCAAGGGGTATTTTTTTCCGGGATCAATGTTCTTCGGGATGATGGTATAGGCCCAGAATTTGACCGGGTTCCCGGCGCCCTGCGCCGTGGGGTTTTCCTCTTTCCACAGCGGAGGCCCGTAAATGTAGACCTTGTCCACCCAGGCCACATCTTCCAGCTTCTGGGTCCACAGCACGTCGTCCATGGCTTTCTGCAGCACATCGAAGGTGTGCTGGAGGTTTTCGATCTTCCTGTTCAATTCCCCGATCTGTTCCTGGATCTGTTCCGGGGACTGCCCCCTGAGGGCGGATCCCGCCAACAGGCTGGTTACACAGAACAAAAGGAGTGCGGTTGTTTTCTTCATGGCTGGTCTATTGAGGTGAAGGAGGCTTCCCTGTCAGGCCTCAGAGGGCATTCAGCTCCCTGACAAACTGCTGGATCTCCTCGTCGCTGAAACCCTTCTCTCTCGCTGCATCTTCCAGGGTCCCCCAGATGGGCTCCCCGCAGGCAATGCATTTTATTCCCCTGTCGGCCAGGTAGCGGACCGAATCGACTTTCCGGCTGACCAGGTCCTCGATGGTGATCTCTTTGGTGATTTCCACGGGATGCTTCATGATCAGCATGCAATTTAGTGGAATTATGGTTCATTTTCAACAGGAAAGGGCCTTGAAGGAGCGGTTCAGCGGCCCTGTGCACGCTGATCGCTCAGGTCCCTGAGCTTTTTGAAAAGCTCCGTTTCCCCGGAGGAGAGGTTTCTGGGTACCGCCACATTCAGGATCACGTACAGGTCACCCGAGGCTCCTGGCTTCCCGTAGACCGGCATTCCTTTCCCCCTGATCCGCAAACGGGTTCCGTTCTGGGAACCTTTCGGAACATTGACCTGGAGCCTTCCTGAAAGTGCATCAACCTCCACATGTCCCCCAAGTACAGCAGTGTACAGGTCCACCTCTTTTTTAAGGTACAGGTCATGTTGGCGGACTTCCATGTCCTCCTCAGGTCTGATCCTGATTTTCACATAGATATCACCGTGATCACCTCCGTGTGATCCCCGTCCGCCTTTTCCCCTGATCCTCAGCTCCTGACCATCGTATGCCCCGGGTTTGATGGTGACCCTCAGTTTCTGACCGTCCGCATGAAGGATGCGCGAGGTTCCCGCGTAGGCTTCCCGGAGGCTGATCCCGATCTCCGCCTGATAATCGTTTCCCTTCACTCCGGCACTTCTGCCGGAGAAACCAAACGGATCGCTTCCAGAGAATCCGCTTCCAGTTGTCCCCGTGAATCCGCTTCCCTGACTCCCTGAAAAACCGGGCCCTCCCGCTTGCGGGCCTCCGAAATCACCGAAAAACGCATTGAAGAAATCGGAGAAATCACCCCCACCTCTCCCGAACACATCCCCGGGATCGCCCCCGAAATGGAAGGTGCCTCCGCCGGGGGAGCGGGTCCTGAAATTCGAAAAACCATAACCTCCCGGTCCGGTATTCCGGTACTGTTCCCAGTCGGCACCCAGCTCGTCATATTTTTTTCTTTTCTCCGGATCCTTGAGGACTTCATAGGCTTCATTGATCTCTTTGAAGCGTTCCTCGGCCTTCTTGTCCTCTTTGTTCTTATCGGGATGGTATTTCACTGCCAGTTTCCGGAAAGCCGCCTTAATTTCCGCCTGACTGGCATCTTTGGATACTCCCAGTGTTTTATAATAATCTTTATACTCCATATCGGTTTCATTTGCTCACAGGGAGGCATTTCATTCTGCTGCCGCTGGGCAGCTCCCGCATGCTTGTCGGAACAGTTGCGTAAAACGGGCCGGGTTCCTCCTGGTACGGATGTCAACCCATAGAAATGCCCCGGGTCCGCCGGGTTACGATCAAAAAACGTACCAGGGTGCCGGACCCGCAAACTCTGACATTTTGACTTAATGGATGCCATTGCAGCAGCACCCCCGGATGTGTTCCGGCAGGATGCTGCCTGATGAAATTTTCACGGTTACTTTCTGTAATAGCGCCTGGCGGCTCTCATGTTATTTTTGCGCCGTTTCCAGGTCTTTTTGGAGTCGTAAAATCCCTTGTTCTTGTAAATGTTCTCTCCCTCCAGCATCAGCAATCCGCGCCGCTGGCTTTCTACGGTGGCTCCCCTTGAGGTGGCACAGGAGACGGCAGTGAGGGATGCCAGCACGATGATGATGAGAATGGCCCCTTTTTTCATGGTTGAAATGATGTCAGGTTCCTTGATGAGTTGTTTTTCAGATGGTCGCGATGTCGGCGAAAATTCTCTAAAGAGATACGTTGGCTTTCTTTCTGCATACGAGAATTAGACCGGGATGTTACCGGATTGGTTGCACCGGTTCCGGCAAATTGGCCGTCCGGGTTCCATAGGGCGGGCAATCTGAAACAGCGATGCGTGAGCGGGTACCCTGGAAGAGCGGCTTTCAGTTTTTGAAATAGATGCGGTATTCCTCCTGTGAAATCTCCAGGACCCAGTGTGCGTGCCCGGCACCGGTGGCTTTATCGATCAGCGGAACCGGAAGGAAGGGAGCGATCACCTCAAGGATCTCTTTTTTCTTCAACTGGCGGATGGCTGAGAGCACCTCGTGGACCGGCTGGCTTCCCTCATCCAGGATCTCCCTCACATCAATGGTCCGCTTGATCCTCCTTTGTTTGAACCATTCCGGCCTCTGTGTGGTATAAACTTGTCCTTCCTGTGCATAGGCTCCCATTGCTGACTGTCCCGCCTCTTTCCTGAGCCTGTTGACCAGCTCCTCCACTTTCAGCCCCCCGATGGTGGCTGCCTGGGAAAGGGTGGTCACCCTGGCGATGGTTCTCCTCAGCACAGGATTCCGAAGCTTCTGAAATGCCGGGGCAATCCCGATGAGCGTCTCTTCCAGCTGGGGATACGCTTCTAGCAGTTCAAATATTTTAGTTCTGGGGGTGATGACCGGTCCTGTCTCCATCATTCATCTGTTTTTTTCTCCCCGTAGCTGAGGATCCTTCTTTCTCCCTCCAGCTCCCTGGCATGGGTGAGGTCCTGGGAGACCTCCAGGGTGCCCAGGTATTCCCCCCGTTCATTTCTGAGCGCATAATATTCGATCAGTATGAATCGTCCCCCTTTCTGGATCCAGAACGGGGCATGGGATTCCTTTCCCGCTTTGAAATCTTCCAGGATCCGCTCCACGATTCCCACGCTTCCCGGGGGATGGCAGAGCCGTACATCACGGTTGATAATGGACCGGCTGCGGGGAAAGATGCGGTGGCTTCCCTGGGTAAAATACTTCACCCTGTCGTTCCTGTCCACGAAGGTCATATCCACAGGCATGGTATTCAGAATGGCCATCAGTTCTTCGGCAGAAAAACTCCCGGAGGGAAGCATCATGGTACCCTCTTTCCCGGCGTCGAGCCGGGTCTCTCCGGCTTCCGTTTCCAGTCCTTCCGGTTTCCAGTCCACCCCGGGATCATAGAGGGTGAAGCCGAATTCGAGGGTTTGCTGGTGCACAGTCCACCAGTCCTCAAGGGTCAGCACATCCATGGTCATCGGGAAGAGAATCTCTTCTTCCTTCTGGATCATATCGGTGACGGCTTTCAACGCCGGAAGGTACAAAAGCTCCATGGCGTCGGCCAGGTCCTGTCTGGTCAGGTCCTCTTCGGCAAGCAGGGCCAGGCACCCTTTCAGCTGATCGCGGATCTCGTCGTGCTTGCCCCACATGACCATGGGTGGACCTGTGATTTCGTTCTTTTCCAGGTGCGGAAACACCAGGTATTCCTTTCGCTGATAATGCTTGTCGATGTCCATCAGTTCGTTGAAACTGGACCGGACCACCAGCTTGAAATTCTGGAAATTCGCTTCCGGCACCTTTTCCAGGGACTGAAGAATTTCACGGATTTTATGGACCAGGTCACGCACGGCCCGGTTTTCTTTCAAAAATACATCCACCGGGTGTCCTTCGGGGATCTCCTTTGCCCCGCTCAGATCCACATGGCCTTCCAGCACTTCGCCGTGGACATCACAGAGCTTGAGCACTTCCGTTTCGGGCAGACCTTCCCGGATCAGCTCCTGTTCCACCTCCACCACCTCCCCGTAGGGGATGGACCGGAGGGTTGATTTCAGCTCGTTTCTGACCTTTTCCGGGGACTCTCCCCGGTGCAGGCTGAGGATCAGTTCCTTCAGGCGCTCTCTGCGATGCCTGGAATTGTCAATCAGTTCACTCATTATCCAACGCTTGCATATTCAGATTCTCTTTTGTGCCTTCGGGCAGAAGGAGGTTCCTGTTCAGTACGGCATGTCCGTCACGGACCTTCTCAGCCAGCGAACGGATGGTTTCTGAACGGGCCAGTTCCAGAAGTCCGTCACGCACCGGAATAAAGGCATCGTGCAGCGGGCAGGGATTCTGGTCCGAGCAGTTTTTCAGTCCGAAACCGCACCGGGTGAACAGGCCGTCACCCTCCATCATCAGGATGACTTTATAGAGGGTAAGCTCTGAAAGGTTGTTTTCAAAGAAAAAACCGCCCCCGCGGCCCTTCATGGAGCGCAGCATCCCCTGCCTGGTCATTGCATGGAGGATCTTGGCCGTAAAAGCGGCCGGCGCCTCTATTTCACCGGCGATACCGGGGACACCGGGACGTTTCCCTTTCCAGTTCTGAAGCTGGATGTAGACCAGTGCCCGGATGGCATATTCAGTTGCCCTGGATAGCATCAGTTCACGATGAATGCAACAATTTCTGTTCCAGTTTCTCAGTTTCAGGGAACAAGATATTATTTTCCAGGTGAATATGCCGGTGAAGGTCCGCTATAAATTCCTGCAGGGAGCGGTAAGTGACATGAAAGGTGTTGCAGCCGTCGGGCGGGACCTGGAAATGTCCGGTCATGCGGTCCATCTCCCTGAACCGGTCGCCTTCGGCTTTGTGTTCTTCTTTCAATTCATGGATGGGACGCGTGACCTGTTCCACACTCCATGGCGAATTCTCCCGTGACGATTCCAGGGTTGCCAGCCGGGTGATGGCCGGAAAAAGCACTTCTTC
>CAZNSZ010000049.1:0-2380 GCA_964575865.1 uncultured Bacteroides sp. | reverse complement strand
CTGACGGACCGTGTGCCTCAAGTTCTTCGATCAGTGTACCGGGATCCAGTTTCCCGGAGGCACATGCCTCGCCGATGGTGACCTCTCCGCCACAGCAAAAATCGATTCCGTAGGACTCGAATATCCGGGCCCTCTCAAAGTTTTCCCTGACGATTGCTCCGATGGGGGTGTCCTTATTGATCCTGGTCATGGTGCATGGTTTTATTTGATGCAAAGATAAGAAAATAAAATATAAAATGATAAAAAGGTCATTTTATAATTTAATTATATATTTGCACCATCACCAATTCACAATGTGCACGATGAAAACAAAAAAACTCTGGATCGGATTCGCACTGGTCCTCCTGATCTCTTTCGGGATTCTCGGATACTTTGGACGGGAGATATACCGCCAGGCCCCGCCCATTCCTGAAAAGGTGGTCACGTCGGGAGGAACCGTGCTGTTCACCGGTCAGGATATCAGGGATGGCCAGAATGTTTGGCAATCCATGGGAGGGCAGGAAGTAGGTACGGTATGGGGACACGGGGCTTACAAGGCACCCGACTGGACAGCCGACTGGTTGCACCGGGAAGCATTGGATATGCTGAACGGGTATGCCCTGGGCGAATTTCAAAGATCGTACGAAGTACTGGACAATGAACAGAAAGCGATGCTGCAGGAAAGGTTGCAGCAGGAGCTCCGCCACAATCGTGTGGATCCCGCAACCGGCATCCTCACCATCTCTGATCGGAGGGCCGGGGCATTCCTCGCCAACAGCGCGCATTATTCCGGTCTGTTCATGAGCGATCCGGGCAAAAGCGGACTGAGGGAGGCCTACAGCATCCCCGCCAACACCATCCGGGATCAGGAAAGAATGAATCAGATGAATGCATTCTTCTTCTGGGCCTCGTGGGCAACGGTCACCAACCGGCCCGGGAAGGAGATCACCTACACCAACAACTGGCCGCCGGATAAGCTGGTGGGAAACGAACCCACCGGCTCACTGCTGTTATGGACCGGATTCAGCGTGATCATCCTGCTGTTCGGGATCGGGTTGCTGACCTGGTATTACGTATCCAACAGGGAAGAGGAAGAAAATCCTGAAGCTCCCGAGGTGAATCCGCTGTCAGGAACAAGGATGACGCCTTCCATGAAGGCCACCCTCAAGTATTTCTGGGTGGTCACCGCCCTGATCCTGGTACAGATACTCATGGGGGTCATCACGGCACATTACGGCGTGGAGGGCCTCGGTTTCTACGGGCTGCCCCTGGCGGACTTCCTTCCCTATTCCATTTCCAGGACCTGGCATATCCAGCTGGCCATTTTCTGGATCGCCACCTCCTGGCTGGCCACCGGGTTATTCATCGCACCCGCCATTTCGGGAAAGGAACCGCGGTACCAGAAGCTCGGGGTGAATTTTCTGTTCATCGCCCTGCTGGTCATCGTGGTCGGTTCACTGGCCGGACAGTGGTTCGGGGTGATGCAGAAGCTGGGGCTTGTGGAGAATTTTTATTTCGGGCACCAGGGATATGAATATGTGGATCTGGGAAGGTTCTGGCAGGTGTTTCTCCTGGTGGGGCTGGTCCTCTGGCTCTTTCTCATGGGCAGGGCCCTGCTTCCGGCACTCAGGCAGAGGAACGAGCACAGGCACCTGCTGCTCATGTTCCTCATCTCCTCCATTGCCATTGCAGCATTCTACGGAGCCGGGCTGATGTGGGGGCGGCAGACCCACCTGGCCGTGGCCGAGTACTGGCGGTGGTGGGTGGTTCACCTCTGGGTGGAAGGTTTCTTCGAGGTGTTCGCCACGGTGGCCATCGCCTTCCTTTTTGTCAGGATGCAGCTGATCCGTGCTTCCATCGCCACCACCAGCGTCCTTTTCGCCACCATCATCTTCCTTTCAGGAGGGATCATCGGGACCTTCCACCACCTCTATTTTACCGGAACCCCCACCGCTGTGCTGGCCCTTGGAGCCAGTTTCAGCGCACTGGAGGTGGTGCCGCTGGTATTGATGGGATTTGAGGCCTACCACAACATCCGGCTCAGCAGGGCCCGCAAGTGGGTAGCCGCATACAAATGGCCCATCTATTTCTTCATCTCCGTGGCATTCTGGAACTTTCTGGGAGCAGGCATTTTCGGGTTCCTGATCAATCCCCCCATCGCGCTCTACTACATGCAGGGGCTGAACACCACCCCGGTTCATGGCCATACCGCCCTGTTCGGGGTGTACGGGATGCTGGGGATCGGGCTGATGTTGTTCGTCCTGCGCGATATGAACCTGAATGTCACCTGGAAAGAGCGTCCGCTGAAAATCGCATTCTGGTCCATCAATGCGGGTCTGCTGCTGATGGTGCTCATCAGTGTACTTCCCGTGGGACTTGCCCAGACGGTGGCCAGTGTGAA
>CAZNSZ010000048.1:0-34045 GCA_964575865.1 uncultured Bacteroides sp. | reverse complement strand
GGATGCCGGCAGGAGCAATCCAGGTCCTTCCGCTGCAAATTTCGATGTATTCGCACTGTTCGGCAAATAAGGCAGGCAGATTATGGTACTTGTCGGCAGACCAGCATTCAACGAATGAACAGGCACCCAATATTCAACAGAAATTGCTCCCCTGCCTCCTTTGTGAATTTCATTTTCGCTATATTCCCATCTCTCAAATCTGAAACTGACCATGAAACCGAAATCACTGATCACCGCCCTGCTGTTATTTGCCGCTGTCTCACCCCTGTCCGCCACCCGCCTGATGGAACTGCGGGTCGTTGACCAGGAATACCTGATGCTGGTATTCCGGGACGGAGAGGCAGTATTTGCCGACGATGCGAAAAGGGCAAGTGCCTATTATGGCCATTCCTTCGCTGAAGGGGACGACCGGATGGTCTGGTTCGGGGAGAAACTGGATGTGGAGATCGCAGGCCTCCCCTCCAGCTGGAGGATCATCTCTGAACAGGACAACAGCTACGGACCGGAGGGCAAAGCTCCCGCTGCGGTTTACCGGAAATCGAAAGTGTGGCACACCACCCACGACTGGGAATATGCCCATGACCACACCCTCTACCTGAAGCTGCCCGTGCCCATGCAAAGCGGGGCCACCTATACCGTGGAAATCGGTAACAGTACCAACAGCGACAGAGCGGAAGAAAGCATCACGTTTGATGTATTCACCTGCCAGTCGGAGGCCGTCCATGTCAATATCCTGGGCTATGTTCCCGAAGGACCGGTCAAGTCCGCGGACCTCTACCTCTGGATGGGAGACGGCGGACAAAGGGATTATAAGGGTTTTGAAGGAAATACCGTCTGGCTGCTCAATACGGAGAATGGAGAGAAAACCGAAGTGGGGAAGGTCAGTTACTGGATGGGCAAGGAGGCGAAGACTGAAATGAGGGAGTGGAACCTGACCGGATCGGATGTATGGAATGCCGATTTCTCTGGTTTCAACACCCCCGGGACTTACCGGCTGGTGATCGATCAGGTGGGGTGCAGCATGGACTTTGAGATCGCGGATGATGTCTACTTTGAACCCTACCGCTATTCGGTCAGGGGTTATTATTACATGCGCGTGGGCGAGGACAGGTTCGACATGGTGCCCGTGCCCCGGCGCCCGCTCTTCATCCAGGGACAGGACCCCACGGATACCTTCAAAATCTATCTGACTGATCTTCATCCCTGGCATCCCAACTGGAGGGATTACGGGGGGGATACCTGGGATGAACCCCACCACCTGAGGGAGGTCGAAACCGGTCTTTTCTGGAACCACCGGCTCGAAGGCCTTCCCACCAATCCGAAGGTCCGGGGCGGGCACTCCGATGCGGCTGACTGGGACCGGCACCTGGCCCATGTCTCCAACATCTACGACCTGCTACTCCCCTACCTGCTGTCCGGCGGGAAGCTGAACGACGATGACCTGGACATCGGGGAAAGCGGGAACGGTATTCCCGACCTGATCGATGAGGCCCGCAACGAGGTGGACTTCTTTCTGAGCATGAAAACCGAATACGGGTATGGCCACGGGATCACCTGCCCCACCAACGATCACAGGGCCATGTTCCAGGCCGCTCCCACCCCCATGGCCGCCTGGGCCAATTCGGCCAACTGTGCCATGATGGCAGAAGCCTTCCGCATGCTGGGCAACTCCGAACTGGAGGAATACTATACAAGGGAGGCTGTGGAGGCCTTCGACCATGCCGGATCCCTGGAAGACCAGCAGCTGGACACCCGCCAGGGAATCGGGGATGAATCCATGACGGGAAGGGATTTCAGGATGATGGCCGCTGCCTACCTCTATAATGTGACCGGCGACACCCGGTGGGAAGAGGTCATGGCCGGTGATAGTTATGCCGCGGAAGGGATTACACGGCTGGACCGCGGACGGCGCGGGCAGCAGATCTGGGGAAGCGCCGCTTACCTCTTCACCGAAAGGGATCGGCACTACCCGGAACTGGCTGAAAACATGAAGGCCTCCATCCTTGACCAGGTGGAGAAGGAGTACCTGCCCAAAACCGACGAGCGTCCCTCCCGCCGGTGCACCAACAATAACAGTTGGGTGACTGCCCAGAACCTGCACCTGGTCATCCTGGCCCATGCCCTGAGCGATGATGCTGTCAAAAAAGCGACATACGAGAGGGCCATGCTTCTGGAGGCCGACTGGGGCCTGGGACGCAATCCCGGGAATATCGTGGAAATGACCGGTCTGGGCCAGCGCCATATCGTGAACTGCTATACCACCGGGCTGAACGACGGAACCCCTGGCGTCCATCCCGGTCAGACCCCTTACAACAACCTGGGGAACTGGGGTGGCACCCACAACGGCAGCCACCCGGAATGGTTCACCGAACGGTGCTACCCGGACTGGGAAGAGAGCGGGTGGCCCCGCCAGGATGCCCATTTCAATTCCAGGTATTCGTGGGCCAACGGGGAGTTCACACCGCGTCAGACCATGCGGGGGAAGCTGCTGCTGTATGCCTATCTGCAGAGCATCTATGCCCTTTAGACAGTGACGCTTAACAACCTGCATATCAAAACGGTGAAGCATGCGGTCTGCATGCTCATTGCCTGTCTGACCGCCAGCAGTGTCACCGCACAGGAGCAGGAGGGCGGACCCTCCCACTATCTGTTTCCGGAATTTGTACCGGGGGTGGTCCTGATGAAGGACGGAACCAGGAACGACGCCTTACTCAACTACAACGCACTGACCGAAGAGATGATCTTCGATCTCAATGACCGGAAACGGGCCCTTGCCGAGAATGAATTCCTGCTGACTGATACCGTTTTCATCGGGGACAGGAAATTTGTGGAACTGCATGGAAAATTTGTTGAACTTGCCCACCACTCCACATGGGATCTGCTTGTGGAACACAAATGCAAGGTGGTTGAAACAGGGAAACCTTCCGGATATGGCGGCACTTCACAGACCTCGGCTGCTACGGCGGTATCTTCCCTCTATTCGCAGGGCCGGGTCGTCTACAACCTGAAACTGCCCGATGGATACCAGGTCAGGCCCTACCGCATCTACTGGCTGAAGAAAAACGGGGAGACCGGTAAGCTGGCCAGCATGCGGGAACTGAAAAAATTCTACGCAGACAGAAAGGAACTGTACAGGGAATACCTGAAAACGAATCCTGTTCAATTCGAGGACCAGGAAAGCATGATCCAATTCATTACATATCTGGAATCGCACCCATGAAAAAACATCAAATTAGTTTCATTCCGGGATCAGTCATTCTCATGGCCATCATCCTCTGCTTGCCTGCATCGGTAAGGGCTCAGGGCACTGAAGTTCCCGAATACGACAGGGAAGTGCTGATAGCTGCCGCCATGGAAATCATGGAGGCTTCCAGGTACTGTGCGCTTGTGACCCTGGATGCAGGTGGACATCCCCAGGTCCGGATGATGGATCCCTTTCTGCCCGGCGAAGACATGGTCGTCTGGATGGGGACCAACAACAAGAGCCGGAAAGTGAACGAACTGCGTCACGATCCAAGGGTGACCCTCTACTACCAGGCCCCGGAAGCAAGCGGTTACCTGGTCATTCGGGGGACTGCAGAAATCGTGGACGATCCTGAAATGAAAAACAGATACTGGAAGGAGGAATGGGAAAGCTTTTATCCGGACAAAGAATCTTCCTTCATGCTGATTAAAGTCGTCCCCAAAAAACTGGAAATCATTGATTACACCAGCGGGATCACCGGTTCTTCCAATACCTGGGCGGTTCCTCTTATTGAGTTTTGATTGAACCAAGGCAGTTACGGAATCCTTAGTGCATCCGATGAGGCAGGACATTCCATGTTAGCTTATTCTGAAACCCCTGGTAGCTGCATTTCGTTGAAAGAAACATCCGCCATGAACAACCTCAACGAACAACTGTCAATTATTCAATGAAAAACATCTGCTTTTCCGTCGGGATCGCTTTCCTGGTCATGTTCACCCAGTGCACCAAAGAGGAGGAACCACTGACCGAGTGGGGTCAGAAAGCCAAGGACCAGCTTGAAGAATTATCTGCCACGGTCACCGACCTCGCCTGGCTGAAAGTATACAATGCCGACGAGTCCGAACTGTACTGGTCAGGGGTGGGGACCCCGGAAACCGGCTCGCCGGTGCTGATGTGGACGGTCATGGAGAAATTCCTCGGGGTGGAATTCCAGCGCTTCGACCTGGAAAAGAACGACTGGAACATCAGCAGGATCGAGGTTCCCTATAACGACATCATCGGGATCATCCTGCAATATGTTTCCTTCTACGAAAACGGTATCCTGAGCAGAGAAGCCAACGGCGTGCTGATCTACATGAGCAACAGTTTTTCACCTGAGGGGCATGTGGACGGGGTATCAGCCATGGCTCCGGATCCTGATGGGGCCGAGGTGCTGCTGCAGAAGGAGGTCCTGTCCAGGTAAGTTTCTGATCAAATCGCATCGAGCGATCACACAAGCCTCATCCCGCGGGGTGCAGGACATTTTGATTTCCTTCCTTCAAATAATTCCATTACTATTGCAGGAAGATGGGGATCATTGAAAGAGGTGCCATGCTTGCAATACTGAATAACACCAACAGCCGGATTCGGAAGGTCGCCAAACTTGTCGTTCTCATACCCTGGATATTTACCGGAAACACCCTTTCGCAGGAGTTCTATTTCGGCCACGACCTCTCCTATGTGAACCAGATGGAGGACTGCGGTGCCGTGTTCCGCGAGGCAGGTGAGGCAAGGGATGTCTATTCCATATTTGCAGATCACGGTTCCAACCTGGTCCGGGTAAGGTTATGGCTGGATCCTTCCTGGTGGCAGGACTCCCTGGACCAGCCCGAAGGGGTCAAACCCCATTACAATGACCTGGAGGATGTAAAGGAGACCATTGAGCGGGCAAAAAACGCGGGAATGAAGGTCATGCTCGGCATGCACTATTCGGATTTCTGGGCCGATCCCGGAAGGCAGCTGATCCCCAGGGCCTGGCTGGGAGTGGCCTATTCGCTTCAGGATTTGAAGGATTCGGTATACCGCTATACAAAAAGGGTGCTCACGGAACTGGACCGGGAAGGGCTGATGCCCGAATTTGTCAAGATCGGGAACGAGAACAATTCGGGCATCCTGCGCCATATCCCTGCCGATAACGGATATGAACCGGTGGCTTCTGTCAGCGACAGCTGGGCCCGGCATGCCGAACTCTATAACGCCGCTATCGCTGCTGTCCGGGAGGTGGGTGCCACGGCATCGGTGAACCCAAGGATCGTTCTCCATTTTTCAAACAGGCTGAGCGGTCAGATATGGAACTACAACAACATCATCAGCCACGGTGTGACGGATTTTGACATCATGGGGATCTCCTATTATTACGCCTGGCACGGGGCCGGCATCGGGGAACTGGAGTCCACCCTCAGGAATATGGTGAAGACCTTTCCGGCGTACCAGGTGATGGTGGTGGAAACCGGGTACCTCTGGTCCACGGAGAATTTCGATGGACTGGGGAATATCATTACCGAACCGGATCCCATGTACCTGCCTGTGATCCCTGAAAAACAGCTGGAATACCTGGTGGATTTTACCAGGGCGGTCCGAAGGGCAGGCGGGATCGGCGTCATCTTCTGGGAACCGGCATGGGTCTCAACTCCGTGCACAACCCCCTGGGGTACCGGGTCCTCACATGATCATGTGGTATTCTTTGATCCGGTCCATACCAATTTTATGGAGAACGGAGGCGGGAGGTGGTGCGAACCGGAATTTTATGAGGACCTGGATGCGGTCAAAGTGACATTCCGGATCGATATGACCGGGGCGGATGACTCCAGGGGCGTATATATCTCAGACAGCTGGAGCAGTAATGAGGAGCTGCAGATGATCCCCATGGCCAGCGAGGGAAACGGGATCTACAGCTATTTCACCTATCTGCCTCCAGGGTCCGAGGGGGTGGTCCATTTTTATAATGACACCACATTGCAGGACATGGAGGGTGTCCCCGGCCCCTGCAGGGATCCGGATTCGGGCGGCAGGGGCTATGTGATCGGGGATGCCCCGGTCTCTTTCGAATTCAAATGGGCCAGCTGTGATTCTCCGGGGGCGCCAAAGGAGGTCAATGTCACTTTCAGGGTGCAGATGGAACCGGAGGCCGACCTGAGCAGGGGGGTATATGTGGTGGGAGAGATCACCGGCTGGGAGATCACCCGGCTGGGCCGTGAGGAGGAGCGGATCTATTCCGGCACATTCACGCTTTCCCCGGGTTCAGATACCCTCGCCTACTACTTTCTGACCACGCCCACCTGGACGGATTACAGGGACTACCGGGAGCAGGTGCCTGCTGCGTGTGCACTGAGGTGGGGATCGGACCGGGGCATCGTGGTCCCGTCGAAGGATACTGTCGTGTCCCTACAATGGGGGAGCTGTCTGCCCATCGACACCGCTGCAACGGCCCTGAACCCTGGCATCATGGATGAGGAGGGTTACCGGATCTATCCGAATCCTTCAAGGGGGAAATTCTATTTGACTGTACCGGGTGAACAAGCGGAACCGGAGATCCGGTTCTACGAGATTTCAGGCAGGGAAGTGGCCCTTGAGATCACCCGAAGGGGAGCGTCACCTGTCGAACTGGACCCGGAAGCTGATCTGCCGGGCGGGGTGTATATCCTGAGGATCCGCCGGGAGGCCGGCGTGATCACCAGGAAGGTGATCATTTGCCGCGGGTAGAACCTTACCCTCAGTTCAGCGCCTGCTGTTTTTCTTCAGATAATCCCCGGGAGTAACATTGTACAGTTGCCTGAAACATTTGGAAAAGTAGGAATGGTTGGTGAATCCCACCCGGTACATCACCTCCGAGACCGGTAGTTTGCTTCCTGACAGCAGCTGCTCGGCCTGCTGCAACCTGATGTACCGGATGAATTCACTCAGCGACTGACCGGTCATTCCCTTGATCTTGCGGTACAGGCTCGAATGGCTGATCCCCACCGCATGGCTGATCTCCTCGGCCGTGATCCTTGAATTGGTCATGTGCTGGCGAATGTACCCGACCACCTCTTTCAGCAGCCTGTCACCACTGGAATCCGGCACCACCTCCGGTGCATTCATCAGCAGCTTTCGCTGCAGATGCTCCTCCATTCTCCGCACCCTGCCAAGATGGGTGCTGATGTTCGCCTCCAGGACCTCCAGATCCAGGGGCTTCATCAAATAGGCATCCACCCCCGCTTCCGCTGCATCCAACCTGAGGTTCGCGTCGGCCCTGGAGGTCAATATCATGAACGGGATGCTTTCGGTTTTGACGTTTTTCCTGATCTTCCTGCACAGTGCCAGCCCGTCCTTATCCGGCAACCATACCTCGCTGATAATGACCGAAGGGGGCAATTTGTTGATGGAATTCAGGGCTCCGGAAACGGTGGGAGACCACAGCACATGGTAGCGGGATTGCATGGTTTGCCTCATGTATTCGAACTGGTCCCTGTTCTCATCCACCAGCAGGATCACCGGCAGGTCAGATGCAGCATACCCCCGGTATACCGCCGGATCCTCTTCCAATACTTCCAGTGACTTCCTGGAAACAATATCCTCTGAGATCACCCCCCGATCCATATCAGATCCCGTTTCTGCCTGAATGGGAAGGTACACCCTGAACGAAGAGCCCTCGCCCGGTTGGCTTTTCAATTCCAGCCTTCCGTCAAGTACCTGTACAAACTCTTTCACAATGGTCAGTCCGATGCCGATCCCTCCGGAATGATGGGCCCCTGCATTGACCTGATAAAACCGGTCAAAGATTTTTTCCTGCTCCTCTTCCTCGATCCCGATTCCCGTGTCTTTGACCTCCAGCATGATCTCATCGGTTGCGGTCTGACGGACCTGGAGCGCAACAGATCCCCCCTGGGGAGTGAATTTGATGGCATTGGATAGCAGGTTCTGCAGGATGCTGTATAGCTTTTCTTCGTCCGTCTCCAGGAATAACTGACGCCTGTCCGCTTTGAATTTCATCAGGATCCCCCGGGCAGTGGCCTTCTCCTTAAAAAATGTGACGGCCTGCCTGCAAAAACCAATCAGCTCGAGACGCTCCCCGGTTCGCCTGGCAAGCTGTCCGATCTCAATCTTTCTGAAATTCAACAGCTGATCCACATACACCTTGAGGAAATAGGCATTCTTCTCGATCATGCCCAGGGTATTGCGCATTCCGGCATCCAGTTCCCCGGAGGAGAGCAACTTCTTCAGGGGATCAAGGATCAGTCCCAGGGAATTGAGCAATTCATGGGAGATATTGACAAAAAACCGGATCTTGTCAGCATTCAGCCTTTCGTTCTGCTCCTTCTCCATCCGGATCGTGCTGACCTGGGTCCTGAATCTGATCTGGGTGCGGTACTGTGACAATATGAACCACAGGATCCCCAGCAAAGCAAGAATATAAGCGGCAAGGAAAGGGGGACTGGCCCATACCGGCAACATGATCCTGATGGCCAGGCTGGAAATCTGTTCGGTCCCCACGGCGGCATACGGTTTGACCCTGAATGTATATTTCCCGGGAGGTAAGTTCACATAGGAGGCTGTATTGGCCCCCGGTTCGGTCACTTTCCAATCCTCCTCGTATCCTTCCAGAAGGTACGCATATTGTTCATGTTCTATCTGGCTGTATCGGAAGGAGGAGTATTCGAGGTCAATGTTGCGCTTCCTGAATGGCAGGGTGACCTTGTCCGTGCCGGAGATGACCTGCCTGAGGATGACCCTGCCCGCGAGTTCCAGATTGGGCTGCACCTGCTCACCATTCACCTTCAGGGAGGTGATCCGGACCTTCCGGTGATCAACGGACGGGGGAAACTGCCGGGGATCGAATTTCAGAAATCCGTCAAATCCGCAAACCAGGATCTCACCGTCCCGGGCCCTCCTGAACGGAGCAAGGACCAGTTTCTTCAGCGGGATACCCTCCGGTACCGGGTAATAATGGAACGTTCCTCCCTCAGGATCAAACCGGAACAGGGTATTGTTGCTGCAGCCCCAGATGTAGCCCAGGTCATCTTCGATGAGTCCGGTAACGATAAAATCCTCATTGATGGGCATGGGTACCCGTTCAATTTCCTCTCTTTCGATATCATACCTGATCAACTGGTTCTTCGATCCGATCCATAAACACTTCTTTTCAGAATAGCAATAGCTGGTCAGTACCTCGTCCCTTGCCGCCTCTTTCACCGCACTGATCTCCTCCACCCTGCTTGTATTGAAACTGTACCGGTATATGGCCTGCCCGTCCAGCGCCCATATATGGTCATAACCCTTGACCATCTGACCGTTCAGGTCAGCCATGTACTGAATATCTATCTGATCCAGCAATTCCTCTCCGCTGCCGGCCACATAGAGGCCCCCTCCCCAGGTACCGATCCACATCCGGTCATCCGGACCGGGAAAAATAGCGCTGATATAATTGGAAGCCACCCTGGAAGCCGATACCTGGTCCATGGCCGGAAGATGCATTTTCTTCTTTGAAGGATCCCAGATATTGACCCCGGCCACGCTCCCGATCCATACCCTGCCTTTGCTGTCCACAGAAATCGCGTTGATATTCTCAATGGAGAGCGGCATCATTCCCCGGTCCCTGGAGAATGTCATTCCGGAGCCCGATTCCCCGTTGGCAAAATATACGCCGCTGGAGGAGGCTACCCACCACCTGCCCTGTGGATCCTGAGCCACATCAGAGACCCTTGTTCCTACCGGCTCGGGCAGCTCATGGGAATAAACAGGATAATACTTGAACGGCTGATCTCCCAGATTGACCCTGCTGACCCCGTTGGATGTGGCAAGCCAAAGGTCCCCGTTCCTGTCCGATCCCACCTTCCAGACCTCGTTGTTGGTGATGGAATACCGGTTGAACGGATTGTGAAGAAAAGGATCGATTCTTCCATTCTCCATGTTCAACCGGTAAAAACCCTTGTCCGTACCGAAATAGATCTGAGAAGGGCTCCGTGCATGGATGGATTTGACCACTTCGTTCAGCATCGCGCTGTTCTGTTCGTTATAGGTCCTGTACTCCAGGGTATACCGGTCCAGCAGGCACAGTCCCGTCTCCGTCCCCACCAGCAATATGGAGTCACTCCCTTCCCGGAACGTTTGGATATCAGGGATCAGGTTATGCGTGATCTCAGGCTTGTAGCTCCCTTTCAGGTCGATTGAAACAAAGGTGTCCCGGCCCCTGTACATCACATTCAACCGGTCATCGGTCCCGGCCCAGAGGTTACCGTCCCGGTCAAGGTAAAGCGATTCAATGGTGTTCTGGCTCAGTCCGGCATTGAGTTGACTGAAATAGCGTGTTTGCCCTGAAAGGGGATTGTAACGGTACAATCCCTCGTCCGTCCCGATCCAGATCAGGGTATCCGATACATAGAGAATATCCCTGACTACCATCCCGGAAAACTGCTCCGGCCGGACCACCTCATAACTCCCCAGGGAGAGGTTCAGAACCCCTTCCCGGGTGCCGATCCACAGGGAGTGGTCCCCTCCCAGGGTGAGATCCATGATCCCGACGGACCGGAGCAATTTGGAGGATTCCCTGTCCGCCACCTCAATTCCGACAGCCCGGTAACCATCGTATCGCAGCAAGCCGTAATCCGTTCCGAACCACATAAATCCCAGGCTGTCCTGAAGGAGGTCATGAACCTGCGCATTAAGGTGTGGCCCCTGCCCCGTGAGGTTATTGAAAAGCAGGGGCCCGTCCGCTGGTTGCGGAAATGCCGGACTGGGAAACCCCAGCGCAAAAAGGACATATATAGCGGTCTTTCTCATTGATAAGCCACCGGAAATTTATCGGATTAATTGCTGGGTTCAAAACAAAAATGCCGGATTCGTTATTATTTCTGCCCGATCTATTGCCAATTTCTATAAAATTCGATGCCAAGTATGGCGAGAGCAGACCCGGGGGTAACCGAAAAATGAATGATATTGGTTGCATGAAAAGACGCAGACTGATGATCGCCCTTCTTGCCCTTGCACTGGCGCTGATCACTCTGATTCTATTTATCCTTACGGAATATTACCTGCAGCCGCATTAACATTCGGGCCCATGAAGAAACTTCTCCTGATACCACTGGTCTTGCTGACCCTGGCCGGCTATGCCCAGCAACAAACCCTGACGGGAACCATCAAAGGTACGGATGATGAACCGCTGCCCGGGGTGAATATCCTTGAACAGGGGACCCAGAACGGGACCATCACCGATCCTGACGGGGTGTTTTCCATCACCCTCACCACCCAGGATCCGGTCCTTGTGATCACCTATGTGGGATACATCTCCAGGACGGTGAACGTGGGTGATCAGGCCCGCCTCGACATCCGTCTTGATGAAGAACTGGTGAACCTGGACGAAGTGGTGGTCGTGGGATACGGGACCGCAAAAAAAAGTGACCTGACCGGATCGGTGGTCTCGGTCAAACCGAGGGACCTCAATGTCTCCGGAATTTCCAATGCGGCGCAGATGCTTCAGGGAAGGATCACCGGGCTCTACATCAGCAGCCACAACCAGAATCCGGGAGCCAGTCCGGAATTCATCCTGAGGGGGGCCAGCTCCTTCCAGGAGGGAGAAGCCGGGCAGCCGCTCATCGTGATCGACGGCTTTCCCATGGACGACGTCTCCTACATCAACACGATCAATCCAAGCGATATCGAGCAGATCGACGTGCTGAAGGATGCTTCCGCCACGGCAATCTATGGCTCCAGGGGGGCCAACGGGGTGATCATCATCACCACCAAACAGGGCAACCAGCAGGGGATCCAGGTGGATTACAGCGCCAAATTCTACACCCAGGCCGTGGCACGCGAAGTGGATATGATGAATGGACAGGAATATGCGCGGTTCTATTATGACCTGGCACATGATCCCACCCTCCAGCTGGGAGAATGGGGTCCCGAAAACGGATACCCGCACCCGTTCGGAACGTGGGAGGACCTGCCGGACACCGACTGGCAGAGCGAAGTGATCAACCGGGGTAATGTCACCCAGGAACACAACCTGGCCCTCTCGGGGGTTAGGGAAGGGGTCAGGTACAGGGCAGCTGCCAACTATTACAAAGGAAACGGGATGGTGGCACCTTCGGGCTACCAGCGCATTAATACGGTGGGCCGGCTGGAGTACGATTACAAGAAGTTCTCATTCAACCTGGACCTGAATTACACCAACGAGTTCCGGAACCTGGTCCAGAATTCATTCCAGAACGCCCTGGGCTTCTCCCCTTCGGTTCCCATTTATGATGATGAAGGGAACCTGACCCTCCACGCTTTTGAGCCCAACTCCACCTGGTTCTTCAATCCCCTGTTTGCTTCGGAGGGAGAGGAAAACTTCTCGGAAAACAATATCACCAGGATCTCGGGTGGAATCGAATACGAGGTCATTGAGGGCCTGCGCCTTTCGGTCAAGGGAGGGATCACCGCCAACGCATATGAAAACTTCTACCAGCGGTTCAAGCCTTTTTACCCGAGCCAGAAAGAGACCGAGGCCAGCCTCTCCACCAGTTCCAGCCGTCAGGTCTATTCAGATGCCTTTCTCTCCTACACGAAACAGATGGGGGATCACAAGCTCTCCGTGATGGCGGGAGGTTCTTTCCAGTCCACCCGAAACAGGGGACTGTGGGCCTCGGCCGTGGACTTCCCCTATCAGAACATCGGATATTACAACATTGACGCGGGACTGCTCGAACGGCAGATGGGCAGCAACTGGTACGAGCGCAGGGTGGTTTCGGGACTGGGACGGCTGAACTATGATTTCAGGGGGAAATACCTGATCACGGTCAATTATCGGCTCGACGGCGCCACGGTATTCGGAACCGACAGCAAATGGGGACACTTCCCCTCCTTCGGATTGGCCTACCGCCTTGACCAGGAGGAGTATTTCAGCAACGCCATCCCTTTCCTTTCCATTACCAAGGTCAGGGCCGGTTACGGGCTGGCGGGGAACGCCAACATCCCGGGATTCCGCACCCAGAATCTGATCGATTTCAGACCGGTATTCGAGGGAGGCGGGATCACCAATGCCATTGCCTGGGCCAGTTCCTACATCGCCAATCCGGAGTTGCGGTGGGAGAACACCTATACACTGAATCTGGGGTTGGAGGTCGGAAACCCCAAATTCTATACAGAGATCAATTATTACCGAACCAACCATGACGACCTCATCCTGGACCGGCAGGTCCCCATGGAACTGGGATTCACCAATACCACTGTGAACAGGGGCAGCATGCTGAACACCGGGATCGAGGCCAAACTTGACCTGTTCCTCAGCTTCTTCAACGGTGAGGTGAGATGGAAACCGGGCATCTGGTTCTCCTATAATAAAAATGAGATCACCGATCTGGACGGCGATGTGATCCTGGACAAGGATATCTGGATCGGCAGGATCAATTACGGATTTGCCGGGATCAAACAGAAGGGGTATCCCCTGAATGCGATCTGGGGATTCGATTATGTGGGGGTCTGGCAGGAAGAGGAACGGGAAGAAGCCAGGTCATACAATGCCAGACCCGGGGATCCCAAATTTGCCGATATCAACGGCATTGGTCCTGACGGGGAGATCGTTGCCGGACCGGACGGTAAGATTACGGAAGCCGACAGGATGTTTCTGGGGGATGCCAATCCCAAATACACCGGCGGCTTCAGCAGCCAGTTCAATTTCAAGGATTTTGAGCTCTCCTTCTTTATCGAGGGCGTTTTTGACAAGACCATCGTGAATGTCAACAGGGCCACATTCACCTTCCCGAGCTATGAATACGGGAACAACAAATACGCCATGGCTTTGAACCGGTGGACCCCTGCCAATCCGAACAATGAGGTACCCTCGCTCACCAGGAACCTGACAGGGGAAATGGTCCGCAGCGACTGGGCCATCGAAGACGGTTCTTTTGTCAGGCTCAGGGATGTGACCCTCACCTACAAATTCTACCCGGAGAACACCACGTTCATCAAGAACCTGCAGGTGTTTGTGAGTGCGGCCAACCTGTTCACCCTGACCGGGTATTCGGGCATCAATCCCGATGTATGGGCGATCGATATCAATTATAACCTGATTCCGTTTACCCGTGTATTCACGGCTGGAATCAGTGCATCTTTTTAAAGGAGGTAACCATGCAATTAATAAGGACAATCAGTCTTGCGATCATACTGGCCCTTCTGACCACCACCCATGGTTGCGAGGATGTGCTCCAGGAAACCATTTACGGTCAGATAGCCGATGACAGCTTCTGGCAGACCGAAGAAGATGCGGTGACGGCCATCAAGGCGGCCTATGCGACCATCCGGGGAGGCTGGTACGGACTCTCCTTCTGGCAGTTCTGCGTGGAGGACATGGGCACCGGCATTGCCACGGGAGGATATTTCGCCACGGCCGACTACACCTCTTATACAGGCTGGTCCGGGACCAGACCCGATTTCGTGGAATGGGGGCTCTGGCCGATCTTCTGGAGGGGCATCAATTATGCCAATACCGTGCTTGACCGCGTACCGGGAATGGAGATCGACCAGGCGGTGAAGGACAGGGTCACAGGAGAAGCACATGCCGTCCGGGCAATGATCTATTTCTACCTGGTCAACTGGTTCGGAGGAGTTCCGGAGATCACCACCGCCTCGGAAACCCCCATGGAAATCCCCAGGGCATCTGTTGAATCCAATTATGCACTCATGGAAGAGGACCTGAAGGCGGCCATACCGCTCCTGCCCTCCAAATCGGACCTGGTCTCCATGGGAGAGACCGATTACGGCCGGGTCACCTCCGGGGGAGCACAGGCACTGCTGGCGAGGGTCTACCAGCAACAGGGGAAATGGAGCGAATGCGCAACCGAAGCGCAGGCTGTGATCAGTTCAGGAGAGTATTCCCTTGAACCCGGGTACATGGACCTGTTCTCACTGGCCAATGAGGGGTTTGCCAACAGCGAGGTGATCTGGACCCTCCCCTTTGTGGCAGGGACCAGTCCCGTGGTGGATGCCAATGTACTTCAGGTCTACCTGTGGAGGGCCCCGGAGGTATCCGATTACAATATCTATTATGACTGGAACGGTGACATCCGGGTGACCACCGCATTCTACAATACATTCGAGAGCGGCGACAAACGCCGGGAAGGGCTCCTGGCCTCCTCAGACGGCACCCAGGATCCCATCATGCTATTGAAATACCCGGCCGATCCATCCACCGAAGGATACAATTCGGGGACCGATTATCCCATGATCCGTCTGGCGGATATCCTGCTGACCAGGGCCGAAGCGCTGGCCAACCTGGACGACCTTCCGGGTGCGGTGCTGGAGATCAACAAGGTCCGCGCCAGGGCCGGGCTGGCCGGTCTGGATCCGGCATCCTTTACAAAGGAGACACTCCTGAGACACATCCTCAACGAACGCAAGTGGGAGCTCTATTTCGAAGGGCACGCCAAAAGGGATATGATCCGGATGGACCGCGACAACATGATCGCCTATATCCGGTCGAAATCGGCGGACTGGCAGGCGGTAACGGCCGAACGCTACCTGCTGCTTCCCCTGCCCGCCAGTGCACTGGCATCCAATCCGGCACTGGAGCAGAATCCCGGATTTTAATGTTTTGAAAACCGAAGCACCATGAAGCGATACCATAAAGCGGCATTTTCCCTCCTGATCACCGGGTCACTGATCCTTCTGGGTTCCTGTGACCGGAAAGAGGATTATTCCCACATCGTGTTCAGGAACTACCTCACCTACGAGATCAACAGTGCCAGGGGAGTTCTCAGTAGTTCGACAGAGGGAACAAGTGAGGGAGAATATCATCCGGGATCCAAACAGGCATACCAGCAGGTGATCGATGCGGCCAGGGCCGTGGCGGAGGATCTGTCATCGGACCAGGAAGAGGTGGACGGGGCTTATGCAGAGCTGCTCAGTGCGGCAGAGGCTTTTTTTGATGAGATGGTCCCCTTTCGTTCAGCTTTCCGGGTCTGGATCGATTATGCAGATGTGCTGCTGGAGACCACCGAGGAAGGAGAGGAAGAGGGAGATGTGACCCAGGGGAGCAAAGCGATCCTTCAATCCGCAAATTCGGAGGCAAAAAGCACGGTGAACCGGGAGGATGTGACCCAGCGGGAACTGGACAGTGCCACCGGGGATCTCACAGCCGCCATCTATGGTTTCAACGGCAACATCATCGGCAAGGCCTCCGCCCCGGTGATCAATCCAGGTTTTGAGCTTCCCGGTTACGAGACGGAGGACTTTGCGGAGGTGGAGGGATGGGACCTCTACGGAAGGGTGGAAAGCTGGGCTCCCAAAGCGAGCATCGCCATGCTTGAGCAGGCTCCTGAAGGACAATTCGCATCCCGAATCGGCTCCTACACGCAGGGCATGATCCAGTCCACCCCCGAACTGGTGAATCCGAGTGCCTCCTACACCCTTCGCTTCAGTGTTTCCCTGTTGTCCAACAATCCCGACTGGCAGGGGAAAAAATTCCCGGCCATCCTGAGGACAAGGCTGGTGGTGTTCGAAGAAGAAGCGGGCAATTTTGACTTCATAACGGTGCTGACCGAATCCTTTGATACCCTGGGGATCAATCCCACCGCATTTGTGGAGAAGAACTATTCCGTGAACATCGATGCCATATCGACCGCCATCGGGAAACCCGTGTCCCTGCTGTTCGAACAGCGGCATACCTGGGATGCGGAAAACCCGATATGGGCGGAAAGCTTTGTGGCCATTGATGACATCACGCTGTTTCGAAAACTATAATATTCTGTAATACAATTAATTAACCATATCTTTCATATTCACTAAATCATTAAGCTATGAAGAAAGTTTTTACTTTTTTGCTCACCATGATGTTTCTGGTTGCACTGAGTGCCCAGGAAGACATCATCAGGAACGGCGGTTTTGAGGAGGGGAACACCGAATCGGACCGTATCGCCGACCTGGACTACTGGCACATGGACAAGGAATCACCCGGGTCCGGGTGGTGGGGAGATGCCACTGACCGGCAGGTGACCCTCACCTCCGATGATTCCGCCACCATGTACCAGGTGGTGGATGTTGTTTCAGCAGACTCGGTGCTCTATGCACTGTCTGCATGGACCGGGGACAGCTGGAACACCGACAAAGTGGTGGTCATTGCCAGCCTGTCGGATGCAGACTCCACCCAGAGAACCGTTTTTGCCACCGATACCCTGGAGGTGGGGCAAATCGAGTTCCTCTTCGGATTCTCGGCCGGCAATGAATATGCAGGGAAGCACCTGATCATTGAATTCACCTGTACCGTGCTTAATCCTGCCGATGGGGGCGCATGGACCCATGTGGACGATGTTTCCCTGGTCAAGCGGCTGCCCGGCGTGAACAACCCGCCCGTCGCCAATGCCGGTGCGAGCCAGAGCACCCGTGGCGGAGAAATGGTCACCCTGGATGGGTCCGGTAGCTCAGATCCTGATGGAGATGAACTTACTTATCAGTGGATCAGTACCTTCCCGGGAATCATCCTCTCCGACCCCACCGCGGTGGATCCCACCTTCACAGCACCTGATGTGGAGGAGCTGTCCACTTACAGCTTCGCACTGTACGTGAACGACGGCACGGTCAATTCGGATACCGTCCTGACCAGTGTCACGGTGATCCCGGCCGGTGAACTGATCCGGAACGGCGATTTTTCAGTGAGGGTCGAGGGTTCAGATCCCGCATCCACGAGCCTGAAGGACCTTGCCAGCTGGAACATTGACCAGCCGCGCGATTCCATCGCAGCAACCAGCGGGGTCATCGATATTGTGTGGCTCTATTCCCTTGATTCCACCCTGTATCAGGTGGTGGATGTGATCGGGGACGAGAATGCCACCTATACGCTGAGCTTCTCTGCCAGGAGTTCCTGGGATTCCTACTCCATTAACTCTGTTTTCAGCGTTTCGGACGGGGACAGCACCTCCAGGACCGCCATCAGCACACAGGAGAACCTCACCGGGATCGATCCGGGGAACGGGATCAATACCTCCGCTTTCCAGGTCTACAAGCATGTGCTGACCATTGAGGCGGGTTCGGACCATGTGGGCAAACAGCTGATCATTGAATTCGATAACATCGGAAACGAGGATGGAGACGGGTGGTGCGAGCTGCAGTTCGCTTCGCTGGTGAAGAAAGTCGATGCCACCTCGGTACGGAACGCTGTACCTTCATCGTTCAGTCTTTACCCCAATCCGGTCAGCAGGGTGCTCTACATCGAAGGTGATGCCCAGGTGAACGAAGTGAGGATCTTCACCGTCACGGGCAGCATGGTCAAATCGGTCAGCGAGAGGAACATCCGCCAGATCAACGTGGAGGACCTGAGGACGGGCCTCTATATGATCTCGCTGACAACCCGGGAGGGAACCGTCACCAAAAAAATTCAGGTTCAGTAATGATTGATTGACATGGGTTACCCAGGCCCTTTCTCTGCCGGGGAAAGGGCCTGGTTTTTTAATCCTCAATCGAAACGTCCAGGGTGATATGAAACAATTCGCATCCCTTTCAGCCTTGATAGTGATTGCCGGAATGGCATGCGCCCAGGAGCCCTATATGGGGACCTCCATGGGATTCACCCATTACCTGGAAAACCGCTGTGGCATTATCTTCCGGGAGGAGGGTGTACCCCGGGATCCTTTTGAAAGCCTTGCCGCCCACGGGGCGACCATGGCCAGGATCCATGTGGGGCACCCCCCGTTCTCAAGCAGCTATTCGGAAGGGATCGCTGTGGATCATTATTCTGTTGAACAGGCTAAAATCAGCATGCAGAGGGCCAGGGATGCCGGATTGAATACCCTGCTCACCTTCAGCTATCAGTCCTTTGCGCTGGAGGACAGGGATAACCTCAACCTGTATGTGGCACCGCTGGCCTGGCAGCCGGTCGCATCGGATCTGAACAGGATGATCGACTCCGTTTACCATTTTACCTATGCGGTGCTGGATGATTATTGTGAAGCGGGACTGGTTCCTGCCATTGTCTCCATCGGGAATGAAAGCACCTGGCACCGGTTGATGCCCAATGTGCCGGAAAATGAACTGCCCCCTTACGATCCTTCACGGAGCGTAGCCCTTCACAATGCCGGATCCAGGGCAGTACGGGACATCGCGGCCAGGTACGATACGACAATCAAGGTCTGCTTCCATATGCGTGGCCCGGAAGTGACCAAATGGTGGCTGGAGGAGCACTGGCCCTATGGCCCGGATCTGGACATGATCGGGATTTCCCTCTACCACGGCTGGAATTTTGACAACTACGCGGGCTACAGCAGCCTGGGAGACTATGTGAAAGGGATCACCTCTACTTACGGCATTGAGTTTATCGTCATGGAGACGGCCCAGATGTTCCGGACCGGAGGGAACGACAGTCATGTGGATATCCTGGGAACGGAACTCATTCCCCCGGGTTACCCCAATCCGCCGACCCCGGAAACCCAGAAGCGATACCTGGCCGATGTGACGCGGGAGGTGCTCGGGAACGGGGGGGCCGGGGTGCTGGTCTGGGGAGGGGACTGGGTTGCCTCTGACTGTTATATTTTCGCAGACCAGTTCGGGAAGGGATCTTCCTGGGAGAACAAGGCGTTCTGGGATTTCTCCTACAACCTGCATGATGGTGTCAACTGGATGATGGAATTCAGCGGGAAGGTTCCTGTCCTGTTTAAAGTGGATATGTCGGGTACGGATACCTCCCGCGGCGTTTTCGTTACCGGGGACTTTAAGAATTTCCGTGACGAATCCTGGGTTTTCAACCGGATGAGCCATGAGGGAAATCAGGTCTTCAGCTACACGGCTTATATGGAACCGGGTGACTCTGGCTCCTTCAGTTTTATGAACGATACACTGGCCGGTTCAGAGGAGACGATACCGGAAGCATGCACCGGACCGGATGGGATCCACAGGATGTACAGCATTCCCCCGGATTCAAAAGGGGAGATCCTGGCATTCCGCTGGTCTTCCTGTGATCCGGTTCCCCAGCTTCAATGGTCCGCCTCGGTCAATGGTGAAGGATATGTCTCCCATCCCTCAGGGACATTCAGCCTGGGGGTGCAGATCCCGCTGCTGGCCACCCCGGGACTCGGATGGGAATTCACCGGCTGGACCGGGGACACGGTCAGTACAGATAACCCGCTGATGATCACCCTGGTTTCAGACATGGAGGTCACCGCCCATTTCAGGAAGATCCCCACGGTCCCGCTGACTTTCAGGGTCGACATGACCGGGGTGGATGTGGGCAACGGGGTCTATGTGACCGGGGATTTCCCCGATGCACAGGGGAAAACCTGGCAACTGAACCGCATGTGGTGGGACGAAGGCAACATCTACCGGTTCCGTACGGAAATCGCTTTGGGTTCTTCAGGCGCCTACTATTTCATGAACGACGATGCCTGGGGTGTCCGCGAAACAGTTCCTCCTGCCTGTGCTGAGTACTGGGGAAGCGACCGCGGATTCCATATTCCCATGAACTCACAAGGAGAGGTTTACGGATTTGTCTGGTCCTCATGTGAACCCATCCGGGGGGTCTCGGCCGAAGGGTGGTCAGGTCCACCCTCAGCATCCTCTCTGGAAGTCTTCCCGAACCCGGTGGACCGCGGTCCGCTCCGGATCCGTTTTGAGCCGCACGCGGAAGTTACCGTTACCGTCACCGATCTGCAGGGCAGGAGGATATGCCATTCGGTAATGCTTTCCGGCGGGGACGGACAGCTGGAGATCCCTGTGGGCATTCTGCCTGAAGGAGTGTACCTGCTTGCCCTCTCGGGCCGGCATTTTCCCACCCATGTCGCAAAATTCATGGTCATTCACTACCAGTAAAGAGGAGGGTTCCCATGCAACGATCCGGTATGTTTACAGCCATTTTCCTGTTGTTCCTGCCTTTCCTGGCAGGCGGTCAGGCCAACCCTGCGGATTCGCTGGTCGGAATAGCAGAAAAAGAGCGGGTGTATCTCGATCCGGAAGGGGTGATCCGGTGGACCGGGTCGGATGAGGAGGTGGCCCTGTTCGGAGCCAACTACTGCCTCCCCTCCGCCTGCGACTACCGGGCAGCCAGGACCTTCACGGACGACCTGAAATCCGCCATTAAGACCGATATGGCCCATTTCGTCCGGATGGGATGGGACGGGCTCAGGGTCTGCTTCTGGGGGGACTTCCAGAACTCCGACAGCCTGGGGAACCTGGTGAACAATGAACACCTTGACCTGATGGATTTTCTGGTGTATGAAGCTTCAAAGCGGGGCATCCAGATGCTCCTCTCCCCCATTGTCACCTACAGCTCCCAGTGGCCCGACGCCATGGATCAGCCTGTCCACGGGTTTTCCACCCATTACAGCAAGTCCGAGCTGGGAACCGATCCTGGTGCCATCCGTGCACAGGTCAATTACCTGAAGCAGCTGCTGAACCATATCAATCCCTATACCGGAAGAATGCTCAAGGATGAACCTGACATCCTTTTCATCGAGATGATCAACGAGCCCTGGCACCACAGCGGCGACCTCCGGGGAAGCATCCGGTATATCAATGCACTGGCCGGTGCGGTCAGGGAGACCGGATGCCGGAAGCCGCTCTTCCACAATGTCAGCCAGGATTTCAACATCGCTGAAGCGCTCTCCCGTTCAATGATCCAGGGGGCAAGCTTTGCCTGGTACCCCAGCGGGCTGGTTTCCGGCAGGACCCTGAAGGGCAATTACCTGAGAACGGTCGACCGGTATGACCTGATGAACCACCCTGCCCTGGAAGGAATGCCCCGGATCGTATACGAATTTGACAGCCCCGATGTACTCTCCCCGGTCATGTATCCGGCCATGGTACGCACCTTCCGGTCGGTGGGCACCCAGTTTGCCGCCATGTTTTCATACGACATGCTGGTCACGGCCGGACACAACCTGGGCTGGCAGACCCACTACCTGAACCTGGTCCATACCCCGGAGAAAGCAGCCGGTGCCATCATCGCCGCCGAAGCCATGCGGGCACTCCCCCGGGGCCGGTCCTATGGTCCCTATCCGGCCAACACCCGTTTCGGATCTTTCCGGGTATCCTATGAAGAGAACCTGAGCGAATATCTCTCCGAAAGGGTCTATATGCATTCCGGAACCACCTCTTCCCTTCCGCCCGATCCCGCGAAGCTAGAACAGATCGTGGGCAGGGGTGCCTCCCCCCTTGTCAGTTATGAGGGGAACGGCCTCTATTTCCTGGACCGGGTACGGGAGGGGATCTGGCGGCTTGAACTCTACCCGGATGCCCTGCAGACCAGCGACCCCTTTGAACCCATCAGCCCGGATAAGCGGGTGACACGACTCCTCTGGAGGGAACACCCCATGGAGGTCCGCCTCCCGGGTCTGGGGGAAACATTCAGGGTGGTCCCGGTGATACAACCCTCTTCCGGGTCCGAAGCAGCTCCCTCACCGGATGATTTCCCGGAGCATGGCACTTTCCGGGTATCGCCCGGCGTATATACGCTGATCCGTGATGACCTGGCTGGCGGCTACACTCCCCCGGAAACGGTGCGGGGACTCGGATACGGCGAGTACCTGGTTCCCGAATCCCTGGATCTTCCGGTGGAGGTCCGGCATGACCCCGTTCGAAGGATCCAGCAGGGAAATGAGGAGATCACGCTTCGGGCATTGGTGGCGGATGAGCAGCCCGTGGACAGCGTGGTGCTCTATATCCGCACCCCGGGTTCCTGGTACAGGCCGGTGAACATGCAAACCCATACCGGCTATGATTACCGGGCCCTGCTGCCGGATTGGGTACGGGAAGATCCTTTCCATGAATATTGCATCAGCGTATACCAGGATGGCCGTTCCACGACCTTTCCGGGGGGGATCAGCGGCTCACCGGCCGACTGGGACTTTCACAGCAGGGAATGCTGGACCCTGGAGCTGGTATCCCCGGAAAAACCATTCCCCCTGTTCATGGCCATTGAGGATACCAATATTCTCAGCTTCACCAGGATCGGGGACCACATCCGGCACGGGATATTCCGGGTGGTGGAATCCCGGTTGCCCGGCAGCGCAGCCCTCCGCCTCTCCCTCCCCGTGGAACTGGACCCTGATCTGCAGGATTATACCGCCTCCCTGTATGTGGGGGACCGCATCGACCGGGTGGTGGAACCTGAAACGATCGGGGCACTGGACATCACCGTCCGCGGCATTCATCCGGGGGATGAGTTCCGGATCACCCTGGTCGAATCGGATGGGATGTCCTGGACTGCCCGGGTACCGCTGACCGGGCAGTGGCAGGAGCTGAAGATCCCCCTCTCAGAGTTGTATCCCGGCCGCGGGGTGATGCTGCCCCAGGGATTCCCCGGAAACTGGAATTACTGGCTGGATCCGCCGGAAGGCAGGGGCGGACCATCGGACAGGATCCGGGTGGACAAGATAGAACACCTTCAATTCTCGGTGAGACCGGGTAACACACCGCACCCCGATCCCGGATTTGAGATCGCTATGGTGTGTGTAACCTCCAAATTGTAGAACCCCTATGAGAACACTTGCTGTATGTTTCGTACTGATGGTCCTGGGAACCCGGGTTTTTGCCCAGGACACCTGCCGTATCCGGATCGATGGCACGGAGAAAGATATCCTCCGGGGACACCTGGACCTGGGAGGGAGCAGTCCGGCAGGGGATACCATCTCGGTCAACAGTTATTACATCGAATGGAACGGAAAGCCCTTTTTCCCGGTCATCGGTGAGTTGCATTACTCACGCACCCCCGCCGCCACCTGGGAAGAATCGATCCTGAAAATGAAGGCCGGCGGGATCAACACGGTGGCCACCTATGTATTCTGGAACATCCATGAACGCACGGAGGGCTCATTTGAATGGCAGGGAGACCTGAATCTCAGAAGGTTCCTTGAGCTGGTTGAAAAAAGCGGGATGCATGCCATTGTCAGGATGGGACCGTTCTGTCACGGGGAGATGAGGAACGGGGGCCTGCCGGACTGGCTGTACGGAAGGCCCTTTGAGGTCCGGAGCAACGATCCCGGGTACCTGCATTATGTGGACCGGCTCTACGGTGAGATCGCCGGTCAGCTCCGGGGGTTGTTGTTCAGCGATGGGGGACCGGTCATTGCCGTCCAGCTGGAAAACGAGTACCAGCACTCTGCCGCCCCCTGGGAATTCTCCTATCCGGGTGGTCCGAAAGAGTATACCGTGGCGGACTGGCAGGCCAGCCTGGCCCATGAACAGATCACGGTGACCGACGGGGTGAATCCATGGGCCGGCTACGGCCGTTCCCACATGCAGAAGCTGAAAGAGATCGCTCAGAAGCACGGGATCGTGGTCCCCCTGTACACCGCTACCGGATGGGGCA
This sequence comes from uncultured Bacteroides sp., assembly GCA_964575865.1. Taxonomy (GTDB): domain Bacteria; phylum Bacteroidota; class Bacteroidia; order Bacteroidales. The sequence goes on along the minus strand of CAZNSZ010000048.1, from coordinate 9,797 downwards.
ACGCGGCCATTGTGGATAAAGGGTCTGTTCCTGTGACCGCGGCCTATGCCTACCCCTTCTGGGCGCCCCCCTCCCCTTCGCCTTTCTACCTCTTCAAGGACATCCATCAGGACCCCGATTATAGTCCGGTAAGCTACGAAGCATCCCTCTATCCTTCCATTCCGGGAGAGGTGGGACCGGGGATCCAGGTAAAATACAGCCGGCGTCCGGTGGTCGATTATCAGAGTGTGCTTCCACTGATGGTGAGGATCATCGGAAGCGGTTCCAACGGCATCGGGTATTACATGTACCACGGGGGCTCCACGCCATCATTTGAAGGGAAGTTCTACAATGAGGAGGTGAACGGACTGCCCCGGATCAATTATGATTTCCAGGCCCCCATCGGGCAGTACGGGCAGACCCGGCCCCATTATCACAGCCTCCGGATGTTGCACCTGTTCCTGCAAAGTTACGGGGAGATGCTGGCTCCCATGCGCACCTTCCTCCCTGGGACGAGTGCGGGGCTCACCCCCGAAAACACCGGTACCCCCAGGTATGCCGTACGGGCCTCCGGGGGGGCGGGATTTGTGTTTTTCCTGAACTACCAGGACCACCTGCCGGTCTCTCCGCTGACCGGAATCCGGTTTGAAGTGGAAGGACCGGAAGGGACCAGCAGCTTTCCTCCGGAGGGCACCATGGACCTGCCTCCGGGAGCAACAGGCATCTTTCCCTTCCGGCTGGACCTGGAGGCGACCACCCTGCTTTCAGCCACTGCTCAGCCGCTGACCATCCTCCACAGGGAACAGGAGACCCACCATATCTTCAGGGCGGTGGACGGGATCACACCACAGCTTCTTTTCCCGGAGGGAACCGGTGTCACAGATCTGATCAATGCCGTCCGGTCAGATCTTCCCTCCGGAGTGCTGATCACAGGCGATCCCGGAGAACCCTTCTCATTTAAAGCCGGGAGTATCCCTTTCCTGGTGTTGCCGGAAAGGATGGCGCTCAAGACTTTCGTGGCAGGAGAGCGCATCTGGATCGCGGAGGGCGTGCTCCTGGAGGAGCAGGGACAGCTTCAGTACCTGAGCCGCAGGACTTCCTCGGTGGTGCACACCTATCCCGCCATCACTGAAATGCCGCTGGTCCGTCAGGCGAGGATCCATCAGGCACCCTCTCCCATGAAAGGGATCACCTCCTTCCGGATCGATTTCCCGGAGGCAGACCCCGGAATCACGGTAACCCGGATCTCGGACAGGAAATATACGGTGAAGATGGAGCGGGAGCTGGGCGATCTGAATGACCTCTTTCTGGAGATCGATTATACGGGCGACCGGGGACTCGCTTTCATCAATGGAGCGCTGATCACCGATCATTTTTACCACGACCGGACCTGGGAAATCGGATTGCGATCGTTCGCCAGATCACTTCAGGACCACCCGATGATTCTCGTTTTTCACCCGATGCAGGCAGACATGCCCTATCTGGGCGACCTTCAGACCATCCCCGAATTTGAGGATGGCAGTTACCTGAAAATAGGGCATATCAATGCCGTTCCCGAGTACAGGGCGGTGTTACACCTTATGGCGGACTGAGCCCATGAACAGGTACAACACCAGGTATATTTTTGCCATTTCGATGGTGTCGGCCCTCGGTGGATTGCTATTCGGGTATGACTGGGTGGTGATCGGAGGGGCCAAACCGTTCTATGAGAAGTTCTTCGGTATCGCCCACTCCCCGAACCTTCAGGGATGGGCCATGAGCAGCGCGCTGATCGGATGCCTGCTGGGTGCGGTGACCTCCGGGGTGCTCTCCGACCGGCTGGGAAGGAAACGGCTGCTGATCTTCGCCGCCCTCCTTTTCATAGGTTCAGCGGTGGGAACAGGAGCGGTGAACAGTTTCAGCATGTTCCTCTTTTTCAGGATCCTGGGCGGGATAGGCATCGGACTGGCCTCCAACCTTTCCCCCATGTATATCGCAGAGATCTCCCCGGCCCATATCAGGGGAAAATTTGTCTCCCTGAACCAGTTCACCATTGTGATCGGGATCCTGCTGGCCCAGCTGGTGAACTGGCAGATCGCCCGTCCGGTCCCGCTTACCGCAACGGACCAGGATATCCTGGTTTCCTGGAACGGACAGATGGGATGGAGGTGGATGTTCTGGGCCGAAACGGTTCCCGCCTCAATCTTTCTACTGCTGATGTTCTTTGTTCCTGACAGCCCCCGATGGCTGGCCAAGAACGGGAATGAGCGGAGGGTGAAACAGATCCTCTCAAGGATCGGAGGAGCGGGGTATGCCGAAAGGGAATACGGGAGCATCAGGGAAACCCTCAAAGCGGAAACCGGGAGGGTGGATTTCCGGCACCTGCTGGAACCCGGCATGAAAAAGATCCTCCTCATCGGCGTGGTGCTGGCAGCATTCCAGCAGTGGTGCGGGATCAACGTGATCTTCAACTATGCGGAAGAGGTCTTCGAGGCCGCAGGCTACGGGGTCTCGGACATTCTGTTTAACATCGTGATCACCGGCAGTGTCAACCTGGTTTTCACGGTGGTGGCCATCTTTGCGGTGGACCGCCTCGGGCGCCGGGCACTGATGCTGACAGGGGCAGCGGGTCTGGCCGGGATCTATGCCCTGATGGGGGCCGCCTTTTTTTTTAAAGTGACCGGGCTGCCCCTGCTGCTGCTGGTGATCCTCGCCATTGCCTGTTACGGGATGTCACTGGCTCCTGTCACCTGGGTGGTACTGTCTGAGATATTCCCCAACAAAATCAGGGGGGCGGCCATGGCAGTGGCCACCGTATCCCTCTGGCTGGCCAGCTTTGTCCTCGCTTTTACGTTCCCCTTACTGAACAATCTGCTGAAGGCTTCCGGGACCTTCTGGTTATATGGGGTCATTTGTGTGGCGGGATTGATTTTCATTTACCGGAACCTGCCTGAAACCAGGGGAAAATCGCTTGAAGAGATTGAACATGAACTGATCGGTTCCCCCCAAAAATAACACAGGATGGAAACAGTGAGAACAACGGTGATCCGGAGGAAAATTCCCACCTATGAACCGGGGAAACCGGAGATCCATCCGCTTTTTTTTGAAAAACGCGTATACCAGGGATCCAGTGGAAAGGTGTATCCGGTCCCGTTCATCGACAGGGTTTCAGACCACAAGACAGATAAAGAATACCTGGTGGTGATCCTGGAAAATGAATGCATCAGCCTGGAGCTGCTGCCCGAGATCGGGGGCCGGATCTTCCGGGCCCGGGACAAGAGCAACGGGGGGTATGATTTTTTCTACAGGCAGGAGGTGATCAAACCGGCACTGGTGGGACTTGCCGGTCCCTGGATCAGCGGAGGGGTTGAGTTCAACTGGCCGCAGCACCACCGGCCCGGCACCTACCTGCCATGTGACTTTCACGTGGAGCAGGAAAAAGACGGATCCAGGACTGTATGGATGTCTGAGACCGATCCCATCAGCCGCATGAAAGGGATGCACGGGATCAGGCTTCGGCCCGGAAGCGCACTGATCGAACTGCGAGGAAGGCTCTACAACGGGACCCCCTTTATGCAGACCTTTCTCTGGTGGGCCAATGTGGCGGTCAGGGTCCACAAAAACTACGAGAGTTTTTTCCCGCCCGATGTCCATTATGTGGCCGACCACGCGGTCAGGGCCATGACCGGGTTCCCTCTAGCAGACGGGTACTATTACGGGATCCCCTACCACCTCCGCCCGGGGTCCAACGACCTTCGGCGATACACCCACATCCCGGTCCCCACCAGTTTCATGGTATGTGAGACCGGATACGATTTCTTTGGGGGGTATGACCATGATGCCGAAGGGGGATTCATTCATGTGGCCAACCGCCACATTGCCCCCGGGAAGAAGCAATGGACCTGGGGCAGCGAGGAGTTCGGCAGGGCGTGGGACCGGGAACTCACCGATACCGGCGGACCCTATCTGGAGCTGATGGCAGGCGTATACACCGATAACCAGCCCGATTTTACCTACCTGGCCCCGTTCGAAACAAAGACTTTTTCGCAGTACTGGTGGCCCTACCGGAAACTGGGTCCCGTCCATCAGGCGGGTAAGGATCTGGCCCTCAGGTTTGAGACCCTTCAGGACGGGCGGCTGGAGCTGGGAGTGGCCTCCTCCCGCTCCATGGAGGGATTACAGGTGATCATCGAGGTGGGAAAAATGACACGGACACTGAAGGATATCAAAGTTTCTCCTTCCCATCCATGGCTCAACCGGACCATCAGGCTGGAACCGGGAAGTACGGCACAGGTCTCGGTCCACATTACGGACAGGTCCGGCCGAAGGCTGCTCACCTTCCGGAATCCCGGAAAACCAGGAAAAAGGAACCGCTCCCTTGCCAAGGAACCTCCCGCACCCGGGCAGATCGAACATCCATCCGCCCTGGAACTGGTGGGAGAGCATCTTGAACAGTACCGCCATCCCACGCGGGCCCCGGAACCTTACTGGGAGGAGGCCATACGGAAAGATCCCTCGCAGTACCAGGCCATGATATCCCTTGGCAGGTCACTCCTGAAAAGGGGTCTGCTGGCCGAGGCAGAAATGGAGCTCAGAAGGGCCGTGGCCATCCTCACCACCCATCACCCCAATCCCCGGACAGGCGAAGCACACTATTACTGCGGTCTATGCTGCCTGATCCGGAATAAGACGGAAGAAGCATATGCGCTGCTTTACAAAGCGACCTGGGACCAGGCCTGGAGTGCGCCTGCCTATTATCTTCTGGCCACCATCGATGCAAGGAACGGTGATAACGTCACCGCCATGGAGCACCTGGAGTCCGCCCTGGATTACAACGGGAGGAACAACAGGGCGCGGATCATGCAATCGATCCTTCTGCGCAAAAATGGTGAACAAACGGCCGCCCGGAGGGTCCTGAAGGAACTGCTTCAGGTGGATCCGCTGGACCAGTGGGCCCGGTTCGAACGGGCCCTTCATACCCGGAAAGAGGCTGAATTCATGCGAGACATCTGCAACAATGCACAGACGGTTATCGATATCGCCTTTCATTACAGCGAGGCAGGTTTTTTCGCAGAAGCCATCCGGCTGATCGAACTGCACCACACATCAGGGCATTCTTCCTGCGTGGTCCCCGATCCCCTCAGGCGCAGTCCCACCACCTGGTTCCTGCTGTCCTGGCTCCACGGACAGCTGGGAGCGAAGAAAGAATCGGAACTGACACTGAAACAGGCCTCCCGTCAGGATCCGGACTATTTCTTCCCTTCCAGGATCCAGGAGCAGCTCCTGCTTCAGTGGGCCATAGAAAGAGAAGCTCCACCGGCCATTGCAGGCTATGGCCTGGGGAATTACTTCATGGACAGGAAACGGTACGAGGAGGCCATCGGCTGCTGGGAAATGGCCGCTGCAGGAGGAATGGGTTATGCTCCCCTTTTCCGGAACCTTGGCATGGCCAGCTGGAACCACAGAAAGGATGCCCGCGCCGCACGTTCATACTTTGAAAAAGCGATCACGGCCTCTCCGGGGGATATGCGCATCGCATACGAATACGATCAGTTGAAAAAGCAACTGAACGATCCCCCCGAGGAGCGTCTGGCCAGCCTGGAAAAATACGGTGACCTCATCCACAGCCGGGATGACCTCCGGGTTGAACTGGCTTCGCTCTACAACTTTGCCGGCCGGCATCACCAGGCACTCGACGTGCTGGAGAGAAAGCCCTTCCATCCCTGGGAAGGAGGTGAAGGACTGGTTCTTAAACAGTACACGCAGGCGTGCCTGAAGCTGGGCGCATCAAAACTCCGGGAGGGGGATGCTTCATCGGCACTTGCATTCATGGAAAGGGCCGGGAACACCCCGGATCACCTGGGGGAGAAATACCATCCCCTGCAGGCAAAGGCACATATCTATTACTGGAAAGGCATGGCGCTGAAGCATTCCGGGGATGAAGCAGGAGCAAAGAGGTGTTTTTCACAGAGTGCCAGGCAGGAGGGAGATTTCATTGAGATGGAAGTCAGCGCGCACTCTGAAATGACCTGGTACAGGGCCCTCTCACTCTTGGAACTGGGTGAACATACAGCAGCGGAGCGTCTCCTGATGGAACTTAGGGAATATGCCCTGAAGAAACTCGCCGGAGAAGCGAAAATCGATTATTTTGCCACCTCCCTTCCCCTGATGCTGGTGTTTGAGGAGGATCTTCAGAAAAGGAACCAGTGGGAGAGCAAGTATCTCCTCGCCCTGGCCGAGGCCGGACTGGGACACATCAAGGAAGCTAAAATTCTGGCCAGGGAGGTCCTGCAGTTGAATGCCATGCATACGGGTGCACTGAATCTCATGATGGAATGTGACAAGGCTTTATAGATTGCAGGAAAATGTTGGCCACCATATGATTTATCGTCCATGGTTACTTATGAAAGACCTTCCCATATGAAAAAAGAAAAGTTGCTTCAATTTCTCATCACACCCATGCTTATCTTTCTGATTACAGGATGTGTCGAGAATCGTGCTACCCTTAGAATGATTCATGGATCCTTCATAAATATCGATACCATTTCAAGGGGCCCTGATATTCCAATGTATTCTGAAAACCTGTATTGGGAAGGATTTGCCTGGAGAGGGGAACGGATAAGCAGCCAGTTGCTTTTCTGGTCCCCGGAAGAACTGAAGGATGTCAGTATTTATGTTTCGGACCTCCTGGGCCCGGATCACAGGGTGATCCCAAGTGAGTATCTGGATCTTTTCCAAATCCAATATGTCATGTCAGATGAATTCGCGGACGGGTGCGATAAAACGGGGATTATACCCTATGATTCCACCCTGGTGGCTGATGTCCTTTCTCCGATAGAATCAAGTCTTCATATTGACGCCAACACACCCGGGCTGCTCTGGTACTCCGCAAATATTCCCCACAATACATTGCCCGGTATCTATAAGGGAAATATTGCGATTGGCAGGGAAAAAGGCGGAGTCAAATTCGAACTTAAAATTCATGTGATGCCACCTGAACTTCCACCACCCAACCAGTGGGCATTTCACCTTGACCTCTGGCAGAATCCCTATGCAGAGGCCCGCTATTGGGAGGTGGAACCCTGGACGAGTGAACACTTCGATCTAATGAGACCCACCCTGGAAATGTTGGCAGATGCCGGGCAGAAGTGCGTGACTACAACCATTACGGATCTTCCCTGGGGTGGTCAGACCTTCGATCCCTACCAATCGATGATCACAAAGACCAGGAGAACCGACGGTTCCTGGGATTATGATTACAAGATCTTCGATGCGTGGGTGGAATTTGCCATGGAATGCGGGATAAGTGAGCAGATCAATTGCTATTCCATGGTTTCCTGGAGCCAAAAATACAGTTATTTCGACGAATTCAGCGGGAAAGATACATCCGTACAATGCCATCCCGGAAGCAGGGAATATAACGAAATCTGGGAGCCCTTTCTGATTGATTTTCAACAACACCTGAATGAAAAAGGCTGGTCGGATATCACCACCATTTCCATGGATGAAAGATCCCTTGAAGATCTGAAGGAAGTCCTCCAACTGGTAAGGAAGGTATCCCCGGGACTAAAGATCGCTTTTGCCGGGCATTATCATCCTGAACTTGATGACGAGCTGTATGACCTGAGCGTAGCCTCGCAGCATGTAATCCCGGTGGAGGCCCTGGCCCACAGAAGGGATTCCGGATTTAAAAGCACATTCTATGTGTGTTGCGTGGAAGAGAGACCCAATACTTTTTCATTCTCAAATCCGGCAGAAGCCACATACCTCTCGTGGTATGCTGCTTTCAGACAATTTGATGGTATGCTTCGGTGGAGCTACAATTCCTGGACCCCCGATCCTTTTAATGATTCCAGATTCCGCAGATTTCCCGCTGGGGATACCTACATTGTCTACCCGGGGGGTACAAGTTCGGTACGTTTTGAACGGTTAAGAGAGGGTATCCAGGATTATGAAAAGATAAAGATCTTGAGGAATACTTTGAGCCAGGAGAATTCGGAGCAGGCCAAAGAAAAGCTTCTGTTACTGGATGATCTGCTGGCCACATATACTCTTGAAAACCTGCAGGTATTCGAGGCTTCTGAGTTGATACACCAGGGCAAAACATTCATCAATAAGTTGAGTCCTTCTCGTGATTGGCCAACATTGTAAATGATTTGCTGGCAGCTCAATTTATGCCATCATTAAAATCTCCTTTTGAAATTCTGTTCAGCTGCTGCTGAGATCTTTCAATTAAACTTTTAATATCTTCAATGTTCTCCAGCGTATAATTTTTCAGGAGATGAGTAATTGCCATATTCTCCGGGTCGCCAGAATGATTATATAATTTCCTCAGGGCAGAAATCTTTTCAAAATCTTCAATTCCTTCCCGCAACATCTCAAGTCTCAAACTTGAGTAATACTCAATAGGAGAAATATTACCGTCTCTATAAATTAAAGCAAAATCACCCGCAGTATGACTGCCATCCCTGATATCGAATGGATTTTCATTTCGCCAAAAATCGTAGGCCCATCTCAGATATCCATCAAACCCTTTACTGGCACAATAATATGCCATCCATGTCATCTCTGCCGGACTTGATAGAGGTGTGACATAACTGTTTGGTCTAATCTGGGTACAGCTTGTATAAAATGTTGAAACCATATTTTCTGTTACGCCTGAATTTGAAGCATATTCGAGAATGCCGCTCACATCATATAACCGGCTCAACACTGTTTGATCAAGATCGTGCAAATATGCAATACCTATCTTCCAGTCTGGATCGTTCTTCAATACGGTATTCATTGCATATTGAAGCTTCTGTTCTGATACTTCGTCAAGATATAATACGGTGATATCAAACCATCCTTTCTCAAGCAAATGTGCTTTAAACCCTGCAAGAAAATGATCCCAGCGCTCCCTGTATTCAGTTGATCCCAGTTCCGCTTTTAGCAATTTCATATTTCCGGATTGTTCATCCCAATATGGAATCTCATTTTCATTCCATCCTATGGGTGAAAAACAATTGATTTGCTTATCAATCCCTAAAGACATCATCCGAGAAATGTATTTGTCGAAAGCAGTGTAATCATAACTCCAGCTACCATCCTCTCCAAAAATCCACTTTATCATTGAAGGAGAGCCTAATGCATCCTCTTTTATATGCGCAGTTATCACTTTCTGTCCTGCAGAAGCCAATATTTGATATGCTGGCATTACCAGATCAAAATGGGCATCTGACCATAACCCGATTTTAATATTTGATGGAACGTTATTGTAATGGGACAATACTGTTGCAGGAAACTGCCAGAGGTCCAAATGAAAGCTCCAGTCTCCTGTTTCTGGCAAAATCATATCCAATATTTCGATTTCAATATTGAATTCAAGCATTTCATCCCCACTATGAACTGATAACTTTCCTTTATAATCACCTTGAGTCAGGTCTTTTGGAATATCCAGCGCAACAAGGATAGAAATGGTATCGTTCGCGTTTAACTTGGTGACAGGCCCTTTTGAGTATGCATCTGAAATTGGGATATAACTGTCTCTAATCCTGTAACCAAGGCAAGATCTTGGTTCAACGTCACCTTTAACAGGTCTCCCAAACCTGAGACTCGCTTCACCTGGTGTGAAACTACTGGTATCAGAGACAAAATCCCCAATGATAATGTCAAGATCAGAAATGTCTTTTCCTGACCATAACAACAGTTGAAAATAAATCCTTTCTCCTTTCCAGGCTACCTCCTTTTTAAAGAAAGTATTTTCTTCAGTACAGGTGTACCCATGATAATAGAAATCAAATTTGCTAATAAAAGTTCCGGAGAGAGTCTGAGCATTGGCACCAAGATTACAAAGAACT
>CAZNSZ010000047.1:0-34384 GCA_964575865.1 uncultured Bacteroides sp. | reverse complement strand
AGGAGATTTGAGAGGACCTGACACTAGTACGAGAGGACCGTGTTGGACAGACCTCTAGTGTACCAGTTGTGCCGCCAGGTGCATTGCTGGGTAGCTACGTCTGGAAGGGATAAGCGCTGAAAGCATCTAAGCGCGAAGCCTGCCTCAAGATGAGATCTCCCTTAAGGGCCGTCAAAGACGATGACGTTGATAGGCTGCAGGTGTAAAGGCAGTAATGTCAAAGCTGAGCAGTACTAATTGCCCGTGAACTTTTTTCAAGGTTGATTAAAAAACCTTCTTCCGGTATGTTAAACTTATTGGGTCCTCCTTCGCTTTCGCCAACGAAAGCTCTGGCGGACAAGGACTTTAGGTGACTATTGCAATGGGGAACCACCTCTTACCATTCCGAACAGAGAAGTTAAGCCCGTTTGCGCCGATGGTACTGCATTTGTGGGAGAGTAGGTCGTTGCCTTTCTTTTTAATCCCATCCGGCTATCCGGATGGGATTTTTAGTATCTGCCCCTGGGGGACAGATCAGAATAGGGGTTCTGACATTGGCCGCAAAGCCTTTCCGGCAGGAGCCGGACCCATCCGCCCCCGTGGGAGGATGTTGGACGAGTGACCTATAATTTGCTGTATTACAGCAAATTTCAGTCACGAGAACAACATCCGACTTGTGCATTTCCTCTTGATACTTTGTTGATTTCTATTCCGTTATACTTGGTGTAATTCCCACTCTGCTTTGTACATTGTATAATCATTTACCGGCCAGGTGAAGAGGTCCTTTTTAATATACCTGCTATTTCTAGTCACAGGTGGTGTTGTAAGCGGTCAGGTGATTGATACATCCAAGAACATCAATACCTGGAGATTGATGCATAACTTCACCCGGTTCGAAGAAGTTCCGCTGGATACCAACATGCATCAGCTGCAAAGGGATTACAATCCGGCATTTCAGCAGGGATTCAGCTATGAATACCTGGGGAACCTCGGGAGGGCCATCAACCACGTGGATTTCTCACTCAGGCCCGACCCGGACCAGTTCCTCTTCGGCAGGGCGTGGGATCCATACCTGAAGAAGGCGGAGCGAACCACCTTTTTCAATACCAGGACGCCCTTCACCTCCGTCGCCTATTCCACCCTCCCGGTGGTCGACTGGAGGGAAGAGAACATCGAGGCACTGCATACCCAGAATTTCACACCATTCAGTAATTTCGGACTGGAATTCAATATTTTAGCGGGGAAACCCCTGTATGAGAACGAGGAGACCAGGGTGAACCGTGCCGGACTGTTTGCCAGCCATGCAAGGAACCGGTACAGCATCTTCGGCACCTTCTACTACAACGATTTTAAAATGGAGGAGAACGGGGGACTGCAGGATCTGGACGGATTTCTGGCCGGGGATCAGGAACGCTGGTGGCTGTACCCTGTACAGCTGACCGGAGCCAGTTCCCATTTTCGCAACCTTTCCCTGTTTGTCACCCACAAATACAACCTGCTGGAACGGCAGGTGCACACCGATACGCTTGGCAATACCACCACCACCGGAAAAACACTCTCCGTATCCCACCAGCTCCTCATCGACAGGCAATTGAGGGATTACCGCGACCGGGTGGATCCGGATGACCTCTCTCCCATATACGACAATTACTACTATGAATCCACTGAGGCAAGGGATTCCGCCTCCGAGGACAGGATTTCCAATGTTTTTCAGTTGATCCTGGGGGATCCCGATTATGACAGGCTCTCTGCCAGGATTTCAGCCGGGTACAGCCTGCGGCGTTTCGGAATGCTTTCCCCGGAGTTCACCCCTGTCTTTTCTCACGTGGATACAGTAAGTACGGCACCTGAGGTTCTGGACAGCATCTACCGGGACTCTGCGGTGGCCCGCTTCGGGGACGAATACTTCCATGATGTGTTCGTGGGATTTCACATGGCCGGCCCCACAACGGGCGTTTGGGACTGGGTCGTGAACGGCACCTACTACCTGGCGGGCTACCGGCAGCATGAGTTTGAGGCCGGCGCCACGTTTTCAAGGGAGCTATCGGGGACCGTCGACCTGGGCATCCGGGGGAGCATCGAACTGAAAAAACCCCATTATTTCACCAACAGCTACTCTTCCAGTTTCTTCAGGTGGGAGAATGATTTCCCGTCACAGTTCCGCATCAAGGGGGAGGCTTTCCTGAGAAGTGAGGAACTGGCCATGGATGCCCGCGCAGGGGCCACCTATATCAGTAACTATATTTACTGGGACACGGTCGCCCTCCCCAGGCTGTACGACCGGGATATGCTGATCCTTTCCGGGTACTTCGCGAAGCACTTCCGCATCTCCGGATTTAACTCAGACAACCGCGTTCTGGTGCAGTACACCACGGCCGGTGAGGCGCTGCCACTGCCACTGGTTGCGCTGTACACCTCCAATTACTGGAAACAGGTGCTGTTCAAAGGAGCGCTGATCGGAGACCTGGGCTTCGATTTTTACTACACCACCAAATACAGGGCCAACACTTATATGCCTGCCACAGGGATCTTTCACCTTCAGAATGAATATGATGTGGGAGGGTTCCCGTTTCTGGATGTATTTCTGACCATCCGGATTTCACGAACCCGGATTTTTCTCTCATACAACAACCTGCTTCACGGATTGGGATTTGTCGGCAACAATTTCTTCACCACCCATCTCTATCCCATGAAGCCGAGGAGCTTCAGGGCAGGACTGGTATGGACATTTTATGATTGAAACTATGTCAAAGAACATATTGGCATATTTTTTGTTTAAAGCATGGGTTCAGAACTTGAAACATGGGCACAATGAATAGGCTTGCTCCGCATATTCTGATAGGACTGATTTCAGGCTTCCTATTTTTCGGCTCAACTGCCTGCAAACGTTCAGATTCCAGATTCAGGGACCTGGACAAGCTCAGGCCTGAGAGGACCACCAACCTGGAACGGATACGGGAAAAAGGATCCCTCAGGGTGGTGACGGAATACAACTCCATCAGCTATTTCATTTATCGCGGGCAACCCCTCGGATTCCAGTACGAAATGCTGCAGGCCCTGGCCAACCACCTTGATCTTGAACTGGAAGTGGTGGTGAACAATGAACTGGATCAAAACTTCAGGGACCTGGAAGAAGGAAACGTGGACCTGATCGCCATGAACCTGACGGTTACCTCCGAGCGCAAGAAGAACGTTGATTTCACCGTACCCCTGCTCCAGACCAGGCAGGTGCTCGTACAGCGGAAGCCCAAGCACTGGGAAGATATGAATCAGAGGCAGTTGCAGAGCAATGTGCTTTGGAACCAGCTCGACCTGGCAGGAAAAACGGTGTATGTGCAGTCAGGTTCCGTATATGCGGACCGGTTGCGCTCACTTTCTGACGAGATCGGAGGGGGGATCGACATCCGCGAGGTGCAGTTCGAATCCGAACAGCTTGTGCAGCGGGTGGCCCTGGGGGAGATCGATTATACCGTGTGCGATGAGAACGTGGGCCTTGTGAATTCCCTCTATTTCCCCCAGCTGGATGTCTCGACTGCCATTTCGTTCCCGCAGAATGTGGCCTGGGCCGTTCATCCCCAGTCCGACAGCCTCAGAACCGAGATCAACAGGTGGCTTGCTGAGTACAAGCATGACAGAAAATATGCCATCCTGTATAACAAGTATTTCAAGAACAGGCATGTTTACCGGAGCATCCACAGCGAATACTACACCCTGGGCAGCGGTAAGATCTCCCAGTACGACGACATCATCAAGCGGGAAAGTGAACGCATCGGATGGGACTGGAGGTTGCTGGCTTCTGTGATTTACCAGGAGTCCAGGTTCAACCCGGAAGCGGAATCCTGGGCAGGGGCTTACGGGCTGATGCAGCTCATGCCCGTCACGGCCAAAAACTACGGGATTACCCGCACCTCACCACCTGCGGATCATATCAGGGCCGGGGTGAGTTTTATCAAATGGCTGGATGACCGTTTCATCGATGCCGTAACGGATAAGAGTGAAAGGATCAAATTTATTCTGGCCTCCTACAACATTGGGTACGGACACATCGAGGATGCACGCCGGCTGGCCGAACGGTACGGTGACGATCCCAACATCTGGTACGGCAGCGTGGAGGAGTGGCTGCTGAAAAAGTCGGATCCCAAATACTACAATGACCAGGTGGTCAAGTACGGGTATGCCCGTGGCATCGAAACCTACAATTTCGTCAAGGAGGTCATCGACCGTTACGAACACTATAAGAACATCGTCAACAGCGATGTGGTTGCAGCCTGGCGGCCAGTTGAAGAAATTCACTCATTATCATCGCAGTAGCTCCCCATATCTTATCATTTCCTGCCCGGTAATAGGGCGCCTCTATGGAGGTGCCGTGGCGCAACACGGTTTCCGTTTGCCGGTTATCAGGATCCAGAAGGGAATGGACCGGAACCTCGATCAGGTACTGCACTTCGGAAGGATCGGGATGGAAAGCGGGACGGGCCCCTGTAAAACCGACCACAGGCGTCACAAAAAAGTTACTCACAGGGATATGAAGGGGGGTCAGGGTGCCCAGCACCCGGATCTCTTCCGAGATGCCCAGCTCTTCTCTTGTTTCCCTCAGGGCGGTATGTTCAAGGGTCCTGTCACCTGCCTCTTCGGCACCACCCGGGAAACTGACCTGGCCACTGTGCGGACCATCGTACTCATTGCGTTTGATCAGGACCATGAACACCGATTCCCGGTGGGGATACATCAGGATCATCACTGCAGCACGGACAGGTTCCGTGGTATGGGAATAGGTCCCGCGAAAGGTCGGCGCCATTAACTGCTGCGCCTCCTCCCCTGGCAGCGCGGACTCCAGCATCCGCTGCCAGCTGTTAAGAAGTATTTTTTCCCTCATTAGGTATTCATATGGAAAATAGGGAAATTTCGCTGATAAGGGTTCTAACGTTTAAGGCAGGGATTTGTTTTTCAAATTGATACAAAGGGATACAATGCGAACGCTCACCGTCTGGATGCTGCTGGTTATTGTTTCGCTCAACTCACTGGGCCAGGACAGGGATGTTCCTTTATCGTCCCCTTATGACAGCCTGCAGGATCAGCAGCTCAGGCGTTTGGAACGGAGCCTCGGCCAGGGACTGGCATTAACCGGGGATAGAGTCAGTGAAACTTCCCTGAGAACGGATTCACTGAAGCAGGAATTTGAAATGATGGCAGAGAGGCTTGATCTGCTGGAGCGCCGGAACAGCATGTTGCAGGATTCCATTGCATCCCTGAACACCCGGATGGAACGGGCCGGAACCAGTGTCCTGAGGTACAGAAAAAGACTGCATCGGACCCTCTGGCTGGCCGGAACGGGAATGCTCATTTTAACGCTGTCACTGTGTGTAACCATATGGCTTCATTCCCTGAAGAACAGGCGGATGATGGAAAAACTCAGAAAAAGGTTCGCCAGGTTGAAGGCAGCAATAAAGGCACAGCGGAAATGGACGCTGAAAGCAACCCGGAAGGAGGTCAGGCGGGGCCTTCGCTCCCGGAAACGACGAAAGCGGTAGGCCGGTCCGGAATGGTGATGGTCACCGCTGTCCCGCAGACAGCTTCCCCTGACATCACCGCTTTCAATTCATAGGAAATCCTGGTTCCCTCCAGGTTATTGAATAATCGAATCAACTCATCCACTATTTGTAATCCCTTTCCGGTACTTTGCGGCAAGGGCGAAATCCGGTAATCAGGACCGGGACCGTTATCCCTCACCAGGATCCGAACTGATCGATCGAACCGGATCACTTCAACGGCCAGCTCTCCGTCGCCCCGCCTGGTTCTGATCCCATGTTTGATGGCGTTCTCAACGAAGGAGTGGATGAGCATCCTGGGTACAGGGAGAGAGAGATCCACCTCCTTCGAAACCTCAATGTTGCTGGTAAATGAAGGCTCGTTTCTTGAAATTTCCAGACCGATATAGGTACGGACGAAATCGAGTTCTTCCTGCAGGGGGATGCTGATCTTGTCGGAGTTCCGGATGGCCGCTCTGAGTAGCTGGGAATATTTGACGAACACCTCATAGGCATTTTGTTTCCTGGATTCCCGTTCGTACAGGGAACCAATGGAATTCAGGACATTGAAAGTGAAATGGGGATCGATCTGGTTCTTGAGGGCCAGGATCTGCAATTCACCAATCTTTTTCTGGGTCTGGAACTGCAGCCTGGCCCGGTACTGCTGCAGGCGGTAAAGCCCATATATTGCCGCGTAGATTGCGACGAACAGCAAGATCCCCACAGGGATCTTCAGGGGAGAAAGCGGATGCTTTTCATACCTGCCCAAATATCCGACCTCCGCGTATTGTATATACAATTGCGGTGCTCCATCCTTCAGGTATGGTGTGGCGTGCAAGGGAAAACCTGGCTGGCCCGGATCCACCAGAACCCCATCCGTCAGATCATCCCGGAAGATGACCAATTCACCGACCACCTCTGACAGGCAGAGGTACTCCCTGTGATCGTCACGGTCAATATCCGCGGCCATAATCGGAAGGGCCCGGTAGAGCTGCCTGGTTTTCCTTACCTTCTGAACCTGCAGTTCGCTGTCCAGAACAGTGACCGTACCCTCCGCAGCGTTCAGGAGGTGGATCCTCGGACCCTGGCGTTCCTGTGTCGCACAGATGAAGTAGTTTTCACCTCCCTGTTGGGTAAGCTGTTTGCTTGCCATGGGATTTCCCCAGGTATCGAAAAGGAGGACCTCCGGACCCGATGAATTCATCCCGTAGCTGTCGTGACATGCCACAAGAAAAGTCTCATCTCCGGTCCGGATTGGCACCACATGAAAGTAGGCGGGATGTCCCCGTAACTCCACCGGTTCGAACCGGAACCGCAGGTCACTGTTCATGACCATCAACCAGCTGCTCTGATCGCTGAATGGAAATGATGCGGGAAAATTTCCTGTGGCAGAGGTCTGGATCAGGATCTCCGGGACCGAATCCGCGTCAAGGTCGCACACCACCGGATCATAAATGGCTGATCCCATCAGCGGGGATGACGTCAGGTGGTCCCCTTCCGGATCGTACCTGAACAGGTTCCTTGGTAGCTTGCTGTACCCTGTGGAAATGGAAAACAGGAAGGAGGCCCGGCCACCCTCTCTGAGGGAAACCACATCCGACATAGTCACAGCCGGGATATCCAGTTCGTAGTGAACGGAGTCATTGAAATAGACCAGCCGGTCCTTCAGGATGATCCCTCCGCCTCCCAGGGGATCGATGATGTTGAGAAGGATCGAATCGCGCCGCAGGGTCAGTATAAAGATTTCCTCTAATCCGTCCCCGTTGGAATCTCCCGTGCAGAGATACTCTTCATCAAGGGGTTGTGACCGCAGGTTGTACTGGTTGATGAAGACCGGGCCTTTCGAAACGACAATCTCCAGGAGGGGTTCTCTGAAATTCACTTTGATCTCCTCGCTGTTGCCGTCCCGGTCCAGGTCACTGAAAAAGCGGCTGTTCAAGCTCGGAGTTGGGATGGTTTCCAACAAATGGAACCTGTACCTGGGGATCTCCGGTATCATGAACAGGAACAGCAGGATGGTCAGGATGGCTGAAACCAGAAGCGGATGGGAGACGATCTTCAGGAAACGCTGGCGATTCATGTCGGTGGAGTGAGGGGTTCAGTTGAACCGGATACTCTTTTCCGGGGAGATGCGGGCGATGATCATGGAGGGAAGCAGGAGAAAGATGAAGGTGATCGCCATGGTCCCCATGTTCAGCAGCAGGACATGGAACAGGTTCAAATTGATGGGGACGGTATCCAGGTAATAGGAGCTGGGATCCAGGGATATCAGGTGAAATTGCTGCTGGAGCAGGCAGAGGGTCAGACCGATCAGGTTGCCCCAAAGCAGTCCCATCAGGGTCAGGTATCCTGACTGGTACAGGAAAATTTTACGGATGGAAGTGTTGGTGGTCCCCAGGGCCTTCAGAATTCCGATCATGTTGGTCCTTTCAAGGATCAGGATCAGCAGACCGGAAATCATATTGAACCCGGCCACAATGACCATCAGCAGGATCAGGATAATCACGTTCATGTCCTGGAGGTTGAGCCAGTCAAAGATCTGGGAGTATTTTTCCTCGATGGTCTCCACTTTCAGCCGGCCGCCGTCCTCCAGGAAATCGAAGGAGACCAGTTCCCTGATCTCTCCGGCCAGAAAAGGCAGTTGATCCATCCGGTCGAGCAGCACCTCAAATCCGCTCACCTCCCCACGGTCCCAGTCATTCAGCCGCTGTACCTGCTTGATGTCTGCGAAGATATAGAGCTGGTCGAATTCCTCCAGGCTGGTGTTATAAATGCCCTGGATCTCAAAGGTCCGGGCCCTGGGTGGATCCTGGATGAAATACATGGTAAACCGGTCGCCGATACCCAGCCTGAGCAGCCGGGCGGTGTTCTCCGACAGGACCACCCGGTTGGTCCTGACCGAATCCTCCACCTGCAGCACCGATCCCTCGGTAAGGTGCTGCCGCACGAACGTCCAGTCGTACGATCCGTCCACTCCTTTCAGCACTGCCCCGTGGATCTCGTCCCCGGTCTTGATGATCCCTGCTTTGATGGCAAAAGGCTGAAGGTTCCTGACCCCGGGGATCTCACTGACCCTGCGGACACTCTCCAGGTCAGAGGGGATGGGCACTGCCTCATAGGAGAGGTTGGAATCCAGGTTCAGGATCTGGATGTGCGCCCCGAATCCGGTCACCTTTCCCGAAATCTCCCTCTTAAACCCGGTCACTATAGCCACAGCCACGATCATCACCGTCAGCCCCAGGGCGATTCCGAAGGTGGCGATCCCCACGATGGACCTGGAAAAGCTTCTTCTGCCTCTTCGGCTTCCGATCATTCGGCGTACGATGAAAAGCTCGGTGTTCAAGGTTTCCAGGTTCTTCCCACCAAATGTAGTCATCTTTTATTTATTTTTGGAGGGTGATGAGGGCAATGGTACTCATGGGATTGGTGCTTCAGGGACTGACCGTATTCTGTCAGAGGAGCACACCGGACATCCTTCCCGGAGCTGAAAGGATGGAACGTTATTTGCCCCTCATCGCTGATAAGAAGCTGGCGCTGGTGGCCAACCATACCTCCGTTGTCGGAAATGTTCATCTGGTGGATACCCTGGTGGCATCCGGTGTGGGAAAGGATCAGTTGCTGAAGGTGTTTGCGCCGGAGCACGGATTCAGGGGAGACCATTCGGCTGGAACGGAAGTCCTCAACGGTGTGGATCCCTTAACCGGGATCCCCGTGGTCTCCCTTTACGGGAACAACAAGAAACCATCGGCAGAATCGCTGGAGGGAGTGGAAATGGTTGTATTCGACCTGCAGGATGTGGGTGTCAGGTTCTACACCTATATTTCCACCCTTCATTACGTGATGGAAGCGTGCGCTGAGAACGGAATACCGCTGGTGGTGCTGGACAGGCCCAATCCCAACGGGTTTGTGGACGGGCCGGTTCTGGAACCGGAGCACACTTCGTTTGTGGGGATGCATCCCATTCCGGTGGTATACGGGCTGACCATCGGCGAACTGGCTGGAATGATCAACGGGGAGGGGTGGCTCTCCGGGGGGATCAGGTGTGACCTGAAGGTGGTCCCCTGTGCAGGGTACCGGCATGGAAGCAGGGTCATCTTGCCAGTTTCTCCTTCACCCAACCTTCCGGATGAACAGTCGGTTTTGCTCTATCCCTCCACCTGTTTTTTCGAGGGTACGGTGATCAGTGAAGGCCGCGGGACCGCCCTTCCGTTCCAAATCTACGGTCATCCCACCCTGGAAGGAAATTACCGGTTCACTCCCGTGTCGATCCCCGGAGTGGCAGAACACCCCAAATTCAAAGGAGAGGTGTGCCACGGGGAGAACCTCAGCGGGTTTGATCCTCCCGAAGGATGGACCAGGTTATACCTTCAATGGCTGATCAGGGCATACAGGGATTTTCCTGATAAAGAGGGATTTTTCACCTCCTATTTCGAAAAGCTGGCCGGAACGGCCTCGTTGAGGGAACAGATCCGTCAGGGCTGGGATGAAGAAAGGATCAGGAAAAGCTGGCAGGAGGATCTGGATTCCTATCAAAGGATCAGAGGAAAATACCTGATCTATCCGTGATCCTGCGCGCCGGTCAGGTCTGGAGTACCTGAGCCAGCCGGTTTACGGCTTCTTCTGGAATTACCGCTGACTTCCCTGCTGGCCGCCTCCGCCAGGATTTCCCCTGTAACCCTGTCTCCGTTTTCCCCCGGGCCTGTGCTTGCCGCCTGTCTTTCCTCCGGCTCCGGCTCTTCTTTCACCTCCGGCTCTTCCTTCACCTCCGGACCTTTCCTCGACTGCTCGCTCACCTCCGGGCCTTCCGCCTCCACCGGATCTTCGTTCACCTCCGGGCCTTCCGCCTCCTTTGGATTTCCCACCTGCACCGGATCTTCCCCCTCCTTTTCCACCGGAACGGGCTGGCCTGAAGCGTCCGCCACCGCCACCGCCGCCCCTGCGATGCCGCTCGGGTTCGTAAGCAGGAGTATCCCCGAACTCAACGGGAGGTGAAACCTTGGGGACCTCTTTTTCAAGAAGCTTCTCTATCCTGGCGAATTTGTACTGCTCCTCAGGGCTGATCAGGGTGATGGCCACCCCCTCGGATTCTGCCCTGGCCGTACGGCCTATGCGGTGGATATAATCTTCTCCTTCATGGGGCACATCATAATTAACAATCAGCTCGATGTTATCGATGTCTATGCCCCTTGAAAGCAGGTCCGTGGCCACCAGGATATTGATTTTCCGGTTGCGGAACTGCAGCATGATCTCTTCCCTCTCTTTCTGATCCAGGTCCGAGTGGATGTCCCTGGCCACAAGTCCGCTCTTCTTCAACTGCCTGCCCAGTTCTTTTGCCTTGATCTTGGTGGAGCAGAACACAATGACACTCTGAAGGTCCTTGCCCTTGAGCAGGCTGGTGACCAGTTGGAGTTTTTGTGGTTCATATACAGAGTAGGCCACCTGCATGACCTTCTCTGCCGGTTTGGAGATGGCAATGTTGACTTCAACAGGGTCATTCAGTACCTTATTGGCCAGTTTCCTGATATTCTCCGGCATGGTTGCCGCAAACATCAGATTCTGTCTTTCCTTTGGAAGATGCTGAATGATCTTCATGATGTCATCATAAAAACCCATATCGAGCATCCGGTCCGCTTCGTCCAGGACCAGGTATTTCACCTGGCTGAAGTTCACATAACTGTTGTTCAGGTGGGCGATCATCCTGCCCGGGGTGCAGATCACCATTTCCGTTCCTTCCGAGAGTGCTTTTTTCTCCCTGGAGAAGAGTTGCCCGTC
This sequence comes from uncultured Bacteroides sp., assembly GCA_964575865.1. GTDB lineage: Bacteria > Bacteroidota > Bacteroidia > Bacteroidales. The sequence continues at coordinate 23,105 of CAZNSZ010000047.1, read as the reverse complement.
ACCTCCGCCGTACACAGCAATTGAACCGACCGGAGTGAAATAGGAGAAAGCCTCCATCTGCTGATCGATCTGCATGGCCAGTTCCCGTGTGGGAACAATTACCACAGCCTGGGTCCTGTCCGGTTGGGGAGATGAAATTATCTTTTGTAAAAGGGGCAGCAGGAACGCAGCTGTTTTACCTGTGCCGGTCTGTGCCGATCCGATCAGATCCTTTCCTTCCAAAATCGCCGGGATCGCCTGTTCCTGAATGGGGGTAGGGGTCAGGTATCCCATCGCCTCGATGCCCTCCATCAGGGAGGGGTCAAAACCAAAATCACTAAATTCCAATATCTTATTTTAAGTCTGTTTAATGCCCGCAAAGGTAGTCAATAATCACATACGCCCGCGGGAAAAGGATGTGGGTGAATATCAGATCGTTCTTCCGGGATAGGCCTTTAAAGCCTCGGCCAGCGTTTCCATGGCGAGTGCCAGATCCTCCTTTTTCAGTACATAGGCGATCCTTACCTCCTGTTTCCCACTTCCCGGGGTGGAATAGAAACCGGAAGCCGGGGCGACCATGACGGTCTGGTTGTTGTGATGAAAATCACTGAGGATCCACTGGGCAAAACGGTCCGCATCGTCCACAGGCAGATGCACGACCGTATAGAAGGCCCCCTTTGGCCTGGGGCAGATCACTCCGGGCATGCGGTTCAGCGCATCCACCATATAATCCCTCCGTTCTATGTATTCGTTATACACAGCTTCAAAATAAGAAGGAGGGGTCTCAAGGGCCGCCTCTCCGGCCACCTGTCCGTAGGAAGGCGGACTGAGCCGGGCCTGGGCAAATTTCAATGCCGTTTCAATCACTCCGCGATTCTTCGTCACAAGGGCGCCGATACGAACCCCGCACATGCTGTACCTCTTTGAAACGGAGTCGAACATTACCACGTGCTGCCCGAGTCCTTCCAGGTTCATGGCCGAATGATGGGTTTCCCCGTCGTAGCAGAATTCCCGGTAAACCTCATCCGAAAAGAGGTACAAATCATGTTTCTTTACGATTTCCCCCAGTTTCTCCAGCTCTTTCCGGCTGTATAGATAACCGGTGGGATTGTTGGGATTGCAGATGATGATTCCCCGGGTCCTGGTTGTGATCACCTCCTCAAAGGCCTCCACCGGCGGAAGTGCAAAACCGTCTGCGATATTTGAAGCAATGGGGACCACCTTCACGCCTGCCGCTATGGAGAAGCCGTTATAATTGGCATAGAACGGTTCGGGAACGATCACCTCCTCCTCGGGATTGACCGTAGACATCAGTGCGAATGAGATTGCTTCGGAACCGCCTGTTGTGATCAGCATCTCGGTGTGATCCACATCGATCCCGATGCCCTGATAAAAGCCGGCCAGTTTCCTCCGGTAGCTTTCGTTGCCTGCCGAGTGGCTGTATTCAATCACTTTCCGGGTCATGTTCCTGACCGCCTCAAGTGCCACTTCCGGGGTCTGGATGTCGGGCTGGCCTATATTCAGGTGAAATACCCGCCTGCCTTTTCGCTTGGCCTCTTCGGCGTAGGGGACCAGCTTCCGGATGGGGGAAGCCGGCATGGATTGTCCTTTTCGGGAGATAGCGGGCATAGGCTGAGCTTTAGGTGCCGGCAACCACCCTTCCCTTGATCTGCAGTTTGACAGGGGAATTGGCAGCCGTTGAATATACATAAACAGATTTCAGAAAGGTCCCGGTCTGGGCCGTGTTGTATTCCACGGTGATCCGGGCCGAATCCCCCGGTTCAACCGGTTCCCTGGGCCACGAGGGGACTGTGCACCCGCAGGTGCTCCTTACCCTGTTGACCACGATGGCCTGTTCCCCGAGGTTCTTGAATACGAAGGACCATCTGCCGTCGCTTCCCATGGTGATCTCGCCGTAATCATGCAGGGTTTCTTCAAACCAGATCTCCTCACCGTGAGCAACGGCTCTCGATTCTGGAGTGTTTTTGCATCCCGTGAACAGGAAAACGGCCATCAACAGGGTTCCTGCGGCGCGTCGTATGTGTTGTTCCATGCGGATTCGGTTCTGGAACCTAAAATTAGTGGAATTTTCACTTCCCCTGAAATGATAAAGAACATTTCTGGTTGTTTTTCGTAACTTGAAAAAGTTCTGAACCCCTAACAATTGCGCCATGAAAAGCACCCTCACCTCCGGATTGTTTTTCTTATTTATCCTCCAGTTATCAGGCCAGTATTCACTCCGTGTGGGAGATCCCAGAAACAGCTGGTATACGTTTCCCGGCAGTATCAGGACAGCCGAGCTCACTGTGAATCCAAGCGGGCTTTTTATGGATTATGGCCTCACACTGGAGTTTTCCTCGGAGGACTCACCATGGACAGAGGTTTATGATACAGTGGAGGTTGTGTTGGGATTTGAACTTCCCGCGGAGGCAGTTGTGTATGATTCCTGGTTATGGATCGGGGAGGATACCATACGTGCAGACATCAGAGATAAATGGACCGCATCCCTGATCTACGAACAGATTGTCAACCGGCGTAGAGATCCTTCTTTGCTGGTAAAACTAACATCGACCCGTTACGAGTTGAGGATTTTCCCCATGGCCGGGAATGAGACCAGGAAGGCCAGGATTTCATATCTGATGCCGGCCAGCTGGAACAAACGTGAAGTTTCTGCAGCCCTGCCTGCAGGGATCATTAGCTCCAGTCATGTTCCTTTGCCCCACCTGCTGGTCAAAGCGGGAGTAACAGATCAATGGAGGGATCCACGGATTGTTCAGAACGATGGATTTACATTTACTCCGGGCACCGGTCCGGATCCTCATGCCTATATGGAACTGGAGATACCGTCCGAAGCTTTGGATCAGGGGATGCGCATCGGATACCGGTCTCCCATGGATGACGGTATCTTTTTATCAATCTATGAACAAGGAAATGAGGGCATTTATCAGCTGGCCTTCTTCCCGGTGGACCTGCTGGATACCCTGGCGGGAAACAAGGTGGCCATACTGGTGGATTTTGATCCCTCCAATACGCACCTGAGCAGGGATCAGCTCCTGGAAACGGTCAGGGAGGAGGTGCTGGGAAATCTGAATCCCAGGGACTCCTTCAATCTGATGGTTTCTAACCTGGCCATTCAACGTTATAGCGAAAGATGGGTGGCGGCAACCCCGGAAAACATTCATGCAGCATTTGACAGTCTGGATCGTTCACTGGCGAATTACAGCAACCTGGCCTCCCTGCTGGCCAGTGGCATTGGGTTCATCGGAAATCAGGGAGAGAAAGGCCAGGTTGTGCTCATTACGGATGCTGACCAATACAGCAATTTCGAGATTGCCAACACATTGATCAGTGATATCCAGGCCCTGACGGAAAAAAAGATACCCATCCATATTGCAGATTACCAGTCCACTGATGTGGCAGAGTATAATTTCAGTAACAAATACTACATAGGGAACGGCTACCTCTATTCCAACCTGGCAAAACTGACCGGAGGTTCCTGTCAGCGGGTGCTGGAAGGATTACCTTATGGTGAATGCATCGGACTCTCCCTGCGCTACTCGGGAGGATCAATCAGGGCTTTTGATCTGCATACCTCTTTGGATGAGGGGTTCTGTCACAGCCGTTACGATGTTGGCAGGACGGGCAATCTTGCCTACCTGCAGGAGGCCATTATGCAGACAGGCAAGTACAGGGGCACCTTCCCTTTCCGGGTGGAGGTTTCCGGAGAATATGGTGACCAGGTATTCAGCGAAACCCTTCAGATTGATGCAGATCAGGCAATGGCCTCCGATTCACTTTCCCAGGAAATATGGACCGGTCAGTATATCCGGCAACTGGAATCAGCCTCCCAGACCAACGACCTCATCAACGAAATAATATACTACAGCCTGACAGAACGGGTACTCTCAAAATATACCTCATTTCTTTGTCTGGAGCCAGGCTTCGATCCTGGGGAGATCCGGGAAGAGGAGGGGGAGGACTGGGGGGATTGGATCCCAATTCTTGTGGAGCCACTGGAGGAGGCAGATTTCTTATCCGTGTTCCCCAACCCGTTTACAGATTATATCACCATTCAGCTGGGAGAAACCCTGCCCGGGGAGGTACTTGAGATTGCGGTATATTCAATGACCGGGGTACTGCTGGTACAGTTTGATGCCGGGGAATTCACAGGAAATGGTACGAGATCCTTCACCTGGAACGGACAAACAGATTCAGGAGAAGCCATTCAGCCCGGGATGTACCTGCTCGTTTGCAGGACATCGGAAATCAGCAAAACGGTGAAACTCATTAGACAATAATGAGAAAAGCGAGCCAGGAGATCACCGATCCGGCGGTGCTGGAGGAGATCCTCTCCGTCCAGCAGATCTGCAGGGTGGCCATGAATGGCGGGGAAAGGCCCTACCTGCTGCCCTTCAATTACGGGTACAGGGACCATTGCCTCTATATTCATTCCGCCACTGAAGGAAAAAAGATCGATCTCCTGAGGGAGCATCCGCTGGTGAGTTTCGAAGTGGAGCATGAGGTGGAGATCGTTCCCGGAAAAAGGGCCTGCGGCTGGTCCACCCGCTACCGGTCCGTGGTCGGGGAGGGCACCGTGCAGATCGTTACCGACCAGGAGGGGAAGAGGGAAGGGCTCCGGGTGATCATGGCCCAGCATGGATACCGGGCGGTCCAGGATCCCAACAATCACCGATCCGGGGATCCTGACAGTCATGTTCGCAGGGAACTCGTTGACCGGGGCCCCGGGGAAAGCCCTGAAAGGGGCCCCGGGGAATTCGACGACCGGGAACTGGAAAAAATGGTGATTCTCAGGATCCGCATCACCTCCCTCTCGGGCAAACAGTCCTCGAACTGGAAAGTCGCAAGTAGCTAGTCGTCAGTCGTCTGACTATGGACTCTGGACTATAGACTATAGACTCTGGACTCCTAACCTCTAACCTCTAACCTCTAACCCGAGACTTTGTACTAGTACAAAGTCTCGACATTCCACACAAACGCCCTGATCCCCACGGCTTTGTTTACTTCATCCAGTTTTTTCACCCCATCGAGGATCGGTTCCACCATGTGGTCCTCCACCACGATCAGTGTGGCGTTGTTCTGTTCCGGCCAGGTATGGGTGTTCATATGCGGGGGGCCGTCCACACTGCCGCGACCGGTGATGTCGGTCCAGCGGGTGAACCCCCGGATCTCTAATTTATCAAACAGGTATTCGACCTTTTCGGTCTGTGCCTGGTTAAAGACGATAAATACGGCTTTCATTGGATTGTCCTTTCTATGACTGGGGCAGCGATTCCCCGTTTCCGTTCAAGAAATCATACTCCACGCGTTTCTTTCTGCTTTCACTCCTTCTCACCATCATCATGTAGATGACCGGTACCAGGATCAGCGTCACCAGGGTGGAGAAGATCAGTCCACCGATCACGGCGATCCCCATGGGACTCCAGATCTCCGATCCCGATCCGGTACTCAGGGCCAGGGGAAGCATCCCCAGAATGGTGGTCAGTGAGGTCATGAGAACAGGGCGCAGCCTGGATTCCCCGGAAACCACAATGGCCTCCCTCAGTTCCAGTCCCCTGTCCCGCATCAGGTTGATATAATCCACCAGCACGATGGCGTTCTTCACCACGATCCCCACCAGCATCACGCCTCCGACCATGGAGATCACGCTCATGGTGATGCCGGTGACCAGGTGGGCCAGGATCACTCCCGAAAATGCAAAAGGAATGGAGAACATGATAATAAAGGGCATCTTCATGGATTCAAACTGCGAGGCCATCACCAGGTAGGTGAGGATCAGGCTGAGTACCAGCAGGAGGGCCAGGTCCATCATCGATTCGTTCAGGTCCTCCACGGCCCCTCCCATCTGGACATAAACCTCCGGCGGGATCTCCATGTTGTTGATCCTGGTCTGGATCTGTTCGGCCAGCACATTCAGCGGCACCTTATAAGGAGTGGCCGTTACGGTAACGATCCGCTGCCTGTTTTTGTGTTCGATGTTGGGCGGTGACCACTCCTCCTGGATATCTGCCACATCCCGGAGCCGGACCACGTTCCCGTTCTGGTTCATCAGGGCGAAATTGTTGATATCCGACAAAGTGCTGCGCTGCTCCTCCTGGAACCGGAGAACGATTTCATACTCTTCTCCCTGCTCCCGGTACCTGCTCAGGTAGGGTCCCTCCACACGGTTCCTCACCGCATTGGCCAGGGCATAGGTGTTGAGGCCATAAAGCGCCAGCTTTTCACGGTCCGGGACGATCTGAAGCTGCGGCTTGCTCGGGTCACGGCTCACGCTGATGTTGGTGGCTCCCTGGATGCTGCGCATGCTGTCCGCCAGTGCTTCAGCGATGGCAGAGGTGGTTTCAAAATCATATCCGTAGATCTCCACCGCCACGTTGTTCTGGGCCGCGGTGCCTCCCATACCGCCGTTGGGAACCACATCGAAGTAGATGATCTCCGGAATGGTCTCCAGAAATTGCCGCAGCTGGTCAGCGATCTCCCACACATCCCTGTCCCTTTCCAGCATGTCCACCAGGCTGATGTTGTAGTTGATCCTGTGGGATCCCGATTCAAAGAACAGGGACATCATTCCCCCCTGGTCGTCCGAACCGGCCGATGTATTGTAAAAATCGATCTCCGGGAAATTTTCCAGAATGAACTGGTCGATTTTCCTGGCCACCTTGGTGGTTTCGTCCACACGCATCCCGGTCTGCAGTTCGATGGAGGCAGTCATGGAACCCTGGTCAGCCTCCGGCATGAACTCAAATCCCATGCTTCCTGCCATCATCAGCGAACCAATGAAAATGGCCAGTGCGATGATCAGGGTAGCCCATTTGAAACGCAGAGCGACTTTCAGGGAGCGTGCATAGAAATGATCGAGCCAGTTGAGGAACCTGCCGATGTGGTTGTCATAGCTCAGTGGCCGCAATTTTTCTGGCTTCTTCCTCAGCTTTAACAGTTTGGAAGAGAGCATGGGGGTGAGGGAGATGGCGCTCAGGGTGGAGGTCACCACCGTGATGGTCACCACGAATCCCAGGGGCCGGAAGAGCTCCCCGGTCATCCCTCCGATCAGGGTAAGGGGCAGGAACACCGCCACAACGGTCAGGGTGGTCACGATCACAGCCAGCCACACCTCGTTGGTGGCATAGATGGCCGCTTCCCTGGGCCGGCTTCCCCGTTCCACGTGTTTGGTGATGTTCTCCAGAACCACGATGGCGTCGTCCACCACCATCCCGATGGCAATGGAGAGGGAGGAAAGCGAGATGATGTTGATGGTGCTTCCCGAAATGAACAGGTAGATGAATGCGACGATCAGTGAGATGGGGATGGTCAGGATCACAATGAAGGTGGCCCGCCACCTGCCCAGGAAGAACAGCACCACCAGGATCACGAAGATCCCCGCATACATGAGCGTCTTCGAGAGGTTGTTGATGGAATCGACAATGAATTCAGAAGAGTCGAAGAAGGGGATGATCACGATATCTTCGGGCAGTGTTTCGATCAGGTCCGGCATCATCTTGTTGATCTCCCGGGCCACCTGAACGGTGTTGGCACCCGATTGTTTCTGAATGATCATCCGGATCCCGGTCTTCCCGTTCATCCTTTCGTCAAATGTCATTTCCCGGATGGTGTCCTTCACAGTGGCCACATCCTTCAGGTAGATGGTCTGACCATTGTAATTGGCCAGCACAAGTCCGTTAAGCACGTCGCTGGAGGAGAATTCCCCCTGGATCCTCAGGGGATAATCCATCATTCCCATCTCCAGGTTCCCGGCCGGCAGATTGAGGTTCTCTGCATTGATCACCGCCGCGATCTGCTCGATGGTGATGTTGTAGGACTCCATCTTCCTGGGGTCGATGTTCACCTGGATCTCCCTTCCCGGTGCACCCATCAGTCCCACGGAACCGATCCCGTCCACCCGGTTCAGGGGAGTGATCACTTTTTCATCCAGTATGGTTGCGATGGCCGGGTAACTTTCCTCCGCGGTGATCGCATAGAAGAGGATCGGCATGGCACTTGAACTGAATTTAAACAGTGCCGGCTTGTCAACTTCTTCCGGCAGGAACTGTTCCGCAAAGCTCAGTGCGTCCCTCATTTCGTTGGAGGCTTCGTCCAGGTTGGTCCCCCACTCAAACTCGCACACCACGATGGACATGTTGTCCTGGGAGACGGAGGTAATATCTTTCAGTCCGTTCACCGTGTTGAGGTTATCCTCAATGGTGCGGGTCACATTGATCTCTATATCAGCTGCGCTGGCACCGCTGTAAGTGGTCAGCACCGAAATGGCCGGGAAATCAATATCCGGATAAAAATCGATGGGCAGCCTGTTGAGGGAATACACCCCCATGACGATCATCGCCACAAAGATCATGATTGTCGTGATCGGTCGTTTGACCGCACTTCCGTAGATACTCATAATTTCAGTGTTTTAATCGTTGTTCACCACCACCGTTACCGGGTCCCCGCTTTCCAGGCTGCTCTGGCCTGCATAGATCAGCTCTTCCCCTCCCTGAATAGCTGCAGAGGCGATCTCCAGCTGGTCGTCATAGCGGTTCACGATCTGTACGGTCACTTTTCTGGCGGTACCGTTTTCGTTCAGCATCACATACCGTTCGTTGGTGCCTGTGGTCTGCATCACGGTGATCGCAGGAACGATCAGGGCCTCTTTGTCACCCAGTCTCAGGCTGACCCTTGCGAACATGCCGGGAAGCAGTTTTTCCTGACTGTTGGGGACCTTGACTTCCACCGTGAAGGTCCGGGTGCCCGGGTTGATGGTGGGGTGGATCCGGAAAACGGTTCCCCTGAACACTTCGTCCGGATAAACATCGGTCCGGATGGTTGCTTCCAGTCCTTCCCGAACCATGGGCAGAAAAGTTTCACTCAGGTTGACCATCACCTTCACAGGGTCGATCTGTACCATCGATACCAGGGCTGCTTTTCCGGCCTGGGTGTTTGGCGTGGGGGAGAACAGCTCCCCGTCACTGTAATATTTCCCGGTAATGATCCCGCTGTGGGGAGCCCTCATCAGGGTGTTCTCCTCCAGGTTCTCCAGGACCAGGCTGGTGGTCTCCAGTTGTGATTTGGTCTGGTCGTATGCCTGCTGGGTGACCGATCCGTACTGGAGGAGGGTATCCATGCGGGCCATCTCCTTTTTCAGGGTTTCGTACTGAAGCCTGGTCTGTTCCAGCTGGGTGCGGTCCATTTCCACCAGCAGCTGACCCTGTTTGACATGGTCATTCACTTCCACCTTCACCGAACGGATCCGTCCCTGCAGGGCCGGAGAAAGGTAAGTCTCCCTGAATGCTTCTACGGTGGCGGTGATGTTCTGCTCCACGGCAGTGCTTTTGTAATCGATGACCATGGTTCGTACCGGTCTCGCTTTTTTCTCTATGGCCGTCCCTGCCGCTGAGGCTTCTGCGGGTGGCTGCATGTTGCAGGAAGTGATGGCCAGTCCAAACGCCAGGGCCACGGTGGCGATCTGTATGTTTTTCATGATGAATGAATTTTTCATGGGTATTGTCCGGGTTAAAGGGTATTCATTAGTTTATCGAGCTGCAGCTTGGCATTCATCACCTCCATGACAGCGGAAATGTAGTTGCTTTCAGCATCCAGATAGTTGGTATTGGCCTGGGTCAGCTCCAGGCTGCTGGCCATCCCCTGTTCGTACTTTCTGCGGTAGCTGTCGTACACGCTCTGGGCCACCTCCACGTTTTCACGCTGGGTGTAGAAATTCTCCAGGGAACTCTGCAGGTTGTATTTGATCTGTTTTTCAGAAAGCTTGAGCTGATCCTCAAGAATGCTGCGGTTCAGCTGGGCCATGTCGTAATCGATCTTTGCCTGGTCGACCCTTGCTTTTCTCATTCCTGACGAGAAAATGGGCACCGCCAGGGTTAACCCTGCCAGGTGGTTGGGATTCATATCAAATCCGGTGGTCAGTATCTTGGCATTGTAGTTATAGAATCCGGTGAGGGAGGGGGCAAAATTCCATTTCTCCAGGGCCATCAGTTTCCTGTTGATCTCCTCCTGGGTCTGCATGATCTGGTAGGTCACATTGTTCTCGATGGAGAACGGCATGGTGATCGCCTGCTCCGGCTCCATTTCAACGAACAGGGATTCCAGGTCATCGGTCAGCGTCAGGTTCACGTCGGTTTCAACCCCCAGCTGAAAGCGCAGCATGTTGTAGTTCAGTTCCAGGTTCCTGCGCAGGGCATTCCTGGAATTCTCCAGCTGGTTCACGGTGATCCGCAACTGGTCCACATCGGTTTTCTCGGCCATCCCTGTCCTGTACATGGTCTGGGTCTGCTCCAGGGTCTCCTGCAGGTTGTCCAGGTTCTGCTCCAGGATGGCCAGCGATTCATCGGTGATCAGCACCAGGTAATAGGCGTTGATCACAGACTCTTTGGTATTGAGCTCGTTAAAGACCAGGTTTTGTTCCGAGATCTGCCTGGCCAGCCTGGCCGTCTGAATGCCAACAATGTATTGTCCGCTGAATATCAATTGACTGACCCGCAGCGTGGCGGTGGATTGATCCGACATCAGGATGGTCGATGGCGGCAGCATGGATTGCAGCTGGCCGTCAAAATAATTTCCTGCCTGGTGCCTGTAGATATCGGTCTCCGTAACTCCCGGGAAAGCGCTCAGGGTCTGGTTCATGGCCTGCTGAAGCTGATCCTGGCTGAATTCGTAGTCGCCTCCTCCGCCGAAACTGAATTCCAGCTCATAGTTAAAGTAGGTCATGTAATCCACGGCGCCGTCCACCTGCGGAAGCCCCTGGGAGATCGATTCCCAGATGGTGCTGCGCGAACGCTCCACTTCCAGCCGCGAATTCTGCAACGATTTGTTGTATGCGATGGCGAAATCGATGGCATCCTGAAGGCTCAGTACCAGTTCCTGACCCGGCTCGAGACCGGGGCTCTGAACGATCTCCTGGGCCTTCATTCCTGTGGCCATGAGGATCACAGCCCCGGCCACCGCGCATATTCTGTATCTCAATTTTCTCATATATCGGTAACTTTAATTCAACAAGTTTTTACAATCTTCAAGCAATGCCCTCCCCTGATCGGTAGCAATGCCTCTGAAATATGGAATAATGATATGCTCAAACATCTCCTTTCTGTGATAATCAGCCTGTGCCAGGCTGCTGTCGGGATTGAAAAGGGTAAATAATTCGTGAAGGGTGCGGTTGACAATATCGATGTGGATGTCTTTCCGGAAGACCTTCTGCTTGACTCCGGTCTCCAGCAGGTTCCTGGTCACACTCATGTCCCTAAGGTCGCGCTCACCCGAAAACCTGTCGATCAGGGAGGCGTGGTATTTTTTCAGGTCATGGAAGAACAGCGGATTGGTCTGTTTCATGTCCTGCACGGTGATGCGCATGATCCTGAAGAGCGCCTCGATGGCATTCTCCGCATTGTCGATGATCTCGTGCGCCTCGTTGGTCCTTATCTCCTTATAGTAATTGATCACTTCCAGCAACAGGTTATCCTTGTCTTTGAAGTTCTCGTAGATGGTCCGTTTGGAGATCCCCATCTCCTCGGCCAGGGCATCCATGGTCATGCTCCTGATCCCATACCTGGCGAACAGCAATCCTGATTCTGTAAGTATCCGTTCCCTTACATCCACCGGTTCTCAAATTTTCGGCAAGTATATGAAAACTTTTTTAGTTTTCTTAGTTTTCTAAATGAAATTATGGTAAAATTCGGTGAACGGTAATTTATCGCCGGTCAGCTTACTTCCCCTCCTGAAATGCAGCAGCTCCAAATGCCTCAGGATCCGGAGGCCTGCATCATTTTTTTGCTATTTTTGCACGAAATCTTTGAAACGTGGAACTTCCTTCCAAATATGATCCTTCAACCGTTGAGGACAAATGGTACCGGTACTGGATGGATCAGGGCTTTTTCAAAAGCACCCCCGATGACCGGGAGCCATATTGCATTGTGATCCCGCCTCCCAATGTGACCGGAGTGCTGCACATGGGGCACATGCTCAACAATACCCTTCAGGATGTGCTGGTCCGCCGGGCCAGAATGCAGGGAAAGAATGCGTTATGGGTCCCCGGGACCGATCATGCCTCCATTGCAACTGAAGCAAGGGTGGTGGGAATGCTGGCTGATAAAGGGATCCGGAAGACGGACCTGACGAGGGAGGAGTTCCTTGCCCATGCCTGGGAATGGAAGGAGAAGCACGGGGGGATCATCCTTGAACAGCTTAAGAAACTGGGAGCTTCCTGCGACTGGGACCGTACCTGTTTCACCATGGACGAGGCGTTGTCGGAAAGTGTGATCAGGGTGTTTGTGGATCTCTACAGGAAAGGGCTCATTTACCGGGGAGTGCGCATGGTCAACTGGGACCCCAAGGCATTGACTGCTGTTTCCGACGAGGAAGTGATCTACCGGGAGGTCAGTTCCAGCCTCTATTACGTTCAGTACGAGGTCGAGGGGGAGGAGGAATACCTGACCATTGCCACCACCAGGCCTGAAACCATCCTGGGAGATACGGCCGTATGTGTCCATCCGGAAGACGAACGCTACCTGAAATTTCACGGCAAACGGGTACTTGTGCCCCTGGTGAACAGGCCTGTCCCGGTCATCGTGGATGACTATGTGGACCGGGAATTCGGAACCGGCGCGCTGAAGATCACTCCTGCCCATGACATCAACGACTACGAACTGGGTTTAAAACACAACCTGGAGTCCATTGATATTTTCAACGATGACGGAACCCTGAACGAGTCGGCAAAGGTGCTGGTAGGCACCGACCGGTTCGAGGCCAGGAAACAGATCGTTCCCCTCCTTGAGGCAGCTGGCAACCTTGTAAAAACAGAGCCTTATGTCAACAAGGTCGGCTATTCAGAAAGGACCGACGCGGTCATCGAGCCAAAACTGAGCCTTCAGTGGTTCCTGAAAATGAAGGAGCTCAGTGTCCCCGCCCTGGAGCATGTAATGAACGATCACATCAGCCTGCAGCCTTCCAAATTCAAGAACACCTACCGGCACTGGATGGAAAACGTGAAGGACTGGTGCATCTCCAGGCAGCTGTGGTGGGGCCACCGGATCCCCGCCTGGTTTTTCGGGGAAGGTCCCAATGATTATGTGGTGGCCGAAACAGAGAAGGAAGCCCTGGAACTGGCAAGGAAGCAGACCGGCAGGGATTCCCTCCGGCTGACTGACCTCAGGCAGGATGAGGATGTGCTGGATACCTGGTTCTCATCCTGGTTATGGCCCATTTCAGTGTTTGACGGGATCCGCCATCCCGACAACGAGGATATCCGGTATTACTATCCGACCAATGACCTGGTCACCGCACCGGAGATCCTCTTCTTCTGGGTGGCCAGGATGATCATCGCGGGCTATGAGTACAGGAACGAGAAACCTTTCGATACGGTCTATCTGACCGGTATCGTCCGGGACAGCAAGCGAAGGAAAATGTCCAAATCCCTCGGAAACTCTCCCGATCCCATTGAGCTGATGAAAAAATACAGTGCCGACGGGGTAAGGGTGGGCATGCTGCTCTGCTCTCCGGCCGGGAATGACCTGCTTTTTGACGAGAGCCTGACGGAGCAGGGAAGGAATTTCAGCAACAAGATCTGGAATGCATTCAGGCTGATCAGGGGCTGGGAAGTGGACGAAAACCTGTCACAGCCGTCCCATGCCGCCCTGGCGGTGCAATGGTTCGAAGCGAGGATCAACAGGGTGATGAAAAAGGTGGAGGATCAGTTTTCCAGGTACCGGATCTCGGATGCCCTGATGTCTGTATACCGCCTTTTCTGGGACGAGTTCTCTTCCTGGTACCTGGAACTGGTCAAGCCGGCATTCTCCACCCCCATGGACGGCACGACCTACCGGTCCACCCTGGATTTCCTGGACCGCCTGCTCCACCTGCTCCATCCCTTCATGCCGTTTATCACAGAAGAGATCTGGCAGCTGATGCTCCCGCGCGGTAAAGGGGAGAGCCTGATGATCTCTCCCATGCCTGCCGGCAAATCCTATGACCGACAGTTGCTTAAACAGTTCGATGCGGTCAAGGAGGTGGTCACCACGGTCAGGAGCATCCGGAAAGAGAAAAATATCCCCCACAGGGAGGAGATCCCGCTGATGGTCCGCACCCAGGAGAGGGGGAAACATCCCGCCGGACTGGAACCCGTACTGATCAAGCTGGCCACCCTGAGCGAGGTGAATCATATCACCGGGGATCCATCGGGCACGGTATCCTTTATTGTCAACAATGTGGAATATTTTATTCCGGTGGGCGAAGCAGTGGATAAGGGGCAGGAGATCCAGCGTCTGGAATCGGAACTGGCATATATCAGGGGATTCATGGAAAGCGTGCAGAAAAAGCTCGACAATGAACGTTTCGTCCAGCATGCCCCCCCTTCGGTGGTGGAGAAGGAACAACAGAAACTTGCCGATGCCAGCGCCAAGTTCAGGGTGCTGACCTCCCAGCTGGAAAAACTGAGATCCTGATCTGTTCGGTCAGGGTGCCAGCCTGACCCTGGTCCATACCTTTCCGTTTCTATCATAACGGATCCGGTCGTGCAGCCTGTGCACTCCCCCCTGCCAGAATTCAATGCAGTCCGGTTCAATGGCATAACCGCCCCAGTGGGGAGGTCTCGGGATCTCACGCTGGCCGCTGAACTGCTGCCGGTAATGCCCGTAGGCCGATTCCAGCTGCCGGCGGTCTCCTATTTCACGGCTCTGGGGTGAAGCCCAGGCCCCGATTTTGCTTTCCAGGGGTCTTGAATGCCAGTATTTGTCTGATAAAGAATCAGGTATGGGTTTCGCCCTTCCTTCTATCCTGACCTGTCTTTCAAGTTCAGCCCAGAAAAAGAGCGCCGCCACCTCTGTTCTTTCCCGCAGCTCGTTTCCCTTGCGACTCTGGTAGTTGGTGAAGAAGATCAGTTTTCCCTCCCAAAGGTCCTTCAGCAAAACCATCCTGGAGGAAGGACGTCCGCGGGTATCCACGGTCGACAGGTGCATGGCCGTGGGATCGGGATGGGTGGTGGCCCTGGCCTCGGTCAGCCACCTTTTAAACAGTTCAAGGGGGTCTCCGGGAAGTGCCCCTTCCTCCATCCTGCCCCGGGTATATTCCCTTCGGTCCCGGTGCATGGAAAGGTCCCTGTCATCCTTCATGATGCCCGATTTCAGATGGCTGGCACTCCCCCACGGCGAATTCCGCTTTCAGGCTCAGATCAAGGCTTTCGATGCGGTGGGTCAGGGCACCCACTGAGATGAAATCCACCCCGCATTCCGCGTAATCCCTGATGGTCTTTTTGGTGATCCCTCCCGATGACTCGGTCTCCACCCTGCCGTTGATCAGGGCGACCGCCTGCCTGGTCTTTTCCAGGCTGAAGTTGTCCAGCAGGATCCGCTGGATCCCGCCCATTGCAAGCGCCTCTTCCACATCTTCCAGTGAGCGCGCCTCCACCACGATGTCCAGCTCCATTCCTTTCTCCTTCAGGTAGTGCCTTGTTCCCTGGATGGCGTGCCTGATCCCTCCTGCAAAATCAATGTGGTTGTCCTTGATCAGGATCATGTCATGGAGTCCGAAGCGGTGGTTCACCCCCCCTCCCAGCTTGACCGCCTCTTTTTCGAGCATCCGCATGCCCGGTGTTGTTTTTCGGGTGTCGAGGATCCTGGTCCCGGTCCCTTCGAGCATTTTCACATAGGACCGCGTGCTGGTCGCGATCCCGCTCATCCGCTGCATCACATTCAGTACCAGCCGTTCACATTGCAGGATGGTATGTACCTTCCCGCAAACCCGGAAAGCGATGTTCCCGGGTTCGATGGGATCGCCATCGCGGATGAACAGCTCCATTTCGATACTGTCATCAAACCTTTTGAAGATTCTTTCGGCCACCCGGACCCCTGCCAGGATCCCTGATTCCTTGACCAGCAGATTGGCTGTTCCGGTCACTTCTGCCGGGATGGTGCTGAATGTGGTGTGGTCGCCGTCCCCGATATCTTCCCTGAACCAGAGGTCTATGGCTTTGTCAAGGTCTAGGAGAGAGTACATAGGGGGTCTCCTTTTCGATGCTGAGGTAATAGATCAACCGGGCCCCGTCCATATTGAGAAAGAAGAGGTTCACCCGAAAAACACCATCCTTGGTTTTCAATGTGCCGATGGCATATCGGGACTGATCCTTGGTTCCCTCGAAGGAGATGGTGAAATCGGTGGGGGCGTGGTTCTTGAAAAAACTTTCCATGATCCTGCTGGCCTGAACTTTACTGGCATCGTAATCCTTATCCAGGATCGTCATCTCAAGGCTCTGGTGGAAATGTTCCGACATCCTGGAGGCATTGCCCGCCTTGATGGCGTCCACCAGTTCCTGCGGGACGGTCTGCCCGGAAACGGATAACAGCGACAAGGCATGGAGCAGAAAAATAGTTATTAACCTGTTCATCTCTTTATTGGTGAAACGTACATGTCAGGTTTGGCAATAAATTTGTGGACCTTGTTCAAAATATCAATTATGTTTGTAAGAAACCACAATAATTGGACCAATCCGGAACCAGAACCACCCTGTTTGAAGGTGCAAGATACAAAAACCGTTTCACATGCGTATCACGCTGATTGAATGCGGAAAAACCAGGGATGCCTTTATCCGGGAAGGAGTGGGGCTGTTCAGGAAACGGGTGGAGCGGTATGCCCCATTCCGCATCGAGACCGTCCCCGATCTGAAGAAAACGCGGAACCTGACCATGCAGGAGGTCCAGGAGCAGGAAGGATCGCAAATGTTGCGCCGGATCAAACCGGGTGATTTTCTGGTACTCCTGGATGAAAGGGGAGCACAGTATACCTCCATACAGTTTGCCGAATACCTCAACTCGCTGGAGGGCAGGGTCGCACACCTGGTGTTTGCCATTGGTGGTCCTTACGGATTTAACACGGCCATGTATGAACGGGCCGATGCAAAGCTCTCTCTTTCCACCCTGACCTTCTCGCATCAGCTGGTCCGTGTGATTTTCATGGAGCAGCTGTACAGGGCATTCACAATCCTGAAAGGGGAACCATATCACCATGCCTGAATCCTCCTATGGAAGCGAGCAGAGAATATTACAAACGTGGACCTGTCAGGAGGGGAGTATTCCTGATCCTTGTATCCGTCCTCTTTCTTGTCGCCAGTGTGTACACCGGGGGACGCTATCGTGATCAGCCCTTTACCCTGCTGGAATCCAGGAGGTTCGAGAAGGTCCTGCATCAGAAGGAGCGCCTGCTTACCGCTGAATTTCAGCTGCTTTCCAATCTTTTTGAAACAGATCCTCCGGTTTCCGTTCTCAACGGCAGATCCCCCCGTTACCAGGAGATGGCCAATACCAGGGGGATCTCCATCTTCTATTACCAGGATGAAATTCTGCGATACTGGTCGGATCATTCGGTACCGCTACCCACCCGCTGGCGGTCCAGGCTCTCAAGGCCCTATCTCTCTTTAAGGAATGCGGATTATGTGACCGTTTCGCAACCGGTGAAAGGCGGGATGCTGATCGGGCTGATCGAGATCCAAACCCATTTTCCATTTCAGAACGAATTCCTTGTCAATGGATTTCACCCCGATTTCCCCCTTGATGACAGGGTCCGGATCCAGGTCCTGGAAAGCAACGGGAATGTGGCGGTCCAGAACCTGAATGGGGCCTATCTCTTTTCACTGGACTTTTCCGGGGCACAACAGGAGCATGGATCCATGAAGGCCATTGCCATCCTCAGTTTGCTTTTATTCGGGATCCTGTTCTTTGCAGGGATCTGCCAGTTGATGAGACAGGCTCCCGGGCGGGGGCGGTGGATCTGGGCGTTCTCCCTTTCGGTGGTGATCGCCGGTGCTGTCGTTGCAGTGGTCAAATACTCCGTTCCGTCACTGCTGACCCGGACAGACCTGTTTCAGCCGGAGCTTTACGCCAGCCGGTTTTTTCCCTCCCTGGGGGCGCTGATGGTAACTACCGTGGGCGCCCTGGTCCTGTCGTTGATCTATTATCTGTATCTGGACCTTGGCCAGGGAATCAGCAAGGCCGGAAAAAGAATTTCCGCCATCCTGCTTTATGCGCTTTCAGCAATGATCCTGGTGTTCATCAGTGAACTGATCCGTTCCCTGGTGCTGGATTCGACCATCTCATTCGTTGCCCACCGGGTGACCACCTTCTCCGTTTACACGGTGCTCGGGCTACTGGTGGTCATCACCTGGTTCATCATCCTCGGCCTGGCGGTTGACCGGGCGCTGCGGCTCTATTCGGATTCGCTTGGAGCTTCTCTGGTGGCAGGCATATTGACGGTGACAGGGGTCATGCTGATCATGGGGGCGGTCAGGGAACAGGGGACCATATGGGTCACCTGGATCTTCATGTTGCTGCTGCTCGGTGCCTTCTATTACCTGCGTTATCATTACCGGGACGGCAGGGCCACCTTTTCCAGGTTCATATTCATCCTCCTGTTCAGTTCCGTTTTCATGGTCATCCGGCTTCAGGACGTCAACCACACCAATATCGAGCAGCAGAAGGAGGTGGAACTGGTCAAGCTTTCATCGGAGCACGATCCGGTGGCCGAGATGCTCTTCAGTGAAATGTCCATGGCCATCCGGAACGACTCCATATTTGCAGGTTTCCTGAACCTCGCATACATCGATATCGATCAGGTGGTTGAGCGGCTGCGAAGGAACTATTTTTCCGGGTACTGGACCAAATATGACCTGCAGGTTACCGTCTGCCGACCTGAAGACCGGGTCTACATCCAGCCGCCTGACGATGAATGGCAGCACTGCTATACCTTCTTCGACCGGATGATCCAGGAGCAGGGGATCGAGATACCGGGGAGCGATTTTTACTTCCTCAACAACCTGAACGGCCGGATCTCCTACATGGCTTCCATCCCGTATTTCAGGGATGACAGTGAGCACCGGGTCTTCATCGAACTCGATTCAAAGATCATTTCCGAAGAACTCGGCTACCCCGAGTTGTTGCTGGACGATACCTACACCACCTTCACCCGTTCTGATTTCTCCTTTGCGAAATATAACAGGGGGCAGCTGATCACCCAGGAAGGGGAATTCCCTTACCGCAGGTATGCCGCTTACTATACTGCCGGTAACCAAATGTTTGAAAGGGTAAGCATGGACGGGTATGACCATACCATTTATAATGTGGACGAACAGAATACCATCATTGTGGGCACCCCTTCGGTGACCCTGGTGGACAGCCTGATCTCCTTCTCCTACATCTTCGCGTTCAATTTCCTGCTGCTGGCCATGTTCTATCTGCTTGCAACGGTAAGGAACCTGGCACCTACTTTCAACTGGAATTTCAAGAACCGGATCCAGTACACCATGGTCGGGGTCCTGTTCCTCACCTTCGCCCTGATCTGTGCCGGGACCATCTATTTCGTCATCCAGCAGTACCGGGCCAAAAACTACGACAACCTGAGAAACACCATGCGGTCGGTCTACATCGAGCTGCTGCACAAGGTGGAGTACGAGGAAGACCTGGTAAACTGGGCTTCGGAAGATTATTACAACCTGGATGAACTGCTCAGGAAGTTCTCCAATGTCTTCTACACGGACATCAACCTGTACGACAGGGACGGGAACCTGCTGGCCACTTCCCGGTCTGAGATTTTCGACCGTCAACTGCTCAGCCGCCGCATGAACAGGCTGGTTTTTGAGAACATGAGCGAGGGCGGTGCCTCCGAATTCATCCACAATGAGCACATCGGGGAGATGAAATACATCTCCGCCTATGTTCCCCTGATGAACAGCGATAACCGTTTCCTGGCCTACCTGAACCTTCCCTACTTTACCCAGTCGGGGGCCCTCACCCAGGATGTGACCAACATGGTGATGGCGGTGATCAACATTTACCTGATCCTGTTGCTGGTGATCCTGCTCTTCAGCGTATTCCTGGCTGACCGGATCACCCAGCCGCTGCGGATGATCCAGAACCGCATGGCGCAGGTGAGCCTCAGCAAGGAGAACGAGATGATCCGGTATGATCGCAGCGATGAGATCAGGGGACTGGTGGAGGAGTATAACTATATGGTGCGGGAGCTGGAGAAAAGCGCCTATCTGCTGGCACAGTCGGAACGGGAGTCGGCCTGGAGGGAGATGGCCAAGCAGATCGCCCACGAGATCAAGAATCCGCTGACGCCCATGAAACTCAATGTGCAGCACCTTCAGCGGGCCATCGATTCCGGCAAAGCCGATCCGGAGATGGTCGACCGTATCTCGGCCACCCTCATCGAACAGATCGACTCACTGAGCGCCATTGCCAACGAGTTTTCTGATTTTGCCAAAATGCCCAGGGCACGGACCGAACGCATCAACCTGGTCACCATCATGAACAACCTGATGCAGCTGTTTGAGACCGGTGAGAAAACGGTGATCACCCTGAACCCGGGAGGATACCAGAAAGTATTTGTTTTCGCCGACAGGGAGCAGCTGACAAGGGTGTTCATCAACCTGATTAAAAATGGCATGCAGTCCATTCCCGATCACCGGAAGGGAAAGATCGACGTCCGGTTGGAAGTGGTTGAAAACAAACGGGTGGTGGTCATGGTCAGCGACAACGGGAAGGGCATCCCCGAAGGGATCAGGCACCGGCTCTTCCAGCCCAACTTCACCACCAAGTCGGGGGGCATGGGAATGGGGCTGGCGATCAGCCACAATATCATCCGTTCCTTCGGCGGAAAAATCTGGTTTGAAACAGAGGTGAACAAAGGGACCACTTTTTACGTAGAACTTCCTGTGGTAGTTGATAAAACGTGAATATCCGCGGTCAGCGGCGATTCATATTTATTGCTATCTTAGAATTCGGTTTGACTCCGGTAACCCGAAACCCTTGCTGATCAGACGACATATCACCCTGCTGCTGCTTATCCTGGGCATTGCATTCCAGCAAGGGATTTCCCAATCCACCTACTTCACTCCCATCGGGGGGGATACCCTGAACAGGTATGCGGCCATCACTACTATCTACACACCTGAAAATGATGTGGCTTCGGTGAAAGTAGATAACCTGGATCCCTTTGCAATAGGGGATACAGTGATGGTTTACTGCACAAGGGGGTCCACTATCATTACGGATCCTGCGAATGAAGATATCGGTAATATCGATGGCAGTCAGGCTCCGTTGAACATGGGACGCTATGCATTTGTGCTAATCGACACGATCATCCCAGACAGCAATTTAGTAGTATTCAATAATAGCCTGGACGGAATTGAAAAAGACAAAACCGGTATCAAGCCCATGCAAGCCGGTGAATCTGCCCAGCTGATTCGAGTTCATTCATTCCGGAACGCAGTGGTGGAGAGTGAAATAACAGTACCTGCCTGGGATTCGACCAAGCAGTATGGGGGTGTACTGGCACTTTTTGTCCAACGGACACTGAAACTGGATGCGGACATCAATGTTTCGGGGAAGGGATTTCACGGAGCTACTGAAACTGAACTATACAACGGAGATTGTGCGGTCACAGATACCAATCTTTACAATGATTATTTCTATCCCTTGGAAGGGCCGGTACGGGCGGGATTAAAAGGTGAGGGGATAAGCCTTCTCAACTTTGACCTTCTGAGGGGAAAAGCAAGTAATATCAACGGGGGAGGAGGAGGGAATGCAAGGCTCTCGGGTGGAGGCGGCGGCAGTAATTTCGGATCCGGCGGAAATGGAGGGTGTGAGGCAAACTCATGTGATCCCGTCTTGATAACTCAGGGAAATGGAGGTGTGGATATGTGGCCTTACGGTTACCAGGATATTAATCTGCGTTTTGTGAACCGGGTCTTCCTTGGAGGGGGGGGCGGAACAGGAACACGGATTGCAGGCCGGCAAACCAGTGATGGAGGGAACGGTGGCGGAGTGGTAATTATCGTGGCGAATACCATTGAGGGTAATGACAAATTCATCAGGGCGGACGGGGAGTCCGTTGAATCTAATGTGACTGGAGCAGGAGGAGGAGGGGGAGGAGGAGGAGCCATCCTGTTGGATGTTCATCATTTCAACGGTTTGAATATTAGCGCGATAGGAGGGGATGGCGGTAATACAAACCATCTGACTGAAGTTACGGGGCCAGGCGGTGGTGGCGGGGGAGGCGCCTACTGGTTGTCAGGGAATGCCTTCCCGGGCCTCCAGATGGATTTTAGCAAGGGACAACAGGGATTGCATTTGCCCACAGCAAACAGGTACTGTGCAACCGACGGGGATCCTCCCGATTCCATCCACAACCTGAATGTACCTTTATATGGATTTATCTTCAATACCGTGCCTGATGAATATACGGTTTGTACAGATCAGATACCTGAGACCATCACTGCTGGTCCACCGTGGGGGGGGACCGGAGCATACAGCTTCCAGTGGTATGAAAGTACAGATTCTGCCCAAACATGGCAGGTAGCCACAAAAGGGACGGACAAGGCGCAGGATTTTAAATTCAATGACTATCTGACACAAACCACCTGGTATCGGAGGGAGGTAACCTCAGGTGAGCTTACAAATATGAGCTTTACGATTGCCGTCCATGTGGATACCGCCATTACAGGTAATACAATCACTGCCCCAGATACGGTATGTTTCGGCGGTGTTCCAGAGAGATTCATACCCGACGGGATCCTTGACTTCGGGGATCCCAGCGCTGATCCCAGGTTCAGTTACCGCTGGCTGTACAGAACGGAATCATCCGCCTATTTACCCACCGGAGGCACCGATTCAGCCTATCAGGCAGGAGATCTGACAGTGACCACCTATTTTGCCAGGGAGGTAACATCAGGTGCATGTGTGGATACCTCCAATGCCTTGCTGGTGCAGGTTTGGCCGACACTCACCAACAACGTGGTCACTGCTGCCGATCTCAGCTCATTTGCAGATACAATCTGTTTTGACAGCATTCCAGGTCAGCTCAATGGGTCACTGCCCCTGAACGGCGATACCTCCGATTACCGTTACCTCTGGCAGGATTCCATCTCTGGCGGAAGCTGGACCGATATCAGCGGGGCTGATGAGCAGAATTACCAACCTGCTGGCAGGACCGAGACAATCTATTACAGACGCATCGTATTATCAGGAAGCGAGGATGCTTGCATGGACTTTAGCGTTCCTTTTGAAATCCTCAACATCCCGCTGATCACAGGCAACAGTATCGCAGATGACCAGACAGTCTGC
>CAZNSZ010000046.1:26272-34610 GCA_964575865.1 uncultured Bacteroides sp. | reverse complement strand
ACAGAAATATTGCCTGATTGCCATCTGGGCGTGTGGGAGATAACCGAGGATTTCGATTCCCTGTACAGCATGGTTGACCTGGCCACCGTGGAAAAAACCAAACTCGACAGCTTCAAGAACATCAGCAGGAAGGTCGAGTGGCTGAGCGTGCGCGCGCTGGTGAAGAACATGCTGGGAAAAGACACCCGCATTCTCTATAACGCGGAGAACAAACCGTTCGTCAGGGGAAATACCCACAACATCAGCATTTCCCACTCCAAAGACCTCACTGCCGTACTCATCAGCAAGGATAAGCGGGTGGGGATTGACCTGGAATACATGTCGGGGAAGATCAGCAAGGTGGCCGACAAGTTCCTCAACGAACAGGAGCGAATCACCGAAGATCCGGAACTGAAAAAATACCACCTCTACCTGCACTGGTGCGCCAAGGAGGCCATGTACAAGATCTGCGACAAACAGGATATCAACTTCAGGGACGGGCTCACCATCTCACCCTTCGATCCGGAAGAGAGCGGATTCATGACGGGCTATGCGGTGAACGGGACCGGCAAGGAGGCTTTCGAACTGGAGTACCTGCAACATGAAGACTATGCACTGGTGTGGTGCGTAAAGGAATAACCCGTGAAAAGTTTCTACGATACAATCAGACACCGCAAACAGAAGAAGTTTGCACTGCTGGTGGACCCGGACAAGTATGACGACCAGGCCCTTGATAACCTGATCGGGCACATCAACCAGGATCCGCCCGACCTTTTGCTGGTGGGGGGAAGCATCCTGTACAAGCCCATCGATATCACCATCACCGACCTGAAACTGAAAACCCATGTGCCCGTCTTTATCTTTCCGGGAAATGTGATCCAGCTGTCGGACCGGGCGGACGGTATCCTGTTCCTCTCCCTGATCTCAGGCCGCAATCCGGAATACCTGATCGGTAACCATGTGCTGGCCGCCCCGCACCTGAGCAACGCCGGGATCGAGGTGATCCCCACCGGTTACATGCTCATCGAGAACGGGAGCTCCACCTCGGTGGAATACATGAGCCATACCCGTCCCATCCCCGCCGGAAAACCGGAAATTGCAGTGGCCACGGCCATGGCAGGCGAGATGCTGGGAATGAAGATCATCTACCTGGAAGCGGGAAGCGGGGCAGAACACCCGGTAGGCTACGATACCATCCATGCGATACGGCGCAACATCTCCCTTCCGCTGATCGCCGGCGGAGGGATCAGCACCCCGGCCATCGCCAAGGACGTGCTCAATGCGGGCGCCGATATGTTCGTGGTGGGCACAGCGGTGGAGAAAGATCCTTCCATGATCCGTGCCTTCTGCGCCCTGAGGGACAAGTGCAACGGCTGACAAACAGTCACCTGGCCGGTTGACCAATATACCGAACGCTGCAATACAGCGAAATCAACGGATAACCTTTCACAAACTCTACTTCACCAGGTCTGAGATGACCTTGCCGGAGGCGTTCTCGGGCAGGCTGATCTCCAGGTAGTAAGCGATGGTGGCCGCGATGTCGGCCGGGGAGACCTGATAGGGGATGGTGACCCGGTTCACCTTCCAGCCGTAGAAGATCAGGGGAACGTGGGGCCCGTATTTGAAATCGACAAACCCGTTCCTGCTCACGCTGCTGTACTCCACCCACCCCGGGGTGAGGTAAATGAGCACATCACCCGACCGCTTCTGGTAATAACTGTTCTGGATGCGGGCGTAGATCCCGTCCGTAAAATCGTTGCGCTGCAGGACGTAGGACTGAAGGGCGTTGGACACGCCGTGGATCTGGACCATGAAGCGGGCCACCCGGTCCTGGAACTCCTCCAGGGAAAGCCGTGAATCCTCGATGAGCTGCTGATTGAGATAGATTTGCTGGGCATAGTAAAAACTGACCCAGTCCCCCTGCCCGTAAATGGCATTCAGGTAAGAGCGCAACAGGGAGATGGAGGTCCGGTAGTTGAAAAAACCGGCTGGGATGCGGCTCTCCTCCAGGTAGCGCGGGTCATCGGCCAGTGCATTCTCAGCCGTGACGTAGATCAGCACGTTCTCCAGTCCCAGGTGCCCGTCCAGGAACTCCAGCAGGTGGGCGATGTCCTGGTCCAGCCGCAGGTAGGTATCCTGCATCTCCAGCGACCAGGTGGAGTAGCGCTCCGCCAGGTGCCGGGTGGCATTGAACCCGATGTGGATCCAGTCGGTCACCTCCCGTTGCCCGAGCTCCTCGTTCACCATGGCCGCAATGGCCATGTCCTTGGTATAGGTGTTCCCCCACGGGGTGGACATCAGCACCCTGTAATCGGTCACATTGCGCTGGGGCTGGCTGAGCCGCGGAAGTTCGTAGGGGAAGGTGATCTGTCCGTTGAAACCTGTCTCGTAGGGATTGTTGTCCAGCATGCTGCCGCTGTATTCCGACAGGGGCAGCATCGGGGTCCAGGTGTTCTCCAGGTAAAGGTCCTGGTACTTCTTTTCGTTGAACCCGCGCACCCAATCGGGCAGGGAATCGATGTAGTAGCTTCCGGAGATCCAGTTCCCGCTGGCGGGATCGATCCAGTAGGCGGCGTTGGCCGTATGGCCCGCCATGAGCACTGCGGCCTGCGGATCCATGGAGATACCGATGGATTTGGACTGAAAGCGGCTGATCACCCTCAGCTGGTCGGCCAGGGTGCGGCTGCTCATATGGGAGGGCGAATAGGCTCCCGTACCGTAACTCCCCCCAACGGTAGTCTCTTCCGGATCATCAATGCAGTAAGCCACCTGGTTGGTGAGCCGCTCGTACCAGTAATCGGAGACGATCCCGTGGGCATTGGGCCTGGCACCGGTTGCGATGGTGGCAAATCCCACGGAAGGTTCCGTGATCAGGTAGTCGTAACGGGCATTCTTGCAGTTCCCTCCGGTGGTGGCCATCCTTCGGAAACCGTTCTCCCCGAACTTGTCCCAGTAGACCGACAGGTAGTCGTAGCGC
The DNA here is from genome assembly GCA_964575865.1 of uncultured Bacteroides sp. Classification (GTDB taxonomy): domain Bacteria; phylum Bacteroidota; class Bacteroidia; order Bacteroidales. Next base: position 31,654 of record CAZNSZ010000046.1, on the reverse strand, counting down.
ATCCCCGAGATGGTGATCCCCACCACCAGCTTCGGTTTTTCAGACGGGATCTTCTGACCCGCCGCCGGCAGCTGGAACAGGGAAAGCGCCAGAAGGCCCGTGATCAGCTGGATGCGGATCGCCGGGGCTACTGAACCGTGCTTTGATGCCCCAATCATCCTCCTTCTCTCTGTCCCTTTAACTGCCCTTCGTCCACTGCACACTATCGTTGCCATCCCGCTTGTCTTCCTCATTGATTGGTTATTCCCTCTACCCATCAGACACCCAGCATGCGGGTGACCTGGTTGTACACATTCTCCCCGGTAAATCCGAGCTTCTCGTCCAGCACCTTGTAAGGGGCGGAAAAACCGAAACTCTCCATCCCGAATACCTCCCCGCGGCTGCCCACCAGTCCCTGCAGGGTCACCGGCAGCCCGGCAGTCATCCCGAACAGCGGGGCATCCGCAGTCAGCACCTCTTCCTGGTAGCTGACAGGCTGATCCCTGAAAAGTCCTTCGGAGATCACCGAGACCACCCTCACTTTGAGCTTTTTCTTCTCCTCCAGCAGACCGGCCCCTGCCAGCAGGGTGGAGACTTCCGAGCCGGATGCGATCATCACCACATCGGGTTTACCGTCGCAATCCCGGACCACATAGGCGCCTTTCTGCGCCTGCAGTGCATCGGTATAACGGTCCGAACCGGTCCCCGCCGGCACATCCGGAATGCCCTGCCTGGAAAGGATCAGTGCCGTGGGGGTGCGGGAGTTCTCCAGGGCCATTTTCCAGGCCACATTGGTCTCCACCGCATCGGCGGGACGGAGTACCAGCATGGACCGGTCCCCGTGGTGGTTCTTCAGGTGTTCCAGCAGCCTGATCTGCGCCTCCTGTTCCACCGGCTGGTGGGTGGGCCCGTCCTCCCCTACGCGGAAAGCATCATGGGTCCATATGTACTTGACGGGAAGCTGCATCAGCGCAGCCAGCCGCACCGCCGGCTTCATGTAATCGCTGAAGACGAAGAAGGTGCCCACCACCGGGATCACTCCTCCGTGCAGGGCGATGCCGTTGGCAATGGCTGCCATGGTCAGTTCGCTCACACCCGATTGCAGGAAAGAACCGTTGAAGGTCCCCCTGGCAAAGGGCGTGGTGTTTTTCAAATAGCCATCCGTCTTGTCGCTGTTGGACAGGTCGGCCGATGAGACGATCAGGTTCTCCACCTTCCCCGCCAGGCTGGCGAGCACCGTTCCGGAAGCACCCCTGGTGGGGGCTCCCGCCTTCTGGGCAATGGCGGCGAAGTCGATCTCCGGCAGCTCGCCCTTCAGGAATTTCTTCCATTTGGCGGCCTGGCCGGGATTCTCCTTCTCCCAGGTTGCCTGAAGTGTTCGTTTCTCCGCCACCAGCCTGCGCTTCTCATCAAGCACTTTCTGGTAGGTGGCGGCCACCTCGGGAAAGATCACGAAGGGATTGTGCGGATCGCCTCCCAGGTTCTCCACCGTTTTCGGAAACGAAGCACCGGCTTCCGAAAGGGGCATGCCGTGGGTGGAGGTCTGGCTCTCAAAACTGGCCCCGTTCTCGTCAAGGGCACCCTTGCCCATAATGGTCTTCCCGATGATCAGCGTGGGGCGCTCCTTCTCCTCCATGGCCCTGGTGAGGGCCTCGAAAATGGCAGCCGGACTGTTGCCGTCGATGGTCATGACGTTCCAGTTCCACGCCTCGTACTTTTTGGCAGTGTCCTCGGTGGTGACCACGCTGGTGCGGGTGGAAAGCTGTATGTCGTTGGAGTCGTAGAACATGATCAGGTTGGACAACCCCAGGTGACCAGCAATCCGGCCAGCACCCTGGGAGATCTCCTCCTGGATCCCTCCGTCGGATATAAATGCAAAGGTGCGGTGTGCCATCCATTCCCCGAACCGCGCCACCATGAAGCGCTCCGCGATGGCGGCCCCCACGGCCATGGTATGACCCTGGCCCAGCGGACCTGAGGTGTTCTCCACTCCCCTTTCAGGATCCAGTTCCGGATGCCCGGGGGTGGGGCTTCCCCACTGGCGGAACTGCTCAAGCTCCTCAAGGGTAAAGTGACCCGTGAGCGTGAGAATACTGTAAAGCATGGGGGACATATGCCCTGGATCCAGGAAAAAGCGGTCCCTCAGCGGCCATGCCATGTCATCCGGGTCGAAGGTGAGAAAACGGGAGTAAAGCATTTCAATGAAATCGGCGCCTCCCATGGCGCCCCCGGGATGTCCTGATTTGGCTTTTTCGACCATGGCGGCCGAAAGGATGCGGATGTTGTCCGCAGCCCTGGTGTGCATCTTATAATCCATCTCGTTTGGTTTCAAAAACCCCAAAATTACCCATTAATCTCCTAAAGGCCCATGTACGGAAGGCTCTTTTTTCCCGAAGGGGACGGAAATTATGCACAACCGGCTGGTCCGGGATTGTCGGGTTCCTTCCGGACGGGGATTCATTCAGATCCTGCCATGCGGGAATCGTTCAGATCCTGTCAGGCAGTAATCATGCAGATCGTACAGGCCAGGCTCCTATTCGGCTCCCCCTTCCGCCTCTTCGATGGCATCGTAAAGGACCTGCAGGATGGAGGTGCGGATATTCATATCCGAAAGCAGGTTGTTCTCACGGGTGGGATAGACCCGGTTGGAAAGGAAGACGTAGGTAATGCCAAGGGCGGGATCGGCCCAGGCAAAGGTGCCCGTGAATCCCGAGTGCCCGAAACTGGCCGGGGAGGCACCGGGACAGGGGTAGTCCTGCGGGGTGCCGTCCCTGCCGTCCAGCAGCGGCTTGTCAAATCCGAGCCCGCGCCTGTTCTGCAGTTCCGGGAACTGGTAGCTGGTGTATTCCCTCAAAACGTCACCCGGAATGATCTCCTCTCCTCCATAGGTTCCCATCCTCCGGTACATCTCGAACAGCTTCATCAGGTCGTTGGCCGTGGAGAACAGTCCGGCATTCCCCGAATAGCCGCCCATCATGGCGGCTCCCTCATCGTGGACGTACCCGTGGATCTGCTGCTTGCGGAACAGGGAGTCGTATTCCGTGGGAACGATCCTTGAGGCGGGATAGAAACGCAGGGGATTGAAGGTGAGGTCCCATGCTCCCAGGGGCCGGTAGACGCTCTCCTTCAGGAAATCCTCGTAGGGTCTCCCGGAAAGCTCCCCGATGATCTCGGGAAAGATGAAGAAGGAGAGGCCGCTGTACACATAGCGCTTTTCACCCAGTTCCGATTTCCGGATGCTCCGGTAGATCTTTTTGCGGTAGTTGTCCCTCAGGAAAAGGTGATCGGCCACTCCCTGGGAGTAACGTGTCGAGGGGGCGACCCTTAGAAAACGCCTCCTGTACTCCCCGTCCCTTCTGACCGCATCCTGCCAGTATGGGATCCATGGGTAGAGCCCTGCCTGGTGGGCAAGGATATCCTTCAGCGGCAGGTCGGCCTTGTCGGAGCGCCTCATGGAAGAGGTGTAGGCACCGAGCCGGCCGGTGTGGGAGAAACGGTCCATTCCCTCCAGGACCATGAGCCCGGCCAGTGGGGCCGAAACCTTGGTGACCGAAGCCAGGTCGTAAAGGTCACCCTTTTCTACCTCCACCCTGCGGTCGTAGGTATGGCTCCCGTAGGTGCGGTGGAAGATCACCCTTCCGTCGCGTGCCAGCATCACCTCGCAGCCCGGGTAGGCCCCCGCCTCCAGTCCCTCACCCACGATGGAATCGATCCTTCGGTCCAGGAATGCCGAAGAGAGTCCGGCATTTTCAGGCAGGGCATACTGCAGCCTGAGGTTCCCTTCGGTCCGGATCCCGCTGCCCGCCGGATAGGTCCCGACGGAGACCGGAAGGCGACCGTTGCCGCCGATCCCCCCGAAGATCAGCTGGGCAGCCAGTTCCCCGGTCCACACATTCTCTTCGTAGGTCACCACCAGTATGTCGGATTCCTGCAGGAATGCGTACTCCTCCTCCAGTGCTCCCGGCGGACCGAACCAGACGGTGATCAGCCGGGTATGTTCAGACAGGGCCCGGATCATTCCTTCGGTTTCGGCCAGGATCCCCCGGTCTGCACCGGGAACAGGGCCGGGCCAGTAGACTCCTGCCAGCACCACATCATATTCCGCCAGTCTCTCCGGCAGGGAATCCCTCCCTGGCTGCCCGGGCAGCCAGGAAAAGCCGGACAGCCGGGTATAATTCTCCGCCATCAGCTGAAAGGGGGTGGGAGCGGGACGGTTGACGGACAGGCAGGCGATTTTCTTCTGATCAAGTTCCTTCAGGGGGAGCTCCTCCCAGCGGTCATTCAGCACGGTGATGGCCCCGGCCCACAGGTCCCTGACCAGCGCCATCTGTGCTTCAGGTGTGGCAGCATCGTTGAATTCTTCATTCATCGCAGCGAGTTCCTCCTGTGAATAGCCGTGAGCCAGTCCCGCCCAGTATTTGAAGGCAAGGACCATGCGTGCCCGCCGGCGGATCACCGCCTCATCGATTCCCGCAGCGCTCAGCCGTGATCCGATCTCCTCCTGGAGCCGGTCTTCAAGAATCACATCCGTTTCGAAGCAGGCAGCCAGTCCGGCTGTTTTTGCCGCATCAGCGCCGATCATGCTGGAAAATCCGGTCACCTCGCCCAGCATCCGTTCCATTTCGGAAGCGCCCGCGCCCGGCTGGTATTTGGATGAAAGCAGCCGGTGGCTCTGCCTGAGGGCTTCCCCCACGTACATATTCTGAACAGGCTCCAGCAACACCTGGCTTCCCAGCCGGGTCATCTGCCGGCTCCAGTGCAGGCCGAGCCTGTTCAGCAGATCCTCATCCCCGATGGCCTGCAGTGCCAAGGCCCCGGGATAGTCCTGCCTGCCGGTCCACGCCTGCCCATTCCCTGCCTGCCCATTCCCTGCCTGCCCGGTCCATTCGACAGACACCAGATCTTCATGCCCTGTGACGGCATCCGGCGATCCGGGTGCCAGCATCCGGGCACTCCCCGCGGCCACCGCCAGGGGGACCCTGCTGATGGAGCGGTAGTAGGAGATCAATGCGCCCAGTTCCGAACGATCCTCCGGCCCCCCTGATCCGGTCGTGCCGGAAACCGTACCTTCACCCCAACCGGGCACCACAATTCCGGTCCCGCCGGAGACAGCACTTCCAATCCGGCCGCTCCCCCCTCCGCCGCTCTCTTCGAACACCAGGCCGCCGATCCCGTACTCCCGGACCAGCCGGTCCAGTTTGATGTAATGTTCCACTGACCTGCCGGTTCCCGTGCGCATCCATACGGTCTGGGCCATCTGCTCCCCGGGGGTGAGGGTGGCGAGCACCGAGTCGACCCACGGATGGTCCATGTATTGCAGGAAAGGCATGTGCTGCCCGGAGGAGGAAACGGAGAAGACCCAGAACAGGACCACCGCCAAGAAAAGGGGGCTGAACCTCCTGA
>CAZNSZ010000046.1:10460-26172 GCA_964575865.1 uncultured Bacteroides sp. | reverse complement strand
GAAAGATTCGATTTTTTCATACCATCTTAAAATTACAAAGTCTCGCCGAATCTGAAAGCGGTCCACCCGGAATTCGGAAGCCATCCCATGTTGAAACCGGCAACGATGCCCCGGAATTCGGATGCGATCCTCCGGGAATCCCCGCTGCGGGAAATTTGATTAATTTTACAGGGAACTTCCAATTCCAATCCAATGGCACTGAAATGCGGGATCATCGGGGTAGCCAACGTGGGCAAATCGACCCTGTTCAATTGCATGTCGAATACGCGGGTGGAGACCTCCAGTTTCGCATTCACCTCCAGCAAGTCCAACATGGGGGTGGTCAGCGTTCCCGATCCCCGGCTTTACCGGCTGGAGCAGTTCCAGCCCACCGACCGGGTGGTCCCCGCCACCGTGGAGATCGTTGATATCCCCGGACTGGCCCGTGGGTCGAGCCACGGCGAGGGCGTGGGGAACAAATTCCTTTCGGACATCCGGAACACCGATGCGCTGATCCATGTGCTGCGCTGTTTCGATGACGAGCAGCTGCCCCACATCGAAGGATCGGTGAACCCGGTCCGCGACATTGAGACCATCAACCTGGAACTGCAGGTGAAGGACCTGGAATCGGTGGAGAAGAAACTGGAGCGGCAGGCCAAGCTGGCCAAGTCGGGGGACAAAGAGGCCAAAAGGGGGATCGAGGTGCTGGAGCGGTTCAAGGATCACCTGGAGAATTTCCAGAATGCCCGGAGCCTGGAAGTCCCGGAGGCGGACCGGAAGTTCGTGGAGGACCTGTTCCTGCTTACCAGCAAACCGGTGATGTATGTGTGCAATGTGGAGGATGAGGCAGCCCTTACCGGGAACGCCCATGTGGACCGGGTAAAAGCCTATCTGGCAGAAGAAGGGGCAGAGGTCCTGGTACTGGCCGCCAGGCTGGAGGCAGAGATCGCTGAACTGGAGGACGAGGAGGACCGGAAGGAGTTCCTTGCCGATGCCGGACTGGAGGAACCAGGGGTGGACAAGCTCATCCGCTCGGCCTATTCCATGCTGAACCTGATCTCCTTCTTCACCGTGGGGCCCAAGGAGATCCGGGCCTGGACCATCCGCAGGGGGGCCACCGCACCGGAAGCGGCAGGGGCCATCCATTCGGACCTGCAGCGGGGTTTTATACGCGCTGAAGTGATGAAGTACGAAGATTTCATCACCCTGGGCTCGGAACATGCCTGCAAGGAGCGCGGCAAGCTCTTTGTGGAAGGAAAGAGTTACGTGGTCCAGGAGGCGGATATCCTGCACATCCGGTTCAACGTCTGATCATGCGTTCCCTCCGGAGAAATTTTATCCACCGGACCGCGCGCTCCCTCCGGATCCTGGTGGTTTTTCTGGCGCTTTTCCCGGGCACCTCATCCATCCTGAAGGCACAGTGGCAGGGAAATCCCCTGGATGAGAGCGACATGGCAAAGGACCTGTCTGAAGCGCTCACCTTTACCAGGTATCCCTCCTATCCGCAGTATGTGGAGATGATGCATCATTTCCGGGAGGAACATCCGGAAATCTGCCGGATGGATACCATCGGTACCTCAGCTGAAGGGCGCCTGCTGCTGGCCCTGAAGATCAGCGATCAGGTGAACAATGAAGAAGCAGAGGCGAAATTCCTCTACACCTCCACCATTCACGGGGACGAACCACTCGGAATGGTGCTGCTGCTGCGGTTCGCCTCCTTCCTGCTGGAGGGGTACGGGCAGGACACCGAGGTGACCCGGCTGGTGGACGGCCTATCCATCTGGATCAATCCACTGGCAAACCCGGATGGCGCTTATGGAAATGGAGGGGACAGCACACTGGCAGGTGCAACGAGGACCAATGCAAATGGGGTGGACCTGAACCGGGATTTTCCGGAGCCTGAGAGGGATGCGGCCACAGATACTTCAGGAAGGGCCCCTGAGACCAGAGCGATGATGGCATTCCTGCAGGAACACCGCTTCTCCATGTCGGCCAACCTCCACGGGGGAGCCGAAGTGGTCAATTACCCGTGGGACCACACCTATGCCCTCCATATGGACGATGCGTGGTTCCGCTTCGTGAGCGGGGAATATGCCGACGAGGCCAGGGCGGTGGACCCGGAGTACATGGCGCTGTTCCCGGGAGGGATCACCAACGGGGCGGAATGGTACCCTGTTCAGGGCGGAAGGCAGGATTATGTCACCTGGTTCCTGGCAGGAAGGGAGGTGACCCTGGAGCTCTCCAATGAGAAGCAGGTGGGATCGGAACGGCTAGAGGAGTACTGGGAGAAGAACAGCCGTTCCCTGCTTAATTATCTGGCGCAGTGTACCTACGGGATCAACGGAACGGTAAGCGATGCCGAAACCGGTGATCCTGTTGAAGCATGGATCTCCCTGCCCGGCCACGACAGCAGCTACTCGCGGGTCAGAAGCAGTCCGGTTCACGGCGACTTCTACCGGCCAGCGAAGGAGGGCACCTATGACGTGGTGGCGGAGGCATCCGGATACCTCAATGATACCATCAGCGCCGTTCAGGTCACCGATTATGCCCTTGTCACCCTGGCCTTCCAGATGGAGAAGGACGGAAAAACGGGGATTGCGGATCCGGCGACCGCGGATCCGGAGGCTGGCGGATTCAGGATCTATCCCAATCCCTTCAGGGATCTCCTGATGGTCCATCCGGAAGGATCGCCCCGCGGGGAGGTGCTGGTCCAGGTCTGGTCGGTGACCGGAAAGCTGGTGGAAACCATTCCAGCAACGTACACCGGTTCTCCGCTGGCGTTTAGCCTAGGGCATTTGAAACAAGGAGCCTATGTTATACGTATGATCAGCGAGGGATCGGTGCACACCGGCCGGGTGATCCGTATGGCCCCCTGAGCATGAGCCCCGGAGTGATCCACGCAAGCCCGGTGGCGCCGCCTGTTTGTAAGTAGTTCCGTACGCTTGAGGAGGAATGTGTACTTTTAAGCACGAACCTCCGTTTATGAATTGGAGACAGCCTTAGGAAGCCCGCACATGCCCCGGTTAAACACCATACCTTCCCTGATCCTGATGGCTTTGATGACCGCGCTCTTCACCGGGAGCGGAATGGCACAGCAGACTGCTTCAGGATTTGAACCCACCAGCCGGATCCTCTTCATTTTCGACGCATCCAACAGCATGGCGGGACAGTGGGACGGAGCGCGCAAGATCGACATCGCCAGGGAGATCCTCTTTGAAATGGTGGACAGCATCGAAGAGATGTCCAACGTGGAGATGGCGCTCCGGATTTACGGGCACCAGAGCCCGGTCCCTCCCCAGGACTGCAGCGACACCAAACTGGAAGTCCCCTTCGGACGCAACAACGCCTCCCGCATCCGGGACATCCTGAAAGACATCAATCCCAAGGGGACAACCCCCATCGCCCGTTCCCTGGAACTGGCCCCCGGCGATTTCCCCCCTTGCGGGAACTGCCGGAACATCATCCTGCTGATCACCGACGGGGTGGAGGCGTGTGACGGGGACCCCTGCCAGGTTTCGCAGGCCCTGCAGAGCAAGGGGATCATCCTCCGGCCTTTTGTGATCGGTATCGGGACCGATCCGGGGTTCCGGGAGACCTTTAACTGCATCGGCGAATATTTCGACGCACCGGGCAAACAGGAGTTCCGCGAGGCCCTGAAGGTGGTGGTCACCCAGGCCCTCAATCCCACCAGCGCCCAGGTGAACCTGCTGGATTCCCGCCAGCACCCCACCGAAACCAACCTGAACATGGTGTTCCGGGACCATTTTTCAGGGACTGTCCGCAACAACATGATCCATACCCTCAACAGCAGGGGGAACCCGGATACCCTTTCGCTGGATCCCATGAGCGTTTACGACCTTCAGGTGCAGTCCATTCCCCCCGTGGAACTGGACAGCATCTCCCTGATCAGCGGCCGCCACAACATTATTCCGGTGGATGCCCCTCAGGGATACCTGCTGGTGCAGTCGAAGCAGGGAAGGGCCTATGACAAGGAGAAGATCCTGGTAAAGAAGGCAGGGGAGCCCGGGACCATCAACATCCAGGAGATGGGCAAGGTGGGAAAGTACCTGGTGGGCACCTACGACCTGGAAATCCCCATTTATCCGCTGATGATCGTGGAGGGTGTAAAGGTCCTGCAGAGTTACACCACCACCGTGGACATCCCCGCACCCGGATATGTGAGCTTCAGCTCCCTGAACACCGGTGTGGGCACCCTTTACCAGATGACCAGGGAGGGAGCGCAGAAATGGGTCCTGAACCTCCCCGAGAACAGCAAGAACCAGGGATACCACCTCCAGCCCGGCAGTTACCGGGTCGTCTGGCGCAGGTCGGACCTGAATTCCAGCGGTTACAGCGTGGTCAGGGACTTCAAAGTGGAATCGGGATCATACGAGGTGGTCAAATTTTAAACTTTACCATGCCAGGATTGTCTAACCACCAAACACTCACAAGGAGCAATGCCTGAGTGGGAAGACAACCAGATTCTAGACGCTGTCAGAACCCCCGGAAAAGAGGAGGAGGCATTCAACCGCCTGGTGGCCAAATACCAGGAGCGGCTCTACTGGCATATCCGGAAGATCCTGCTGGAGCACGATGACACCGATGATGTGTTGCAGAACACTTTCATTAAGGTATGGCGCTCCCTGCCCGATTTCAGGGGGGACTCCGAACTGTATACGTGGCTATACAGAATTGCTACCAATGAGGCACTTACGTACCTCAAGAAGAAAAAGAAGCAAACCTTTGCCCCCTGGGTGGACGTAGAAAAGAAGATGGGCGAGAGCCTGGTGTCGGATCCATGGTTCAACGGGGACGATATCCAGCTGAAGCTGCAGAAAGCCATATTGAAACTTCCTGAAAAACAAAGGATTGTTTTTAATATGAAGTATTTTGACGAATTGAAGTATGAGGAAATGGCCGGTATTCTGAAGACCTCGGTGGGGGCCCTGAAGGCCTCCTACCACCATGCGGTAAAAAAAATCGAAGCCATGCTGGGGGAAGATTAAACCTTTTTGAAAGCCAAGAATCTAAACAATAAGCGCATAGCAAATGGACAACCATCGGAACATACCGGATCTGCAGCACGAAAGGCTGAAGAAAAACCCGTTCGGCGTACCGGAAGGGTATTTCGAGGGTTTTTCGGAAAGGCTGCATGAGCGGATCAGGGAGGAGAAAAGATCCTCACCCCCTGTGCGCCGCATCGGAACACACCACCGGTTCAGGGTGGCCATCGCCGCAGCCGTGATCGGGCTGGCTCTGCTCACCTACCCTGTGCTCAGGCTGACCATCCTCAATAACGGTTCACCCGGTCAGGGTGGGGTCTCCATGGTGGAGGACTTCTACCTGATGGAGGATGAATATTACCTGGTCGAATTTATGGAATCGGGGCAGGCGCCCCTGGACGACCAGGAAGCATTCGCCAGCCAGGCCATCGATTACCTGGCCGTGAACGATGTGGAAATGATCATGCTGATGGAATAAATGTAACGTACCATGAAAACAATGATGAAGCGCATTTTAACCCCCGTTTTCCTGCTCGCAATGGCCTGGATGGTGCCTGTGCAGGCGCAGACCGAAGAGCAGGTTGAACAGTTCAACAAAGAACGGGAAGCCTTTTATAACGAACAGCTGGAGCTGACCGACGCGGAACAGAAGGCGTTCTGGCCGCTGTATAACGATTTCTATAACCGCAAGATGAAACTGGCGGAGGATGAGCGGAACACCTTCAAGTACTCCTTCAACAACGCTGAGAACCTTTCAGACCAGGAGATCAACGCCAACCTGCAGAAAATACGGGACCTGAAGCAGCAGCAGGTGCAGCTGGAGAATGAATATTATCAGAGCAAGTTCTCCAAAGCGCTGCCACCGAAGAAGGTGCTGAAGCTGTATGGCGTCGAGTGGGAATTCAGGCGCCATCTGCTGAAAAAGCTCAGGGACCAGGGACCAGACAGGGATGATGACCGCCAGGGCGGCCGCAGCCGGAACAATCCGCCCCCGCCCCTCTCCTTCGACCACAATTGCCCTTTTTAGCTCCCGGCCCCCGGAACCAGCGGCTCAATGATTGAGCCGGTCAGCGCATGTCCTCAGGACTGTAATCCCTGATCACCAGCAGGTCCTCAGGCAAATCGACTTCCACATCCTGCAGGAAGCGGACACTGGCTTCGATGTCATCGTACATCACCTGGTCATCTTCCACAAAGGGAACCGTCACACGGTATTTCTTCAGAAAGTCTTCAAGGAACGGACTGGTGCGGGCAGGCCGCCTGAATTCCAGGGCCTGGGCCGCATTGTAGAGTTCGATGGCCAGGATCCGTTCCAGGTTGAGCATCACCCGGTACGCCTTGGTGGCCGCGTTGGCCCCCATGCTCACATGGTCCTCCTGCCCCTGGGACGATTCGATGGAGTCGACCGAGGAGGGGGTGCAGAGCTGTTTGTTGTGGCTCACCATGGAGGCGGCGGTATATTGCGGGATCATGAAGCCGGAATTGAGGCCGGGATTGGCCACCAGGAAAGGAGGCAGACCGCGGGTGCCTGAAAGCAGCTGGTAGGTCCTCCGCTCCGAAATGTTCCCCAGTTCGCTCATGGCGATGGCCAGGTTGTCATGGGCCAGCGCCAGGGGCTGCCCGTGGAAATTCCCGGCCGAAATGATCATGTCCTCTTCGGGGAAAATGGTGGGATTGTCGGTGACCGAATTGATCTCGTTGCGGAACACATAGGCCACGTAATTGATTGAATCCTTGGAGGCACCGTGTACCTGCGGGATGCAGCGGAAGGAATAGGGATCCTGTACGTGGGCCTTGGGGCGGCTGATCAGTTCGCTCCCCTCCAGCAACCAGCGGATACGGCGTGCGGTCACGATCTGTCCCTGGTGGGGTCTGATCTGCTGGATCAGCTCATGGAACGGCTCGATCCGCCCGTCGAAGGCATCCAGGGAGAGGGCCCCGATGATATCGGCCAGCCGGGAAAGCTTGAAGACCCGCAAGCAGAGGTAGACCCCGTAGGCGCTCATGAACTGGGTCCCGTTGAGCAGGGCGAGCCCCTCCTTGGACTGCAGCTCGATGGGTGCCCAGCCCATCTCTTTCATCACCCCGGCGGCCTCCCTCCTCTTTCCCTGATAATAGACATCGCCCATACCCAGGAGGGGAAGGCTCAGGTGGGCCAGCGGTGCCAGGTCGCCCGAGGCACCCAGGGAACCATAGGTGTAGACCACCGGCAGGATATCGTGGTTGTACAGGTCCGCCAGCCGCTGCACGGTTTCCACCGTCACCCCCGAATTGCCGTAGGAAAGGGACTGGATCTTCAGCAGCAGCATCAGGCGGGTGATCTCGTGGGGGACCTCCTCGCCCACCCCGCAGGCATGCGACATCACCAGGTTTTTCTGGAGCAGTCCCAGGTTCTCCCGGGAGATCACCTTGTCGTGAAGCGATCCGAAGCCGGTATTGATTCCGTAGAGGATCTCGTCCCCTCCGCTGAGCCGCTGGTCGAGGTACTTCCTGCAGGCGGCGATTTTGACGGTCACTTCGTCAGAAAGAACGATCCGCTGTTTCCGGTCGATGATCTCTTCAAATTTCTTCCATCCGATTTTCTCGGTGGTGATGCGGTGCACGTTTTCCATAGGGTGTCCTTAATGAGTGGCCGTCTGATTTCGGAAGAGCAGTGACGTCCCTGTTAACGGATTGAATTACCGAAAAAAAACCGAACCCGCAGGAGTTTGCGGAATGTTTTAAGACAGCCGGGCAGGGTATGAAGCTAGCCGGACTGTGACCGCTTCAGCAGGCTGATCAGCTCCTCGGGGGTGAGCTGCTCCTGGCTGCCGGTGGCCATTTCCTTCAGGGTGACCACCCCGTCCCGGCGCTCCTGCTCGCCCACCAGCGCCACATAGGGGATCCCCCGGGAATGGGCATACCCCATCTGTTTTTTCATTTTGGCAGCCTCCGGATAGAGCTCCGTGGCGATCCCCTCCTCCCTCAGCCTGCCCAGGATGGGGAAAAGGTTTTTTACCTCCCCGGGACCGAAATTCACAAAAAGGAGCCGGGTGTCGAATTCCCCTTCTTTCGGAAAACGGTCCAGCTGCAGCATCACATCATAGATCCGGTCGGCCCCGAAGGAAACCCCCACTCCGGAGATCCCTTCCCACCCGAAGATCCCGGTCAGGTCGTCGTACCGCCCGCCTCCGCAGATGCTGCTCATGTCCATCTCGGTGGACTGCACCTCGAAGATCGTGCCCGTGTAGTAATTGAGTCCCCGTGCAAGGGTAAGGTCGAACAGCACCTCCGACTCCACCCGGTCGGCCCCCAGGGTATCCAGCAGCTCCTTCACCTCTTCCACCCCGCGGGTTCCCTGCCCCGAACCGGCCAGGTAATCCCCCAGGAACGCCAGTTTTTCCCGGTTGGATCCCTTCATCTGCAGGACCGGTTTCAGCCTGTCAAGCGCACTGTCTGCGATCCCCTTCTCGCGCAGTTCCTCCATCACCGCATCCATTCCCACCTTATCCAGTTTGTCAATGGCCACGGTCACATCGGTCATGCTTCCCGGAACCCCCATGACCTCCACCAGCCCCTGCAGCACCTTCCGGTTGTTCATCCGGATCAATACCTTCAGCCCCAGTGCCCCGAACACCCGGTCCATGATCAGGACCAGCTCATGCTCGTTGAGCAGGGAATCGCTGCCGATCACATCCACATCGCACTGGTAGAACTCACGGTAACGGCCCCGCTGTGGACGGTCCGCCCGCCAGACGGGCTGGATCTGGTAACGTTTGAACGGAAAGGTGATCTCGTTGCGGTGCTGCACCACGAACCTGGCGAATGGAACGGTCAGGTCGTACCGGAGCCCCTTTTCGGACAGGAGGGTGCCCAGCCTGGCCGGGGGTGTAGTGTCGAACTCGCCGGGCTCCAGCTTCCGTTTGAAGTCCCCCGAATTGAGGATCTTGAACAGCAGCTTGTCCCCCTCTTCCCCGTATTTGCCCATGAGGCTTGAGAGCTGCTCCATGGCCGGGGTTTCGATGGGCTGGTACCCGTAAAGCTTGAAGATCGCCCGGATCCGGTCGAACATGTAATTCCTCCTGGCCATCTCCGGGGGGGTGAAATCGCGCGTTCCTTTAGGAATGGATGGTTTGTCTGCCATGGTTCAGAGGGTCCTTTCAGCCGGCACCTGCCAGTTTTTTAAAGTCACTTTCAAGGAAAGCATCCGGATTTTTCCGGCTCGCCTTATGGAAATCAAAATAATAAAATTTTCCGTCGGCGGCCCCCACCAGGATTTTGTATACCCGTGCATTTTCCTGGTTCCCTTCGGGTCCCACCTTATGAAGGAAAACCGCATCGCCGTCCCCGTCCATGATCAGTTCCTTGATACGGTCCGGTTCAACGATCTTCACCGGGTTGGGGTAGACCGCCCTGATCTTCGCTTCCGTGGAAACGGTGCGCTCCAGTTCATCCTGAACCAGGTACAGGGTCTTTCCCCTCATATCGCCCATGTTGTCGTTGTAGTGCTTATAGACATTCTGGGACACCATGTCGGGATGTTCGGTGATCATCCGGACGTGGTCCTGAAGGAACCTGACCATGGTCCCCAGCTTATAGGCGAACCGGTCCTCGTCCACCCCGTAATAGCCCAGGGGCAGGTTGGCCACATCCTTCATATCATCGATGGAGGCATAGTCCCCCCCCAGCGAAAGGCAGAGGAACACATACCTGGCACCCGAACGGTCCTTTTCAAAGTTGACCCTGGCCATGTAGAGGAATGAAGCCCCCGGATCGGCACTCTTCTCGCCGAACTGCTCAAAATCGAGGAATTCATATTCGGTGATGTTCCAGTACTTCTTTACTGCATCCTGGATCTCCAGGTTGTAATCCGAGAGGGGATTGGCATTGAGCACAATGTAGGTCTTGCTGCGGTGGAACTGTTCCAGGTCCTCCACGGTGGGAAGGTATTCACGCTGCGCCAAAGCGGAAGAGAGCGGAAGTGCCAGCAGCATTAGCGCGGCAAATAAGGTTCGCATGACGGGATCGGTTTTCAAAGGCTGTGTTTCAGTGGGCTGGAAAGTAGAGGGGGTGTTTCTCGTTGTACTTGCGGATGTAGACGAACTTCATCTGTTTTTTCTCGCGGTTACGGAGGGACTGGTATTCGTCGGCCAGCTCCGGGTCCTTCATCAGCAGGACCTCCACGCTTTCCGTGTCGTAATTCATCACTTCGCCCGTTTCGAAATCGAGCAGGTACTGCCGCAGTTCCGTGTTGGAATAGTTAGAGCGCGGCATGTTGTACCGGTTATAATAATAGGAATTGGAGTAATAGGGGTTGTAATAGTAGGGATCGTAGTAGTTTGGATTATAGGTGGTCACCGAGGCAACGAAATGGCTGATGCTGCCCACGAAGCTGATGCGGTGGAAGGCCGATCCCACATTGATGTAGAGGATCCCGTTGCGCCCGTATCCCCAGATATCCTTGCTGTTCATCACCTTCTTTACCCCGTTGTCGTCGTAGATAACGATCTCTTTCTGGGCGGTGACTTTGTCATAGAAATCACGGTCGAACATGTCCACGTCGGTGACGATCCGGGCTGTGGGGATCGGATCGTTGTTACGGACCATCTGGAAATTGGCATAGATCCCGTCGTTAAACTCAAAATCCGGGGAATAAGGGACCCTCTCCGGCTGGCCGGGCTCCTGGCCGGGTTGCTGTCCGACCTCCAGTCCGATCTCCTGCCCCCATGCTCCCGTCATCCAGGACACGAGTACCATCCATATGATCATTCGCTTCCTCATGCACATCGGTTCCTCCGCTTCAAAAATACCAAATTATATGGGTACAATGCCACAAAAATAACGCCAATCTGGGAGGGGATTGTTCAAAAAACCTTTACTTTGTTTCTGAAAAGCCATTCGAGAATTCCCATGTTTCCCGATTTTGTGCAGAGGATCCTCTCTCACGGGAGGAAGGAAGGTATGGAACAATCCCTGATCAACCGGATCATCAGGATCAACCTTTTTTATCTGATCCTGTTCGGGATGCTGCTTTTTTCCACCCTCTGGTCCATTTTTGCGGCCAACCTGCTCCTGCTCGCCCTGAACAGTGTGGCCATGGTAGCGTTGATGGCGCTTTTTTTTCTGGTGCCAGCCGGACGGTATCCCGACCTGACCAGCCTGCTGGTGCTGAGTATGACAGCGCTGATCTTCCTTGCCGGCTACCTCTTCGACCTGGGGATCTCCCTGCCGCTGATCCTTGCTTTTTACCTGCTTTTCCCCCTGGCCGCCATCGGGATGAACAACCGCTACGGACTGGTGGTCCCCATCGCACTGGGTGCCCTCACCCTCTTTTTCAACTCGGTGCACTGGTTCAGCGGAGGTGTCCGGCTCGACCTGTTCAATGCGGTGGTGTTCTTCTCGGCCTATACCCTGGTCATCCTGCTTGCACTTTTCATACAGCGCTCCAACCGTGAACTGCTCAACAGCCTGATCGTCTCCAGGAGCAAGGCGGAGACCGAAGCAATCCAGAAGGACGAGTTCATCTCGAAGCTTTCCCACAAACTGCGGACCTCGTTGAGCAACATCACCCTGATCAATAACCTGGTCCATGATCTGAGCCTTACCTTGGAACAGAAGGAGCTGATGGAGACCCTGAAGGCCTCCACCAACAACCTGATCGAGGACGTGAACCACATCGTGGAGATCGCCTCGCCCGGGATCGTGGACTACCAGAAGAGCATCATCTCCTTCGACCTGACCCGCACCCTGGAAGAGACAGTGAGCATTCTCCAATCGGGCGCTTCGTTCCACGAGGAGGTGGAGATCCGGCGCCAGGACCGGGTCAATTATTACCTGATCGGCGATCCGAGCCTTCTCAGGAGTTTGCTGATCAACCTGATCCGGGGGCTGAGCATATACAAGCACAATTCATCCCCCGTGCTCCTGGAGGTGTCCAACCTGCGGGAGAGCCCCAGCCAGGTGCGCCTGGAGTTCCGGTGCCAGGTGGAATCGGACCTGGGTGAGGATATGGTGGACTATGTGGTCTCCCTGAGGCAGGCAAGCAGGCACCAGCAGTCAAACCTGGCCAATGCCTATAACCTGCTGCTGCAAAGCGAAAGCGGGCTTACCGCACGCCAGGAAAACAGGAATGCTTCGATCGCCTTCTTCCTGGATTTTGCCAAGGATCCCACCCGGACCCAGCTGGAACCGGCAGGAGCAGCCGGCGAGGCAGAAATGGCAAGGGGGATCGAACTCAAACAAGCCCGCATCCTGCTGGTGGAGGATAATGAGATCAACCAGAAGATCGTATTGCTGAGCATCAGCAAACACGTCCGAAGCATCGATGTGGCCCGCAACGGGGAGGAGGCCATCCAGCTGTTCAAGCTGAAGGAGTACGACCTGATCCTCATGGATATCATGATGCCGGTGATGGACGGGCTCACGGCCACCAAAAAGATCCGGGAGATGGAGTCCTCCGGCCGGTCCCACATTCCCATCATCGCCATCACCGCCAATGCCCTGGAGGGGGACAGGGAGAATTGCCTGGCTGCCGGGGCGGACAACTACATCGCCAAACCGTTCTCAGCGGACATCCTGCTCACCATCATGCGGGAGCTGTTGTCCTGATCCCGGGGCAGTCATCAGGCCTCCTTGCAGTTGGAGGATTTGCCGCCATCCTTGCCGGTGGCTTTCTTGACGATCTCCTCCAGCATGGCGGTGGTCACCGACTTGGGCCTTTCGATGGGATAGCCCAGGGCACGGTCCCAGATCAGGTTGGCGGTGATCCCGATGGAGCGACCGATCCCGAACAACACCGTATAGAACTCATATTCGGTGATCCCGTAGTGCCAGTGAATGATCCCCGACTGTGCATCCACGTTGGGCCATGGATTTTTCGCCTTACCCTGCTCCTGCAGGATCGGCGGGACCACTTTGTAGAGCATATCGGTGTACGTGAACAGCAGGTCATCCTTCATGTGGGTCTGGCAGAACTCGCGCTGCAGGGTATACCTCGGGTCAGTTTTCCGGAGCACGGCGTGCCCGAATCCGGGGATCACCTGTCCCGAATTGAGGGTATCCCAGACGAACTGTTTCATCTCCTCCTCGGTGGGGACCGCCCCGTTCATCTTCTCCACCAGATCCTGCAGCCAGCGCAGTACTTCCTGGTTGGCCAGCCCGTGCAACGGACCTGCCAGACCATTGATCATGGCGGAAATGGAGAGATAGATATCCGAGAGGGAACTTCCCACCAGGTGTCCTGTATGTGCGCTCACATTGCCGCTCTCATGATCCGCATGGATGATGAAGTTGAGCCTTGATACATCATCATACGGCTTGGGAATCCCCATCATGTGGGCGAAGTTGGCCCCCATGTCCAGGTTGGGATTGGACTGGATCCTCTTTCCGTCCCTGTAGAGTTTGGCATAGATGTAGGAGGCCACCTCCGGCAGCTTGGCCAGCAGGTTGAGTGAATCCTCGAAGGTGGGGTCCCAGTAATCGTACTTGCTGATCCCTCCCTGGTATTTCTTGGCAAAGAAAGACTCCCGCTGCATGGTCAGGATGGCCGCTGAAAAGATCGCCATGGGGGGTGAGAAGGTGGGGAAGGCATCGATCACCTCATACACATAGCGGGGCAGGATCCTGCGTTTGCGGAACTCATCAACCAGGTCGGCCACATCCTCATCGGTGGGGATATCGCCCGTGAGCAACAGGAAATAAAGTCCTTCCACGTAAGGCATTTCTGCCCCCGGAGGTTTGGGGAGTTTTTCAAATACTTCGGGAAGGGTGTACCCGCGGTAGCGGATCCCTTCCTGGGGGTCCAGGTATGAAATATCGGTGACCAGGGATTTCACTCCCCGCATGCCCCCGATGACCTGTGCTACGGTGACTTTGTCCACCACCACATCACAGTGTTCTTTCATTAATTTTGCGGTCCGGGGTCTCCATTCTTCGATCTTTTGATGGAGCCGTTCTTTCAGAATTGCCATATGCTTTAGGTTTACTAGTTAATGATAGATATTTAGGGACACACAATATAGTCAATATCTTCAGATAATTCAATAACAGAAAGCGCTCCAGCAGCCAAATGTGTCGAAGAACAACAAAAAAGAAGGAGGGCGTTAACCCTCCTTCTTTTTTGGTTAGATGTTAGTGGTTAGTGGTTAGTTAACCCCTAACTACTTCTTATACCCGTAAATTGCCGTACTTCCCAGCTCCTCTTCAATGCGGAGCAGCTGGTTGTACTTGGCGATCCTGTCGGAACGGCTCAGCGAACCGGTCTTGATCTGGCCCGAGTTGGTGGCCACTGCAATGTCGGCAATGGTGGCGTCCTCGGTCTCTCCCGAACGGTGGGAGGTGACGGTGGTGTATCCGGCGCGGTGGGCCATCTCGATGGTGTTCAGGGTCTCTGTCAGGGTCCCGATCTGGTTCACCTTGATCAGGATGGAGTTGGCACAGTCCAGTTCGATCCCCTTGGCCAGGTACTCCACGTTGGTGACAAAGAGGTCGTCCCCCACCAGCTGGCAGCGGTCGCCGATCTTCTTGTTCAGAACCACCCAGCCGTCCCAGTCACCTTCGTCCATGCCATCCTCGATGGAGTCGATGGGGTACTTGGAGATCAGCTCGGCCAGGTAATCGGCCTGCTGCTCTGAGGTGCGTTTGGCACCGCCTTTCCCTTCGAATTTGGTGTAGTCGTATACCCCGTTCTCATAGAATTCGGAAGCGGCACAGTCCAGGGCAATGGTGATGTCCTTGCCTGCCTTGTAACCAGCCTTCTCCACCGCCTTCAGAATGCTTTCCAGCGCATCTTCGGTCCCCTCAAGTTTGGGGGCGAATCCGCCCTCATCACCTACGGCAGTGCTGAGTCCGCGCTCCTTGAGCACTTTTTTCAGGGCATGGAACACTTCGGCGCCCATGCGCAGTCCCTCGCTGAAACTGGCGGCGCCCACCGGCCTGATCATGAATTCCTGGAAGGCGATGGGGGCATCCGAATGGGATCCGCCATTGATGATATTCATCATGGGCACGGGCAGGTGCTTGGCATTGGACCCTCCGATATAGCGGTAAAGGGGCATGTCGTGGTACATGGCGGCCGCCTTGGCAACAGCCAGCGATACGCCCAGCATGGCATTGGCGCCCAGCTTGCTCTTGGTTTTGGTACCGTCGAGGGCCAGCATCTTCTGATCAATGGCCACCTGCTCCAGTGCATCCATCCCCAACAGTTCGGGGGCGATCACCTTGTTCACATTCTCAACGGCCTTTTGAACGCCCTTGCCCAGGTAACGGTTCTTGTCCCCGTCCCTCAGCTCCAGCGCCTCATTCTCACCGGTGGAGGCTCCCGAGGGTACGGCAGCGCGTCCCACGAATCCACTGGCCAGGGTTACTTCCACTTCTACGGTAGGATTGCCACGTGAATCGAGGATCTCACGCGCATGAATATCTACAATTTGTCCCATGATACTTGTTTTGTTTGGTTAATTCAAATGCTTCACAAAAATAGAAAGGGATGCCATTGCAGACAATGACATCCCTCGTGTTTCAGTATAAAATGATCACTTTGGTCAATTATTCTTTTTTCTCTTCGCCTTCATCCTCCTTCGCTTCGTCTTCCTTCTGTTCACCCTCCTCTGCACTGGCCTCGGGCGCCTCCTCTGTTTTGGCTTCAGCGGCCTCTTCAGCAGTCTCTTCGGCTTTCACCTCTTCTTCGACGGTTTCGGCGGTCTCATCGGCGCCGGCTTCAGTCTCTTCGACAGCTGCTGCGGTCTCTCCGG
>CAZNSZ010000046.1:7175-10360 GCA_964575865.1 uncultured Bacteroides sp. | reverse complement strand
GCGGTCTCATCGGCGCCGGCTTCAGTCTCTTCGACAGCTGCTGCGGTCTCTCCGGCAGCGGCGGCCGGGGCTGCTGCTGCGGCTGTGGTGGTTGCTGCAGCGGTGGTCTCCAGGGCTTTTTTCTTGCTTCCCCTTCTGCGGCGGCCGGCTGCTTTCTTGGCACCTGCCTTCTCGGCCAGCAGGGTCTCGTTGTAATCCACCAGTTCGATCAGGCAGAGGTCGGCGCTGTCGCCCAGCCGGCGTCCCAGCCTGATGATGCGGGTATACCCACCGGGACGGTCCCCCACCCTGGCTCCCACTTCACGGAAAAGCTCCGTCACGGCATCCTTGTCCTGCAGGTAGCTGAATACCACCCTGCGGGAATGGGTCGAATCCTCCTTGGCGCGCGTGATCAGCGGTTCGATGAATCGCTTGAGCGCTTTGGCCTTGGCTGTGGTGGTTTCGATCCGCTTGTGCTTGATCAGCGATGCGGCCATGTTCCCAAGCATCGACTTCCGGTGACCGGTCTTCCTGCTTAAATGGTTGACTGTCTTCTTATGTCTCATCTCAATTAATCCTTATCCAGTTTGTACTTGCTTGTATCCATCCCGAAATTCAGGTTCATGTTGGTGAGCAGTTCCTCCAGCTCGGTGAGGGACTTCTTTCCGAAATTCCTGAATTTCAGCAGGTCGTTCTTGTTGAATTTCACCAGGTCGCCCAGTGTTTCCACTTCGGCTGCCTTCAGGCAGTTCAGTGCACGCACGGACAGGTCCAGATCCACCAGTTTGGCCTTCAGCAGCTGACGCATGTGCAGTACCTCTTCGTCGAACTCCTCGTTGGCGAACTTCTCGTCTGTGTCGAGGGTGATCTTCTCGTCGGAGAAGAGCATGAAGTGGTATATCAGGATCTTGGCAGCTTCCTTCAGTGCTTCTTTCGGATGGACCGAACCGTCGGTTTCGATCTCGATGACCAGTTTCTCGTAGTCGGTCTTCTGCTCCACACGGTAATTCTCGATATCGTACCGCACATTCTTGATGGGCGTGTAGATGGAATCCACCGCAATGAGCCCGAACTCTGCCTCGGCAGGCTTGTTCTCCTCGGCAGGCACATACCCGCGTCCCTTGGTGATGGCGATCTCCATCTGCAGCTTCACATCCGATTCCATGTGGCAGATCACCAGTTCGGGATTGAGTACCTTGAATCCGCTGAGGAAACGCTGCAGGTCGCCGGCTTTGAATTCTTCCTGGCCGGTGAGGGTGACCACGATCTTCTCGTCGTTCACATCCTCGATCTGCTTCTTGAAGCGGACCTGCTTCAGGTTGAGTATGATTTCTGTCAGATCCTCGATGACGCCGGTGATGGTGGAAAATTCGTGCTCAACCCCGTCGATCTTGATGCTGGTGATGGCATACCCTTCCAGGGAAGAGAGCAGGATGCGCCGCAGGGCATTGCCCACGGTGATCCCATAGCCAGGCTCCAGGGGACGAAATTCAAATTTTCCATACCTGTCATCGGCTTCGAGCATGATGACCTTATCTGGTTTCTGAAAAGCTAAAATGGCCATAATAAGAATGCGATTATTTTATTTTGAATAAAGTTCAACGATCAGCTGTTCCTTGATGTTTTCGGGGATATCCTCCCTTTCGGGCCGGTTGAGGAATTTCCCGGTCATGGTCGCTTCGTCAAATTCGATCCATGAGAAGTTACCGTACCTGGCGGTGGACAACGAGTCGGTAATCACCTCCAGCGTTTTGGAACGCTCCCTGACCCCGACCGTATCGCCCGGTTTCAGGGTGAAGGAAGGAATGCTGACCACCTCGCCGTTCACTGTGATGTGGCGGTGGGTGACCAGCTGGCGGGCGCCGGCACGGGTGGGTGACAGGCCGATCCTGTAGATCACGTTGTCGAGCCTTGACTCCAGCAGTTGCAGGAGCACCTCACCGGTGACGCCTTTGCTTCGCTGTGCCTTCTCGAACATGTTTCTGAACTGCTTCTCCAACACTCCATAAGTATACTTGGCCTTCTGCTTCTCTTTCAACTGAATTCCATATTCCGAGGCTTTGCGCCTGCGCTTGTTGTTTCCATGCATTCCCGGAGGATAATTCTTCTTTTCGAAGGATTTATCGGTTCCGAAAATGGGGTCTCCAAATTTCCGAGCAATCTTGGTTCTTGGACCTCTGTATCTTGCCATTTATTTCTGATTGTTTGTTGTTTACGAATTATACCCTGCGTCTTTTGGGAGGACGGCACCCGTTGTGGGGCAGCGGGGTCACATCCACGATCTCGGTCACTTCGATGCCGGATGCATGAATGTTACGGATGGCAGATTCCCTGCCTGCTCCGGGCCCCTTCACAAAGACCTTCACTTTCCGCAAACCGAGGTCATATGCCGTTTTGGCGCAGTTCTGTGCCGCCATCTGGGCTGCATAGGGGGTGTTCTTTTTCGAACCCCTGAATCCCATTTTTCCTGAAGAGGCCCAGGAAATCACCTGTCCCTGGTTATTGGTCAGGGAGATGATGATGTTGTTGAAGGAGGCATGGATGTGCGCCTGCCCGATAGGCTCAACTTTTACCGTACGCTTTTTTGACGATCCTGTCTTCTTAGCCATAACCTATGAATGCTTATTTGGTTGCTTTCTTCTTGTTTGCTACTGTCTTTCTTCTTCCTTTCCGGGTGCGGGCGTTGTTCTTTGTGCTCTGTCCGCGCACGGGAAGTCCGATGCGGTGACGGATTCCGCGATAGGCGCCGATATCCATCAAACGCTTGATATTCAGCTGAACGGAGGACCTCAGCTCACCTTCCACCTTGAAGTTCTCGTTCACGGCTTTACGGATGGCCGCAATCTGGTCATCAGTCCAGTCCTTCACCTTGATGCTGCGGTCCACGCCGGCCATGTCCAGGATCTTCCCGGCTGAGCTGCGCCCGATACCATAAATGTAAGTGAGGCTCACTTCGCCCCTTTTGTTTTTGGGCAGGTCGACACCAACTATTCTAGCCATAATGCTCTATTGTTTTTTTTAATGTTATGCTATCCCTGACGCTGCTTGAACTTGGGATTCTTCTTGTTAATGATGTACAAGCGTCCTTTCCTCCTGACGATCTTGCATTCGGAACTGCGCTTTTTTACAGATGCTCTGACTTTCATGTCGTTATATTTTTACTAACTCTTCTAACTTCTAAATAACCTAACTCCTAACCTCTAACC
>CAZNSZ010000046.1:3172-7075 GCA_964575865.1 uncultured Bacteroides sp. | reverse complement strand
ACCCTGTCCCCGGGCAGCAATTTGATGTAATGCATCCTCATCTTGCCCGAAATGTGTGCCGTAATGACGTGTCCGTTCTCCAGCTCCACACGGAACATGGCATTCGACAATGCTTCGGTGATCACACCGTCCTGCTCTATAGAAGGCTGTTTTGCCATTTAGCTATTCTGTTTTTGTAACACTTCATCTATATAGGAGAAGGTGGACAATATGTCTGCCTTCCCGGTATCAACGGCCACTGCCAGTTCAAAATGGGCCGAGGGCTGCTGGTCTGTCGCCCGGATGGTCCAGCCATCCGGATCCTGGCTGATCTGCCTGCGCCCCATGTTGATCATCGGTTCGATGCAGATCACCATCCCCTTCTTCAGCTTCGTTCCGCTCCCTCTCCTTCCGTAGTTGGGCACTTCGGGGGCCTCGTGCATGTGGCGTCCCAGTCCGTGCCCCACCATCTCCCTGACCACACTGTAGCCGTTCTTCTCTGCATGGGTCTGAACCGCATTCCCGATGTCTCCGATCCGCCTTCCGGCCACTGCCTGTTCAATGCCCAGATAGAGGCATTCACGGGTGGTTTCCAGCAGGCGGTGCACCCTGTCACTGACGGCCCCGACCTCGAAGCTGTAAGCGGAATCTCCGTAAAATCCTTCCCGGATCACGCCGCAATCCACCGAGATCAGGTCCCCCTCCTTCAGCACCACCTTATCGGAAGGGATGCCGTGCACCACCTCGGAATTCACCGAGGTGCAGAGGGTCTTGGGATATCCCTGGTATCCAAGGAACCCGGGGACCGCCCCATGATCGCGGATGAATGCTTCAGCCACCTGGTCCAGCTTTTCGGTCGTCACCCCCGGCTTAATGAATTTGGCCACCTCGGCCAGGGTCTGCGACACGAGCAGGTTGCTCAGGCGCATCAGCTCAATCTCTTCCGCTGTTTTAATTAAAATCATCAAAGAACTCCCCCGTTCTAAATGGCGGCCGCGCTGCCCGCCCTTCCCTTGATCCTTCCGGACTTGGTAAGGCCGTCATAGTGCCGCATCAGCAGATGGCTCTCTATCTGCTGCAGGGTATCGAGGATCACACCCACCATGATGAGCAGTGAGGTGCCCCCGAAAAACTGGGCGAAACTCATGTTGACACCCGCCAGCATGGCAAATGCCGGCATGATGGCCACCACGGCCAGGAAGAACGATCCCGGCAGGGTGATCCTCGACATCACCGTGTCAAGGAATTCGGCTGTCTTCCGGCCCGGCTTCACACCGGGAATGAATCCGCCGTTCTTTTTCATATCCTCGGCCATCTGCGTGGGATTCACGGTAATGGCTGTATAGAAATAGGTAAACAGGATGATCAGCATCGCACTGGTCAGGTTGTACCAGAATCCCACGGGATTGGAGAAGACCGCTGCAAACCCGGAGGCTGCGTCGGCCCTGGCAAAACCGGCCACTGTAATGGGAATGAACATGAACGCCTGGGCGAAGATGATCGGCATCACACCGGCGGCATTCACCTTCAGGGGAATGTACTGGCGCACCCCGCCGTACTGCTTGTTCCCCACGATCCGCTTGGCATACTGTACCGGTATCCTCCGGGTTCCCTGCACCAGCAGGATGGTCCCCATGAACACCACGAACAGGATCAGCAGCTCCACAAGGAAGGCGACCAGTCCCCCGCCCTGCTGCTCCAGCCTCGAGAGGAACTCGATGCCCAGTGACTGCGGCATCCTGGCAATGATCCCGATCATGATGATCAGCGAGATCCCGTTGCCGATCCCTTTGTCGGTAATGCGCTCACCGAGCCACATGATGAACATGGTCCCTGCGGTGAGAATGATCATGGCTGCGATCCGCGAGAAGTTGGGCCCGAACGCCTCGGCCGGCAGCTGGTAACGCAGGCTGGTGATGTAGCTCAGCCCCTGCGGGATCAGAATGGCCACGGTCAGGTAACGGGTGATCTGGTTGATCTTTCTTCTCCCGCTCTCGCCCTCACGCTGCAGTTTCTGGAAATAGGGAACTGCGATCCCCAGCAGCTGCACCACAATGGAGGCAGAGATGTAGGGCATGATCCCCAGTCCGAATATGGAGGCCCTGGAAAAGGCACCCCCTGTAAAGAGGTTGAACAGATCGAGTATCCCGGACCCCCCCTGCTGGCGGTTGGCCATATCGGAGATGATCACCGGATTGATCCCCGGCAGCACAATGTGCGTTCCCAGGCGATAGATCAGGATGATCCCCAGGGTATACAGGATCCTGGCCCTCAGATCCTCGATCTTCCAGATGTTCTTTAAGGTTTCTATAAATCTTTTCATCCGTCCTATTAGTTTTCAGCTGCCTCCGCCCTCGTTCCCGTTGACTTCAATGATCAGTTGTCCCGGATTCTTCAGATGACTTCCGCAGTTCCCTCCAGTTTTTCAATGGCCTCGACCGCTGATTTGGAAAAGGCGTGCGCTTTCACGTTCAGTTTGGTTTTCAGTTCCCCGTTCCCCAGGATCTTCACCAGGGTATTCTTGGGAACCAGTCCCGCCTCGATCAGGGTATCCACCGAAATCTCCTTCAGTTTCCGCTTCTCGGCCAAATCCTGCAGGGTGCTGATGTTGATCCCCTTGTACTCTTTGCGGTTGATGTTCTTGAAACCGAATTTGGGAACCCTGCGCTGCAAAGGCATCTGTCCGCCCTCGAACCCGGTCTTGCGGGAATACCCCGAACGGGATTTCTGTCCCTTGTGACCGCGTGTGGAGGTGCCGCCATACCCGGATCCTTCTCCCCTTCCAATGCGCTTCTTGCTCTTCGTAGATCCTTTTGCCGGTTTTAAGTTGCTTAAATCCATTTGATGTAGCGTGTGATATGGTTATTATTTAACGTCTTCTACTTCAACCAGGTGACTGACCTTGTTGACCATTCCCAGGACCTGGGGCGTGGCTTCCACCTCTACGGTCTGGTGGAGTTTCCTGAGACCGAGCGCTTCCAGGGTCCGCTTCTGCCTGACCGTGTGCTTGATGGCGCTTCTGACCTGTGTAACCTTGATTTTTCCCATCGTTCCGTATTTATCCGTTAAACACTTTGTCCATGGTCACCGCGCGCTGCCGGGCCACCGCATTGGCATCCCTCAGTTCGAGCAACGCATCGAAAGTAGCCTTGACCAGGTTGTGCGGGTTGGATGAACCCTTGCTTTTGGCCAGCACATCCTTTACACCGACACTCTCCAGCACGGCACGCATGGCACCACCGGCCTTTACACCGGTACCACTGGATGCAGGCTTCAGGAAAACCTTGGCTCCGCCGTACTTCCCGTATTGCTCATGGGGAATGGTACCGTTGATGATGGGGACCTTGATCAGGTTTTTCTTGGCATCTTCCACACCCTTGGCGATGGCGGTGGTCACTTCATTGGCCTTTCCGAGCCCGTGCCCCACGATCCCCTCTTCGTTCCCCACCACCACAATGGCTGAGAAGCTGAAGGTACGTCCACCTTTGGTCACCTTGGTAACGCGCTGGATACTGACCAGACGGTCCTTTAGTTCGAGGTCACTCGTCTTAACTTTTCTGATCCCTGTTGACATATCTTTCCTTAAAATTTAAGTCCGCCTTCCCTTGCTGCATCGGCCAGGTTTTTCACCCTGCCGTGGTACAGGTACCCGTTCCGGTCGAAGACGACTGTTTCGATTCCTTTATCTTTTGCTTTCTCAGCAATCAGCTTGCCTACCAGTTTGGCCTGCTCGGTCTTGTTGACCTGCTGGCTGGCTACCTCTTTCTCCCTGGAGGAGGCAGAGACCAGGGTCTGTCCGGTCACATCATCCACCAGCTGGACGTAGATCTGCTTGTTGCTCCTGAAGACGGTCATCCGCGGAATGTCACCGCTTCCGGATAGCCGCTTGCGGATCCGGAACTTGATGCGCTGTCTTCTCTCGCT
>CAZNSZ010000046.1:0-3072 GCA_964575865.1 uncultured Bacteroides sp. | reverse complement strand
GACTTTCGACTTAGACGGAAGCCGCTTTTCCGGCCTTCCGTCGCAGCTGCTCACCCACAAACCTGATCCCCTTGCCTTTGTAAGGCTCCGGCGGACGGAGCGAGCGGATCTTGGCGGCCACCTGGCCGATCAGCTGCTTGTCCGCGCTGGTCAGGGTGATGATCGGGTTGGAACGACGCTCGGTCTTGGCCTCCACGGTCACTTCGGGCGGCATCTGCATCACGATATCGTGGGAATAACCCAGGCTCAGCTCCAGCCGGTTGTTCTGTTTCACATCGGCCCTGTAACCGACACCCACCAGCTCCTGCCTGATGGTGTACCCTTCAGAGACGCCCACCACCATGTTGTTGATCAGCGACCGGTAGAGGCCGTGCTTCGACTTGTGCTCCTTGGATTCGCTGGAGCGCTCGAACTGGACCTGGTTCCCTTCCACCTTCAGGGTGATGGCCTTGTCCACCTGCTGCTTCAGTTCCCCTTTGGGGCCCTTGACCGTCACCAGGTTATCGTTGTCCACCTCTACGGTAACACCCTGCGGGACGTCGATGGGTAAAAATCCTATCCTTGACATGCGTTGTTCTCCTCTTTTTTAATATACATAACAAAGTACCTCACCACCGATGTTCAGGCTGCGGGCCTCCTTGTCGGTCATCACGCCCTGCGAGGTGGAGATAATGGCCACTCCCAGTCCGTTCAACACCCTGGGCAGGTGGTCCTTGTCCACATACTTCCGCAGGCCCGGCTTGCTGATGCGCTGAAGCGACTTGATGGCCGCTACTTTGGTTTCGGGATTGTACTTCAAAGCGATCTTGATGTTACCCTGGGGACCTTCCTCCTCGAATTTGTAGTTCAGGATATACCCCTTCTCAAAAAGGATCTTGGTGATATCCTTCTTGATGTTGGATGCAGGAATGTCCACCACCTTGTGATTGGCCATGAGGGCATTTCTGACTCGGGTAAGGTAATCTGCAATGGGATCTGTCATTTTCTTTTTCTTTTTCTTGTTTGACTTTACCCGCCGCGGCGGATGAGTTTCAATGGGGTTCTACCAGGATGCTTTTTTGATCCCGGGGATCAGTCCTTCGGAAGCCATCTCCCTGAAGGTGATCCTGCTGATCCCGAACTGACGCATGTACCCTTTGGGGCGCCCGGTCAGTTTGCACCTGTTGTGCAGGCGGATGGGATTGGAGTTGCGGGGCAACCGGCTCAGTCCCACGTAGTCGCCTTCGGCTTTCAGCCTGGCCCTTTTCTCGGCATATTTTTCAACCATTTTCTGGCGCTTTACCTCGCGCGCTTTCATTGATTCTTTAGCCATTCTTCTATTTTTTTTCGTTTTTGAACGGAATGCCAAACGACTTCAGCAGTGCGTATCCTTCCTCATCGGTACCGGCAGAGGTCACAAACGTGATCTCCAGTCCCATGATCTTGCTGATCTTGTCAAGGTCGATCTCCGGGAAGATGATCTGTTCGCTGATCCCCATGGTGTAGTTGCCCTTGCCGTCGAATTTGGTGGTGACCCCGTTGAAGTCACGGATCCTGGGAAGGGCCACATTGATGAGCCGCTCCAGGAACTCATACATCCGGTCCCGGCGGAGGGTTACCTTCACCCCGATGGGCATGCCGCGGCGGAGCTTGAAGTTGGAGATGTCCTTCTTGGAAACGGTCTGTACCGCCTTCTGCCCGGCGATGAGCGACAGCTCTTCCTGTGCCACATCGATGAGCTTTTTATCTGCAATGGCCTGGCCGACACCCTGGTTGAGGACGATCTTCTCCAGGCGCGGGGTCTGCATGATGGTGGAGTACCCGAATTTCTTGATCAGCCCGGGGACGATCTCCTCGTTGTACTTCTTCTTCAGTGTAGGTATGTATTTTGTCTCCATTTTACTTGATCTCCTCCCCTGATTTTTTTGCGTAACGGATGAGTTTGTTCTTGTCATTCATTTTCCTGCCGACCCGGGTGGCGTCTCCGGAGGAGGGGTCCACCAGGCTCAGGTTGGAAATGTGTATGGGGGCCTCCTGTTTGGTGATGCCACCCTGCGGATTCTTGGCATTGGGCTTGGTGTGCTTGGAAACCATGTTCACACCTTCCACAATGGCCCGGTACTTGTCACGGTCCACATCCAGGACCCTTCCCTTCTGTCCCTTATATTCACCGGTGTTCACAAACACCTGGTCGCCTTTTTTAATATGGATTTTCTTCTGCATGGCTCGGTTCGTTTGCGGGTTTATAAGACCTCCGGGGCCAGTGATACAATCTTCATGTACTTCTCCCTCAACTCCCTGGGAACGGGCCCGAAGATACGGGTACCCCTCATCTCGTCCAGGTTGTTCAGCAGTACGACGGCGTTGTCGTCGAAACGGATGTAGGATCCATCCGGGCGGCGAACCTCCTTCTTGGTCCTGACCACCACTGCCTTGGAAACGGTTCCCTTCTTCACCTCTCCCGAGGGAATGGCGCTCTTGACGCTGACCACTATCTTGTCCCCGATGGAGGCATAGCGCTTGCCTGTTCCACCGAGCACACGGATGCAAAGCACCTCTTTGGCACCGCTGTTGTCGGCTACAGATAATCTGCTCTCTTGCTGTATCATGATTACTTCGCTCTTTCGATGATTTCAACTAATCTCCACCTCTTGTTCTTGCTTAACGGCCTGGTTTCGCTGATCCGCACGGTATCCCCCACATTGCATGTGTTCTCCTCATCGTGGGCCATGAACTTGGAGGTCTTGTTCACGAATTTTCCGTAGATGGGGTGCTTGATCTTCTGTTTCACAGCGATCACAATGGATTTCTCCATGCTGTTGCTGACCACCACCCCAATGCGCTCGCGCCTTGTATTTCTAGTCGTTTCCATAATTAAACTTGCTTTTCGGACTGCTCGTTGATCTGCCGTGCCCGCATCTCGGTCTTCAACCTGGCGACATTCCGGCGTGTTTCCACAATTTTATTGGGATTATCGAGGGGGGAAACGGCATGGTTCATGCGCATGCGAACCAGCATGCTTTCCTCGCTTTCCAGGCGCTCTTCCAGCTCCTTCAACGACAACTCCCTTATTTCTGAACTCTTCATGAGTAA
>CAZNSZ010000045.1:18384-34924 GCA_964575865.1 uncultured Bacteroides sp. | reverse complement strand
CGCCCGGAAGGAATAGTCAGAATCCGTGGTTTCTGCAGACTTGCACAGGGGAATACAGGATTCTTCCACTGGATGTATATGGCATGGCTGGGTGTTGACAATCACCTCCTTTACAAGTAACTTTACTTCCGGAAAGGGACCCGCTGCCCGGCTTTGCGCCATCTCCACCCTGACCCTAAAACCAGAAAGATGGATAACGAACCTGACATCCAAATACAGCTGATCCAGAGGATCCGTGATGGGTTACCCGGTCACCTGTCGCTGGTTGACGAGATCGCGGAGGTGCTGGAAATAAGCACGGACAGTGCCTACAGGAGGATCAGGGGTGAAAAACCCTTGTCCCTGCAGGAGGTACAGAAACTGGTGCGGACCTACAACCTCTCGCTGGATGACCTGCTGGACGGAAGAAAGGCCACGGTAACGTTTCAGGCAAGTTTCCTGGATGAGCGCAGTTACTCCTTCAGCGACTGGATGGCTCAGCTGTACGGGTTTACCCGGATAGCAGCTGGAAGCGGGGATAACGAAGCTGTCTTCATCCTGAACGAGCTCAATATTTTCCACCTGATCCAGTTCCCGGAATTGCTTGCTTTCAAGCTATTTTTCTGGCAGAAGTCGAACCTGGATTTCCCATCCCTGCAGGGAAAGAAATTCCTGGCTTCAGATATGCCGGACGATATCGCCCGGCTTTCCAGGCAGATTGCCGATGAGTATGTGAAGATCAATACCATTGAATTCACTACCGAGGAAAGCCTGAACAGCATCCTGAAACAGATGCTCTATTACAGCGAATCGGGCTACTTCGGTCACAGGGAAGATGCACTCCGGTTGTGTTCTGAACTTCACCTTCTGGTGGACCACCAGCAGGTGCAGGCCGAACTGGGATATAAATTCCGTCACGGAGGGAGTCAATCCGGGAGGGAAGGAAACCTGAAGCTGTTCTACAACGACCTGGTTCTGGCAGACAATACGGTCATGGTGCGTGCGGGGGAGACCAGGGCCACCTTCATCACCAGCAATGCCATCAATCTGATGCAGACCTATAACAGCAGTTACTATGACTACTGCTACCGCTGGGGCAGGAACCTGCAGTCCAAATCCGTTCCCATCAGCGGGACCGCCGAAAAAGCCAGGAACCGGTTCTTCAGGCAATTGCGCGATCAGATAGACCGGGTGGCGGACCGGATTTGATTGGCAGGAGTTCGCAATTCATCCGGATCTGCCGTTGGATTTTCCGCACATTTTACCAAAACCGGGATCCATCCGGCGAAATCTGCCATTTTCCTGACCGGTTGTTCCTCAGGTCCTTCTTTCCTGGCAATTCCTGTCAATCAGTTCATTTCTGACCGAAGGATCAATTTCAAAGGGGGGTGCTGCCACCCTAACTTTGATCCATCAATAACCTCAACTCATCCGCCATGTTATCGTCCATTATACAGATTGTTGCCATACTGCTGGTCCCGCTTCTGGTGATCTATCTGGAAAAGCGGTCAAAGGCAGTCCGGTGGATCTCGCCCATCATTCTCTGTTACCTGACAGGGATCGGTGCCGCCAACATACCCGGATTATCCATCAACCGTGAGCTCATGGAGATCGGATACGGCGCATCGGTTCTGCTGGCCATTCCGCTTCTGCTGTTCTCCGCAAACATTGCCACCCTTGTCAGGCAGGTCAGGCCGGCTCTTTTTGCTTTTTCGCTGGGCCTGGTCTCGGTGATCTCCAGCGCACTGATCTCCTTCTTTGTACTTGGGGATCAGGTAACCGATCCGGCCGCTGTCACCGGTATGTTGATCGGAGTATATACCGGTGGTACACCCAATATGAGCGCCATCGGGATCGCACTGGGGGTAGAGGAGGAGGTGTTCATCCTGCTGAACAGTGCCGATATTGTCTTCAGCGGGTTATATTTCATATTCCTGCTCACCATTGGCAAACATTTCCTTGGCCGGATCCTGCCCCGGTACAGCCTGTCCGGTGGTTCAATGGGAGAAGGAGGGGCAGGGTTGGAGGAGAAGGACAGGAAGGCCGGTCCTGGTCATATTTTAGCCGGTACCGGGATCGCCATACTGGTCGTCGCAGCGGCCTTTGGGCTTTCGTTCCTGCTGGTCAGGGGATGGACACTGGAAAGGGCCACTCCGGTGGTCATCCTGGGGATCACGACCCTGGGTATCGGCGCTTCATTTCATCGCCGCATCCGCAGCCTGCCCGGATCCTACAAAACAGCCAGTTACCTCCTGCTGGTATTTGCAGTTGCCATGGGATCCCTGGCTGATTTTTCAGAATTGCTGGCCTCCAGTTCAAGCCTCTTTTTGTTCTGCGGGAGTGTCGTTCTGGGAAGCGCTCTGATCCATATGTTGCTGGCTACCCTGTTCAGGATCGACAGGGATACACTGATGATCGCATCCACGGCGGCCATCTTTGGTCCCGCATTCATCGCTCCTGTGGCCAATGTGATAGGGAACAGGCAGATCATCGGAATCGGAATCGCGCTGGGACTGATCGGTATAGCCATCGGGAACTACCTGGGGCTGGGTGTCAGCTATTTGATCAGATAAAAGACCTATTCCTATGAAACCAAATATCAATCATTTACCAGAATCAGGCGCAACGGCCGAACAGTTGCTTATGCAGCTCAGGACCTCATTAAGCAGGGAGGCGAACTGGAAAGGAGGGCAGGTTTTTGGTTACGTATACCATGCAGGGGAAGCCGCTTCGGAGGTTTCTGAATCCTATTTCCGTGCTTTCATGCATGAAAGCACCCTGAATCCGACCACATTCCCTTCTTTGCACCGGTTTCAGCGGGAGGTGGTGAAGATGGCGGCCGGTCTGATGAACGGAGGCAGGCAAGTGGCAGGGACCATGACCTCAGGAGGTACCGAGAGCATATTCCTTGCGCTTTTTGCAGCAAGGGAAGAGGCCCTGGAACAGGGAAAGACCACCGGACCCTTTGAAGTGATCCTTCCTGAAACCATTCACCCGGCCTTTTTGAAAGCATGCAAATACCTGATGATCAAAGAAGTGATTGTTCCTGTCGGATCTGACAGGAGGGCCGATCCTTCAGCCATGGAAAGGGCCATTACCCACAATACCATTTTGCTGGCGTGTTCTGCCCCTTCATACCCTTATGGCCTTGTTGATCCGGTTGAGGAGCTGGGGAGGATCGCGCAGAAATACCACCTCATGCTGCATGTGGATGCGTGTTTGGGGGGATTTATCCTTCCATTCATGGAACAGCTGGGAGAACCCGTGCCCCCATTCGACTTCAGGGTTCCGGGGATCACCTCCCTCTCGCTGGATGCCCATAAGTACGGGTATGCCCCAAAGGGTAATTCCATCCTGCTCTACAGGCGAAGGGCCCTCAGAAAGAAGCAATTCTATGTGTATGCCGATTGGCCTGGAGGGATCTATGCGTCAGTTTCATTCATGGGAACCAGGAGCGGGGGACCGGCGGCAGGCTGCTGGGCCATGATGAAGAGCATGGGGAAGCAGGGGTACCGGGAATTGGCCAGGGAGGCCATGGAAACGACCAGAAAACTGGCTTCTGGAATCGCAGCGATAAAGGGTCTTGAATTGCTTCATGACCCGGTGTTCCCGATTATCGCATTCACCTCGCCGGGGCAGAACATCCACCGGATCGGTGATGCAATGTCGGCGCGGGGATGGCACCTCGACAGGCTTCAGTTCCCCGATGCATTGCATATGGTCATCACCAGGTCACATGTTTCAACGGTGAACCCGTTCCTGCATGAGCTTCAGGAAGTGGTTCGTGAATGCTCCCTGCCTGACAGGCAGGTTCATTCCACTACCCGTATCGCTGGTGCGGTACGGGGAATCATGAGGCTCTTTCCGGAAGCACTTGCGGAGCGGGTGCTGAGGAGGGCGGGTGCTTCCATGGGGGCACCCGCCGGGGGGAGGGGATCACGTCAGGCCGCCATGTACGGCCTGAGTGCCACCCTGGAGAACCGGAAGGATATGAAGCGTTTTGTTTTGAATCTATTGGATGGAATGTTCTAACACCTATACCATGAAACCCAAACCAATGATTGTTGCAGTGATGGTCCTGGCCTTCATTCTTCCAACACAAAGCTATTCTCAGCACATTTCCCAGACCATCCGCGGATCCGTTTCGGATCTGGAATCTTCCGTCCCCCTGGTTGCAGCCAATGTGGCTGTATACCAGGATTCTCTACTCATTGACGCGACCATCAGCGATGCCGGGGGTCTTTTCAGAATTGACAATATTCCGGTGGGCAGGTATACGGTGACTGCCACCTATGTGGGATACCGGCCGGTTTCCCTGGCAGGGGTCGAGGTCAACTCCACCAAAGAGGTGATCCTGCAATTCGACCTGGAGGAGTCCGCCACCGAGATCGGAGAAGTCGAGATCAGGGCCACTGAAAGCAAGGGCACTGCCATGAACAAACTGGCTTTTGTCAGTGCCCGGACCTTCTCGGTCGAAGAATCGGAGCGATATGCAGGAAGCAGGGGGGATCCGGCAAGAATGGCCTCCAATTTCGCAGGCGTGCAGGGCAACGACGATTCCAGCAACGATCTGGTGATCCGGGGCAATTCCCCGCTGGGGGTGGTCTGGAGGCTGGATGGGGTCCCTATCCCCAACCCCAACCATTTCGGGGTATCGGGAACAACCGGAGGACCTGTGACGATGCTCAACAACAAATTCCTGGCACTCTCCGATTTCATGACCGGGGCTTTCCCTGCCGAGTTCGGCAATGGCGTGGCCGGGGTATTTGATCTGAAGATGCGAAGCGGCAATAACGAACGCCATGAATTTACCGGCCAGCTGGGTTTCCTCGGTGCGGAACTTACTGCGGAAGGCCCTCTGGGAAAGAGGGGAGGCGCTTCCTACCTGGCAGGGTACCGTTATTCCACACTGGCGATCATGGAAGCCCTTCGGATCGACTGGGGAACTGACGCCACTCCCCGTTACCAGGATCTCTCCTTCAAACTGAATCTTCCTGCGGGCAGGAAAGGCAATCTCTCCCTGTTCGGGATCGGAGGAATCAGTTATATCGAGATCCTCGCCAGTGAGGAGAAGGTGATCGATTCCGTGGTTAACTACGGGGACCAGGCCATGGACGAGCATTTCCGGACCGGGATGGGGGTGGTAGGGGCCAGCTACACCACCCCACTTGGCTCCAGTTCCCTGCTGCGGGTGACCCTGGCTGGTTCCTTCGAGCACCAGTCCAATCGCCTGGACAAGGTATTCAGGCACATTGAAAATGACAGCTTTCTGGTCGACAGCATCCGCATACCCCACATCAGATACCACAGCAACCAGTGGAAGTATTCAGTTTCTGCGAACTGGAGCAAGAAGATCAACAACCAGCATTCACTCCGTTCCGGGTTCACGGCGGACCTGTATGGATTCGATATGCTCGATTCCATGTTCAATGAGCAACGAAGGGAGTATATCATGCGACTCGATTACACCGGAAAGGGTATGCTGCTTCAACCCTATGTACAGTGGAAATATAAGACAACCGGTGACCTGGACCTGACTGCCGGCATTCACGGCCAGTGGCTTGTGATGGAAGAGAACCGGAGCTGGTCGGTGGAACCCCGGTTAGGTATCGGTTACCGGCTCGGCGAAAAGAGCCGGATCAGCGGGGGCATTGGTCTTCACTCCCAGATGGTGCCCACCTACATCTATTTTGCACTGTTTGAGGACAGCCGGGGGAATGATGTCCGGGCCAACGGTTCCCTTGATTTCCTGCGGAGCTTTCATTCGGTGGCGGCCTGGGACCATGCATTTAACCGCCAGACAAGGCTCAGGCTGGAAGGGTATTACCAGCGGCTGTTCAATGTACCTGTGGAGCGGGTTCCTTCCTCCTATTCCCTGCTTGATGAGGGACACGACCTGAACCGGTTTTTCCCTGACAGCCTGGTGAATAATGGCAAGGGCAGCAACACAGGCCTGGAGCTAACCCTTGAGCGGTTTTTCAGCCGGTCCTATTTTCTGATGCTGACCGCCTCACTGTATGATTCGCACAGAACCGGGAGCGACGGAAACCGGTATGATGCTGTTTTTAACGGGAGGTATATCCTCAATTTGCTGGGAACAAAGGAATTCAGCTGGGGAATCAATAACCGCAGCACCTTCGCCGTTGGAGGCAAACTGACCGTGGCCGGGGGGAAGCGCTATACCCCCATTGACGAGGAGGCCTCTGCCGATGCCGGCGAAACGGTTTTTAAGGATGACCTCAGGAACTCCGAACAGTTTATTCCCTATTTCCGGGCAGACCTGAAGCTCCAATACAGGATCAATACCCCCGGGCTGACACACGAAGCAGGACTGGACCTTATCAACCTGACCGACCGCGCCAATATTTTGAAGCTGACCTATGTGCCCGGTGCAGAACCTCCGGTGCAGAAGGTTTACCAGATGGGATTCCTTCCCATATTCTATTACAGGATCAGTTTTTAATCACACCCTGGCAGGCCACAGACCGCTGGCCGGATTCGGCCTGATCCGGGATAGGGAAACCCCACCCTTTCCCGGTTTTTTGTTCTGGCACGTTCAGGAATAACGGCTATATTTGGGTGTTGCATGATCCGGTGGGGACATGCAGACCAAATCCCGGACAATGAAGAACGTTGCGCTGGTCACGGGGGCTGCCTCGGGGCTCGGACTCGAATTTGCCAGGCTGCTGGCGCAGGACGGATACCACCTGATCCTGGCGGATGCTGACCGGGAAGCAATGTTGCGCGAGGGGGAGGTGCTGAGGGCGGAATTCGGGATCACGGCAGATCTTCATGTCCTGGACCTTTCGGCGGTGGGTGCGGCCGGCCGGCTCTGGAAGGAGATATCCGGTGAAAGGATCGATATCCTCATCAACAATGCGGGATTCGGGCTCTATGGTTTTTTTGCGGACACTGACTGGGAGCTGGAGCAGTCCATGCTCCGGCTCCATGTAATGACCGTTACCCACCTGACCAAACTGGTCCTTGAAAAGATGGTGGAGCAGGGTTCGGGAAGGATCCTCAATGTCTCTTCACTGGCTGCATTCCAGCCGGGTCCGCTGATGTCCGTATATTATGCCTCAAAGGCCTATATTCTCTCCTTT
Source organism: uncultured Bacteroides sp. (assembly GCA_964575865.1). Taxonomy (GTDB): domain Bacteria; phylum Bacteroidota; class Bacteroidia; order Bacteroidales. The sequence continues at coordinate 27,842 of CAZNSZ010000045.1, read as the reverse complement.
TCGGAGGCACTGGCCAATGAACTGAAGGGATCGGGAGTGACCGTTACCGTGCTTGCTCCGGGATGGTTCCGTACCAATTTCCAGAAAACCACGGCGGAGAACTCAGGTGTGGAGGAGAGCAGGGCAAAACTGCACACGGCCACTGCCGGAAAGGTGGCGCTGAAAGGGTACCGTGCCATGATGAGGGGACGCGTATTTGTAGTGCCCGGGATCGCCAACAAGCTGATGTCAATGGTCCCCAGGGTGCTTCCGCGCAGGGCCATGACCGCCGTGATCCGGCGGATCCAGGAACGGCTGCGAAAATGAAGGGCATAGCAGGCCTGCAGCACCCGGAATTGAACAAAATACCACCTTTGTTCCTTCTTATAAGAAAGCAAGGTGACCATGAAACTGCATCAGATAAGAGCATCATTATTGTTCCTCGTATTCATTACAGCGCCCCTTCTGGATCTGCTCGCACAAACGCCCACACACTATCCCACCGGCAATGAGCCGGTCCGCTGGTCGGCAGTCAATATTCTGGTATACATTGTGATCCCCGTGGTCCTTGTGGCCGTCTGGATCATCCTGCGCAGGCGGAAGACCGGGAAGAAAGCAGAGAAAGACGACGCCTGATCTCCTTCCTTACGCGGCCCCTCTCCCGGGAGTGCGCACGATTCCTGATTCTTTTTATATCTTCGTGGCAACAACCACACTGACCAAGCTGCCATTCCATGAAAAGAATCCTGATCATCCTGACCCTGGCCGGGCTGACCTCTTCCCTGTTTGCCCAGCGCACCATTGACATTCTCACCTGGACCGGAAGGTACGGGCTTCCAACTTCCTATGACGAAACCTATACCGGGAAAGCCACCGAGTGGGGCTCCATCCTTTCCCTCACAGCCGGGTTTAATGTGGCCCCGAAAACCATGTGGGCCGTCAGCCTGAACCACTTTTATTTCAATGTACAGGGCGATCCGGCCATTCCGGAGGACCTGGCCAACCCGGTGGTGCTGAACGGGATCATTCTACGGACGGGGATCATTCAACAGCTGGGAAACGACTGGGCCCTGCAGTTGCTCGCGGCTCCCAGGCTGATGTCCGATTTCCGGAACCTGGACGGGAACAGTTTCCAGATGGGAGGGGTGCTCACCCTGGAAAAGAAGTTCAGCGATCGACTCTTCATGGGGTACGGGGCCATGTACAACCAGGAATTATTCGGCCCGTACCTGGTCCCCCTGGTGAACCTGGAGTGGTACATCGGCAGCCGCTGGAGCATCAGCGGTATGCTTCCGGTCACCGCCCGGGTCAATTACCAGGTGAATGACCAGTTCTCCGTGGGGTTCAATCATTTTGGCCTGATCACCACCTATTACCTGGGTGAGGACGCCTATGCAGGCGATTACATGGAGCGCCAGAGCATCGACCTCTCCCTGTACGCCCGGCACCGCCTGTTCAGCATCGTATACCTGGAGGCCATGGCGGGCAGGTCCTTCGGCAGGACATACAAACAGTACGCCGGGGATCAGAAGGTCGATTTTGCCCTTCCGCTTGTTACGTTCGGCGACAACCGCACCCCGGAAAATGTCACATTTGCGGACGGTATCCTTTTGAATCTGAAGCTGGTCCTGAACATTGCCCGTCCGGAGTAAGGATCACTTCAGCGTGTTCCGCAGTTGCGCGTGACAACAGATCCGCCCGGATCACCGAAGGATCACCAGGCGGTGAACGGAGAATTCATCGCCTGAGATCCGGAGGATCAGGAGGGGACCCCTGCCCAGGAAAGGTCGCAGGTTTACACGGTAACTTCCGTTGTCCCCGGCCGGATGTTCGATCACTCCCAGCCGTCTGCCTTCCGGACCCATGACCTCGATGCGCCTGATCGCGGCTTCCCCGGTTTTCAGATAAACCGTTCCCGAGGTGGGATTCGGAAAAAGTTCCACCGGGGAAGTGCCGGGATGCGGCGAAATACCGGTGCCATGCCCGAGGACCGTAACCATGACCGAATCCGGTTCGCTGAATGATGTTCCGTCGCTGACCGTCAGCTGGAGCAGGAACATCCCCGGAACATCCGGTTTCAGGATCACCTCCACGGACCCGGTTTCATAGACCACCCTTTCGCTTTCAGGCGGCGCATCCAGCAGCTTCCAGGAGTAGGAAAGCGGATCGCCGTCCGGATCATAGCTGGCCGATCCGTTGATCCGCACATACATTTCGTCCACGCTGATGGCCGTATCGTTTCCGGCCACTGCAACGGGCGGCAACGAACCGCGCACGGTCACCCAATCGGCTTCACTGCTGTAAGTGCTGTCACTGACCACCAGGCTGATCACATAATTGCCGGGCAGGTCCGGAGTGAGGGACACCTCCATGGAGGTGGAATCCTCCAGGACCGCCTGGCTGCCTTCCGGTGCGGCGGTCAGGTGCCACAGGTAAGCCAGCGTGTCCCCTGACGGGGAAGAGCTGTACCTGCCCGACAGTCGGGCCTCGCTTCCCACGGCTACGGTGGTATCGTTCCCGGCATTGGCCAGGGGAAGGGCATAGGCTGAATGGTATTTCAGTTTGAAGGCGATTCCCTGGGAGAATGTGGGTGCCTCCAGGGTATGGGTCCCGCGAATAAAGGCGATGCTGTCATGGACGATTACCTGGTCGGATCCGGGAAGCCACCACGAGAGGGTGTAATTGGCCACGGGCAGCTCTTCCAGGGCCAGGGTGACACCGGAAATGTCCCCGGCATATGCCGGATCGTATAAGTATCCAGCATACATCGTATCGGCTGAAAGGCCCAGTGAACGGAAAGTTATGGTGGGGTGGGAGACCCTGTAGGAAAAGGGTTCCAGCCGCTCAGCAGCTGCCAGGTCCTCTTCTGCCAGGAAGCGGGCCGGCATGGAAAAGAGGGCTGCCCATTGCGGATCGAGGTAGTGCTCCCAGATCCACATGTAACGGGGAACCTGGGTCATGATACCGTTCCAGATGGCGCTGCGCTGCATGTCGAAAGGGGTATCCGCGCCGTTCCGTGTTCCGTATTCCCCATTGATCACCGCGGTGTTCTCCAGCTCCGCCAGGAACCGTTTGTCAAGTCCCACCTGGGTGACCAGCAGGGTTTCCTCTTCATCGTACAGGTGGTACTGCAGGTTATCCATGGATCCGATGGTATCCAGGGAGGCCAGCTGTCCCTCGGCCGCACTGGTGGTCATCAGGTGATCGTAAGGATCGATCGATTCCATATACCGGCTCATTTCGCTGTGCCAGTCCACCACCGCAGGCCACCATAATTCACTCTGGTTGTTGTGGTTTCCGGTGAACTGAACCTCGTTGAAAAACTCCCAGGCGAACAGGTTCCTGGAATATCCCCATCTCGCCACGATGTACCGCAGCAGTTTACGGGTCTGTATCCTGCTGCTCTCGTCATAGAAATACGCTTCCGCACGGTCCACATAGCCGCCGTTGGCCACATTGTAGGGATTGGAGTCCCACATGGCATCCACATTCTCGGAAAACTGGCCGTGCTGGAAAATGCAGAGCTGCATGGCCAGGTCCAGCGAGTCGCAGAGTGCGAACAGGGAGTCACTGCGGGCAGCCGCTTCCTGGTTGTACCTTCCCAGTCCCTCGTAATTGTAGTAATAATCCTCGCTCCATTCCAGGGCCTGCCAGCTGAAGGGGGTCTGCCAGTACCTGAAAACCGTTGCCCCGCCGGCTGAAAGGTTGTTCAGGATGGTGGTATAATTCTCGATGCTGTTCCATCCTGCATTGATCCCCAGCGGGTAGAACGGTTCTCCCGAAGAATGCCTGTAATACTGGGATTGATCCCGGTCACGGAGGATGCGGCCACGGAGATTCCCCTGCCGGACCTGGAACTCCGCCGGTTCGCCGTACCAGGTTCCGGATCCGTCTTCAATCCTCAGCCGGACGGTATGTTTCCCCGCTCGTTCGGAGGAGAGCCTGAGCATCCACGAACGGTGCGTTGGATCGGCCACCCATTCCTGGTCCTCATAGGAAACGGGTACCTGGAAGAAGCACGGGACCACCAGGGAATCGCCTCCCGGAAGGCCAACCACCGCGTCGATTTTCACCTCCTCCGGATCAAAGGGGTTGTCATACACCTCCCTGGCGTGGAACAGGAATTCAATTTTCCCGTGGGTGACCGGATCGGGGGTGGCCTGCAGAAGCCCGCTGGCCCGGTGGCCACCGGGGATTACAAAGATCTGTTCCGATCCCGAAGCACTTTTGCCGTCATTATCGGTGATGGTCAGGGTGACCGTATAGATCCCGCCGCTGGCATAGGTATGGGTAAGGATCTCTCCGGAGCCCGGGTTTCCGTCCCCCAGGTCCCATTGATAGTCCACGATCTCCCCGTCAAAATCATAGGATTCCGACGCATCCAGGGTCAGTTCCTCTCCGGCAGCAAGGCTAATTGCAGAGGGTGAGAAAGAGAGCACCGGTGTGCCGTCTCCGGCATCGGGATTGCTGAGTCTCACATCATCGAACCACACATCGGCCTCGGCGGTGTTATCCACACATGCCGCCAGCTGAAGCATGGTGAATTGCTTCCCCATGGCCTCTGTCAGGTCCATGGTGCATTCTGTCCAGTTATCCGGCAAAGGCCTGAAATTCCAGCTGGGACACCAGTTCTCTATCACTACCTCGTTACCGTTCCAGAACTTGGCGAAGATCCTTCCCTGGGTGGATGTCCGCAGCTTGAAGGTAAGGGTATTGCTGTACCTGATCCTGACCGTGTCGGGAAACAGCAGGTTGACAAAATGCCAGTTCCCGGAAATCTTATGGTAATACCCCACATTGTCGCTGGGATTGATCCCCGATGGATCCGGGTTGGTCACCACCCCGTGGTCCCCTTCGGCTGTAAACGCCGGGGAGGTGGCGGGTGTTTCAAAATCGGCAAGCATTTGCCCGTTCAGGGACAACAGGGATGAGGCGGCCAGGATCAGCAGTGACCTGATGGCCCGCGTTCCCATATGAAGGAAGTTGGTCATGACGGATCGGATCATCGGTTAATGATCCGCCAATATACCAATTTCAGGGCATTTCCTTTCAGGAACCGGACTTGAGCAGGACCGGGGCACCCGGAAAAAGATCGCGGAACAACCCGTCGGCCGCTGTGCGGAACCAGGTGGAGGGATTGATGCTGCTGTTGATCAGGTAGCTGCCGTCGCCCGCTGCATACGCCCGGATCATGACCGGCGACATGTTGTCACCTTCCATGGTCAGACTGAATTCGGGTTCGCCTTCGGGCCTTGCCGCATCTTCAAATTCCGAATGAGTGGTATACCTGAGTTGGTTCAGGTACTGTTCCATGGAGGCTGAATCGGCGCTCAGACCGGCTACCTGCCAGCGTTCATCCGATCTGGTGGCCACAAAGCCGCTGTCGGCGGGATATTCGAGAAGCAGGCGTGACAGCATGGCCCTGTTCACCCGCGATACGGTATTGTCCCTCCACTGGCCGAAAGGGCGGTTTACGCTGAGGGCGAAAAAGCCATCCACACTGTACACTTCCTCCTTTCCGTTCAGCCGGATATAGGTCTTTCCGGTCACCCTGTTCTGTCCGTACATGTTCATATTGTCCCGGGGCGGGGGCTGGTACTGGAACCTTCCGACCACCAGGTCCAGGATTTCCCGGTTGTCCTCATGGATGACGATCCGGCTTCCCAGGGAATCCGTGACACTGAAATCCGCCCATCTCTCCGGATCTCTGGAAACCAGTTGTTCTGCCCTCAGCGAACCGATCTCCGCCAGGAGGTTGCCCACTGCACGCGGAGCGGCGGGTGCTGTGATCCCTTCCCGGGTCACCTGCCACCCGTTTTCCGACCTGCGGAATTCCAGCTGCCGGCCCGCCTCTGCCAGCGGAATCAGGGTGACAGAGGAAACCTTACCGGTGTCGATGGAGACCACGTCGGTCATCAGGGTGGTGTTCCCCTGGCGAATTCCGGTAAACCGGGTGACCACAAAAACAATGGCCAGGATAATGAATACCAGCCATAACGCTTTGTTGTTAAATCTGCCACTCATAGCTAAAGGTTTTTCAGGACGAATAATCGGCTTCCATACGGGCGATGCGCTGGTTTTTCCGGTACTGGTACCTGACAGCACCGTAAACCAGGACCAGCAGGATCGGGAGCAGGAAATTCAGCCATTTGAGAAAGGTTCGTTTTCCATCTTCCATCTGATGGATGGGCCGGGAGCTGACGCCTTTGGTTCTCAGTTCGATCAGACCTGTGTCGTCACTCAGCCAGTCGATCCCGTTTACCAGCAGGCTGACATTGTCCGGATTGACCTGCTGTCCGTTCTCGTTGATGGCAAAGTCACCGTCGCCGATCACCACCATCTTCCCCCTGGTAACCCCGGAAAGCGGCCCTTCCAGCACACCGGCCAGCACCTGGTCCTGAAGGGGGAAATCGGCCTGGGTCCAGCGCTTCTGAAAATTGAAATAGAGCGGCGCCGCCTGGGTTCCGGAAAGCTCGGAACTGAACAGGATGGGGGTGAAGCTGACGGCGGAATCGCCCATGAAATCGAGGGTGCTTGCAAAGGGGAGGATCACCTCCTCCAGTCCCCTGGTCACCGGATGGTCCGCAAAGTGATTGATCCTGGGGACGTAGGGGATGGCCACGCTGCTGATCTGGATGGCATTCCCGATTTGCTGTTGCATGGTGGCCGTGACACATCGCTGGTCGACCACGAAATTTTCGTTCACGTAGATCCCTTTGTCCCGGAGCCATGATTCCAGACCGGTGGTCAATCCGTTGCCGTATCCCGTCTGCAGGTTGCCGTCCACCCGGTTCAGGGCCACCAGGAGGCTTCCGCCCTGTTCAATGAAGCGATCCAGGTGCCGGAATACGGCAGGGGAGATGGAATCGGTGGGTCGGATCACCGCCAGGGTCCGGATATGCGGGGGCACCGGGAGGGTATCGTTGAGGGTCACCGGTTCGACCGTGTAGAGTACTTCAAGCTCCTGGCCGGCCTGTACCAGTTCCCGGAAGGAAGGTTCCCCGTGCCCGGTCAGGAACCCGATGGCGGGTTTGTCCGCTACCGACAGTTTCTTAATGGCCGTTGAAAGGGTATATTCCATGGCCAGCCCCGGTTCCACCAGAGGGATGATCTCCTTCTGCTCACCCAGGCTCAGAACGGCCCCCATGTAAGCCCGCTGCTGCTGCATCTGGTCCTTCTCCCTGACATTGATCACGACAGGCTGGATCCCGTTCTCCATGGCCTGGGTTTCCAGTGCTTCATCCTCATTGGGACTCACGAATTCATGCACCACCATCTGGCCCGACAATTTTCCGTACTCAACCAGCATTTCACGGAAGTCGTTCCTGGTTTTGATCAGCTGCGGCGGCAGGTCTTTACTGAAATAGGCCGTAACGGTCACCGGTTCGTTCAGCTCCCGGAGGATATCCCTGGTGGCGCCGCTCAGGGTGTATTGCTTCTCTTCGGTCAGGTCCAGCCTGAAAAAGTACTGCTCCGAAAGCAGGTTGACGAGGATCAGGATGCCCAGGACGAGACCGGTGGTGATATGGAGGTTTTTTGTCTTCATGGCGGATCGGGGTGTTAAGAGGTGAGCTTTCGTCTTGTCAGTGAGACTTCTGAAAGAAACAGTCCCAGCACGATCAGGGTCAGGAAATAGACCAGGTCACCGCTGTCCAGGACACCGCGCGACATGCTGTCGAAATGTTCCCTCATGCTGAGGCTGTTGAACAGCTGGCCCGTGAACCCTGTGAATCCGGAAGCGAGCATCCCGAAAAGGAGATGGAAAAAGAGTCCGATAAAGAGGGAGAGGAGGTAGGCCACGATCTGATTCCTTGTGATGCTGCTGGCCCACAACCCGATGCTGATGTAAGCACTGCTCATCAGGAACAGGCCCAGGTACCCGCAGAGAACAGCTCCCAGGTCCAGGTTGCCGATGCTTCCGATGGTGATCACGTAAGGCAATGTAAAAAGGAGTGCCACGGCGATCAGCATCACGGTGGAGAGGAATTTTCCCAGGATGACCTGCCGGTCCGTCACTGCACGGGTAAGCAACAATTCGATGGTTCCCGAGCGGATCTCCTCGGCCAGCAGACGCATGGTCAGCGCGGGGATGAAAAAGAACAGGGTCCAGTAAGCGATGGAGAAGAACGCGCCCAGGCTGGCCTGACCGATCAGGAACACATCGGTTCCGAACAGCCAGGTGAAGAATCCGCTGATACCCAGGAATAGCACCAGCATCATGTATGCGATCAGGGAATCAAAAAAGGACCGGAACTCTCTCAGGCTCAATATCCAGATGGTTTGCATGGCAATTGTATTTAAGATGAATGGGAAGTCAGCTGTCTGAAAATGTCTTCCAGTTTTGTTTCATAGGGGATCATCTCGGTGATGATCCAGCGGTTTTTCACACAGAGCTGAAACACCTCTCTGGCAGCGTCGGATCCCTGGGCGCACTGCAGGTCGAACCGGTCCTGCTGCCCGTCCATGAAGGCAACCTGACTGACTGCCGGAAGTTCCTTCAGTGCTTTGAACACCAGGTTGGGATCACCCTCCTGGATCCGCACCCGCAGCAGTTCCTCTCCCTGCGCCTGCTTGCGCAGGAGGTCCGGTGTGCCGTCTGCAACGATCTTTCCCCTGTTGATAATCAGGATCCGGTCACAGGTGGCCTCCACTTCAGAGAGGATGTGGGTGCTGAGGATCACCGTCTTGTGTCTTCCCAGTTCCCTGATCAGCTTCCGGATCTCCACGATCTGGTTGGGATCCAGACCGGTGGTGGGTTCATCCAGAATCAGGATCTCCGGATCATGGATCATGGCCTGCGCCAGCCCCACCCGCTGCCGGAATCCTTTGGAGAGCTCGCTGATCTTTTTGTGCTTCTCAGGGTTCAGCCCGGTGATCCGGATCATCTCCGCCACCTTTCCCGCAAGGTTTTGCTTCTGTATGCCCTGCAATCCGGCGACGTACTCCAGGTAGTCGATCACGGGCATGTCATGGTAAAGCGGATTGTTCTCAGGCAGGTACCCGATGTGTCTTTTGATCTCATCCATCCGTTCTTCCATCGCCATCCCTCCGACACGGATCGTGCCTTCTGTGGGGGTAATGAATCCGGTGATCATGCGCATGGTGGTGGTTTTTCCGGCACCGTTGGGTCCGAGAAAACCAACGATTTCACCGGTTTTTACCTGGAAACTGATGTGGTCCACGGCACGCTGTCCGCCATATTTCTTGACCAGGTTCTCAATGGTTATATCCATGATATCTTAGAATTTCGAACGATGCGGATCTGCTCCGAAACGGGCAAAGCAGGGGTAAAACCCTCAGAAAACGGCACAAAAATAGCAAATCGACCCTGTAAAAATCAACCCGTGAGAAGTGGTTTTAACATCCTTTAACACTCGGAAAGGGCTGCCGCGCAAAACGATGATATGCCAGTTTTTCATATCTTGGGATTCCATGACAATGACTCATTACCGCATACTGCGCATCCTGACCATCCTGCT
>CAZNSZ010000045.1:0-18284 GCA_964575865.1 uncultured Bacteroides sp. | reverse complement strand
GCACTGGCTGCCATGATGTTGATGCTGAAGATCAGGGGGATCAGCGAGGATGCCACGGTGGTTATGGTATTCGCAGTAATCTGCCTTGTTTCGGTCGCCCTCCTTGCATCAATGTTCAGGACATTGAACAGGTCAAATCCAAACATTTAGTCAAATGGGAAAACTAGCCGCACTATTGATGGTCCTGGTGCTGACAGGAAGTCAGGCGCCCGACGGAAGCAACGATCCGCTGACGGCTGCCGGGGTGGTCGACAGGATCAGGGAAGAGGTGACCTGCCCGTGGAGCGATGAGACCGTTGATACTTTCAAGTCGGGAGACCCTGCTGCGCCGGTTACGGGGATTGCCTGCACATTTACCGCGACGGTGGATGTGCTGAAGAGATCGGCTGAACTGGGATGCAACCTGGTGATCACCCATGAGCCCACCTTTTACAACCACCTGGATGACCCGTCCGGTCTGGAGGGCGATCCGGTCTACGAAGCCAAAAAAGCATTGCTGGACGAGCTGGGGATGGTGGTGTTCCGTTTTCATGACCACTGGCACAGGACCTCTCCCGACGGGATCTACGCAGGGATGATCGACAAGCTGCAGTGGGCACAGTGCCTGGAGCAGGGCGAGGAGCGGGTGTTCCGTTTTCCCGGGATGAGCCTTGAGGAGATGACTGCCTACCTGAAGGAAGTTTTTCCGGATGCCATCCCGCGGGTCACCGGTGATCCCGGGCTGAAAATCCGCAAGGCTGCCTTCATCGCAGGGGCCCCGGGTTCCGATGCCCATATACAGATGCTCAGAAGAAGCGACATCGACCTGATCATTATCGGGGAGGCCAGGGAATGGGAAACCGTGGAATATGTGCGGGATGCGGTGCAGCTGGGACAGCAGAAAGGGATGATCATCCTGGGACATGCGGTTTCAGAGGAAGAAGGGATGCACTACTGTGCCCAGTGGCTCTCCACCTTCATCGATGAAGTCCCTGTCTATTTTGTGGAGGCCGGGGATCCTTTTCACCCGTGAGGCCGGTTACAGTTCCAGCTGTTTGGAGAAGATGCGGGAACGCCTGTGCTGTCTCCTGTCGTAAGGTTTCCAGAGGCTCTGGACCTTTACATTGTCTTCCAGCTCATTGTTGGACTCCGCATGCCTGATCCCGTTGGTGATGGCCGCATGGGTGAGGTGGTACATGAACAGCGCATTCACCCCCTTGCTCTGGTATTCAGGCAGTATGCCCGTGAGAAGCAGGTCGAGGCGCACCGGATTCCGGATGGCCCGGTAGATGTAGTACCAGCCAAGCGGGAACAGGCGCCCGCGTGCTTTCTGGAACGCCCGGGAGAGGGAAGGCATGGAGATCTGAAATCCAAGCACCCGGTCCTCTTTGTCCACAACGACCGTGGTATACTCCGGTTTGACCACCGAAAAGTACTTTTTTACAAAATAGCGGATCTGTCTTTCGGTCAGCTCAGTGAATCCGTACAGGGGACGGTAAGCGGCATTGATGACCCTGAATATCTGCTCCGCATAGGGAAGGAGGTCCCTGGTTGAGCGGGGCTCCAGTACCTTCAGGCCGTATCTTTCCCTGACGATCCTGCTGATGGCGACCACTTTTTCAGGGATCTCCTCCGGGACCGTGAGTTCGTATTCCACATATTCAATCTCTTTCTGGTATCCCAGGGCTTCCAGGTGGGTCTGGTAATAGGGGTAATTATACCCTCCTGCAAAGGTGGGCAACTCTTCGAAACCCTTGATAAGAAGCCCTTCGTGGTCAAAAGTGGTGAACCCCATGGGGCCGACCACCTGGTCCATGCCTTTCCCGCGTGCCCACGCTTCGATCTCCCCGAGCAGGGCAGCCGAGACTTCCTCATCATCTTCCAGGTCAAACCAGGAGAACCTGGCCACCTTTTTTTTCCACTGCTCATTGTAGCGGTGGTTGATGATCCCGGCGATGCGCCCCACGGGCCTTCCTTCCTTCAGGGCCATCAGTAAAAGGGTTTCGCAGTGCTCAAAGGCAGGATTCTTTCCGGGATCCAGGGTCTCCATTTCTCCCCGGATCATCGGGGGGATCCAGTGAGGGTCATTCCGGTACAGCCGGAAGGGAAAGAAGACAAAAGCTTTGCGCTCTTTGCGGGAGGAGATTTCTTTGATTTCTACGGGCATGCCTGAGGCTTAGCTACCCAAAGTAACTAAAATCGGGGCAATCTCCGTGTGATTTCAGGGAAACTTTTCATTCCGGGCCCGGGGGTTCAGGACTCCATGGGATACCTGAACAGCGGCCGGGTATTCAGCGCCCATTCCTTCATGGCGGTGATCTCCTTCTGCTTCATGGGTTTGAAATCCACAGCCAGCTTGAGCGCCAGGGAGAACAGGTTCTCATCGCCCGGCGGAATGGCTGCGGTGACCGGATGTGAAAGGGTGAACCGCAATCCCTGGTTGGCCTCTTCCGGGGGAAGCGGTTTGTACCAGGCTTTTTCAATGTCCCTTGCTTCATTCTCCTCCCAGGGCCTCCATGCCATGGCTTTGAGGGCCAGGATCCCCATGCCTTTTGATTTGGCCTTTTCCATGACCTGCGGGCCAAAGTTGCCGGCATACCAGGTGGCAAAATTGAACGGGAAAAGAATGGTGTCGAAGTCAAAACGGTTCATGAGTTCCATGGCGGCTTCCACAGAGTGAGCCGAAAAGCCCAGGAAACGCACTTTTCCTTCGTCACGGGCCTCCAGGAAGGTTTCCATGGCGCCGCCACTGTCGAAGATGGTATCCACATCCTCGAGGCTGGTGACCGCATGCAGCTGATAGAGGTCGAAATAGTCTGTTTCCAGGTTTTTAAGGGACTGTTCCAGCTCCCTTCTGGCCCCTTCCTTTTTGCGTTCCCCGGTCTTGCAGGCCAGGAATACATCCTTCCTGTAAGGCTTCAGGGCGGGTCCCAGCATCACTTCTGCATTTCCGTACGAAGGGGCCACATCGAAGTAATTGATCCCGTAATCGATGGCCTCTTTCACCCTGGAGGCTGACTCCTCTGTGGATGCATTCATCACCACGATTCCTCCGAAACCGATCACAGAGAGCTTTTCACCTGTTTTTCCCAGGGCGCGTTTTTCGATTTTGCCGTTCCCGGTTTCTCTCAGGATGGATGATAAATTGGCCGGGAACATGCTGATCATAGGTACCGACATGGCGGTTACGGTTACAAATTTTCTTCTTTTCATGACGTCTTGCTTTTTTCTTTTTCCTGACAGGAGGTAAGATATGAAATAGACGCCATATGAGCAACTGCTTTTGCTTCAGTTCGCAGCAGCACCCTCCAGGGTCAGGAAGAAATCCGAAAGGATCTCTTCCCGCATGAAGTTCTCCCATACTGCGATCCTGCGTCCGTTCCGGGGTCTGTCCACCCACCTGTTCTCATGGAGAATGGGGGCGGGAATGTGCACACTGTCCGCCCAGCCGGGATTTTTCACAATGGCCACTGCAGCCATATCGAACAGCGCCCTGGAGCGGGAATCGTCCGAATAGTGGATGTGCTCGAACAGGCTGACCGAATAATCCCCGAAGCAGCTGAAGGTGCCTCCGTGGCGTCCTGTGACAGGCTCATGGGCCGCCGGTCCCAGTCCGGGCATCCGTTCGTTGACTTCCCGCTGCGTAACGGCTACTGCTGCCGTCCCGGAAGGTCTGCCATACCTGACCGTGACCATTTCAAAAGGAACACCTGTATCCAGCAGGTAATTCATGGCCACCGTGTCGTTGTCCTGGTTGTATTCCCCCGGTTCGGGGTAGTTGGAACCGAGCCAGACCAGCCGGATTTGTTTTGCAATTTCCGGTTCCTTCTTCACCGCCAGGGCCACATTGGTCAGTTTGCCCACCGCAAGGATCACCAGCGGCTGCGACCGTTCCTTCTGCGCCTCACGGATCATGAATTCCACCGCGTCCGATCCGTCGTAGGGCATCTCGCTGATGGTTCCGGCGATTTCATTGAAATCTCCGTCAGCTCCCCTGTACAGGGGGATGGTACCTTTCAGGTTGCAAAGCCTGATCACCCTTTCGGCCTCCAGGTAGTGCTCTTCCACAGGACCTCCGCTCCAGGTGGCATTGACGGTCACACCGGTCACATCGAAGGTCTCCCGGTTCAGCAACAGGTAAGCCAGGGCGTGCTGGTCGTCCAGCTCATTGTTGGCATCCGTATCGAAGATGACAGGGATGGGTTCAAACACCGCACCGGAAGGTTGCCGGGCCTGGCTGCAACCGGCAATGAGCATTGATGCGGATAGGAGAATAATGGGTATAACAGAAGTTTTCATGAAACGGGATCTGGTGGTTCAGGGTGCCTGCGGGAGGCTATTTTTTTCGCTGTAACATAGGTGATGGTTATTGCAACAAATATGATAGAAATCGGCGTGGATTTCAAGTAATTTGACCAGTAATTATATGCTAAAACCCCCAACAAGAAAATGAAACCAGCAAGTCACACACGGAAGAAAGCAATGATGCTTGTGGCATCACTGCTGGTAGCCGCACCGCTGCTACTGGCTGACGGTCCCGCTACCGAAGTTTACCTGACCGGAACGACCGATACCCCTGCCGGGGCATTCGTGGTTCTGAGCACCGATGATGTCTATTACTTTGACGGCAGAAGCTACGAAGTATACGAAGTCCGGTACGACGATCCCTCCAAGGACATGTCCCTCGCCGTCCATACGGGCGACGATTGCAACTCGTTCATCGCATACAACGGGCAGTTCACCTTCTTTTATTCCTGTGATAAGGATGGATTCGGAATCCGGAAGGTGATGTTCAGCCATCCGGGCGTCCAGGAGGCATTCAGCCCTGAGAAGTTCCGGTGCCAGACGGTACTCTGCAAGAAAAGAAAGACCGACCGCAAGCCGGCCATACAGACCGTGGCCGAATTTGTTCCCGAACTTTACAACATGTAGGGGGCGTAATTAGCATAGACCTTTCTACTGTTTAGCAGCGGCTGCCCGTACCCCGGGCAGCCTTTTTTCTGCAGCACGTGATTCTTTCCATTCCCGGGCCGTTTCCATTACCTTGCGCCTCAGTTCCTGTGGGTTCGGATTAAGTTCGCCGGTGGTGAAATTTCCGTTCTGTACATCGATCCGTTCATAGACCATCTGGTAGAGCTGGAATATCAGGTAGAGGCTGAACAGGTAACGCTCTTCCAGTTTCCCCGAGAGGCTATTGAGTACTGCAATGGTCTCGGCACGGTATTTTCCGGCAAGCTCATGGTAGGTACCGATCATCTCCCGGAAGGAGGGAGGTACCGGCCCGCCGCTGGCAATTGACTTCAGGTCTGAAGGTGTGAGGTGGTGCTGCCGGAGGAGATCCAGCGCGAAATAATTGAGGTTTTCCTTCTGGTCCTGCTGAAAATCACGGATAATATGCACAATGTAACTGAACCTGGCACAGGGTCTGGCCAGGTCCGCCACCTCCCAGGGTGGTGGCTCATAGCCTTTCCTGGATTCATTCAGGCAGCAGAGGTGGACAAACACTGAAGCCGGGGCCACCGATGCTCCCTCCGCATAATCCAGGAATTCATCAATGGAACTGAATCCGTCGTGGCTGATATCGTACAGCATGGATTTGGTGAACCGGTGGAACAGGCTGAGCGGGATCCTGAACCGGCTCATGGTTTCCACCAGTTCTGTCAGGAACGGATCGGAATGCTCCGTATCGTAGAGGCATTCGATCCAGTTATTGACCTGATCGGTCATCTCCTTCTTCTCCAGGCAGGAGATCGCCTCCTGCTTTGCCTTCCGGTTGTCAATCAGATCATCGATCATCCGCATGAATTTGTAGCATACCCTGGCGGCATGGTAGCGCCTGTCGTCCCAGATCCTTGCGGCGATCAGTATGTTGGGGTGCTTATCGATATTCTCAAAATCAATGTTTTTGAGTATGTTGATCATATCTGGTGTCATTTCTGCCCGATCCATGTCAGATAATTCTTTGAACACGTTCATAAGCAAGCCTCGCTGAGATCAGTGCAAGAGGCATGCCAGATCCGGGAATGGTGCTGCCTCCGGCAAAAATCAGGTTCCTGAACCTGTGGTGCTGGTTTCCCGGCCTGAGAAATCCCATCTGCATGATGCTGTGCCCCACACTGCCGAAAGTTCCGCCATGGGTAAGGTTGAATACGGAATCCCACATGTCAGGGGTAAAGGCCATCTCATATTTGATATGCTCCCTGAAATTTTC
The DNA here is from genome assembly GCA_964575865.1 of uncultured Bacteroides sp. Taxonomy (GTDB): domain Bacteria; phylum Bacteroidota; class Bacteroidia; order Bacteroidales. Next base: position 12,094 of record CAZNSZ010000045.1, on the reverse strand, counting down.
CATGCCCTCCGCTTCGAACCTGCGGATGATGGCCTCCCTGGCAAGTTCCTTCTTTTTCTCCCAATCTTTCCCTGCTCCCCCGGACAGGTTCCCGGTGTGGACGATGGCCGTGATGGAATCCTGACCCTCCGGGGCGGCTGTGGGATCGGAACGGACAGGGGAGTGGACATAGATGGAGGGATCCTCCGCAAAACTGTTCTCTCCGAAGATGGTTTTGCAGCATTCCCTGTGCCTTTCTGAAACGAAGACCGTGTGCTGGGTCATTCCCGGGTATGTCCTGTCCACGGCCCAGTGGAATACCAGTGCGGAACAGGAGTATTTCAGCCTGTCCAGCCGGCGGGATCTCCGGTTCTCCGGAAGCAGTTCCCTGTAAACGAACGGGAGGTCCGCATTGGAGACGATCACATCGGCCTCATGCCGGGAACCATCTTCGAGGGTTACCCCGGTGACCCTGTTTCCGTCGGTATTGATCCTGGTGACAGGTGCGTTCAGTTGCAGGGAGGCCCCGGATTCTTCAGCGATCTGCCATATTTTTTCAGCCACCCTGTGCATACCCCCCTCGGGAAAATACACCCCATCGGAAAGTTCCATGAATGGCAGAAACAGGTACATGCCGGAGGAATGAAAGGGATCCTGGCCCATATAGAGGTTCTGGAAGGTGAAAAATGCCCTCAGCTCCTCCGAACTGAAATAGCGGCTGATGAGCTTATAATGGTTGTGAAATCCCTTATAGCGGTACACCAGCCAGGGGAACCTGGCCAGGGAGGGATCAAGGAGGGAGTAATAATTGCGGCTGATGAGCGGCATGGAGCGCTCATAGATATGAAATCCCTTCTCCATCAGCTTCAGGAACCTTCCGTAGCTGCCCGGCTCGATCTGTTCGAACTGCTGCTGAAGGTGGCTCAGGTCACTGCTGTACCTTATTTCACACTCCCCGGGGAATTTAACCCGGTAGACCGGATCCATGCGGAACAGGTTCAGTTCCGCGGACATGGACTTTCCAAGCCGCTGGAAGGTGTCCGCGTACACCCCGGGCATCATCAGGAAGGTGGCCCCCATGTCAAAGCGGTGACCGTCCCGTTCATACATGCCGCTTCTTCCCCCGGCATATCCGTTCTTTTCATAAACCCGGACCCGGTGACCCTCTCTTGCCAGGTAGGCAGCAGCCGTAATGCCGCCGATACCGGAGCCGATCACGATAATGTTTCTTCCCCTTTTCATGAAGGAGCTTAAAGCCCCGTAAAGGTAGAAGAAAACATACAATCCGTTGTACCCTGAGAAATCAAGAATGGATACAAATTATGGATCAGTCCGGCAGATTCAACCTCGCTAAAAACGCATCAAACCTTGGATCCCTTCTCAGTGGTTCATACTCTTCCTGTACTGCAGCCCAGGCAATAAACGCATGATGGGGTTCATAATTCAACCATTGAAAGGCCTCATCCATTCTTCCAAGGCCGCCGTAGATATGGGTGAGCCCCACGGCAATCCAGCCATTTGGCTCTATACTTTCTAGCTGCATGGCGATCTCTTCGGCTTCCTTCCTGTGCCCGGTCACAGCATAGGTATATCCCAGTCCCCAGGACCACCAGGGATACAGTTCGGCCAGCTTGCGGTGTGTTTCAATAGCCTTTTCAGGCTCCCCTGCCTGCAGGTATGTGAGCCCCAGCACAAAATATCCGGCAGCATAATCCTTCTCCAGTTGGAATGACTCTTCAACCACCTCAAACGCCTCCTCCAGCTTTCCGTCGGCATAGTAGAGTATTCCCATCCATGCGAAGTGAAGCGGATTGAATGGATCATATTTCTGTGCAAGCAGGTGTTCCCGGATGGCTCCCTCCAGGTCTCCGTAGAGATAGAGCGCCCAGGCATAATGATACCGTGCTATGGCCAGATTGGGATTGATCCTGAGCGCTTTTTCAAAATATTCATTGGCCCGTTCGAATGTCCAGAGTTCATACAGGTATACCTCACCCAACGCAGTGTAGATCTCGGCCAGGGTGGTATCCAGACTAAAAGCCCTGGCAGCTGCAGCTTCCGCTTTTGTCAGTGCATCCCCTTTATCAAGGGGGCTGTGCGCCACCTCAAGGTAGCCCAGAGCAAGACCGGCATGCGCAAAAGGTTCGGCCGGATCGATCCTCACCGCTTCATGCAGGTATTCCAGTCCTTTCTCCATTCCTTCGGGGGTCAGGAGGTTCAGCTGGTACATTCCCCTCAGGTATGCCTTGTAGCAATCGGGATTGATCTCCCTTTCAACCTCGAATTTCGATTCCTCATCTGGGGATAATCCCAGGTTTACCCTTCTGGCTATCTGATGGGCAAGGGTGCTGTAGAAACTGAGGATATGGCTGAAATCGCTTGAGAAGGTCTCAGCCCAAACCACATTTTCTTCCGGGCTCAAATGGATCAGCCTCAGCTGAAGGGTAACCGAATCCTCGGTAGCAATCACCGAAGCCTCCACCAGGTAGTCGATATCAATATCACGCGCAATATCTGCCACCGGTTTTTCATATTTCTGAAAAGCATCCACCGTGCTGCGGGAGATGATCCTGAGCGGCCTGACCTGGCTGATCCTGGAAAGTTCATGGATCAGTGTTTCATGCTGCCCGGCGATCAGCCACTCCTGATCCATGGTCCCCAGTATGCTGGTGAATGGCATCACGGCAAGGGAAACTTCCGGTCCTGTTCGCCGGAGTTCCTCTGAGATATTTGGATAGTTCATCCTGTCTTCCACCGGGGAATGCTGGTAGACGTATCGAACCGCCGAAAAAATCAACAATGCAATCACCACAATGACGGGAATCGAGAACCAGGGCTTTTTTAACATGATGTTGAAAAAGCCCGAACCCTTCACATCCTCCTTTGGCTGCTCCCGGCTGAATACCCAGGTCAGGATGAGCGCAACCGGAAGTCCTATGATCAGAATGATCAGCAGGATGTCCCTGAACCTGTCGGTCAGGTCATAGTGATTGATGAAATAATCGGCCATCTCAAGGACGATCCAGCCGCTGCTGATATAGATCAGCAGGGTATGGACGACCGGACTGGAGATGATTTTTTTAATGTTTTTATTTTCAGGCATTTTTTTTGGGTTAGGAGGTATATAAATTTAGCCATAAATTGTGATTCTGACCGGATCGAGCAGTTGAAAAAATGAATTGCTAAATGGATATCAGAATGAAAAATGGGGTAACCAGGCCCGGTTATGTGTCCCTTCACCGCAGCGGGGAATTGCGGGAGAGGGGAGAGGCATTGTGGAAGATCCTTGGTGATTGCAGGCTTTGTCCCCGGGAGTGCCGGGTGGACAGACTGAAGGGGGAGACCGGTTTCTGCAAAGCCGGTTCAGGGCTCCGGATCGCATCGGCTCATGCCCATTTCGGAGAGGAAAGGGGACTGGTGGGGATGGGGGGATCAGGAACCATTTTCATGAGCCACTGCAACCTGGGATGCGTTTTCTGCCAGAATTGGGACATCAGCCACCACGGTTCGGGCAGTGAGGCGGAGATCCATGACCTGGCCCGGATCATGCTTGAGCTGCAGGACCAGGGCTGCCACAACATCAACATCGTTACCCCGACCCACTATGCGCCGCATGTGGTCCTGGCCCTGGATGAAGCTTCAGAGCGGGGACTGCGGCTCCCCCTGGTCTGGAACACCTGTGGCTGGGAACGTTCTCAGATCCTTGCGATGCTGGACGGCGTCGTGGATATCTACCTGGCCGATTTCAAGTACATGGATCCGCGGATGGCCGCAACCTATTCACGGGAGGCTGAAAGTTACCCCGAGATCACAAGAAAGGCCCTGCTGGAAATGAACAGGCAGGTGGGGGTGGCTGCACCCGGACCGGCAGGGATCATCTCCCGCGGATTGATGATCCGCCACCTGGTCATGCCCTCCGGAGTCAGCGGATCGGCCGAAGCAATGAGGTGGATCGCAGCCAGCCTTCCCGCACATACCTTTGTGAATATCATGATCCAGTACCGCCCGGCCTACCGTGCACACCTGTTTCCCGAAATCGACCGGGTTGTGTCCAGGGAGGACTATGAGGCCATTGTCCGGGTGGCCAGGGAGATCGGACTTCAGAATATCGAGGCGGATTTTTAGATGTTCATACCGGTTTCAAATCAATCCCACTCATAGGGCGTAACCTGGTAGACATAATAGTTGAGCCAGTTGGAGAAGAGCAGGCTGGCGTGGGCCCTCCAGCGGATCACCGGTTGCCGGCTGGGATCGTTGTCAGGGAAATAGTTCTGGGGGACATCTATTTCCAGCCCCTTTGCCATGTCCCTTTCATATTCCTGTTTCAGGGTGAGTGGATTATACTCCAGGTGACCGGAGATAAAGATCTGCTTGTTGTCCCGGGAAACCACAATGTTGGAGCCGACCTGCGGGGACCAGGCCACCGGGATCAGTTCGGGATGTGCCTTGATCTCCTCCAGCCTGTTTTCGGTGTACCTGGAATGGGGGGCCGGAAACACGTCGTCGAACCCGCGGATCAGCTGATGCCGGCGGTCCTCGATGATGTGGTCGAAAACACCGAATACTTTTTTGGGGAGCGGGTATTTCTGTATGCCGTAGTGGTAGTATAGTCCCGCCTGTGCCCCCCAGCAGATATGCATGGTGCTGCTGACGTTCGTTTTGCTCCACTCCATCACCTCGCACAGTTTATTCCAGTAATCCACCTCTTCAAATTCCAGCATTTCCACAGGTGCCCCGGTAATGATGAGCCCGTCGTAGCGGCGGTGCCTGATCTGGTCGAAGGTCTTGTAGAACACCTCCATGTGTTCCCTGGGGGTGTTTTTTGACCGGTGTTCGTCCATGTACAGCAGGTCCAGTTCCAGCTGCAGGGCCGTGTTGGCCAGGGCCCGGAGAAGGTCCGCCTCGGTGACCATCTTCAGCGGCATCAGGTTCAGAAGGGCGATCCTGAGCGGCCGGATATCCTGATGGATGGCCCTGCTCTCTTCCATGATGAAGATGTGGTCCTTCTTGAGTTCTTCTATGGCAGGAAGGTTCGAGGGTACATTGATCGGCATGGCATGTACGGTTTATTACTTTACAGCAGTGGACAGAATTTGTTCATTCATGTGCCGGCGAATTGAAGTTCCCTCCCTCAGTTGATTTGAGATTTATCCCGGCTGACCGGGAAGTGCAGCTGAAATTCACTTCCCTTTCCTTCCCTGGAGACCACATGGACGAATCCGCCGTGCAGCCGCATGATGTGCTGGGTGAAACTGAGACCGATCCCGCTTCCGTCCGGTCGCGTGGAGTAGAAAGGGATGAATATGCTGTCCAATTGTTCGGCCGGGATTCCGCTGCCCGTATCACGGATGCAGATCACGGGCCCTCCTCCTGAGGAATAGGTCACCAGGTCGATGTGCTTCAGAGGCCGGGAGGAAACCGCTTCAAGGGCATTCTTCATGAGATTGATCAGGGCCTGCTCCACCAGGGGCTCGTCCATTTGAATGAATGGAATTTCAGCAGAACAATCCATATTGAATGTGATCCCTTCCTGTTGCATTTGTTCGCTGAACAGGGCACCGGTCCGCTCCAGCAGCTTGCTGACCTGTACCGGTCCGATCTCCATTTCGGGTATCCGGTAAAGGTTGGAGTAGGCGTCAAGAAAGTTGGAAAGGCTGCTGCTTCGCCGGTGGATCGTCTCGAGTCCGGTCTTCAGTGCCTCCTTCTGTTCAGATGTCATGGGCTCGGGCAAATCCAATTCGTTTTCCAGGGTGACCGTTTCACTGAGATTCGCCGAGATCAGCCGGATGGGTGTCAGGGAATTGAGGATTTCGTGCCGCAGGATGCGGAGCAGCTTCTGCCATGCTTCCATTTCGTTTCTGTCGATTTCCCTGCTGATGTCCCTGACAGAGACCAGGTTGATCTCTTTTTCCCTGATCCTGAACCGGGAGGCCAGAAAGATCAGGTGGCAGGGAACACCATTGACAGTGATCCGCTTCAGCAATTCCTCCATGTGGGACAGCCCCTGTAACATACCCGGCAGACTCCCATCTGTCTCGGACAGTGTGCCGATATCACTGATAGCCTCCAGCCGGAAAAGCTTCAGGAAGGCGGCATTGACCATTTCCACCTTTCCTTCGCGGTCAAACGCGATTAATCCGAATCCCACGTGATTCACTGTGGCTTCAAAGAAACGCTGCTCGGCTTCCCTGTCGAGCCTGACCAGCCTGAAGTTACGGATGATCTCATTAAATCCCCTGTGGATGGCACTGAAATAGGGATCCTTTCCCCCCTTCCTGAACTGCAGGGTGGGATCATCGTTCCTGAGGGCATTGACCAGCTTCAGAAGATCCCTTCTGATGCGTGTCATGGTGTAAACCAGCACACCGGTTTCGGCCGCAAGAAGAATCATAAGCAGCGACCGGGTTACCGGGAACTCTTCCTTCTGCAGGTAGATACCCAGCACCACCGAGGTGGCAACTATGGTACCGGTCAGCAGCAGGATGGTCCAGATAAACCGGCTAAAGACCATATTTTTTCATTTTCTGATAAAGGGTTGAACGGTTGATGCCGAGTTTTTTTGCCGCTGCACTTACATTCCCCTTCTCTTTCCTGAGGGCCTGATCCACCAGTGCCCTTTCATGTTCCTCCAGGTTAAGTGTGTCCGGGATCCGGTTTCCCTGTTTCCCCTTCTGTTCCGGGAAGAGATGCATGGGGACTACCTCCCCGCCATCGGAGAGGATGACCGCCTTTTCAATGGCATGTTCAAGCTCCCGGATATTTCCGGGCCAGGGATGTTCAGAGAGCCGCGCCATTGCGTCTGCCGTGATCTTCATACCGGCTTTGCGGTACTGCCGGCTGTATTTATGCAGGAAGAAAGTGGCAAGCAGCGGAATGTCCTCCCTTCGTTCACGAAGCGGCGGGACCTCGAACTGTATGGCATTGATCCGGTAGAGGAGGTCCTCCCTGAACCTGCCGTCCCTGACCATTTCCGGCAGCGGCATGTTGGTGGCTGTAATAATGCGCACATCCACCGGTATGGGCCGGCTGGAGCCTACGGGATAGATCTCCCGGTTCTGAATGACCGAAAGAAGTTTTCCCTGCAGTGCCACCGGGAGGTTTCCGATTTCGTCCAGAAAGAGGGTTCCGCCCGAGGCGATCATAAAACGGCCGTCCCGGTCCTCTTTCGCGTCAGTGAACGCGCCTTTCAGGTGCCCGAAAAGCTCGCTTTCGAAGAGGGATTCAGGGATGGCTCCCAGGTCCACCTTCACGAAAATTTCATTGCTCCGGTCGGACCTGCGGTGAATTTCCCTTGCAATGATCTCCTTGCCCGTGCCATTCTCTCCCAGGATCAGAACGGTGGCTCCTGTGCCGGCCACCTTCCCGATCAGTGCATCCATGTCTTTCATGGCAGGTGACTGGCACTTGCATACGGTCAGGTCCCCTTCGATCACACTGGACAGGTGCGCCTGCTTTTTCTTCAGCAGGGATACCTCCAGTTTTCTTTTCCTCAATTCATAGGCGGAGAGCACGGTTGAAAGGATTTTTTGCTCATCCCATGATTTCATGATAAAATCCGCCGCACCCTCTTTCATGGATCGTACGGCCAGTTCCACATCGCCGTATGCGGTGATAAACACAACGGTTGCCTGCCTGTCCTGTTCGAGGATCTGGTGAAGCCAGTAAATGCCTTCATTGCCCGATGCTGTTCCCGCCCTGAAATTCATGTCCAGGAGGATCAGGTCGTAATTTCCTGTTTGAAGCTGAGCCGGTATCAGGTTGGGATTGCGGAGGGTGTCGATAGTATCGAAGTGCCGGGAAAGGAATAGCCTCAGTGCGATGAGCAGGTCATCGTTGTCGTCCACGATCAGGATGGATCCCTCTTTTCTGGGCATGTTTACGAATCAATTGGTTAAATTTACTTGAATGTCGGATACCTGCACAACAGGTGTTGGAATTTCCAACACTTAATTGGTGGGATTGAACATGTAACTTGCATATATTCAGCGAGAAATACGATATGGCACAGAATTTTCACCGGGAGGGGTAAACGCTTCTCATGATCCGTAATTATTTCATCATCGCACTGAGGAACCTCTGGAGGAACCGGATGGTAACCCTGATCAACCTGCTGGGTATGGCCATTGGATTCGCCATTTTTCTTTCCTTCTGGACCTGGGTCAGTTTTAATCTGAATTATAACCGCTTTCATGAAGATATTGACCGGATGCACATGCTTCATGTGACCTTTACCACCGAAAATGGTTCTGAGTTTACTTCCGAGCGCACCGGGGGTGCATTTGCCAGGGTCCTGGTGGATGAATTCCCGCAGGTGGAATCGGGTTGCCGGATCTCCCAGTCCCTGCAGTTCGAAATGGGCATTCCGGTGGAGGATACCGCTTCCGGGGCCGTCATGAAATTCTATGATGAGGACCGGGTCCTGGCGGTGGACAGCAATTTTTTCAGTTTCTACTCCTTCTCCCTGATTAAAGGGGACCCCGCAACAGTCTTCACTGAAAGGAACCATATGGTGATCACCAGGGAGCTCTCTTTAAGGCTTTTCGGGGACCAGGACCCCATGGGCAGGCAGATCAGGATCGGTGAGGGTGGTTACTTTACAGTTACCGGGCTGGCGGAAGATCCCCCGGAAGAGTCGTCCTTCCGGTTCAGGGCCCTGCTCGGGTTCCATATCATGGCCGAACTGGGCAGACCGGTGGATGGGTACAGAGGGAACATGTATTACAGCAATTTCAAACTAAGGCCCGGCACGGACCTGGAGGGATTAAACCGTTCCATCAATACACTGGTCGGAGAACGCGCCGATGTGGAACTGGGGGCGCGTTATTTTCTGGACCCTTTCAGCAGGATGCACCTGTATGGGGAAAGCAGGCAGATCCTCGGGTTGCTGATCAACCTGGTGATGGCGCTGGTGATCCTCTCCATCGCCTGCATCAATTTTATCAACCTGACCACCGCATCATACGCCGGCAGACTGAAAGAGATCGCCCTGCGCAAAACTGCAGGTGCCGGGAAACGGCAACTGATCCTGCAGTTCATGGGAGAGACCTACCTGCTTCTGCTGCTGGCCTTCTACCTGGGGCTTTTCATGGCTGAACAGCTGATACCGCCTGTCAACCGTGCATTCGGGATCGATACAGGGAAGACATTCTACGGCGATTGGTTCTGGGTCCAGGTCCTGGTGATCTACCTCGTCACCGGACTGATGGCCGGATTATACCCCGCCCTTAAAATATCCGGGTTCAAACCGCGGTTGTTTCTGTCGGGACAGGGATCGGATCCCTACCGTTCCAGCAAAAGGAGCCGCAAAGTGCTGATCGTGGTACAATTTACTTTCTCCCTGATCTTTATTGTGGTTTCCATGATGATGATCCGGCAGTACAACCATCTGAAGAATGCCGATCTCGGGTTCAACCGTGAAGATGTGCTGTACATCCGCACCAAAGGGCTCGCATGGAACAAATATTCCCTCATCAAGAGTGAACTTGAATCGATGCACTTCGTGGAGGGCGTGACCAGCGGTTCGGAGGTACCGGTCATGGTGCAATCCGGTGAACTGGAGTGGGGAGAGAGGGAGGGAGACCACAACAGGCTTGCGGTGCTGCTGTGGACCGACGAGGACTTCCTTTCGACCTTCCAGATCAGCCTGAACAGCGGAACCTATTTTTTTGACGGACAGGACAGCCTGAACAGCACATATGTCGTGGTGAACCAGAACCTGGTGGATGTGATGGGATGGGAGGACCCGGTGGGGCATCCCTTTTACATGTGGGGGGAGGATCTTACCGTGCTGGGAGTAACGGACAACATCAATTTTTTCCCCTATAACCTGAATGTATTCCAGGACAGGGCACTGATATACAAATACCAGCCGGTAAGCTCGTTTATTTTCGTGCGCATCGATCCCGGCGTTCCGCCTGATCAGTTGTCCGCCATCGAATCGGTGTTCAGGAAGCACAACCCGGGTTACGAATATGTACACGATTTTGTGAGCGAATACGAATATCCGGCCATCAAGGACAAGAAGGGTATGGAGATCGTCTTCTATCTCTTCTCGGCCATCGCCGTATTCATTGCCATCATGGGATTGATCGGACTCTCCTTTCACAACAGCCAGCACCGGACCAAGGAGGTGGGCATCCGGAAAGCCATGGGGGCCAATACAAGCATTGTCATGAGGCTTTTACTGGCGGATTTTCTGAAACTGGTCCTCCTGTCAAACCTGATCGCCCTGCCTGCTTCCTATTTCATCCTGCAAAGGCTGCTCAGGATTTTCAGCTACAGGATCGATCTCAAACCCTCCATATTCATAGCCGCTTTACTGATTTCTGTGGTCATAGCCATTGCAACCGTCTCCTTTCATGCCTTGCGCACTGCAAGGGCCAACCCGGTGGACAGCCTCAGGTATGAATAACCACCACCCGGATAGCATGGGTGAGGAATGATCCATCCCGGGCAGGAGCCCGGGATGGCGTACGAAACAATGCAGGTTACGTTGCTATCCCTCAAACTTAAAGGATACCTTGACTTTGGTCCGGTAGCTCTCTATTTTGCCGTCCTTGATATGCATATCCATGGCGGCCACCTCGGCAATACGCAGGTCCCTCAGTGTCTGTGAGGCTTTTTTGATGGCATTGGCGGCTGCATCTTCCCAGGAGGCGGGGCTGGTTCCCACCAGTTCAATGATCTTGTAAACACTGTCTGACATGGCTGTATTTTTATTGGTTTTCTGCAAGTTAGCATTCTCTTTACCCCGTGTCAATGTTTTTCACATGTTGTTTAATCCGTATCTCTCAAAAAAACTCTATATTGCCCTTTCTTAACACTAAACTATAAAAAGGTAACACGATGTCGGTGGTGAGGTTTGGGGTATCTTTCGAAAAGGAGATCCTGGATGCCCTGGATGAGTACGTGCAGGAGAACAAATTTGCCAACCGTTCGCAGGCCCTGCGTCAGCTGGTGAGCAGGCATCTTGTGGAGAAGAAGTGGATGTGCAACAACAGGGTGGCTGGCGCCGTAACCCTGGTCTATGACCACGGCAGGCGGGAAATCGCCGGCCACCTGGCAGAGATCCAGCGGGCCTATGCGGAGGAGATTCTTTCGGTACAGCGTTTTACCCTGAATGAGCAATACAGCATGGAGGTGATCGCGCTTAACGGGGTCTCTTCCCGGCTCACCGAGCTGTCGGAGAAGCTGATCTCCGAGAAGGGCATCCAGCACGGCAAACTGATCATGAGCCGCTTCGATTGACGAATCAACATGGAATGGAGGAGGATCGCATGAAAGCATTGAAACCTGTAACAGAGAAGAAGCTGAGGAAACTGGAGGATTGGTACTCAGGCAGAAAGGGGTCCATAGTGGCATTTTCAGGGGGGATCGACAGCTCGCTGGTGCTGTTCCTGGCCCGCAAATGGCAGGGAAGGGAGCATGCCATCGGGGTGATATCCCGGTCGGAGAGCCTTAAATCGAAGGATTTCAAACTGGCCGGGGAGTTCTCCGCACAGTTCGATATCCGGATGGAGGTGATCGAAACCCGTGAACTGGACGATGAACGCTACAACTCCAATCCCATCGATCGCTGCTATTTCTGCAAGGATCACCTGTACCATGACCTGCAATCCGTCTGTGACCGTTATCCCGGATTTCCTGTGCTGAACGGGACCAACGCGGACGATTACAGCGATTACCGTCCCGGACTCCAGGCTGCCCGGCAGTATGAAGTCCTCTCTCCCCTGGCTGACTGTCAGGTCACCAAGGAGGAGATCCGGGAGATCGCCAGGAGTTTCGGATTACCCAACTGGGACAAGCCCGCAAGTCCCTGTCTCAGCTCCAGGGTCCCTTACAACCAACCCATAACCAGGAAGAAGCTGGTGGAAATCGAGCAGGCCGAGGAGGTGCTCAACCGTTTCGGGTTCGAGGATGTCCGTGTCCGGCACTACGGGGACCACGGCAGGATCGAAGTGAGAAAAGAAGACCTCTCCCGGCTGATGCAGGTCAGGGATGAGGTAACCGCCGGGATCATGGGGGTAGGGTTCTCCAGGGTGGAGATCGATGAGGAGGGACTGGTGTCGGGGAAGATGAACAGGCAGATAAGTCGAAAGTCGTGAGTCGAAAGTCG
>CAZNSZ010000044.1:0-35146 GCA_964575865.1 uncultured Bacteroides sp. | reverse complement strand
TTTGTGATCCCGCCAGGATTCGAACCTGGGACCCACAGCTTAGAAGGCTGTTGCTCTGTCCAACTGAGCTACGGGACCAGTGCAGGTAGCGGTGCAAAGATAAGAAAATTGATGCAAAAAGGAGGCCGTTCTGTAAGAGTGGCCCACCATCAGTGAAGAGGTTGTCCCGATGGGGTTCTTTTCTTACATTTATGGAAAATCAAATCCCATGAAAAACCTTGACAGGCGCAGTTTCATCAGGAAATCGACAGCTGCTTCGGCAGGGGCACTGGTCTCTCCCTATGTGTTTGGAAAAGCCACCGGCAGAAAAGACCGGGACTCAGCCATACGGGTCGCGGTAATAGGGATACGAAGCAGGGGAAAGGACCATTACAGGGCCCTGTCGAGGATCCCGGGTGTTCAGATCGCCACCCTTTGCGATATCGACCAGCGTCTTTTTCCGGACGCGGTGGCAGAGGTAGAGCGGCTGACCGGGCATAGACCCGCAACGGAGACCGAATACAGGAAGGTGCTCGAGGATAAGAACATCGATGTGGTATCCATTGCCACGCCCAACCACTGGCATGCCCTGCAAACCATCTGGGCCTGCCAGGCCGGAAAGGATGTGTACGTGGAGAAGCCGGTCTCCCATACGGTGCTTGAGGGCAGGAAGATGGTGGAGGCAGCCAGGAAATATGGACGGATCGTCCAGACAGGCACCCAGGCAAGAAGCCACCCGGCTGTGATCAGGGCCCTGGATTTCCTGCACGGTGATGGTCTGGGAAAGGTCTATATGGCCCGTGGATTGTGCCTGAAACCCAGGGGAAGCATTGGAAAGACCGGTGACAGTGAGATTCCCTCAGGGGTCGACTGGGACAGGTTCCTGGGTCCCGCACCCTACCGGCCCTTCAATCTCAACAGGTTTCATTACAAATGGCACTGGTTCTGGGATACGGGGAACGGAGACCTGGGGAACCAGGGGATCCACCAGGCGGATATCGGCCGCTGGGCCATGCAGCAGGCAACCCACCCGGTCCGGATCCAGTCCACCGGGGGCTACTATGTCTGGGACAGCGATCAGGAAACCCCCAATATCCAGCACATCGAATTCGAATATGGCGACGGACGGATCCTGCAGTTCGAGGTGCGGGGACTGGGCACCAACGATGAGAGTGGCGTAAGGATCGGAAACCTGATCTACGGGGCAGGAGGATGGATGAAACTGCACAACGAAGACGAGGGTGAAGGGCAGGCATTTTTCAGTGATATACAGCTGCAGCCCAGCGGATTCTCCAGTTACAGCCAGGAGCCGGGACCCGCTTTCACCGGCGATGGGCCGGACACTCCGGGCTCGGTGGTGAGGCATTTCTCAAACTTCCTGTCATGTGTTGAATCGAGAAAATGGCAGGATCTGCATGGGGATATCCTCGAAGGTCATCTCTCTTCCTCCCTGTGCCACCTGGGAAATATCGCCTGCCGGCTGAAGCGTACACTGGAATTCGATCCGGTAAGAGAACTCTTTGTGGGGGATCCGGAAGCGGACGCCTTCCTGACAAAGAAATACAGGGCGCCTTATCTGCTTCCAGAAGTTGTTTAATCGGCAGAGGACCTGCTGGCTATCCAGTTTACCAGCCCTTTGCTCTGCAGGATCTCCATCAGTTTACCGGGGAGTGGTTCAAATGAAAAAGTCTCGTCTGCCACGGTGATCCTGCCGCTCGAGAAATCGATGCTGACCTGGTCCCCCCGGCGGTAGGCCTTCACCGCTGCAGGGTGTACGATCACCGGCAGCCCCTGGTTGATGGCCGAACGGTAGAAGATGCGGTTGACCGATTTGACAATGACCGCCTGAATGCCCAGGTGGGCCAATCCCACGGCCGGATGTTCCCGGGAACTTCCGCATCCGAAGTTCTCCCCTGCCAGGATGATGTCACCTGAAGCCGCTTCCTTGGAAAAATTACGGTCAAATCCTTCAAACAGGTGCGGGATCAGCGCTTCTGCTTCGGCACTGTTAAGTTTGTAGGTCAGGTTACCGGCAAACATCTGGTCCGTGTTGAGGTGATCGCATCCGGAATAGTCCCACACCCCCTGTTCCTTCCTGAAATCCCCCGGAGGGATAGTCACCTCCCCCTCCTGGACCCTCCGGAACGGAAAAGTTTCAAGCTCCGAACTCAGCCCCCGGTCACCCCGCGGATCGCTGATCACCCCGCTGACGGCACTCAGTGCCACTGCAGCGGGTGATGCGAGATAGATCTCTGAATTCGGGTTTCCCATGCGCCCGACAAAATTCCTGTTTGCCGAGGAGATGACCCGGGCCCGGTCGGCAGGGATCCCCTGTCCTGTTCCAAGGCAGGGTCCGCATGAGCTGCTGAGTACATTGGCCCCTGCTTCCAGGAACAGCGTGATGATCCCTTCATTGATGGCCTGCAGGTAAATCTCCCTGGATGCCGGGATCACATGCAACTGGAATCCTTCTTTCACCTGCTTCCCCCTGATCATCTCCGCTGCATCCCTCAGATCCTCAATCCGCCCGTTGGTGCAGGTCCCGATCAATCCCTGGTGCACCTCCAGTCCGGCTGCCTCAGCAAGCGCCATGATATGATCCACGTGGTGCGGAGCCGCCACCACCGGATATACCTCCGATAGATTGATCTCCAGCTCCCTGCAGTAGGAAGCTCCCTCGTCGGCCCAGATGCCTTCCACCACACCGCCAAGGTATTCATAAAGCACTTCATCTGCCGGGAACACCGCGTTCTTTGCGCCCATTTCCGAAGCAAGGTTGGCCAGTGTCATCCTGTCTGCGATGGTCAGGGATTTCACACCCTCCCCGTGAAACTCAATGGAGAGATAATTGGCTCCGGCCGAACCCAGGATGCCGATGATCCACAGGCTCAGATCCTTGGCATACACTCCCCTGTTCAACCGACCGGTCAGGGTGATTTTCAGTGTATCGGGAACCATGAACCAGGTTTCTCCCCTGAGCCAGAGGCCCGCCGCTTCTGTGCGGTCGATCCCTGCCGCAAGTGCGTTGAACGCCCCGGCCGTGCAGGTATGGCTGTCGCTTCCCACAATGACCATTCCCGGACGGGAATACCCCGCCATGATCTGGTGGCAGATTCCGCTTCCCGCATCGTGAAATTTTGAGACACCCTGTTCCTGCACAAACTTCCTGATCTCCTGATAGGTGTTGGATAACGCGGCTGTGGTGGGAGGTGCATTGTGATCGAGGACCACCACCAGCCTCTCCGGGTGAGATACCCGCGACCCGCCCATTTTCAGAAAAGTCTTATGAATGCTGGCGGTATTGTCGTGGGTCAGGATCAGGTCGGGGCTCCTGAATACAATGGCGCCCCGGGGAGCACCCAATACCTTTTCGGCGAAAGTGAAGGGCATAGTAGTCGTTAGTCGAAAGTCGTTAGTCGAAAGTCGTTAGTCGAAAGTCGTTAGTCGAAAGGGGGTTAGATGAGGATGATGCCGGATTTGCGGCAATGGGCCACCATTTCACCCGGCCAGATGGCAGACTGGATCTCTCCGATGTGTGCCTTTTTCAGCAACTGCATGGCGGTCCTCGACTGGCCGATCCCTCCGCCGATGGAGCTGGGCAGCTCATCGTTCAGCAGCCGCCTGTGGAATAGCAGCTCTGTTTTATCCATTGATCCGCTCAATTCCAGCTGCCTGATCAGTTCATCCTTGTCCACGCGGATCCCCATGGAAGTGATTTCCGCGGCACATTCCAGGATGGGATTCCACACAATGATATCCCCGTTAAGGCCCTTGAAACCACCGGCGGTTTCAGTGCTCCAGTCGTCATAATCCGGTGCGCGGCGGTCATGGGGATTTCCGTCAGGCAGATCAGATCCGATGCCGATGATAAATACGGCACCGTGTTTCTCGGCAATCTTCGACTCACGTTCCCTGGGGGTCAGGTCAGGGTACATTTCATACAATTCCTCAGAATGGATGAAGGTGATCTCCTCGGGGAGGGAAGGTGTGATCTGGCTGTAAAACGAATACATGTAAAACTCGCTCCGCTTGACATTGTCCCAGACTTTCCTCACCGCATCCCTGAGGGTATCCAGGGTCCGCTCATCGCGCCGGAT
The DNA here is from genome assembly GCA_964575865.1 of uncultured Bacteroides sp. Classification (GTDB taxonomy): domain Bacteria; phylum Bacteroidota; class Bacteroidia; order Bacteroidales. Next base: position 31,070 of record CAZNSZ010000044.1, on the reverse strand, counting down.
CGCCTTTTCCCAGTCCCACTGGTCTACATACACCGAATGGAGGTTGTCCAGTTCCTCATCGGGCCTGAGGGCATTCATATCGGTATAGATCCCGTGACCGACCTGGATATCATAGTCCCTGAGCATCATCCGCTTCCACTTGGCCAGTGATTGGACCACCTCCGCCTCCTGGTCGCGCATGTCCTTGATGGCAAACTCGATGGGTTTTTCATGCCCGTGCAGGTCGTCATTGAGGCCGGTGCCCTTCAGCACAAAGAGCGGAGCGGTAACCCTGCGGAGCCGCAGGTCCGAAGAGAGTCCCGATTCGAAATGGTCCTTCATCATCTGAATGGCCTTTTCGGTTTCCTTCAGGGTCAGCAATGGCTTGTAGCCATCGGGAATGATCAGTCTCATAATACGCGCCTGTTAAAATAATCCGTTGTTCTGGTATATCTCCATCTGGACCTCCGAAAACGGAGCGCAGGAAATGGCAATATCCTTGGTGAGGTTCCGGACCTCACCCTGTTCAAAATCGACCATCAGCTGTTCGCCGTCCTCCAGGTTCAGCGATGCCAGGTTGTCGGCAGCGACAATGGGGAATGCGGCATTGATGGCATTGCGCTCATAGATGGCGCCGAAAGATTCAGCCAGAATGCATTGCACACCCAGTGAGATGAAGCAATCCACCGCCTGCTGCCTGGAACTGCCGGAACCAAAGTTGCTGCCTGCCACCACAATGTCCCCTTTTTTCACCTTTGAGGCGAAATCGGTATGTCCTTCCAGGTTGTCGAAGGTAAATTTCCCCATTTCAGCAGGGTCGGTGATGGAGAGATACCGGTTGTGGAAGATCATGTCCGTGTCGATATTGTCCTTCGGTATCACCCATGCCCTGCCGGTGACCTGCACCGGTCGCTGCCCGCCCCGGGGGGAGGGCTCAGGTTTCCTGGTAGCTTTCCCATTTACTGCCCCGGATGGTTTCTCCCTGCCGGGCAATTCTGAGGGTATGGCGCCCGCATGTGTGATAAATCCGGCGACTGCCGAGGCAGCCACCACCTCCGGAGATGCCAGATACACCTCACCCTGTCCCTGTTTTCCCGGGAAATTCCTGTTCCCTGTGCTGACGGTAATTTCACCAGGACCGTTCTGCCCCACCTGGCCTGCGGCACATCCCGCACAACCGGCATTGGATACCATGGCCCCTGCTTCCTTGAACACCTCAAGAAGCCCTTCTTCCAGGCACTGCTGCCAGACCCTGTCCGTTGCAGGAACGATCTTCAGGACCACTCCTTCCGCCACCCTTCTTCCCCGGAGGACCTCGGCAGCCATCCGCAGGTCCTCAATCCTGCCGTTGGTGCAGCTCCCGATAAAAGCCGAATCGATCAATACCCGCTCTTCCGGAAGCGGAACGGCATCATGCGGTTTTCCCGGACGGGAGACCCTGGGCACAAAGCCGGAGATATCCACCCTGTGTACCTGGTGATAAACGGCGTCCGCATCGGCATAGGGGGGATCTACTTTTCGCATGGCGCGGGATTCGCAGTACCGGATCACCTCCTTATTGGGTGGAAAAAAGATGGCGATCGCACCCATTTCGGTAGCCATGGAGGAGATGGTAATGCGCTGGTCCAGGGTCATGCTGTCAACAGCCTCCCCTTCCATTTCTACCGCATATCCAAGTAAACTGCTGGGGCCGAACAACTCCAGAAGGTTGAGAACCATATCTTTGGCTGTCACCCGGGGTGGCACCTTCCCGTCCAGGATGACCTTCACCGTACGGGGGACCTTGAACCAGACCGATCCCTTGTGCCAGGCAGCAGCAATATCCCTGTCACCCATACCCTGCCCGAAAGCGCCGATGGCTCCGAGGATATTGGCATGTGAATCCGTGGATACCGCTGTGGATCCAGGGTAGGCCAGGCCTTCCTCGATCAGCACGTGGGTTCCGATCCCCTTGTCGATATCGTAAACCCTGATCCCGTTCTTCCTGGCATACTGCCTGCACAGGTGCTGGTTTGAAGCATAGCGCTGGTCCGAGCCTGTGGGATTGCAATCGAAGGTGAAGAAAGTACGGCTGGGATCATGAACCTCCAGCCCGTGCTCCTCCATCTGCCGGACCACATTGGCTCCCCCGAAGTCACGGGCCACCCTCGCGTCGATGCTCACATCGACGATATCCCCCGGAACCACTTCTGCTTTAGCGGAGTGGCCGGCCAGAATCTTCTCGATCACAGTTTTACCCATGGGCCGCATTTTCACCAAAGATAGCCACTCAGCCTTTTCAGTCAATATTTTCTAAAACATCTCTGGAGTTCATCCCCCGTTTTCTTAGTTTTGGACAAAACTTCCCCATTGGCCCGTTTCCTTCACCCGAATATTCCCAGGCTCTATCTGATCAAGGTTGCCAAATGGTTCATGCTCTACATGCCCATCGTGGTTCCCTTTTATGAAAGCAACGGACTGGGAATGAAGGATATCATGGTGCTCCAGGCGGTCTATTCCGTGGCCATCGTGGTCCTGGAGATCCCGTCGGGGTACCTGGCCGATGTCATCGGAAGGAAAAAAACGCTGATCATCGGTGCCGTTTTCGGCACCTTCGGATTCCTGACCTACAGCCTCAGCCACGCTTTTCTGGGATTCCTGATCGCGGAGATCATCCTTGGGATCGGTCAGAGCTGTATATCGGGGGCAGATTCGGCCATGTTGTATGATTCATTGCTGGAGAAGGGGAAGGAGAAAGAATACACCAGGTTCGAAGGAAGGGTCACTTCACTGGGAAACGTCGCTGAGGCCACCGCCGGGATCATCGGGGGATTGCTGGCGGGCATTACCCTGCGGATACCCTACGTGGCCCAGACCTTCGTGGCCTTCATCGCCCTCCCTGCGGCACTCACCCTTTCCGAACCTGCCCGTACCGTACCGCTCATCAAGGCCGGTATCAGCGAGATTCTCCGCATTGCCAGGTTCGCCGTGATCGAAGACCGCGTGCTGCGAAGGAATATCCTGTTCAGCGCGGTGACCGGGACAGCCACACTGACCATGGCCTGGTTTGCACAACCTTTCTTTGAATATGCCGCTATCGGTATCGCCTGGTTCGGCATCCTCTGGACAACGCTCAACCTGACCGTAGCGGTCACCTCCTATACCGCACACCGGCTCGAAGTCATCCTGGGACAGAGGCGATCGGTCCTCCTGATTGCCTCCCTCTTGCCTCTGGGCTACCTGGCACTCAGCAGGTTTCATTCGCCCTGGGGACTCATCGTCCTCTACCTGTTCTACCTGGTGCGCGGTTACGCCACACCGGTCCTGAAGGATTATATCAACCGGGTTACCGCTTCGCACATCCGTGCAACGGTACTCTCTGTCCGGAATTTCATCATCCGGCTGTTGTTTGCCCTCACGGGCCCCATGCTCGGTTGGGTCAAGGATATCTATACCCTACCGCAGGCATTGCTGCTGGCAGGAGCCATTTTCCTGGTCATCGGGATCGTCATGGCGTTGTTGTTCCTCGCCACAGGGAAAGAAATGTCCACCATCAGGGATTACAGATCCAGGACCAAACCGTCGAAAGCAGATTGAATACCTTCAGGCAGTTCACCCTCCAGATCAGCGGTGCGCCCCATCTGGTGAGAGATATGGGTCAGGTAACCCTGTTCAGGTCCGGTCTCCTGTATCAGTGCCACAGCTTCGTCAAGGGTAAAGTGGGAAATATGCTTCTCCCGGCGGAGGGCATTCACCACAAGGACACGGACCCCGGACAATTTCTTCTTCTCCTCCTCTGAAATATAATTGGCATCGGTCAGGTAGGCAAAATCCCCGATCCTGAATCCGAGCACAGGCAACCGGTAATGCATCATGCGCAGGGGAATGATCTCTGTTTCCCCGATGCTGAACGGTGAATTTGCAATGGTGTGCACCACCACCTGAGGAACACCGGGGTATTTCTTTTCCGCGAAAACATACGGGAATCCGCCCTGAAGCGAACGAAGGACCCTGTCCTCGGCAAAAATGTCCATGGGGCTTCGCTGAATGAAATTAAAGGAACGGATATCATCCATTCCTGCAATATGGTCCCGGTGCTCATGGGTAAACAAAACGGCATCAAGCCTGGAGACCTTTGCCCTCAGCATCTGCTGCCTGAAGTCAGGCCCGGTATCGATCACCAGTACCTGCCCGTCCGTTTCTACCAGGACGGAGGAACGAAGGCGCTGGTCCCGGGGATCATCCGAAGTGCAGCCATAGCAGCTGCAGGCGATCACCGGGACCCCCTGTGAAGTACCCGTACCCAGAAAAGTAACCCTCAAGAGTGCAGCATTTTTTAATGTTGTTCACGAAGTTATAACTATTTTTAATACCCGGAGTGATTGAACCAGAACCGCCGTGCGCCCATGAAAGGAATGCTCTATTTGGTCCCAGCCACGTTGGGAAACAACGATTTAAGCAACACCATCCCGTCGGGATTGACCGGAATTATCAGGACTGTGCCGGTGTTCATTGTGGAGAATCTGAGAAGTGCAAGGCGTTATCTGAAGCTGCTGGACCGGGATCTGGACATTGACCGGCTCACCTTTTTCGAACTGAACGAACATACTCCCCGGGAGGTGGTCCCCGGATTCCTGGCTCCCGCCGAAGCGGGCAAGGATACGGCAGTCATTTCCGAAGCCGGTGTCCCCGGGGTTGCCGATCCGGGGGCCGCAGTGGTCCGGCTGGCCCATGAGAAAGGGATCAGGGTAGTACCGCTCACCGGGCCCTCCTCCATCCTGCTTTCCCTGATGGCCTCGGGATTCAATGGACAACAGTTCAGTTTTAACGGGTATTTGCCTGTAAAACAAAGCGAAAGGACCCATAAGATCAGGGAGCTGGAACAGCTTGTGAAGCAGACCGGGTACACCCAGATCTTTATGGAGGCGCCCTACCGCAACGACCGGCTCCTGTCCGATCTGCTCCGGACATGCCACCCCTCCACCCTGCTCTGCATAGCTGCCGATGTTACCCTGGATACAGAGATGATCGCCACCCGGTCAGTGGCCGGCTGGAAAAAAAACACCCCGTCGCTTCACAAACGCCCCGTCATTTTTATGCTGGGCAGCTGAACCCTGCGGCACCTGTCACGGTTATAGTGATATAATCCTGATAAAAAATGAATACCAATCCAGTCGTGGATGAGTTCCTCCTGAAGAGCGATCATCCGCGCATTGCAGAGATGCAAAAGGTAAGGGAGGTTATTCTGGCCACCGATCCGCGGATCGGGGAAACCATTAAATGGAGCAGCCCGACCTTTGTTTACAAGGGGAACATGGCCTCCTTCTTCATGAACGCCAAAAAATTCGTGAGCCTCATGTTCCACCACGGGGCTTCCATGTCCGACCGGACCGGATTGCTTCAGGGGGAGGGGAAACAGGGCAGGACCGTGCGGTTCGATGACCTGAAGGATATCGAAAGGAAGAGTGAGCGCCTTCAGGAGCTGGTCAGGGAGTGGATCCGGATGCAGGAAGAAGAATAACCGCCCTGTCCTACTGTTCGACAGGCAGGTTGTTGTCATCCGTGGTTCCCCCCACAGTGATCACATCAATCTCAAACAGAAGGGTCTCATAAGGCGGAATGGTACGCAGCCCGGTGGACTGATCGGTCCTTCCGTTCTCTCCGTAGGCCAGTGGGTAAGGAATAACCAGCCTCGCCTGCTCACCTTCCCGGAGGCGGAGCAGCCCCAGGTCCCATCCGGTGATATGTTCCGCCTGGCCCATGACGAACTGATAGGGATCTAGTTTGTCCTTCGAATCGAATACCCGTCCGTCCAGCAGCATCCCCGTATAGGCCAGGGTCACTGCAGAATCATTTTCAATCAACTGTCCGTCGGTGGCTTTGTCAATAATCACATACATCAGCGCACCTGTCCCGGAATCCCGGATGGTATCATAGGCGGCAATGGTATCCATATAGGCACCGATCTTCCCTGTCTCATAGGCGTCAATATCAGGAATCACCTCAAGGAGTTCGATCTCATATTTGAGGGAGGTATACGGTCCCACCTTGCTGGTTCCGCTGCTTCCGTACCCGAGGGTGCTCGGGAAGATCAGGGTTCCCTGTCCCCCCTCTTTCATGAGCGTCACCCCTTCGGTGAAACCCTGGTTCACCGTACCGTTCTTCATCTTGAAGGGACCGTAAAGGGCCACCTTGTTGGGATCCAGATTGTTATCCTCCGCAACGTTTTCTATGTAAGAGACAAACACCTTATCCTCGGGGACCTCGTATCCCACATGGTTCACCATGAGCCAGTCCTCTGCACCCGGTGAATCACCTGTCCCTGCTTTGTGCTCCTGGTAATAGAGCCCGTTCTCCTTACGTTCCGCATCAGGGTAGCGGGAGGAAATATACAGCTGCAGGTATCGCTCCTCCTGGTCCCTCCTTTCCTGGCCACTGTTATCTTCCTTACATGCGCTCAGCAGTAACAGGCCGGCCATGATCATTGTGATTCCGTATCTGATTGGCATTCTAAAATTCATTGGATTCTCCTGCTCTTAGAAACTGAATGAAGTGCAAAAATAGTATAATTCGCTAACCTTTTTCCACACCGAGCACCCTGAGGTGGTAGATCAGTACCGTGTTTCCGGGGATCCGGTCCCTGTCCCCGAAATTCCCGTGCCCCAGGTGCGGAGGGATGAGCAGGGTGGCTTCCGCCCCCTCGTGCAGCAGTCCCAGCCCCTCCTCGACCCCGGATTCCACTCCTCCCTGTCCCAGGACGATGCTCCGTGGATTGCCTTCACCCGCACTGTAACAGGGGGTGCCGTCCAGGAGTTTCGACTCATAGCTGTAGGTGACCCGGTCCCCGTGTTCGATGGGGGTTCCAGTGCCGGGCTCGTTCACCACCACCCAGAGGCCGGAAGGGGTTACCCGTGCATCCCAGCCCACCCGTTCCACAAAGGCCGAAATGTGGTCCTGGTGCCTGCGCTGCATGTACTGGTTGGCCCGCACGAACTGTTCGGACACTCCGTCGGCTTCTTGATGATCCTGCTCCTGTACGGGAGGCTGACATGACATTGTGAACAGCAGAATGATCAGTGGGGCGGACTTAGACATGTTTCAATAATTTGGCATAGTGGGGCAGCAGGGATTCGAAATGCCGGAGGGTTTCTTCCAGTGTGAGGAATGAATCCCCCCCGGCAGCATTGGTATGTCCCCCTCCCTGGAAGTGATCCGAAGCCACCCGGTTCACCGGGAAATCACCCCTGGAACGGAATGAAACCTTGATCCGGTCGGGCTTCTCCACAAAAAGGGCTGTGAACCTGATCCCTTTTACGGAAAAAGGAATATTGACAAATCCCTCCGTATCTCCCTTGCGGTGGTTGAACCGCTTCAGTTCTTCCTGCGAAAGGCTGATATAGGCGGTGCGGAATTCCTTCAGGACTACCATTTTTTCCTGCATGCAGTAGCCCTGCAGGCGCAGCCTGTCCTCCGAGAATGCATCGTAAACATTGGCATATATCCGGTCCTTCTCCAGGTTGTATTTCATCAGCTCTCCCACGATGTGGAAGATTTCCGGATAACTGCTGGCATAATTGAAATTGCCCGTGTCGGTCATGATGGCCACATAGAGGCAGGTGGCGATATCCTGATCCAGCAGATCTTCATGGAATGTCTCTTTCAGGAAGAGGTAGATCATCTCCCCCACCGATCCCCGCCAGGTCTCCGAGATACAGATGTCCGCAAAGCAAACCAGGTCCTGGTGGTGATCGATCAGGATCTTGGGTGCGCACGACTGAAAGAGGAGAGGTTCCATTCCCCCCAGCCTTTTCGGGTCGTTGAAATCAAGGCAGAAGATCAGGTCGGCCTCACCGATGATCTCCGCAGCTTTCTCTTTCTTATACACATAGGTGGTGGAACGTTCAATGCCTGGAAGCCACCTGAGGAAGTCGGGTAGTCCGTCCGGGATCACCACCCGGGCATCGATCCCTTTCTTGACCAGGGCCAGCGCCAGTGCCAGGCTGGATCCGATGGCATCGCCGTCCGGATTGGTATGGGTCAGGACCGCCACTTTCCCGGATGTCTCCAGCCACCCCCTGATTTTTGCTAATTCCTCTTTTTCAAGCATATTGACTGCTTTGGACCAGGCAAAGTTAAAAAAATTGAAAGGGGACCTAACAAAGCCCTGTTTATTTTGTTTATATGCGTGATTAAAACCAAGACAATATGGCTGGAAACATCACATTCACAATCATCAAACCCAGGGCCGTTTCCAAAGGGTACATCGGCCCCATCCTGAATAAGATCCATGAGGCAGGCTTCCGCATTTCGGCCATGAAAATGCTGCAGCTCACGGAAAATGAAGCAAAGACCTTTTATCAGGTTCACAGTGAAAGGCCTTTCTATAACGACCTGGTGGAATTCATGGTATCCGGCCCCATTGTGGTGGCCATCCTGGAAAAGGACAATGCGGTGGAGGACTACAGGAAACTGATCGGAGCCACCGATCCCGCCAAAGCGGAGGAAGGAACCATCCGGAAACTCTATGCAGAATCGGTTCAGGCCAATGCGGTACACGGTTCCGATTCGGATGAGAATGCCGGCATCGAGGCTTCCTTCTTTTTCTCCAGGTCCGAAAGGTTCTGATTCCCGGGGGGATTCGCCCTCATTTCAGCACGATATCATCGATCACTTTCATTCCGGCAGCCTCATTGAGCCGTGGAATGAGCGATTCCTTGATCATGCTCAGCTCGTTCCTGACCACCGAGGAGTGCAGGGTCACGTAGAGCTTCCTGTTCCGGATATGAAGCGACCTGGTCCGTCTGGCCACGGTAATTCCCAGCAGCTCTTTCCAGGATTTCATGAGCCTGTATTCGGCCAGGCCACGCTCCAGGTTGTTGGCTTTGACGAACTGTTGAAGCAGTGTATCGAGTTTCCGGGTCTCTTTCTTTTGCATCTCAGTCCTCCAGAATTTGGATTTCACCGGTATGGTCCAGCCCGAATACCCTGTGCTGCGCCGGGATTTCCAGGAGGATCTCTTTTAAACGCTTCTCATTGGTATCGGTGATGAATATCTGGCCGAAGTGATTTTCCGCCACCAGGGCGATGATCTGCCTGACCCTTCTGGCATCGAATTTATCAAAAATGTCGTCCAGGAGGAGAATGGGAGGGATCCCGATCCGTTTCCGGATGAACTCAAACTCGGCCAGCTTCAGGGCAACCAGGAATGTTTTCTGTTGTCCCTGCGATCCGCTTTTTTTCAGCGGGTGCCCGCCCAGGGTCATGCCCAGGTCGTCTTTATGGATCCCGAAAGTGGTGTACTGGATAATGCGGTCCTTCTCCAGCGATTCTTTAAGCCCCTCCCGGAAATCACGCTCATCCAGCTGTGTCTCATAGGTCAGCACCACTTTTTCCCTGTTCCCGGAGACATGCTCGTAAAAGGAACTGAAGACGGGCAGCAGTTCTTCCACAAATTCTTTTCTTTCCCCGTAAAGGGGTTCTCCGTAACGGATCAGCTGCTCATCCCAGATTTCAATCATTTCACGGTCGGCTGTCCTGCCGGGTCGCGCCTCTTTCAATAAGCGGTTCCGCTGGGTCAGGGCCCGGTTGTACTGGATCAGGTTATTCAGGTAGACCCTGCTGTACTGGGCAATGACCTCATTCATGAATTTCCGCCGCTCATCGCTTCCCCCGTTGATCAGGATGCTGTCGGCCGGAGAGATCATCACCAGGGGGATCAAACCGATGTGCTCGGAGAGTTTCTGGTAGTCTTTCTGGTTCCTTTTGAACTGTTTCTTCTTCTGCCGCCTGATCCCGCAATAGATGTTCTCTTCCTTGCCCAACCTGTGAAATACTCCCTGTATAACGCTGAATTCCTCTTCATACCTGATATTCTGGGTGTCCACAGGGTTGAGGTTGCTCTTGCAGAGGGCCAGGTAATGAATGGCGTCGAGGAGGTTGGTTTTCCCCACTCCGTTCTCTCCCACGAAACAGTTGATCTTCTCACAGAGTGGGATATCGAGCTGTTCATAATTCTTGAAGTTGACCAGTGAGAGGGACCGAAGAAGCATACACAAAATTACTAATTTTGTGGCGCCGCAACCGGTGAAATCCCAAAAAAGGATTACTTTTGCGGAAGTTTTTGAAAACCAACAAATATCCTTGAAATGGCGAAGAACAAGAATGTGAAGCAGACGGACAAAAACCTTGAAGGCATTGAACAGGCGCTGACACGTTCCGAGCAGTTTATAGAAGAGAACCAGAAGATACTGACCTACATTCTCGCCGGAATCGTCCTTGTTTTGCTGATCATCATCGGAGGAAGCCGCTATTATCTGAAACCGCTCAATGAAGAAGCCGCTGCCGATATGTTTTATGCAGAACGCTTTTTCGAGATCGACTCATTCGACCTTGCACTCAACGGCTACGGTACCTACCCCGGGTTTCTCAACATCATTGACGATTACGGGATCACCAAATCAGCCAAAGTGGCCCGTTACTATGCAGGCGTCTGTTTTCACCAGCTGGGGGACCAGGAAAGCGCCATTGAATACCTGGATAAATTCAAAACGAAGGATCTGCTGGTCGGAGCGGCAAAATATAGCACCATGGGGGATGCCTATGTGGAACTTGGAGAATTTCAAAAAGCGGAATCGGCCTACCGGACCGGCATTGATAAGTACGAAAACAACTTCTCCTCCCCCATCATGCTGAAGAAGCTGGGCATCCTTTACGAAGAGATGGGAGACCTTGACAGTGCCCTCGAAACTTACCGCAGCATTGAAATCGCCTACCCGGACACCCCTGAAGGCAGGGAGATCAAGAAGTATATCGGGAGGGTGGAATCAAAAATGTCGCTCTGAGCCCATGGCTTCAAGCCTGAAGAATCTTTCCGGATATGATCCCGGCTCCGTTCCTGACGGAAGCAGCATGAGGATTGGGATCGTTGTATCAGAATGGAACGAAGAGATCACAGGAGCACTGCTGGAGGGGGCACGTGCAACGTTAATGAAACACGGAGTATCCGAGGAAAACATACCCGTTATGGTCGTCCCCGGCAGCTTTGAGCTTCCGTACGGTGCACGGGTGATGGCCGAGAAACACCATCCGGATGCCGTCATCTGCCTGGGGTGCGTGATCCAGGGGGAGACCCGCCATTTCGATTACATCTGCCAGGGAGTGACACAGGGAATCACAGATCTGAACCTCAGTTCCCGCATTCCCTATATCTTCGGCGTCCTGACCACCGGTTCGCTTCAGCAGGCCAAAGACCGCGCGGGCGGGAAGCACGGGAACAAAGGAGATGAAGCAGCCGTTACCGCCCTCAGGATGGCTGCCCTGTCATAAGCGCTCAGAGTGATTACCGGCTTTTCTTCTTTGGCAAGGGTTTTTTGCCTCCGTACTGCTGTTGTTTCTGCAGTTCTTCCAGCCGCTGGGCAAAGCGGGACTTCTTTACCGGTTTGTTTTTCCGGGCATTGATCTTTTTCAGGATCTTCTCCTCGTCGATGAATTGTTTAAAGATCAAATTCTGTCCCAGTGTGATGACGTTGGCCAGGAAATAATAATAGGTGAGTCCTGCCGAGAAATTGTTCAGGATAAACATGAACATCACCGGCATGATGTACATCATGGTTTTCATGCCGGGCATCTGGCTGCTTCCGGCCGTTACCTGGTTGTTCCATTTCATGGAGAGCATGGTTGTAACGGTCATGAGCAGGGTGAACAGGCTCACATGATCTCCATACATGGGGATATTGAAGGGCAGATCGAGGATCGAATCATAGGTGCTCAGGTCATCCGCCCACAGAAAACTCTGCTGGCGCAGTTCGATGGAGGTGGGGAAGAACCTGAACATGGCATACAGGATCGGGAACTGCAGGAGCATTGGCAGGCATCCCCCCATGGGATTGGCTCCCGCCTTCTTATAGAGATCCATGGTTGCCTGTTGCTTCTTCATGGCATCCTCCTTCTTTGGATACCTTTCATTGATCTCGTCCACCTGCGGTTTCAGCACACGCATGACTGCCTGTGACTTATAGGAACGGTAAGTGAGCGGGAAAAGGGCAACCTTGATGATCAGTGTCAGCAACAGGATAATAATGCCGTAATTGCTGATCCAGTTATTCAGCCAGTTGAAGATGGGGATCACCACATAGGCGTTGATCCACCGGATCATCGAACCGCCCACGGTGACCACATTTTCCAGGCCCAGATCACCGTAGCCTTTCAGGTCCACGAAACTGTTGGGCCCCATATAGAGCTGCATCCCGATGGTCTGGTTCCCGGACCGGTCGAAGGGCATATCAATGGAGGTATCATAATGCCTCACATATTTGCCCGGATCGGGAAAGCGCTGCTGGTACATGTAGGCACCGTCAAAGTATTCGTCTGCCACGAGGATGGTGGAGAAGAACTGGTGGCTGAAAGCGATCCATTTGATCCGGGTGGTCTCGGTGATCTCTTCGATCTCTTTTTTGGATCTGGCCTTGAAGCTTTCAACATCTCCCTCGTGGAACCGGTAATAGAGGGTGGTGTACATGGCCTCGTTCTGGTATCCTTTCTCCTGCGACGGCGCATAAAAGTCAAAGTCGAACTCCATCCGGTCGGTCCGGTAGGTATCGAGTCCGCTGAAACGGATATCGAAATCGACCATGTAATCCCCGTCAAACAACCGGTACAGGTATGTGATGGAAGCCGTTTCAGAAACAGGAAGGGTCATCGCGAGCTGCTGGTAATCCCTGTTCTCATCGTCCGTTCCGGAAGAAATCTCGGGTGCGAAGTAGAGTTCCCCGGTATTGATCCGACGGTTCTCGGCAAAGAACTGAAGGGCAAAAATCGTGGAATCTCCGTCAAACAGGATCAGGGGAAGGGAATCGTAGGTCTGGTATTGTTTCAGCCGTACCCTGTAGGGCCGTCCTCCCAGGGTGGAAAAGGTCAGTTCAAGCAAATCGTTTTCGAGGACCACCATTTCCTCGGTACCTTTGGCCGCGGAGGCAAAATCGCCCAGTTCATTAACCAGCCGCTGCTGATCCAGGGAATCAGAGGAAGATCCCTGCATTGCGGCAGCACTGTCCGCCTCTTCCTGAATCCTGGATGCTTCCAGGGCCCTGATCTGCTCTACCCGCGCCAGTGAATCGAGCCTCCTGCGCTCTGCCATCTGTGCTTCACGTGCCGGCTTGGTAAATATGCTGTAGCCAACCAGAATCAACCCGATCAGCACCATCCCGATAATTGTGTTCCTGTCCATTATCCGCTAAGGCAAGTTTGGGCACAAAAGTAATGCTTTAGCCATTAAATCATTCCATAATCGGGGAAAAACCGGTAAGATTTCGATGGACGACCCGGGGGGAGAGCCGATCAGCCTGACCTGACAAGGAATTTGATGACCTCCCCCGAACTGCCCGCTCAGCAGGTTCAGACCCGGTTTTTGATGGCCGCCTTGATGAAGGCCACAAAAAGGGGATGGGGATTGAGGGCCGTGCTCCGGTACTCCGGATGGAACTGGGTTCCCACAAACCAGGGATGTGCGGTTTGTTCCATGATCTCCACCAGGCCGCTTTCCGGGTTGATCCCCGTGGCAATCATGCCATGCTTCTCAAACTCCTCCAGGAAGTCATTGTTGAATTCATAGCGGTGACGGTGTCTTTCTCTGACCATCTCGGTCTTGTAGGCTTCCTGTACAAGGGATCCCTTTTTCAGGGAACATGCATACCCGCCCAGCCTCATGGTCCCTCCTTTTTCAGTCACTCCCTTTTGCTCCTCCATCAGGTCGATCACCGGATGCCTGGTGATGTTGGTCATCTCGGTGGAATGTGCATCTTCGAAGCCCAGTATATTGCGGGCAAATTCGATCACCGCACATTGAAGCCCCAGGCAGATCCCGAAGAACGGGACCTTCTTTTCCCTCGCATGGGTCACCGACAGGATCTTTCCATCGATCCCCCTGTCTCCGAAGCCGGGCGCCACTACGATCCCGTGGTAGCCCTTCAGCTTCTCATCCACATTCTCGGCATTGACCGTTTCCGAGTGAATGCAGGTAATTTCAACCTTGACCCGGTTGATGGCACCGGCATGGGTCAGTGACTCGATAATCGACTTATAGGAATCATACAGCTCCACGTACTTCCCGACCAGCGCGATCCGCACTGTCTTCCTGGAGCTTTTCAGACGGTTTACAAATTCCTTCCATTTTTTCAGATCAGGCGCACCTTCGGCCATGATGTTGAGGTTCTTCAGCACCTGAATATCCAGGCCTTCCTCCTGCATCAGCAAAGGCACCTCGTAAATGGTGGAGACATCGATGGACTGTATGACCGCCGGCAGTTCCACGTTACAGAAGAGCGCAACCTTCTTGCGCAGATCTTTGGTAAGTTCATGCTCCGCCCGCAACACCAGTACATCGGGCTGGATCCCGTTTTCAAGCAGCACCTTGACGGAGTGCTGGGTGGGTTTTGTTTTCAGTTCCCCTGAGGCGGAAAGGTAAGGAACCAGCGTCAGGTGGATAAAGACTGTATTTTCGTCTCCCAGGTCCCACCGCAGCTGCCGGACTGCTTCAATGTATGGCAGTGATTCGATGTCGCCCACCGTTCCGCCAATTTCCGTGATGATGATGTCGAACTCGCCTTTCCGGCCCAGCAGTGTGATCCTTCGTTTGATCTCATCGGTAATGTGCGGGATCACCTGTACCGTTTTTCCCAGATAGTCTCCCCGCCGCTCCTTGTTGATGACCGACTGATAGATTCTGCCGGTGGTCACATTGTTGGCCTGGGAGGTTTGTATATCCAGGAACCGTTCATAATGACCTAGATCCAGGTCCGTTTCGGCCCCGTCGTCCGTTACATAACACTCACCGTGCTCGTAGGGATTCAGTGTACCGGGATCCACATTGATGTACGGATCCAGCTTCTGGATGGTGACCTTGTAGCCCCTTGCCTGGAGAAGCCGGCCCAGGGATGCGGAAATAATACCTTTACCCAGGGAAGAAGTCACTCCTCCCGTAACAAAAACATACTTTGTACTGCCCAAACTGATTCAGATTAAGGTTCGCGTAAAAGTAAAGATTTAATTTTCATTTTCCATATCATCCAGCAGGCGTATCTTCTCCTCCAGAACCCGGATCCGTTCATGTGCAGCCTCAATTTTCTCGTGGAATCCCTGGATGGTTTCCTCAGAACTGTCAGATTGTTTGAAATACCCGATGTTATTCTCCCACACACCGATATCGCTGCGTAATTGCTGCAGTTTGTTGATCAGCTTGTCCCGCTCAAAATTGATCTTCATCTCAGAGCGCGGCGAATTCAGCATGCCCATCACCCGGTTCCTGAAACGAAACAGGCTTCTGTCGGAATCATCCAGTCCTATTCTCTGCAGCAGTTTGTCCTGGGCTTTCCGGAATTGTTCTTTGATCACATCCTTATTGGAGGCAGGCACATATCCGATCTCATTGAACCGGGTCTGAAAATCCTCCACCGCATGGAGATCCATGTTCTTGTCCCCCGTCGGCTTAAAACCTTCCATCTCCCCGATCACCGCCTCCTTGGCCTTCAGGTTGTCATCGAAGGTGGAATCGATATCGTCGTAATATTTTGATTTGTTGTGGAAAAAGGTGTCACAGGCCGCCCTGAAACGCTTCCAGAGTTTATCGGAATCACGGCGGGGCACCGGACCGATCTCCTTCCACCGTTTCTGCAGGCGGATCAGCTCGTTGGTCGTCTCTTTCCAGTTCTCACTGTTGCTCAATTCCTCCGCTCTTTCAATGATCTCCAGTTTGAGGTTCATGTTATCCTTCTGCTCCTCAAAGGCCTCTGCATAGAATTTGGCCTTGTTCCCGAAAAACGCGTCGCATGCCCTGCGGAACCGGGCATAAATGGCATTGTTGTCCTTCTTCGGGGCGTACCCGATGGTCTTCCAGGTTTTCTGTATCTCAAGAACCTGCCCCGTTTTGTCGGCCCATTCCCGGTGACTCTTATAGGTCATTTGCGCAATCTCCTCCACCTGTTCACACAGCTCCCTCTTCCGTTCAAGGTTCTCATGCAATGACTCCTTCAACCTGGAATGGTATTCCTGGTGTTTTTTATTAATGGCCGAAGTGGCCTGCTTGAACCGGTCCCATATCTCGTCCCTGTTCTCCCTCGGAACAGGACCTATTTCCCTCCACCGGGCATGGAATTTCTGCAAGGTCTTGAAGGCCTGCACCACATTGGAGTCCTGGTCAAGGGCCTCGGTCCTCTCGCACAGCTGGACCTTCAATTCCAGGTTCTTTTTCAGGTCCAGGGCCCTGAGTTCCCTGTTGATGCGGACATAATCGTTGAATTTCTCAACGAAATAGTTATAGGAATCCCACAGGTCCTTAAGGTTCTGCTGTGGTACGATCCCCACGGCGAACCATTGTTTCTGAAGATCTTTGAACTTTCTGAAGGTGACCTCAAACCGTTCCTGACCTTCCATCAGGACGCGGAACTGTTCCAGGATCTCCTGCTTGCTCTGGAGGTTTTCCTGCTTGGTGGATTCGAGCTGCCGTGAATACTCTGCTTTCAGTTCCCTGTACTTCTGAAGCAGCTCCCGCATCTCGCCCTCAAGGGGATCCTCTACCGGTTTGAAATCCTCCAGGTTCCCTCCTTCAGCAAGGAAGTGTTCCTTTTTTTCCTCCACCCCCGCATTCACCTTGTCATAGAAGGCCTGCCTGATCTCGGCCACATCCTTCCTGATATTCCCCCTGCCAGGATTGTCCAGTTTTTCCCTCATCAGCTTGACCAGGTCGTCCATGCTGAGAAGGCTGAAATTGACCCTCTCCTCTTCCTCCTCATTCCCGGATTGTCCTCCGTCAGATCCCTTCGTTACTTCTTCTTTATCGCCCTCCTCCTCTTTCTCACCAACGTCCTCGTAAGCCTCATCGTCATAGGATGCGTTCTTCTGCTGCTCCTCCTCATCGTCGATCAGCTTCAGTTGTATCCGCTCCCTGCCCTTTTTCCGGGCTGGTTCATCCGGTACAGCAGCACCGGGATCTTCCTCTGGGGATTCCCGCGCTTTCTCCTGCTGTTGAATGGTGTCATCCTCCGCTAATGGTTCCTTTTTCTGTGTTTCTTTCTTCTCTTCTTCAAATTCCTTCTCATTCTGAGGATCTTTTTCATCGCTATTTTTCATAACAGGTAGAGGGTTAATGCGCGCGCTCGATGATACAAATTAGTCATTTTTAATGGAAGAGCGCATCTGTTCTCCAAAAAAAGAGACTTCGTCATTATGAATAACAACCGAACAGTTCCGGTGGTTTATTCTTATCTTCGCACCTAATAACCATCCGGATGCGCATTGACATCATCACCGTTCTTCCTGATCTGCTCAGGGGTCCGTTCGACCACTCCATCATTAAGCGGGCAAGGGAAAAGGGCCTGGTGGAGGTCCACGTCCACGACCTGAGGGAGTTTTCAACGGACAAACACCGGCGTGTGGACGATTATGCCTTTGGCGGGGACGCGGGGATGGTGCTTGCCATTGAACCCATTCACAGGGCTTTAACGAAACTGACATCCGCTCGGGAATACCAGGAGATCATTTACACTTCCCCGGACGGCGTGACCTTCAATCAGCAGGAAGCCAACAGGCTGGCCATTCAACAGAACCTGATTATCCTCTGCGGACACTATAAAGGTGTGGATCACAGGGTAAGAGAGCAGCTGATCACCAGGGAGATATCCATCGGCGATTATGTGATGACCGGGGGAGAGCTGGCTGCGGCGGTGATCGCAGACAGCGTCATCAGGCTGATCCCCGGAGCGATATCTGATGAAACCTCCGCCCTTTCCGATTCTTTCCAGGACGGACTGCTGGCCCCTCCTGTTTATACGCGCCCGGCAGACTACCGGGGCTGGAAGGTGCCGGACGTGCTGTTATCGGGACACGCGGCCAGGATCGCATCATGGAAGCATGAACAGTCGTTGCTGCGAACCAGGTTGCTGCGTCCGGGGTTGCTGGAGGAGGACGAAAAAGGGGAACCTGCCTAATCGGGTAAACGGCGGCTGCAGATGGCAGCGAAATCACACACCCTGCATTTTGCGCGGTTCTCGGTCTGGGCAAAAGGGCGCTCCGGGTCAAATATCGCAGCTACGGTCTCCTGCAAATGTTCCACAAAGGATTCCTTCACAGATCTGTAATCCTCCAGGCGTCTTTTTTCACTGCGGACACCAAGATAGAGGGCCGGATCGAAACCCGGATCATAAAGCGCCCTCATCCCGTAAAGCCCGGGCAGCAATGGCTGGCCCGGCTGGGATTCCTCTACGAGCCAGGCATAGAAGAGGGTCTGGAAAGCCGCGCTGTTCCTGTTATTCTGATCCTGGTCAAACAGTGATGCTATCGTGGGGAATTGCTGCCTGACCTCCCCTGTCTTATAGTCAATTACCCGGACCGTGTCCCCCACGCGGTCAACCCGGTCAATTTTTCCTCCCATGAGAATGGAGTGTTTCCGGCCGCCGCGTTCAAAAACCAGGTTCCTGAAATAGGGAACCTCGGCTGAAATTAACCTGAAAGGGGCGATGCCCAGGTCTGTCTGAAGGATCTTCTGAAGATAACGGAGCATGATCCGCAACGCGATGATGTTATGCCCTTCGATGGCAGCAGACTTCCTTCCGTGAAAGTGATGGTCGAGGAAGGTCTTCCTGAGCACCTCTTCCGGACGGGAAGAATGGAACAACCGGTCAATATCCCCTGGCGGAAGCATTCCGTCATGGTTCCCCGCAATCTCCTGGTAGAGGACCCTGATGGATTCATGGACCACCGTCCCGAATCCGGCTGCATCGATCTCCTCCATGATCTCGTCGGGTTCGCCGATCCCGGCAAGGTAGCGGAGATAGAACTTGAGGGAGCAATCCATGTAGGTGTTGATGGCAGAAGGTGAAAGGTATCCGTGTCCGGAAGGAACCGCCGGATCTGTTGTGGCTTCCCGCCCCTGCCCATCTGTTGCGGGCACCACCCCCCGGGGATTTGTTGCGGATGCGGAATCCGTACGGTACCGGTCCAGTAATCTGTCGACCGATGGGGTGTGCTGCACGGAGACCGGTTTGATTTCCGAGGTGCGGATATTCATGCCCGGCTGAACCAGCTCCGGGTCCCTTGTGAAGATAAGCTGATGAAGGTACCGGCTCATCTCGCCGGTCCTGTTCCCGTCGGTTCCGCTGTTATAGATCAGGTCGATCTTTTCTGCACGCTGCAGAAGCCGGTAGAAATAGTAGGCATAGATGGCATCCATCTCCTCCCTTGCAGGCATCCCGAAGGCCAGCCGGAGGGAGTAGGGAATGTATGAAGAACGGCGCAAAGGTGCCGGCATCAACTCTTCATTCATTGACAGCAGCATAACATGCCGGAAATCGAGCATCCGCGTTTCCAGAATGCCCATCACCTGAACGCCTGCAAGGGGTTCCCCTTCAAACGGAATCCGGATACCCGAAATGGTCTTCCGGAGCAGTCTTTCCACCATGGAGGCAGTGAGCTCCGGTCTTGCCTCAAGGATAAGCTCCCATTGATTCAGGTGGGTCAGTATCCTGAAAATGAATTCCCTGTCCAGCTCATGCTGCAATCTGTTCGCCTCCCTGGTGACCATGTCGAGGAGCTGGAGGAAGATCTCCCTGAGGTAGGTTATCCAGCCAGTGCCCGATGGTTCTATGGCACGGAAGATCTGTTTTTCCAGCTGCCCCTTGAAAAATCCCGATTCCACATGCATCAGGTTCCCGGCTGTCATCTCCTTCAGCGTCTGCTCCGCGGATGCCTCCTCCCTTCCCCTCAGAAACGGGTGCAGGAGTATGGCCGATACATCCCTGTGGTAGAAGCTGGTCCCGATACCGGCACCCCTGGCATTGTGCTGGAGCCGCATGAGGGATTCCACAAAACCGAACACACCCGAGTTACGCATGGGATATCCCATGGTCACATTGATCTCCCCGATCCGGGAAGGCATGGAAGTGAGCACGGGAAGCAGCAACTCCTCATCGGCCAGGACAATGGCCGTATCGGTAAAATCTGTTCCGGGTGCAGTGCCTTCCTCCTGAAGGATCCTGGAGAGTGTTTTGGCCTGAAGGACATCACCCGGCAGCTGGAAGATCCTGATCTGCTTTTTTCCGGAGAGTCCATTGAATTCCTCCAGTTGCACCGGGGGAGGAAACATGGACAAATTCTCCCGCATGAACCTTCCCCCCTCGCTGTGAGGATCATCCACGTATTCCCTGTCATAATCCCAGAAGAACTCCGCTCCCTGGTTCTTCAACCAGGAAAATAGCTTTTTCTCACAGGCATTGAGCGCGTTAAATCCCGCCACTACAATCTTTTCCTGCATAAGCTCCAGCCCCCCTCCGGCGATCCTTTCGGCCACTTCCCTGTAAAGCATTCCCTGGTAGCCCGTTCCAGCTTCCCGGAGCCTCTCTCTAATTCCGGAATAGAGCTTTGGCAACAACTCCCAGAATTGGATAAACAACCCTTTCTCCCTGCTTTCCCCTCCCTCATGGAATCCTTCCCAGAACTGGCGTATAAATGCGATCTGGAACTCATCGAGGCCCGCGGAGGGATCCTCCAGTTCCTTCAGGTCAATCACATTGCGGAAAAGGGAACCGGAATCCACCAGGTATTTGTCCATCTCGTCAAAATCGGTGAGCATGACTTCGCCCCGGTGGTAGAATTCCTCCAGGGGATCGGGTTTCTCAACCAGCTCGCAATAAAGCTCATACAGCATGATGATCATCTCAAGTGATTCTCCCTGCTGAAGCTTTGACAATTCTGCCACAAGATCGCTGATGGGCTGAATGGCAGGAACCCAGCCCGCTCCCTGCACCTGTTCAGCCAGATGCCTCTGCAGAAACAGACCGGAACGCCGGTTGGGCAATATGATCCTGACATGACCGAGATCTCGGCCATGTTTCCGTTCCAGGTACCGGGCCAGTTGTTCCAGGATCGGCGTCATTCTACCCCTGATTGATAGTGTTTTCCCTGCCAGGTATCATACCGTTCCAGCAGCTCCTCGAAACGCCTGAGAACGCTGTCGTACCTTACCCCCCACCCCTGGCGGATCCCCATCCCCGGTGCAACCTCCCCGGCGATCCGCTCCACCACCATGTCGGGACGC
The DNA here is from genome assembly GCA_964575865.1 of uncultured Bacteroides sp. Classification (GTDB taxonomy): domain Bacteria; phylum Bacteroidota; class Bacteroidia; order Bacteroidales. The sequence continues at coordinate 10,030 of CAZNSZ010000044.1, read as the reverse complement.
AGCCTTTCCACCACCCTCACCATCAGTTCCAGGTACTCCTCCATGGTGAACTGGAGAAAGTCATCCGGTTTCTCCTTGAATTCATCTGCCATTGCGGTACCCCTGATGATCTGAAGCTGATGAAACTTGATGTTGTTCAGTGGCCACCGGGACAGCTGGTCTGCCATCTCCAGAAAATCCTCCACACCCTCCCCGGGTAAACCGATCATCACATGTCCGCCTACCCGGATTCCCCGCCCGGCGGTCTCCCGCACTGCCCGGGCTGACTGCTCCACGGTGTGGCCCCTGTTGACGCGTATTAATGTCAGGTCCCGGATCGATTCGATCCCGTACTCCACCACCAGGTAGGTCCTTTGCGATAGTTCCTCCAGGTAACCGAGAAGCGTGTCATCAATTGAATCCGGGCGGGTCCCGATGACGATACCCACGATCCCGGGAACCTTCAATGCCTCCTCATACCTGGAAGCAAGGGTGTCCAGATCCCCATATGTGTTGGTATAGGCCTGAAAATATGCCAGGTACCTGGTGACCTTCCGGTAGCGGGTGCGGTGGAAATCCATCCCCCTGCGCAACTGTTCTGTGATGGACAGAGACGGATCATTGTAAGAGGGATTGAACGCCCGGTTGTCACAGAAGGTGCATCCGCCCGTACCGCAGGTACCGTCCCTGTTGGGACAGGTAAAACCGGCATCCAGGGTGATTTTCTGGATGCGGGTCCCGAATGTGCGCCTGAAATAGTCGCTGTAGGTGTTCAGCCTTCTCGTTGTCCCCCAGGGATGATTCATGTGGATGGAATTTGTACGAGTTTTCCCGAATTGACATACCAGACATACCCCTTCACCCCACGATAACCGATGGAGGAGAGGTGCTGCATGTAGCCTGCCACCTGCTGGCTGTGACGGGCACTTTCCATCTCTCCGAATTTGAAGTCAACCACGGTGGCTGTATCCCCACGGACCATCACCCGGTCCGGCCTGATGATGGTCCCCCCGCCACACAGGATGGAACGTTCCTTGTAGACGGTCATATCCCCGCCGGAGAACCACTCCTCCACACCCGCAGCCACTATCCGCTCATGAATGTATGTTTTGAGCCTTCCGGCCGAATCCCCCGGCAGCAGTCCCTCCCTTCGAAAGGAGGCAACCACCGGATCCACATCGGACAGCGCGTCGATCCGCGAAAAAACCAGGTGCATGACATTTCCGAACATTCTCCCGCTTCTTGCACTCCCTCCCTCGTCAACAAAATACTGGTCACTTCGCATTCGAACCCTCATGGGATGCGTCCTTCGCATGACCGGATAGGTGGTGAACTGCCACGAATCGGGCTCCGGCTCCCTCATTGTTACCCGGGGAAGTTCCCCCACCTCCACCACCTGTCCGTTCCGGTAACTGTTCAACGCCCTGAGGGCCGGATCCTTCCCGGGTGTGCGTGTAAGTAAGGACCTGACCAGGTCGCCCACGTTGTTCAGCCTCTCCCCTTCACCTTCAGGAACACCCAGATAGATCACTTCCTCTGCACGGGTAAAGGCCACATACATCAGGTTCAGGTTGTCCATATACCCCCTCATGCGTTCCTGATAGTATTGCGGGGAGAAAAGGGTTTGCTTCAAATGGCTCCCGAACCGGACCGGTACCAGGGGCACTTGCGTGAACGGGGTTCCTTCGGTTTCGCACCACAGAATGTTCGCCTTCCGCTGGTCTGTTGTTATTTCCCAGTTGCAGAATGGAATGATCACTGCCCTGAATTCCAATCCCTTTGCCTTATGGATGGTCATGATCCGGATTGCGTTTGAATCCTCGGCACCGGCAACCCCTTTCAGGGTACCGAACTGCTCCCAGTAGTGAAGGAACTCTGAAATGCCCATGGACTCCCTCCGTTGCAGATCGATCACCACATCCTGAAATGCCTGCAGATAAGGAAGATCTTCCGCATTTTTGTCCAGGCCGAACAGGTCGATCAGGGCTTCCACCAGTTCATATAAGGGAAGGTTGCGCAGTTTTTGCATTCCGGAGCTCCAAGCATCGCCAAGCCATGATGCCGGGGAAATGCTGCTGTCAAACAATTCAGGGGGGATTTGCTCAGTGTTCGCATTCCTGATTGCCGAGAAGTATTTGAGCACCGCACCATTCAGGGGATCGTCCGGATGGGCCAGGTACTGCAATGCTGACAGGATCAGGGTGATGGCCTGGTTATATTCCAGCAGGAGCGATTCTCCCGAAACCAGCCGGAACCGTTCAGGGTGCGGCGACTCCCTGGCGTGTTCCAGCAATGCTCCGGCTACCAGGGTCCCCTCCCGCCTGTTTCTTACCAGAATGGCAATTTCGCCGGGTTGAATCCCTGATTCCATGACCTGGTTCAGCCATGCTGGGATCCGCCGGAGTACCGTTTCCCTGAATCCTTCCTCTTCCTCCTCCCTGAACAATTCCAGCCGCACTGCTCCCCCCGGCCTGGCTTCGCCCAGCCTGAACTGCTGTACCGCATCGTCATAAGCCCCTGTGAAACTGCTTACCTGCTGACTGACCAGCTCCCTGTCGGCAGTCACTCCCAGCAGCTCATTCTCTATCTGTTCCGCCAGGATCCCCGGCGCCAGCTGGAACACGGAGTTATTGAACCGGATGACGTTTTCAAGGCTTCTGAAATTCCTGTTCAGGTGGTGTACCTCTATCTTCTGATGCCGGAAGTCCGACTCCAGCGCCCCGGCCAGGATGTTCCAATCCGAATTCCGCCACCTGTAAATGGATTGTTTCACATCCCCAACCACCAGGTTGAAATACCCTCCTGCCAGGGAATGATCAAGGAGCGGCCTGAAATTGTCGTACTGGAAAACCGAAGTATCCTGAAATTCATCCAGCATGATGTGGTTGTACCGGTTCCCGGTCCTTTCATAGATGAAGGGCACCTGATTTGCCCCGATAATTCCTTTCAGAAACCGTCCTGAATCCGCGATCAGGAACAGATTTCGTTCGCTTGTGTGCTGCCTGACACGCTCCCAGATGTCTCCGAGGATACCCAGCGTGTATATGTTCCGCCGGATGGCATGAATGGTGTTCAAAACCACCTGGTGCCTGTGCAGCAACCGGTACAGGGGCATCAGCACCTCGACTGTGAGCCGCTCCATCTCTGCATCCGCATCCTTCTTCAGCCATTTACCAGGATCGTCCATGGCGGCCAGCTTGGCATCGGAAAACTGCAGCTCATTTCCTGCGTAGGCTTCCCGGAACACGGACGGCGGGGAGTTTGACTTTAACCTGAAATCTTCCACTGCAAATCCCCGCTGTTCCATCTCCCCAAGTGCCCGGTGCCCGGTCCCGGTGATCTCATCCTTCATACGGGCCTCTACTTCGTCCAGCTGCTGCTGAAACAGCTGCAGGTTCTCCTTATCCAGGCTCTGCATCCCCTGCTGCAGGAACATCCCCTGAAATGACTCCCTGAAAAGCTGCAATCCGAGCTCCACCATGTCGTTCCGGAAATTCCAGGACCGGGATTCCTCCATGCGCTCCTCTGCATACCTGATGAGCCAGCGCTGCAGCATTTCATCGCTTCCCAGCTCCTGAAACAACCTTTCAACAGCCAGTGACAGGATCCGCGGATGGTCAAGTTCCAGGTTATACCCGGGCTGGATCCCGATCTCATGGGTAAATGCACGGATCACCGACTGGAAAAACCTGTCGATGGTGCCTACGGAAAACCATGAGTAATCATTGAGGATCCGGTTCAACAGCATGCCTGCCCGCTCTTTCACCCCTTCTTCGTCCAGTCCCGAAACTTCCATCAGCCCTTCCGTCTCCCGGATACTGCACGGATCATCTGCCGTTGAAAGGGCATGGAGACGCCCGAGGATGCGGCTTTTCATTTCCCCTGCCGCCCTGTTGGTGAAAGTGACCGCCAGGATGCTCCTGTGAGCACCCGGGTTCCTGAACATCAGTTTGAGATACTCGAGTGTCAGGGCGTAGGTTTTCCCCGAACCGGCCGATGCCCTGTATAGGTGAAGGGGCGACATCAGGTAAATATAGGATTAAAAGGAAGGATTTTCCTACTTTTGTGGTAAAATCGCCGAGGTGGGGAAACGAGTGGTTGTCGGACTTTCAGGGGGCGTTGACTCCAGTGTGGCTGCATATCTGCTGAAACAGCAGGGATATGAGGTCACCGGTCTTTTCATGATCAACTGGCACGACAGGACCGGGGTCATCGATGCCGATTGTCCGTGGGACGAGGATGTGGTTTTCGCCGAGCTGGTTGCCAGGAAACTTGACATTCCCTTCCATGTGGTCGATCTCAGTGAACCCTACAGGGAAAGGGTGATCGATTACATGTTCTCAGAGTATCAGCAGGGGAGAACACCCAATCCGGATATTCTGTGCAACCGGGAAATCAAATTCGACGAATTCCTCAAAGCAGCCGGTCAATTCGATCCGGATTTCGTGGCCACGGGGCATTACTGCAGAAAGTCAGAAGAGGTCATCGATGGAAAACCAGTTTTCCGTCTGCTGACCGGAAAGGACCCGGGTAAGGAACAGAGTTATTTCCTTTGCCAGCTCAGCCAGGAGCAGCTTGCCATCACCCTGTTTCCCATCGGGCACCTGCACAAATCGGAAGTGCGCCGGATAGCCAGGGAACAGGGACTCGCCTCTGCAGACCGCAAAGATTCCCAGGGGATCTGCTTTGTGGGCAAGGTCCACCTGCCCGTCTTCCTGCAGCAGCAGCTGAAGCCCAGAGAGGGCAATATTTTTGAAATCCCCCCGGATCTGCCGGTATATGAGGCTGAGAAGCAGGATCCTTCCGATCTGGAAAGCTACTGCAGTCCCTGGACCTATGACCGCAGCGACGGCACGTGGGTCGGAAAGCACCAGGGTGCCCATTACTTCACTGTCGGGCAGCGGAAAGGCCTTCAGGTAGGCGGAAAGGAGGAACCCCTTTTCGTCATTGCCACCGACGTGAAGCACAACAGGATCTATGCGGGCCAGGGACAGTCACATCCGGGACTCTACAGGCGGGGACTGAAGATCGACCCCGGGGATATCCACTGGATACGCAATGACCTGGAGATGAAACCGGGCGAGCAAAGGGAATACAGGGTAAGGATACGGTACCGGCAACCCCTGCAGGATGCCACCCTGGTGCGCACCCGCGAGGGGATGTTCATCCTGTTCCGTGAGCCCCAGAGGGGGATAGCTGCCGGTCAGTTCGCTGCGTGGTACCAGGAAGATGAGCTGATCGGATCGGGGGTGATCCACCGTTGAGCGCCTTGAAATCTGTGAGCCCTATCTTTTATGGAGACCGCACTCCTTGTGCAGGTCACTCTCCCACCACCACCTTCCGGCCCTGATATCCTCACCCGGCTCGATGGCACGGGTACAGGGTTCACAGCCGATACTTGGAAATCCCTTGTCGTGCAGGGGGTTATAGGGTATGTTGTTGTATTTGAGGTAATCGCGCACCTGTTTTTCGGTCCAGTTGATCAGCGGATTGATCTTGACCAGACCGTTGTTGCCATCCCACTCCACCAGCTTGTTGAAGAACCGGGTCACCGACTGGTCCTTTCTCAGACCGCTGATCCACGCTTCTTTTCCTTCGAACGCCCTGGGCAGCTGGGCCACTTTGCGGATCCCGCAGCACAATTTGCGGTTCTCGACACTGTCGTAGAAGAGGTTGATCCCATGTCTGGCCACCATTTTTTCCACCTTTTCCGCTTCAGGGAAATAGGTCCGGATCCGGATGCCAAAGTATTTATTGGTGCGCGCAATCAGTTCATAGGTCTCCGGGAACAGCCGCCCGGTATCCAGGGTAAACACCTCTGTGGAAGGCCGCTGTCGCATGACCATCCCGGTGAGCACCTGGTCCTCCAGGCCGAGGCTGGTGGACAACACAATCCGGTCGCCATAATGGTGCAGGAAATACCCGATCACCCCGATGGCATCCTTGTCCTTCAGTTCCTCGTTCCACCGCTCAATCTGTTCCTTAACCCCGTCTTTTGGCTTTATCCTTTCCATACGCACTCCTCTCTTCTAACATCTAACCCCTAACCCCTAACCACCTTCTACATACGCTTCCAATTTCCCCAGATCTGTCCACTCATCCCGGTCGTGCCTGTAAAGCTTCACGGGATGCGTCCCGGCCAGTTGAAGGAAAAACGGCATGATCGGGAACCGCTTTTCCGGCGGAAAGAGACTGAAAATCTCCGGACTCAGGACATGGATCGCACTGAATGCGATGGGTTCCAGGCGGGCCTCACCCTCTTCCACCAGGATGGTTTCTCCGGTCCGGTTATCCCGCCAGCCGCGCAGCAATCCATCCCTGTTCATGAGCAGGCTCCTGGTGGTCACGCGCTGTTTCACCGCCAGTGTGGCCACCGCACCGCCTTCAAGATGATGCCTGTAAAGTGCACGCAAATCAATGCTGCTGTAAATATCCACGTTATAGACCAGAAAAGGGTCCTCACCGAAAAACCATGCAGCATTTGCGATCCCGCCTCCCGTATCCAGAAGCTCCTCCTTCTCATGGGAGAATTCGATCCGGATCCCGAACCGGTTTTTCTTTTCAACGTGGTCCATGATCATCTCTGCAAAATGATGCACATTGATCACGATTTCATCGAATCCGGCCCTGATCAGTTTATGAACAACCATGTCAATCAAAGGAATGCCCTGCCACTCCACCAGCGCTTTAGGCCTGGCGGCGGTCAGTTCGCCCAACCGGGTACCCAACCCGGCTGCCAGTATCATCGCTTTATTTCCCTGGGCTTGCAACACCATTTCTCTTTGGGGGACCGCTGATCACATTTGGCGCAGACATACTTCAATTTCCTGCCCCTTACCTTCACCTCCAGCTCGTTCCCGTCCCTGCAGTACTTTTTTCCCATCCGGTACCTCTATCCAGAAAATAACGCCTGCGGCGCAGATTTGTTGGAAATACTCAGGATGCTGTCCAGAAACAGCGTTTGGGAGAGACAATCCGGCCTTCCTCCTTGAGCACCTTCATCACCTTATCCACCTCCTTTTTGTCCAGTTGTGTGGCTTCGGCAATTTCTCCTGCCTTCATCGGCTCTTCCGATTCGGAGAGGGTTTTAAATACGAGTTCTGATGCATCCATAGTACTTCAATTATTATGATCCCCTCGGGATCACATTTGCCGTGTAAAGATAAAGATTAAATTTGTCCTGAATCAATCATACAGACCTTCCATGTTTCTTGTTGCTGACGGCGGTTCTACCAAGACCGATTGGAGGCTGGTGGACGGATCAGCCACGCTGGCATTCACCACCCGGGGCATCAATCCTTACCATTCCACCAGGGATGAGATTGCCGGGGAACTTGCAAGCCTCGATCTGCAGGGAAAGGAGAAAGAGATCGGTCAGGTTTATTTTTACGGATCCGGCGTGGCCACCGCAGAAAAAAAGGATCTGATGCGCAGTCTCCTGGTACACCGCATCGGTCCTCATCCGGAGATCCACGTGGAGGGTGACCTGCTGGGTGCTGCCCGTGCCCTGTTCCAGCACAGTTCAGGCATTGCCTGCATACTGGGAACCGGGTCCAATTCCTGCCTGTATGGTGAAGGGATCATCCTGGATCATGTTCCTGCCCTGGGCTATTCACTGGGCGATGAAGGCAGCGGGACAGACATCGGGAAGCGTCTGCTGAATGCCCTCCATAAGCGTACTTTCAGTGACGAACTTCGGGAAGTGATCATCAGGGAGGAAGGACTGACCATGGACCAGATCCTGGAGAATGTCTACATGAAACCCCATGCCAACCGTTACCTGGCCTCACTGGCAAGGATCGCCGCCAAACAGCTCCATCACCAGGAAATCAAAAACCTGGTGGCACAGGCATTCGAGGAGTTCATTCGCAAAAATATCTCCAGGTACGAAGGGTATAATGGGTATGCGATCGGGTTTTCCGGATCGGTAGCCTACCATTTCCAGGAAATCCTGAAGGATGTGCTAGTGCGGAACGGACTCCGGTGCGGGCCTGTGATCGCTTCACCCATCGAAGGTCTCGTGAAGTACCACAGAAAGCCGGAGCCGGCATCCGGTGAAGGTCCCCCGTCGCTGACGGAATCGGCTTCACGGTATGATAACCTGGAAAGGATGTCCGTTCGCGAACTCCTTGAAAACATCAATCAGGAGGACGGCACGGTTCATCAGGCAGTCCATGCCATCATCCCTGACATCGAAAAACTGGTGACCCTGATCGTGCCACGGCTCATGAAAGGAGGCAGGCTGTTCTATGTGGGCGCTGGAACAAGCGGAAGGCTCGGTATTGTGGATGCCTCTGAAATCCCCCCCACCTTCGGCGTGCCCTATGATGTGGTGATCGGATTGATCGCAGGTGGTGACCAGGCCATCCGGAAAGCCGTTGAATCGGCGGAAGATGATTTTCACGGAGCCTGGCGCGACCTGGAGCCGCATAAACCGGGCCAGAATGACATCCTGATCGGTATCGCAGCCTCCGGACGTACACCCTATGTGATCGGAGCAGCAAGGGATGCCAGAAAGGCGGGATTGCTGACCGCCTGCATCACGTGCAACCCCGGAACGGCACTGGCTGCTGAAGTGGAAATTGCACTGGAGGCGCTGGTGGGCCCTGAATTTGTCACCGGAAGCACCCGGATGAAAGCCGGTACTGCGCAGAAACTGATCCTGAATATGATCACCACTTCCACCATGATCAGGCTGGGCCGGGTGAAGGGAAACAAGATGGTGGACATGCAACTGACCAACCAGAAACTTGTGGATCGCGGATCCCGCATGATCAGTGAAGAACTGGGGCTTGACAGGGATGAATCCAGAAGACTGCTGCTGCTTCATGGTTCGGTCCGCAGTGTGCTCGATCACTTCAAAGAGACAGGAGCGTCCTGAATGATCGCATACCGGTACTATTTCCTGCCGATGGCACGGGCGTACAACAACCCGGCAAAACGGTAAAATATGTGTCCCAGCTTGGTGTAGGGCAGGTAAATAATGACAAACCACACGGCCACAAGGTGAAAGAAATAGAGGTGATATGCGGTCGGCCAGTTTCCGAACCGGGCCCATTGGACCAGCGATCCTGAAATGGCCAGCAATCCCACCGAGATCAGCAACAGCCAGTCGGCATAACCGCTTCTTCCAAACACTTCCCTGTTTCGAAGCCGTTGAAAGACCATGATCCCGAGCCCTGCGTAGATCATCAGTGATGCCAGGTTTCCCGTCAGCTTGAACGGATTGGTGAAAGGGAGCGGATAGTTATCCGTAAGGGATGCCCAAATGGCATACAGGGTGACAAGGATCAGCAGGAAGAATCCGAAGAAAAGCATCATGTGGGCAACCATTCCTGACCTGCGGGATCCGCAACGGTTGAAATTGGAATGGATCAGTACCTCCCCGGCCACCCGGACCAGTGCCCGTCCGGGCTTCAGGGGCGTTTCCGGCGGAGGAGTAATCTGCCGCATATCCATCCAGAACCTGCGCAGTCCGGCATAAGCGAAGGAATAACTGACCAGGGTAATGGCTGTAAAAGAAACATTCAGCCATGCGTGCGGGAAAAAAGCGGAATAATCAACCGGTCCTTCCGGGATCCTGAAAGTCCCTGCAAATGAGAGTATGGCAATGATCACTAAAACAGGCAACAGGATCGCAAGTGGCAACCAAGCGGGTTCACTGACCATTTTTCCGATGAACCGGGGTCTTGCATAGTGCCGGTAGGACTTCAGCCGGACCGCCGCGATCACATCGGCGGGCCTCACCTCCCTGGGGCAGCCGCTGCTGCAGTCCCCGCACTGATGGCAGAGCCAAACATCCACATTTCCGATCAACCGCTCCTTAAGCCCCCACCCTGCCCATATCATCTCTTTCCTGGGGAATGGCCTGTCAGCCGGAGCCAGTGAGCAGAGTGCCGAACAGTTCCCACACTGCATGCACTGGTTGAGCGGTGCTCCGCTAAGAGCAGCCAGTTCACGTTTAAACTGCAGATCAGGCTTGATGGGCATTGGATGTTGGTTAGGGGTTAGGGGTTAGGGGTTAGTTAGTCGAAAGTCGAAAGTCGAAAGT
>CAZNSZ010000043.1:0-35888 GCA_964575865.1 uncultured Bacteroides sp. | reverse complement strand
GGAGATCCGGCATGGTTCTGGCCGGGGCTGTGTGGCAGGGTTTTCTTTGCGGAATGTACCCGATCCCCGAGCCTATAATTTGTCACATGGTGACAAATTTCAGCGAGGGATTGGGTACATGTAGCTTAGTTGTAGAACAGCTCCAGCCGGTTATCCTTCACATCGGCCGCTTCCACAAGGGCGTTGTAGGCTTCGAAGTTGCTGCGGGATTCCATGGTGTAGCTCAGTCGTGACCTGACCTCCGGATCGATGGATTCGGGAACTTCGGGTTCGGTACGGTTGGTAACACTGATCACGAAGACACCGCTTTCACCCACCAGCGGTTCCGAGACCTGGTTCTCGGGAAGGTACATGGCGGCACCCACAATATAGGGCTCAAGCCCCACCCCGGTCACATAAGTGTTGGCAAACTTCACCTGGGTGGCTTCCCCCACCTCCTCATCGTTCTCCGCTCCGAACCGGTTCAGGTCTGTGACCCCGGCCAGCTGCTGGTCGAACTGTTCCACAAGTTTTTCCGCTTTCTTCTGTTTCTTCACTGCAAGGATCACTTCGGCGCGCACATCCTCCAGGGTGGCATATCCCTCCTCCTTGGCGTCGGTGAGGACCGCCACGATATATTTTTCATCGCTCTGGCTGAAGATATCGCTCACCTCATTCACATCGGCACTGTAAGCCCATTTGATGATCTGGATCGGTTCCTCGATTCCGGCGATGGTCTGCTGGTCCCTGGTGATGTTGGGTGCAAACCTGGGATCGATCCCGAATTCACGTGCCTGTTCGGTGAATTTTTCAAGATTTGTGGCCTTTCCCCTGAACTTCACCGCCCTGTTGTAATAATCCTGATTGGTTTCGTCAGAGGCATATATGTTGTGGACAATAACGGCCACCTGTACCTTGCGAACCGGAGTGCTCTGGTTCTCGATCCGGATGATGTGGACCCCGAATGAGGTTTCAGCGGTCACCAGATCCCCCGTTTTATTGGAGAAGCAGGCATTGTTGAAGGGTGTGACCATGGTCCCTTCCGTGAACCATCCCAGGTCGCCGCCGATGGCACGGTTGCTTTCATCTGCAGAATACTGAAGGGCAATCTCATTGAAGCTTCCGCCGGAACGGATCACTCCCGCCAGGCTGTCGGCCACCGAACGTGCCGCCCGGATATCTCCTCCGAAGGCCTGCGGTGACAGCAGGATATGCCTGGCCCTCACCGAGTCGGGACGCATCTGAACATCCTGCAAACGGGACAGCTTGAAGGATTCCTCCTCCCGGTAGGGTCCGAATACAGTCTCCTGTGAGGCATTGAATACCGAATCCCTGATGGAGGCTGGCAGCTGGTCGTATGTGTAATAGGTGGGATCAAAGGGTTCGTCCGACATCCCGTTCACATACCGGACCACCTCCGGCGTGGCGGTGCGGGTGAATTCGGCCTTGGTCTGCATCGCCCAGTTCCTGGCACTGTTCACATCCTTCTCACTGGGCACCACTTCAAAGGCCACATACTGGAAGGTCCTGGAGGGCTCCTGCCTGTAGTTTTCACGGTGATCCCTGTAATAGGATTTCAGATCCGCCTCCGTGAAACTGATTTCATCATCGGAGATTTCTGAAAAGGGCCTGGAAAGGTAGGCGAAATCGGTGGATTTCCCCGATTCCTTTGCATAATCCTTCATGTCCAGCGAGGAGGGTTGAAACCCCTTGCGGACCAGATTGAAATACTTTTCGTACATTTTCTGATCCACGATCTCTTTCTCGATGAACAGCCAGCGCTTCTTCTCCTGTGCGAACTGGGGGTTGTCCAGTGCGTTGAAGTAGTTGGTCATCACCGCCCTGTTCAGCTGTCCCGTCTCGGGATTGGAGAACATCTGGCGGATGATGGGGTGGGGCTCGCTGAGTGCGGGGTTCCCGCTCATGCCCATGGTCTGGTCACCGGTGACCATGGTTTTCAGCTCATCGGTGCTGACGGTGATCCCGAGTTCTTTGTAGGAATCTTCCAGAATGGTTTCCCTGACCAGCCGCGTCCAGGTTTCCTGCTGTATCTGCCTTTCGGTCTGGGCATTCAGCGCCTGCCCCCCGGAATTGAGCTGATAAAACTCCCTGAGGCTCTGCTCCCTCTGCAGGTAATCATTGACTCCCACTCCCTTCCCGTTGATCTCTGCCACGGTTCTCTTTCCGGTGGTGGGTGCACCCGATCCCATCATGTCTCCAAGGATGAATGCAAACAATGCCAGCCCGATCACGATGGCCACCAACAAACCTGCCCTGTTCCTAATATTCTGTAATGTTGCCATTTAGCTATAGTAATTTTACGATCTGCGTTCCCAGTTTTTTGAGCGTACGAATATAGCAATAATTAGAGGTTTCCTGAAACCGGTTCCAAGGAAATTCTCCTTTTCAGGAATGAAGCCTGCGGAGTTCCACTTCCTCGATCCGGTTGGAGCTTACATTGGTAATGGTAATCAGGAAGTTATCGATCTCCACCGACGCGTTCTTTTCAGGAATGCTCTCGTAATGGAAGATGATATAGCCCGCCAGGGTATCGTACTCCTCCGACTCGGGGATCCCCAGGAAGTACTTTTCGTTCAGATAGTCGATCTCGTGCCGTCCCGAAAGCAGCCACCGCTCCATGTCGAGTTGCTTTTCCACCAGGTCGCTGGTGTCGTGTTCATCCTCAATCTCCCCGAAAATCTCTTCAATAATGTCCTCGGTGGTGATCAGTCCGGAGGTTCCGCCGAATTCATCCACCACCACAGCGATGCTCTTGCCTTCCTTGATGAATTTGGTCAGCAGTTTGTTGACAGGGAGGGTCTCGGGAACGAACTGGATCGGCTTGATGATCGCCCGGATTTTCTCCGGTCTCCGGTAGAGGTCCTTGGAGTTCACGTAACCGATCACATTATCGATGTTTTCATGATACACCAGGATCCGGCTGAGGCCCGTCTCCATGAACCGCTGTTTGAGCTCCTCCAGCGTGGAGTCTGCTTCAAGGGCGATCACGTCCGGACGCGGGATCATGCAGTCGCGGACCTTTAATCCTGAGAACTCCAGTGCGTTTTTAAAGATTTTAAGGTCCTGGATGGGCTCGCTGTCAATCTCCTGTTCAGGCTGTACCGCCATAAGAAAATGGTCCAGGTCCACCTTGCTGAATACAGGTTCGGAAGCCCTGTTTTCGGGCCGCACCCTGAGGAGGTATTTCATGGTGAAATTGGAGATGCCGATGGTCAGCATGGTAATGGGAAAGAGCAGGGCATAAAACGCCAGGATAGGGATGCTCAGCACGCGAAGCGAGTTGTTGGGATTGATGCGGAACAGGGTTTTGGGAAGGAACTCCGCCGTAAGCAGGATGATCAGTGTGGAGATCAGCGTCTGGATCAGAAGGATCAATGCTTCGGAGTCGCTGCCCAGGATCCTTCTGATGGGAGCCTCCAGCAACAACGCGAATGCAATCCCGTAAATGACCAGGGCGATGTTGTTTCCCACCAGCATGGTGGCGATGAACCGTGCGGGCTGTTTGGTGAAGAAACTGACCAGTCCTGCAAATACCTTTTTCTGTTTGCGGTCGATTTCGATTCTCAGCTTGTTGGAGGAGACAAAGGCGATCTCCATCCCGGAGAAGAAGGCGGAAAAAAGGATCGAAACAACGATCAGGATGACGAGCGTAACAGAGGCTTGACCGGACATGGGTTATTTGCGTGAAATTCTCATGCGCCTTCTCAGGTAATAGAGGATAAAGGCCAGCAGGGCAAACAGAAAGTAGGGCCAGCTGTCGCTGAATCCGCTGTTGAGGGTGATATCCACCGCCATGAACAGCATCAGTCCGCCCAGTACGAACCAGACCACTTCAAACAGGGCTGTTGCACTATTCCTCATTCTGTACCTCCACTGTTCCACTGGTTCCTTTGAGCTGCCAGTTGTTCAGGCTCTGGTCGGATTCAAATCCCCTCCTTCCGTAAAAGACACCGTCCTCGTTCTGGATCCGGGTGTAGGTTTCCGACCAGATCAGCTCTTTGTTCTCATCCCAGAAAAGCTCTTCGGTCTGCAGGGCATCCCCTCCCTGAAGCCTGTTGGCGACGACATTCCCCGTGGCATGCCACAATCCCTCCTCGGTGTAGTAGATGGCATAGTTGGCCCTGATCTCGGACTCGATCCTTAGAGAATCGTCGTAAAAATAGACCTCGAGTCCCTCGGGAAACTCCATATACGGGCGCTCCACGTCCGGGAACTGCTGGTAGGCCGGTGCATGCATCTGTACCTGAACCCGGGCCGAATCGCTGTAGATCACTTCTATGTTGGTCCCCTTCACCGCGGGGACCTGTGTTTCATCGGTCAGCATGGAAACACGCTCGATGTCGTTTTCGCATCCGATGGGGACCATGCTCATGGCCAGTGCGATCACCGCTGTAACGTGGATCCGTTTCATTGCCCTCAAAGATACGAAAAACAAAAGCGGTGAACACCCTCCGGCCCCAAGGGGTGTTCTTCCCAGACCGGGATGAGGGTTGCCTCCGGATGCAAGAAGACCATCCCGGTCCGGAATGGTCCTCCTGTTGTGTTCGTCAATGGTTCCAAGACGGTTCTTACTGCCTTGCCCTGACAGTGGTGTATTCATTGATGCATCCCCTGACCTGGTAAGAATCTCCCTCCTTCATATCCCTGAAAAAGATCTCTTCATTGTCCGGATACTGGGACGCATAATCATTCAGTTTCTTGTTGGCCTCGTCCATGACGCTGGGATCCACCTGCCGGGCTTTGGCATATTTATCCGCGGCTACCCAGAAAGCGGTCCGCTGTTCAAACTCCTCTCCAAGGCTCCCCCTGGCGGCGATGATCGCATCGCCCAGCAGGATATATGCTTTGCCATAATCATTTTTGTAGGAGATCGCTTCGCGGGCATAGCTGATGGCATCGCAGAAATCCTCATTGGCACTGCTCACCACGGCCAGCTCATAGAACCATTCTGCCCTTGTATTGTCTTCGATACCCTCGCCAACCACGGCCATTTTCAGATAATCGGCGGCCTTGGGATATTGGTTCCTGCGCATGAACAGGTAGGCCAGGTTATGGGCGGAGATGGGACCGGGATCGATGTCGTACATTTTTTCGGCGGCCGCGATGTAGAGGTCGGCCAGGTCGCATCCCGAGGAGCTGTAGAAGTTGATCACCTTCTGCAGGAACTCCGTATCGTTCTGTTTGGCCTCAAACTGGGGCTCGAAATAGTTATTGAGCGCTTCACAGGTGAGCAGTCCGCTGCTGAGCATCAGTTCATCAATGGTTGCCTTGGTCCGTTCCCAGCGTGAGCTCCGGCCCAGCAGTTCATCCACGATGGCAGTTGCCATAAAATAATCGTCAATGGCCTGATTGTCCGTGATCCTGTCCGCCTGGTTAAGGGTAATGCTGGAATTGACGAAAGTAACGATCACTGCGTCCCTGGATTCCTTTTCCTCCATTTCGATGCTTCTTTTCAGATAGCCGTAAGCCTCTTCCAGAGCGTCGATGTCGGTCCTTCTGTAACGAAGCAGGTCGATCCCTTTTCTTCCAAGGATGTTCCCTTCTCCCCCAAAGAATTCTGCCCTCCTGTCGTAGATCAGCAGCATGGTATCAATGAGATTCTCCTTCACCGGTCCTTCAGGGGCTGATTCTATGAAACTGCGGTACATGGTGATCCCTTCCACATACATTCTTTCACTCGATGCAGGGCATTCCCCGAAAACCCTCCTCCATGGATTGATCGCATCTTTGTAATTGTTGTGCTTGAAAAATTCCCGGTAGAGCGAAAGATTTTTGATACAGTTGATGCTGTCCTGACCTTTTCCATACTTTGAACCGTCCTCAATCCCTTTCTGAGCAATGCCCGGAAGCACCAGCAGAAAGGTTAGTGCGGCCATGAAAATGGTCTTGAGGGCTTTCGTTTTCATTCTGTTCAAGATTTTCCTGGTTTACTCAAATCTTCTTTTTCGGAACCACAAGTCATGTAAAGTTACATTAAATGTAATAATTCCATAATTTTCTTCCACTAAATTCTGTTCCGTAGTACCTCTGGTTCCCAAGGTGAAAGCTACGTTAATACTCGATTTCATGGTTCTGATCGGGAAACCTAAACCAAAAGTTATGCCATAGTCTTTCAACTGTGTTCCGTTGACCATGAGGTAGTAGTTGGAATAATACCCTCCGACCCTGTAAGTCATGAGTTTATGGTATCCCCTGATGGCTGCCACATCGGGAGTGAATTCGGCCCCGAGGTGGACGGAGCTGGCGGTTGTGGTCTGGAAATTTTCCCCTGAAAGTGCTCCTGACCAGTCCTGGTAATAATAATCCCCTGTAACAGTCAGTTTGTCCGGGATACCCACTGCCAGACCCACTCCGAACTTCTGCGGGATGGAGAGATCCCGCAGGGTGGTATCCCCCATCAGGGGATATTCCGGTGTGATCAGGTCGCCGCTCCCCAGAGAGATGGTATCGTAAGGGTATATCTGGTTGATCACACTGTAATCCAGTTTGATCCCGGTGGAGGCTTTCAGGTCGTAAACCCCTCCCACACTGAAAAAGAAGTTTTCGCCCAGTGTCTCCTTGTACTGGAGGCCAAGAGTGAACAGCGGTTTTCTCAGGTCGAAATTCTCCAGGGAGGAGGTGGCGGAATAGGATGGGTTCATGGGAAATTTCACCTCCCGCTCCCGGGTGAGCCTTCCCATCAGGTAATTCATGGTCACCCCCAGGGACAACCGGTCGAAGAATTTCACCGACGCGCCCACGTAAAAGTTCATGATTCCGCCGTCACCTTTATAATAGGTATCCATGGCCTCCCCCGAGGTCAGGTCATCGTATTCCTGCTTGATGTTGTATCCGATGCTGCTGTATGGGACAATTCCTGCAGAAAGGCCAAGGTGTTTTCCCACGGAGGAGGCAAAAAGCACATGGTGCAGGTTCATGTTCCACCAGGTATTGCTGAATTCTTCCGTCTTGTAACGGTTATGGAAGGTATTGGCCCCGAAATCGAAATAGACCGAAGTGCTGTCAAGCCCCGAGAATGAGGCGGGGTTCAGGTAATTGATCCGGTCGTTGCGGTGCATGGCCAGTCCGGTACCCCCCATGGCCAGGTTCTGGCCCACCCCCTGCCTGGCCAGGTCGCCCAGCCCGAAGCGGGTATAGGGTGAATAGGTATTAAATTGTCCGTGAACTGTTTGGCTGATATTCAGAAGAAAAATGATGGCAGCAGAAATAACAACGGCACCATATCTAACGCGCTTGATCTGCATTGTGTTCCAGTATTCTGTTGAGTCCTATAAGGTTCAGATTCAGGTCCACAAAGATGCTACTTTTTAGTTTTCCAACAAAGTATTTTGCGTCACCACCTGTCAAAACCACCTGTAATTTAGGATGATTCTGACTGATGGCCCCGATAAAACCCTCCATTTCAAACAGCACACCGTTCACCACCCCCGACTGGATCGCTTCACGGGTGGTCCCTCCCACCAGGGGGGGGAGTCCTTCAGGTCTGTCCATATGGGGAAGGCGGCTTGTATACCTGTTCAGCGCCTTGAACCTGATCTCCAGCCCCGGGGAGATGTTCCCGCCCAGGAACTCGCCCCTCAGGTTGACGATGTCATAGGTGATGGCGGTGCCCGCATCGATGACCAGCACATTGGCGCCCGGGTAGAGGGTATGCGCTCCCACCGCGGCGGCGATGCGGTCATAGCCCAGGGTCTCGGGGGTCCGGTACCTGTTGATCAGCGGGGTGGAGGTGGCGTGGTTCAGCTCGATACAGTTGGAATAGAGGTTGTTCAGGTAGTCAATGATTTCCCTTGAATCATTGATGACCGAGGAGACGATGGCTCCCTCGATCCCGGGATAACGGGTGTGAAAATAGGCGATCTCCCGGCTGGTGACCTTTTCATAAGTGGCCGATTCGATCACTTCCTTCCCCTCACAGACTGCAATCTTGCCAAAGCTGTTCCCCAGGTCCAGTACGAGATTCATGTGGCTGTTCCGTTATTCAGTTTCTCCAGGATCCCGTAAGCTTCCTGCACACTGTTCACCCGGTCGCTTCTCAGGCTCAGCTTCTCGTTGTCCTCCCTCATTCGGAAAATCCCCGGATTTCCCTGGACATTTCTGATGACCTCCTTAAACTTCGCTGAACTGTAGAAGGGGGATTCTGGATTGCTTACAAAATACGTGATCAGCACACTCTTTTTCAATACAATTTTTTCAACACCGCACTTCCCGGCCAGCCACCTTAACTGAACCACCCGGAGCAATTCCTCGGAAGGTTTCGGCAGCGGACCGAACCTGTCCAGCAGCATCAGCCTGAATTCCTCCAGTTCCCGGTCATCCTTCAGCGCATCCAGCTGACGGTAGAGGTCGACCCTTTCCCTGATGTTGGAAACATACCGGTCCGGAAACAACAGCTCCAGGTCCGTGTCCACATGGCAATCGGTTACAAACACCTGCTCGCGGCTTTCATGGACGGCA
Source organism: uncultured Bacteroides sp. (assembly GCA_964575865.1). GTDB lineage: Bacteria > Bacteroidota > Bacteroidia > Bacteroidales. The sequence goes on along the minus strand of CAZNSZ010000043.1, from coordinate 27,431 downwards.
GGTTTTTCATAGAGGTCGCCGAATTCGGTCTCCTTCAGTTCCAGCATCGCTTCGCTGAGGATCTGGTTATAGGTCTCGAATCCGATATCGGCGATGAACCCGCTCTGCTCGGCACCCAGCAGGTTCCCTGCCCCCCGGATGTCCAGGTCCTGGAGCGCAATGTTGAACCCGCTTCCCAGCGCCGAGAATTCCTCCACCGCTTTCAGCCGCCTGCGCGCCTCGGGAGAGAGCAGGGTGTCCGGGGGTGAGAATATGTAGCAGAATGCCTTCTTGTTGGAGCGCCCCACCCTGCCACGCAGCTGGTGCAGGTCACTCAGCCCGAAACTGTGACCGTTGTTGATAATTATTGTGTTGGCATTGGGGATGTCCAGTCCCGATTCGATGATGGAGGTGGCCACCAGCACATCATAGTCGCCCTGGATGAAGCCGAGCATGACCGACTCCAGCTTCTTTCCCTCCATCTGTCCGTGGGCCACCACCGCCCGGATCCCCGGAACGACCCGGTCGACGATCTCCTTGATCTCCATGATGTTCTGTATCCTGTTGTGGATAAAAAAGACCTGGCCTCCACGGCTCACTTCATATTCGATGGCCTCTTTGATGATCTCCTCGTTGAACACATGCAGCTCGGTGATGATCGGATGCCGGTTGGGGGGAGGGGTGTTGATGATCGAGAGGTCGCGGGCCCCCATCAGGGAGAACTGGAGCGTTCTGGGGATCGGGGTCGCGGTCAGGGTCAGGGTATCCACATTCAGTTTCATCTGTTTCAGTTTCTCCTTGACGCTGACCCCGAATTTCTGCTCCTCGTCGATGATCAGCAGGCCCAGGTCGCTGAACATGATCTCTTTTCCCACCAGCTTGTGTGTCCCGATGATGATATCGATCTCCCCGCTCTTCAACCGCTCACGGATTGAAGTCTGTTCGCCGTAGCTTCTGAAACGGCTCAGGTATTCAATGTTGCAGGGAAATTCCTTCAGCCTCTCCCTGAATGTGTTGTAATGCTGAAAGGCCAGGATGGTGGTGGGAACCAGCACAGCCACCTGTTTGCTGTCGGTCACTGCCTTGAATGCGGCACGGATGGCGATCTCGGTCTTCCCGAAGCCCACGTCCCCGCAAATCAACCGGTCCATGGGGAAATCGGCTTCCATGCCCGATTTGACCTCTTCGGTGGCTTTCAGTTGATCGGGGGTGTCCTCGTAGATGAACGAGGATTCCAGTTCGCGCTGCAGGTAGGTGTCCGGTGAAAAGGAGAATCCCGGCTGTTCCCTCCTTTTGGCATAGAGCAGGATCAGTTCGCGAGCGATCTCCTGGACCTTTTTTTTGGTATTGCTCTTCAGTTTCTGCCATGCTCCTGTCCCCAGTTTGTAGATTTTCGGGGGTTCGGTGTCTTTCCCCCTGTATTTGGAGATGCGGTGGAGGGAATGGATGTTCACATACAGCACATCCCGGTCCTTATAGACCAGTTTGATGGCCTCCTGGATCTTTCCGTTCACCTCAATCTTTTCCAGTCCCCCGAAAATCCCCACCCCGTGATCCACATGCACCACATAATCGCCCGGGTTGAGCCCCACCAGTTCTTTCACAGAAACGGACTCCTTCCGGGTGAACCGGTCATGCAGCCTGAATTTGTGGTACCGTTCGAAGATCTGGTGGTCGGTGAGCATGCAGATCCTGAGGTCATGGTCTGTGAATCCCTCGTGCAGGGTTTCGGTCACAGGCTGGAACTGCAGTTCGGGATCGATCTCCTGGAAAATGGCGTGTAACCGGTCCAGCTGCTTCTGGTTCTCGGACAGGATGAAATGGGTGTAGCCTTCGCGGGTTTTCTCCCGCATGTGGGCAGTGAGCAGCTGGAAGTTTTTCTGGAAGGCGGGCTGGGGTGAGGTATGAAAGGACCAGGGGGTGGCGGTCCGGTTGGCCGAAGAGGCCGCAAAAACAACCTGTCTGAACCGTTCCATCAGCTGCCATGTTTGCTGTCCCGATCTGAGAAAGTCCTGTTTCCTGATCGGGGTTCCCTGTTCGTCCTCCAGGACGGTCCGTTCAAACACTTTATCCATGTGGTCGATGACCAGCGCGGGCTGATCGATCCACAGGGTGGTGCCCTGGGGGATGTATTCCAGGAACGAGATCCGTTCTCCCCCCCTTTCATGCTCCCACTGGATATTGGGAATGAAACTCGTTCGTTTGACCGTTTCCAGCGAGCGCTGGGAATCGGTATCGAAGATCCGGATCGATTCCACTTCATCCCCGAAGAAATCGATCCGGACCGGGTGGGTGGCGGCATAGGAAAACACATCCACAATGCCCCCCCTGATGGCATACTGGCCCGGTTCATAGACGAAATCCACCAGCTGAAACCCGTAGGTCTGCAATACCTCTTCCAGGAATGCCCGGTCGATCTTCTCTCCCTGTCTGACATCCAGGGTGGAGGCTGCCAGCTGACTTTTCCTGACCACCGATTCGATCAGTGCTTCCGCGTGGGTCACGATGAAGCTGGCGACCCGTTTTTCAGAAAGCCGTTTGAGGGTCTGGGTCCGGGTGATGATGTTGGCTTCATCGGTCTGGTGGTACTGAACGGATCTTCTGTAGGAAGAAGGAAAAAAAAGGGTGCGGTCGGGCGATCCCTCCAGGGTGACCAGGTCCGTGTAAAAATAGGCCGCATCCTCCTTGTCGTGAAAAACAACCAGGTGTGTTCCCCTGAGCGCGTTCAGACACCCCTGGATCAGGGCGACCCGGCTCGACCCGGAGAGTCCCTCCAGGTATTGGACCGGTTGCTGCTCCGACCGGAGGGCTTCCACCAGCGGGGCGAATTGCGGATGAGATGGATATGGATTTCTGATCATGTTGCTTTCCGTGCGCAAACATAGTAAATTAACGGGGAACCTTGTACCCCGGACTGATCAGGATCTGCTGAGGGATTTACCGGGAAAATTCTATTTTTGACCTGGAACCAGGATGTACACCATGAAAATACTGATCGCACCCGATTCCTTCAAGGATTGTCTGTCTGCCGGAGCTGTGGCCGCAGCGATCCGGGAAGGGATCATCCGGGTGATACCGGATGCCGACATCCGCCTGCTCCCGATGGCAGATGGTGGAGAGGGTACCGTGGAGGCGGTAACGGAGGCCACGGGAGGAAAACGGATCAGGGCAGAAGTGCTCGATCCGCTGCTCAGACCGGTGGAGGCATTTTACGGGATCTCGGGGGACGGCAGCCGGGCGGTGATCGAGATGGCTGCTGCCTCGGGGATCGAACTGCTGAAAACCGGGGAACGGGATCCCTGGATCACCTCCACTTTCGGGACCGGGCAATTGATCCGTGAGGCCCTGGATCAAGGGTGCAGGCAGATCCTTGTGGGGATCGGAGGAAGTGCTACCAACGACGGGGGTACCGGGATGGCAGCCGCCCTGGGGGTGCGCTTCCTGAAAGCCGATGGACGTCCATGTTCACCGGGTGGTGGAGGCCTGGGGGAGCTTGCACGGATCGATATGAGCGGGCTGGATCAGCGGATACCGGAGAGCGAGATCCTGGTGGCGTGCGATGTCACCAATCCCCTCACCGGCCCGGACGGGGCATCGGCCACCTATGGTCCGCAGAAAGGGGCCGGCCCGGAGATGGTAACCCGGCTGGACCGGAACCTGGCCCATTTGGCGGAGGTGATCCTGGAACAGACGGGCCTCCGTATCAGCGATGTCCCCGGAGCAGGGGCTGCGGGTGGACTGGGAGCAGGGTTGATGGCATTTGCAGGTGCCAGGCTGGAGAGCGGATTCCGGCTGGTGGCAGAGGCAGTGGACCTGGAATCAGGTATCAGGGCGGCGGACCTGGTGATCACCGGCGAGGGCAGGATGGATGAACAGACCAGGTTCGGGAAGACCCCGTACGGGGTGGCCGAGCTGGCCAGGAAATACGGCAGGCCGGTCATCGGGGTGGCCGGCTCGCTGGAACCGGGAGCAGAAGAGCTTTACCGGTATGGGTTTGATCTGCTGATGCCCGTTCAGGAAAGGCCGATGGAGCTTTCTGCTGCCATTCGGGAGGCCCGCAATATGCTGGGGAGAACCGGTGAACGCATCGCCCGATCCCTGCTGTTGGGCGGGCGGATGGGTTGAAAGCGCCTGCAGCAGATTACCTGCTACTGGGCGGACCTGGTGACCGTCACCTTGGAACCTTCAGGAACCCTTCTGAGGTGTTCCGGTTCCACCACCGCTAAACGCCCGAACACATTCACTGCACTGGCAGCCACAGGTGTTGATCCGGAACTGACCGGCGTCGGTCCGAAAAAGATACAGAAGGCCGGCATGTTGGGCCAGTAGGCCAGGTCTCCCACCGAGACAGCGGGCCTGGCATCGGGCTCCAGCCGGGTTTCCACCGGGATTTCGAAGTAGATTTCATCACCCCAGAGGCTGATGTTCTCATGGATGGGAAGGGAATCGTAGATCGCCCTCCCGGTCGGGGTGTCCAGTAATTCTGCGTCCACCTGGTAAGATGCGAACCGGATCGTAATCTTCATTTTTTTTACGGGGAACCTTTGTTAATTTTGCCAGGCAATTTACAAATTTAAACAGTACCGTCATGATCGTTTTCAAATTCGGAGGAGCCTCCGTAAAAAGTGCCGATGCCGTTCGGAATATTGTCGGGATCCTCAGCCGATTTGACCGGGAGGAGATTGTGGTGGTGGTCTCTGCCATGGGGAAGACCACCAATGCCCTGGAGCGGCTCATCGAACACTTTGCATCGGGCGACAGGGCAGGGATGGATAAGGAATACAGCGCCCTCAGGGAATACCACCTGGGAATAGCCGAGGGATTGTTCGGGGACAGCGGGCATCCTGTGTTTCAGGCTTTTGAGGAGCTGATGGGCCAGTTGAGGGAGAGGCTGGATAAAACCCCCACCCTTAATTTTGATTACGACTACGACCAGGTGATCTGCTACGGTGAGTTGCTTTCCACCACCATCATCTCCCATTACCTGAACGAATCGGGGCTCACTGCACGCTGGATGGACATCCGCCGGTCACTCAAAACCGATAATACATGGAGGGAGGCGAGGATCGACTGGGACCTGTCCACCCGGCTGGTCAATGAGCAATTCCGGTTCAACGGGGAGCGTATCCTCATTACCCAGGGCTTCCTGGGATCCACCATCAATGACCAGTCCACCTCCCTGGGCAGGGAAGGATCCGACTATACGGCAGCCGTACTGGCCCACATGCTGAAGGCCGATCATGTGACCATCTGGAAGGATGTGCCGGGGGTCCTGAACGCCGACCCCAAGTATTTCGATGACACCATCCTGCTGGATAAGCTGAGCTACCTGGATGCCATCGAGCTGGCTTACTTCGGAACCAGCGTGATCCATCCGAAGACCATCAAGCCCCTGCAGAACAAGAACATCAATCTGTATGTCAAATCCTTCCTGGATCCCGATGCGCCGGGTACCCTGGTGGGCAACCTGACCTACGATACCCTGACCCCTTCATTCATCTTCAAAATGGACCAGGTGCTCCTGCGGGTCTCTCCCCTCGACTTCTCCTTCATCAACGAGAACAACCTGGAGGAGATTTTCGGGATCCTGGGGAAACACGGGATGAAGATCAACCTGATGCAGAATTCGGCCATCAGTTTCAAAATGATCGTCAACAACGACAAACGGAAACTGAGGGGAGTGGTCGACGAGCTGGAAGGGCGGTATAAGGTGGCCTATCAGACCGGATTGGAGCTGGTGACCATCCGCTATTTCGACCAGTCCACCATTGACCGTGTCATGATCAATAAGGAGTTGATCCTTGAGCAACGGGGCATCCAGAATATCGAACTGCTTATCAGGGATAAAGGTTGATCATTTCGTGTAACATCTACCGCTGATTTACGTTACATTAAGTCCATCAAATGGTGGTTCTGAGGAATTTGATATGCATGAACATTCGGTTGATCCGTCAGCAGTACCGCAGGCAATGACCGGGGGTGATCACAGGATCCTCGTATGCGAGGACAATCCCATTGCTTTAAAAACCATTGAATATTCGCTGGTCAAGGCGGGTTTTCAGGTGCTGCAGGCCCGGGACGGGGAAGAGGCCATGCGCCTGCTGAAATCGGAAAAGATCGATCTGGTGATCACCGATATCAACATGCCCTTTACCAAGGGCCTGGAGCTGGTCCGGTATATCAATACCCAGAGTCACATGCGGATGCCGGTGATCATCATCTCCGGAATCAACCTCCAGGAAACCAAGGACCACGCCAGGGAACTGGGAGCAATCGGATACCTGACCAAGCCCTTCGATCCCAAACAGATGGTGGAATTGGTCCGTTCTGCCATCCAGCCATCCTGATATGAACATGCGCACACTGATCCCATCCCTGCTGCTTTTGATTCTGGTACCGCTTTCAGTCTCGGGGCAGGATGAGGTTCCCGCTTTCCCCGATCCTGAATCCGGATTTGCACTGATGCGGCAGTACGCTGAGGAGGGACGGACCGGGCTTGCGAAGCGGGTGGGGTACATGATCCTGGAGGAAGAGCCCGCCTACCACGATGTTTCACTCTACCTGGCAAGGGTGCTGGGATGGGGGGGGAGCTACGACAGTGCCTACGCACTGGTTGACAGCGTGATCGAACAGGATCCTGATCTGGTGGAGGCCTACGAGACCGGGGTCGATGTGGCCTACTGGGACAACGACTGGGAGAAGCTGGAAGGATACGCGGGTGAGGCGCTGGCCCTGGAGGAAAACCTTCCCGGTGTTGTGGAGAAGGTGGAACTGGCCAGGAACCAGCGTGCGGCCGGCCGGGGATTCCCCGAGGTTTACCTCCATTACTATTACGATCATTTCGGGGTACCCTATGCACGGAACTGGCACATGCTGACGGCAGGGGGGAGCATCCCTTTTGGAGGGGTGACCCTGCTTCCATACGTGAATGCAGGATACCATGCGGGCGGATTCTCTCCCTCCACCGATCTGCAGGTCAATCTGGATGCCTACGTGAAACTGGGAAGACTGAACTATGCCCTGCTCGGGTACGGTTTTTCGCCCGACGGGGCCCTGAATTATCTTCCCGTCCACAGGGCGGTGGCCGAACTCTGGCAATCCCTTCCTGCGGGATTCGCTGTCTCTGGCGGACTGAGGTATTTTTACTGGGACGAATCCTTTACATTCCTCACCCTTTCGGGGGAGAAGTACCTGGGCGATTACTGGATCTCCCTCAGGAATTACCTGTTTTTCAAAGACTACGGTGTTTCCGCTTCCTTCTATCTGAGCGCCAGGCGTTACCTGGGCGATATCCTGAGCTATGTGGCACTGACCGCCGGCATCGGGACAGCGCCCGATGAACCGTTGCTGGTGGCATCGGACCTGGACAGGCTGAATGCCTTATCCCTGAGGGGCGAGGTCAACTACCAGGTCACCGAAAGGATCAGGCTGGCGGGAATGGTGGGATTTGCATATGAGGAGTATGCGGACCGTCAGTTCCGGAACCGGATCGATCTGAAGCTGGGAACCTATATCCGTCTTGGCCGGTGAAACCACGCTGCTTATACCGCATCTTCGTCTTTGCCTTACTGGTGGCTGGTATGGTCATCACACCATCCCTGTCGGGGGGATGGAACACCCCTGAACCCCTGCCGGCAGACATCCGCGGCGGTTTGGCGGACATGGGTGGTGCTGGCACAGATTCGGAGCCGGAAGGAACGAATGAGGAGCCGGAAGGAACGAATGCGGGGGAAGAAGGAACGGATGCGGAGGCAGAAGGGAATATGTTCGCCCGCTATGCCACCCGCTGGGTGCAGCGGTTTGACCAGTCGCCCGTATTTATCTCCATCTTGTACGCGGTTATTTTCTATTCCATCCTTACGCTGGTCATCCTGCTGACGATCATCCTGCTGAACAGGAGGCGCATGCAGCGGGAGAAGGAGCAGCGGGAATACCTGATGGAACGGTACCAGCAGATCCTGATGGATTACCTGTTCGAACAGGCGAATCGTCCCGTTGCGCTGGAGGAACTGCAGCGGATTGCCACCAATCCCTTTAACCGCCAGATCCTGATCGATCAGATGATCGACCTGAGCATCAACCTGAGGGGTGAGATCAGGGAGGACATCCGCGGACTGTATCTCCAGCTGGGCCTGAAGAAGGATTCTCTCAGGAAAGCAAACAGCCGCAAATGGCACAAGAATATCAAGGGATTCAGGGAACTGGCTTTCATGAATATCCGGGAGGCCACCGACAGGATCGCCGAAAGCCTCAACTCCAACAACGAGGTCCTTCGGATGGAAGCCCAGATCGCCATGGTGGGGCTTTCAGAGGAGAACCCTTACCAGTTCCTGGACCTGATGGAAAAGCCGTTTTCCGTCTGGGAGCAGGTTACCCTGCATGAGATGGTTACCCAGCACGATCTTCCGGTTCCCCCTTTCCGGCAATGGTTTGGCTCCACCAACCTGAGCGTGGTGATTTTTGCCCTGGAAATGGCGGGCTGGTTTAAACAGAAGGAGGCCGGGGACGAGGTGATCGGACTGTTTGATCATAAGAGCGAGGAGGTCAGGCGCACCGCATTCAGGGTATCCGGAGATATCGGACTGAGCCAGGCCCTTCCCCTGCTGGTCAACCGATATGGAACGGAATCTTATGCCAACAGGGTTGAGATCCTGCATACCTTCGAAAAGCTTCCCGATGAACGATACCTCGATTTCCTGAAAATGGTGCTGGATACGGAAGAGGAGGTCCAGCTGCAGATCCTGGCCACCAAGGCCATGGAGAATACGGGTGAACCGGGAATTTCGAAGCTGATCAGGCTTATGAAATCCAAATCGGAATATAAAAACTATCAAATCATTATCAGGCACGTCCTGGACGGCCGCATCTACTGAGTATGGAACAGCTGCTCGATATACTGAAGTTCCTGGCGTACCACATGATTTTTATCATCACCGCCCTGGTATTCACCACCTACCTGGTACTGACCATCTACTCCGCGGTCTCACTCAGGCGGTATCTGAGGAAGAACAGCTACGTGGACTACAATACCATTGTCTCCTCCCCGCTGGCACCCACCATCTCCGTCATCGCCCCTGCCTACAACGAGAGCAGGACCATCATCGATAACATCCGGACACTGCTTTCCCTTTACTACAACAACTACGAGGTGATCGTGGTCAATGACGGGAGTTCGGACGATTCGCTGCAGAAGATGATCGAAGCCTATGAGCTGGAGAAGGTGAACTACTATTTCGATTACCAGATCCCCTGCAAAAGGATCAGGGGGGTGTACAAGTCGCAGAACCGTTCCTTCAAGAAACTGACGGTGGTGGACAAGGTGAACGGTGGGAAGGCCGATTCGCTGAATGCAGGGCTCAATGTGTCGAAAAACCGCCTGGTGGTGAGCATCGATGCCGACTCCATCATGGAACCGGACGCCCTGCTCAAGATGGTCAAACCGTTCATGGAAGCCAAGGACAAAAAAGTGATCGGTGCAGGAGGAGTGATCCGCATCGCCAACTCGTGTGAAGTGTCGGGGGGACACATCAAGAAGATCCACCTGCCGGGGAAATTCCTGCCCAGGGCACAGGTGATGGAGTATACCCGTGCGTTCCTGATGGGACGGATGGCATGGAGCGAACTGGACGGTCTTCTGCTCATCTCGGGGGCCCTGGGGATGTTCGACCGGGAGGTGGTGATCGAATCAGGGGGGTACCGCACCGATACCGTGGGTGAGGACATGGAGCTGGTGGTCAGGATCAGGAGACACATGGCTGACCAGAAGATCAAATACGACGTGGTGTACATTCCCGATCCGCTTTGCTGGACGGAGGTGCCGGATACGGTGAAGATTCTGGCGCGCCAGCGAAGCAGGTGGACCCGGGGCACCATGGAGACGCTCATCACCCACCGCCGGCTGTTCCTGAACCGGAAGTACGGCAAGCTGGGACTGCTGGGGTACCCCTACTGGCTGGTGTTCGAATACCTGGCCCCCATCATAGAGTTCCTGGGGATCCTCTGGTTCATCTTCCTTGCCATCACCGGGAAACTGAACTGGCCCTTCTTTCTCCTGCTCACCGGATTTGTCTATTTCTTTGCCGTCTCGCTCTCCATCTGGTCGGTTCTGTTTGAGGAGATCACGTTTCACAAGTATGAGAGGCGCAGGGATGTGATGAAACTGATCGGCACGGCGTTCCTGGAACCGATTGTCTACCATCCCATGGTCATGCTCATGTCCATCAAGGGCAACCTGGATAAACTCTTCAAGAGGAACACCTGGGGGAAGATGGAGCGGAAAGGTTTCACCGCCAGCTCATCTCCGGCCTGACCAGGTGCGGGGCGTCCCGTTCAGCTCCGGTGGCGCCCTTATGCCTGTATGGCATCACTTTCCGCCCTGTTCCCGTCCCGGTCCACCGCGACCACCCGGTACGTTCCGGCAACATGGTCCGTCCTGAAACCAAAGGGCTCCGGGGTGATCTGGGGCCGGTGGGGGACCGTCCCAACCAGCCTGCCTTCCCTGTAGACCTCGTAACGGTCCAGCGGGGCATCGGCAGCATAGGCGGTATCCCAGGTGATCTCAAGGCGCTCCTTTGCCGTAAGCTTCAGGTTGCCCGGGGGGGTCAGGCCCTGCCGGGGCATCTGGAAATAGTTGGTCTGTCCCGCCTTGACCATTCCGGTGGACTCTTCCAGCTCAAGGCGTGCCTGCATGCTCATTCCGTCGGGTTTGACCTGGGCGGCGTAGTAGTTTTGTACCAGCTGACACCTGAGCGGATCCTCTGAGATCTGCCCGATCCCGATGATGGCCGTGTGGATCCCCGGAGTGGTGAGGGCATATTCCACCAGGGGTTTGCTGGGAAGCCCGGGTGTCCCCACCGTCCTGATCACATCGGCCGGGGTGCCTGACCAGCGGGCCTCCTTCCCGTACATGGCCCCGTCGGCAAAGACCTTCATGGCAATGATCCCCAGGTTCTTCTCCCTGGCTACAGGGATCACGTTGAACTGGTGGTTCAGGTAACGTTTGTCGTTGGGATTGATGGCCACCAGCATCCCATCCAGGAGTTCCCACCGGTCCCGCCGGATCATCTCCATCATGGCAGGGGAGTTGAGGTGCCCTGAAAAGCCGATGTGCCTGACCAGTTTCTCTCCTTTCGGATTCAGCCCCGTCAGGTTGGTGCCGTCCCTGAAATCGCGCATGGCCACCAGCGTTCCGAAGTTCTGGTCTTTTTCCAGCGGGGATTCGAGCCCCCGGTAAAGCACATCCACCTCTTCGGTGTTGTTGAGGCTGTGGCAGAGGATCATGTCCACATAGGAACCTTCCGGATAGCTCCCCCTGCCGTCACCGAACATCTGGGAGAGTGACCTTTTCAGGTCAGCCACCGAACCTTCGCCGTGGTCCCCCTGGGTCCAGTTCCCCACACCCTCCACTTCCGGAAATCCGCCTTTGGCCCAGCGGATATGGGTCTTGGTGGTCAGCCATACGGATTCCCGGAGCTCCCTGTCATACCCCGGTTCTCCGGGGACCAGGTTCAGGATCCTGAAGGCTTTCCCGTAATTGAGCTGGCTGTCCGCATACAGGTTGGAGGTGTCATAATAGTTGATGCCCATCTTGAATGCCTTGAGAATGATGGGCACCGGATCCACATCTTCAGGGGTCCACTGGAGGGAGGCCTGGCCCCCCAGTCCCAGGGTGGTGACCCGGAATCCGGTCCTTCCAAAGGTTCGCTTCATGGGAGCAGGCAGCTGGTCCAGTCCGAACCGGAAGGAGGGAAGGACGGTGAGCCCTGCGGCTGCAGCGGCGGAAAGCCGCACAAATTCTCTGCGGGAAACGGTGTGGTGGTTCATTGTAACAAATGTGATGACTTGTGCGTCCGATGAGTACGGGTTCAAGTTAAGATGAAACCGTCAGAATTGCAATGTGCGGTTTCGGACAGCGGTGTACGGTTCCGGACTGGCCGGCCATGAATGAATAGACCATAAGATATTCGAAAACAAATATATAGAATGAGTGGCATGCTTTCTGATGTGCTCTCCCAAACAGCCAGAATATGTGGAAGAATTTTTTAAGGGTAACCGTCCGGAGTTTAAGGAAGAACAAGGCCTTTAATGTGATCAATATCGCAGGCCTGGCCATCGGCCTGGCCAGCGCCGTTTTCATTATTCTCTATATCGTTGGTGAAACAAGGTATGACCGGTTTCATGAACGGTCCGCCGATATCTACCGGCTCTACCTTCATGGAAAGCTGGCAGGGGAAGAATTCAAAGGGGCCTGGAACAGTCCCATTTTCGGCCCTACGTTCCACGAGGAGATCCCGGATATCGAGAACTTCTGCAGGTTTGATTTCGCCAACAACAGGCTCATGTGGTCCGATCCTGAGAATAAGATCCTGGAGAACCACATCCTGTATGCCGATTCCACTTTTTTTGAAGTGTTCACCATCCGGTTGCTGCAGGGAGATCCGGCCACCTGCCTGGACGAACCCAACACCATCCTGATCAGTGAATCGAAGCTTCCGCTCTATTTCCCGGAAGGCAGCCCCATCGGAAAATCCATTGCCATGAACAATGATTCCACCCTCTACCGGGTGACCGGGGTGGTGGAGGATGCACCGGGAACCTCTCATTTCTATTATGACTTCATCTGCTCCTACTCCACTTACGAATCGAGCAGAAGGACCACCTGGTTCAACAACCACATGCAGACCTACATCCTGGTTAGGCCCGGGACGGAACAGGATGTGCTGGATGAGAAGATCAATGCATCACTGCTGGAGAACATCCGGCCCGAACTGCAGCAGTTCATGGGGGTAACTCCCGAGGAATTCGCGGAATCGGGGGGGGAATATGGGGTCTATACGCAATCCCTTTTGAAAATCCACCTGGATCCCCAGATCGAGATCCCCTCCGATATTGGATTCCGGCCCATCGGGAATCGCGCCTACCTGGTGATCTTCGGGGTCATTGCCCTGTTCGTGCTGGTCATCGCCTCCATCAATTTCATGAACCTCAGCACTGCACGAAGCCTCAGCCGGGCCAAGGAGGTGAGCCTGCGGAAAGTGGTCGGATCCGAAAAAAAGCAGCTGGTGCGGCAGTTCCTGTTCGAAAGTGTATTCCTCAGTTTGGTCTCGCTGGTGATCGCCATCGGCCTGGTGATGGTGCTGCTGAATCCCTTCAATTCGCTTGTGGGACTGAACCTGCAGTTTGCGGATATTTTCCGGTGGTACATGATCCCTGCTTTTCTTTTGCTGGCCTTCCTGGTGGGGATGATGAGCGGATCCTATCCGTCGTTCGTTCTGGCTTCCTTCAAACCCATTTTTGCACTGAAAGGAAACGCATCCGCCAGCAACGGGACCACCTGGCTGAGAAATGCCCTGGTGGTCATTCAGTTCTCCATCTCCATCATCATCATTGCTGGAACACTGGTCATCTTCTGGCAGTTCCGCTACATGACCAACAAGGACCTGGGGTTCGAGGAGAAGGACCTGATCGTCATGGAACGGATCCATCCGCTGGGCGACAAGATCCAGACCTTCAAAAAGGAGCTGGAAAGCCACAGCTCCATTCTTTCCGCCACAAACTCCACAGCCTATCTGGGGTCACCCAACAACAACAACGCATACGGGATCAAGGGCCGCCCAGCGGATGAGACGGTCCTGTTCCACACCTTCTGGGTGGACGAGGACTTTATGGAGACCTACAGGTTCGGGCTGGCCACACCGGACAGCCGCTTCTTTTCGGAAGATTTTGCTACCGATTCGGCCACCTGCCTGGTCAACGAAGCGGCCGTCAGGAAATACAACCTGGAGGATCCCCTGAACCAGTATATCCTGTGGCCCAGGGAGGGGGGACCCTCAGGGTACGACGAGCTAAAGATCATTGGGGTCATGAAGGACCACCATTTCCTGACCCTCAAACATGAGGTGGGGGCACAGATCGCCATCCTCAAGCCGAAAAGCTGGGACTGGGCGGGCTACCTGACTGTCAGGACGGCCCCGGGAAAGGAGAACAGGGAAGCTGCCCTGGCCCACCTGGCAGCGGTCTGGGAGGACTTCACCAATGACCAGCCCCTCCAGTATTTCTTTCTGGATGAAGAGCTGGACTCCTTTTATGCAGAAGAGAAGCGCACCGGGGCCATTACCCTGATCTTTTCCATCCTGGCCATCTTCATCGCATCGCTGGGCCTCTTCGGGCTTACACTGTATAATTCCCAGAAGAGGATCCGGGAGATCGGGATCCGCAAGGTGCTGGGGGCCACAGAGACCAATATCATCGCAGTGATATCCCGCAGCGTGGTTTTTGGTGTGGGGATCGCCATCCTCATTGCCATGCCGGTAGCCTATTTCATGATGCGGGACTGGCTTCGGGATTTCCCCTACAATGTGGGATTCCGGCCCGTGTTGTTCCTTGCGGCGGCGGTGCTGGCCATACTCATTGCCATGGTCACGGTCACCTTTACCTCATTGAGAGCGGCCCGTACCAATCCGGCCATGGCGCTGCACTATGAATAATCCAATCATCACCTGAACATGTGGAAGAACTATCTGAGGGTAACCGTTCGTAACATCAGCAAGAATAAGGCATTTAATGCCATCAATATAGCCGGGCTCGCCATCGGACTGGCCAGCGCCATCTTTATCATCCTGTATATCATCAACGAGACCAGTTACGATAAATTCAATGAACGGGCAAAAGATATTTACAGGCTCTACATCAGCGGGAAGATGGCCGGGGAGGAGTTTACAGGAGCCTGGAACAGCCCGGTGGCGGGCCCCACCTTCTATGAACAGATCCCGGAGATCGAAAACTTCTGCCGTTTCGATTTTTATGGCAATATGCTGATGTGGGTAACACCCGAGAACAAATATCTGGAGGAATCCGTCATGCTGGCCGACTCCACCTTCTTTGAGGTTTTTTCCATCAGACTGCTGGAAGGCAATCCTGCGACCTGCCTTGATGAACCCCATACCATTGTCATCTCGGAGTCAAAAGCGAAACAGTATTTCCCGGAGGGTGAACCCATCGGAAAATCCATCGCAATGAACAGTGAAACCGAGCTTTACCGGGTCACCGGAGTGGTGGAGGATGCACCCAGGAGTTCCCATTTTAAATATGAATTCATTGCTTCTTACTCCACCGATGAGCGCAGCAGATCCGATTTCTGGTTCAACAACTGGATGATGACCTATTTCCTGGTACAACCGGGCACCAATAAGGCGGTTCTGGACGAAAAGATCAATGCGGCTCTGATCGGGAATATCAGGTCGCAGCTTGAACAGATCATGGGGATCTCCCCCGAGGAGTTTATGGAGGGGGGAGGTGAATACGGGATGTATACCCAGCCGCTGCTGGATATCCACCTGGACCAGGACATCGATGTTCCCAATGAGCTTGGCTATCGTCCCATTGGCAACAGGAGTTATCTGGTGATCTTCGGAGTGATTGCCTTCTTCATCCTGGTAATCGCTTCCATCAATTTCATGAATCTGAGCACGGCCAGGTCACTCAGCAGGGCCAAGGAGGTGAGCCTGCGGAAAGTAGTGGGTTCCGGCCGCAGGCAATTGATCCGGCAGTTTCTGTTTGAAAGCGTGATCCTGAGCATCTTCTCCCTGTTCATCGCCCTTGCGCTGGTGTCGGTATTGCTTACCCCTTTCAATAACCTTGTGGGCCTGAACCTGGATTTAAGCGATATTTTCCGGTGGTACATGCTGGCCGGTTTCCTGATCCTGGCTGTCCTGGTGGGCATGCTGAGTGGAAGTTATCCCTCTTTTGTTCTTGCCTCCTTCAAGCCGATTTTTGCGCTCAAGGGAAACGCAAGTACCAAAAACGGGACCCACATGCTCAGAAATACCCTGGTCATTGTACAGTTTGCTATTTCCGTGATTATTATCGCAGGAACGTTGGTGATATACTGGCAGTTCAGGTTCATGACCAACAAGGAACTCGGGTTTGATAAGGAGCATTTGATTGTACTCGAACGGTTGCACCCCCTGAAGGAGCAGATTCAGGTGTTCAAGGACGAGCTCACCAAACAACCGTCCATCCTGTCAGCTACCAATTCAACGGCCTACCTGGGGGCCACCAACAGCAACAGCACATTCGGAATTAAGGGGAGGCCCATGGAGGAAAGTGCCATGATGTTTGTTTACTGGGTGGATGAGGATTTCATGGAAACGTTCCGCTTTCAGCTGGCCACCCCCGACAGCAGGTTTCTGTCGGAGGACTTTCCCGGCGATTCCATGTCCTGCCTGATCAATGAGTCCGCCGTACGCAAGTATAATCTGGAGGATCCTCTGAATACAAGGTTCCTGGAACCCTCCCCCCAGGGCATGACCGAGGAGCTGAGGGTCATCGGTGTTGTCAGGGACCATCACTTTTCCAGCCTGAAAGAGGAGATCGGAGCACAGATCATTATGCTGAAACCAAAATCCTGGGAATGGCATGGATACATCACCCTGAGGGTGGCCGGTGGCCGCGAGAATACAGAGGCAGCGCTGGATTACATATCCACCCTCTGGGAGGAATTTGCAGGGGATGAGCCGCTGCAGTATTTCTTTCTGGATGAACAGCTGAACCGCTATTATGCCGAGGAGAGGAGAACCGGGATCATCACCCTCATTTTCTCCATCCTGGCCATCTTCATCGCTTCGCTTGGATTATTCGGGCTTACCCTGTACAACTCACAGAAAAGGATTCGGGAGATCGGGATCCGCAAGGTACTGGGTGCCACAGAAAGAGGGATTATCGTCGTGATCTCAAAGAGTGTGGGCTACGCGGTCCTGATCGCCATTGCCATCGCCATGCCTGCCGCCTATTTCATGATGCAGGACTGGCTCAGGGATTTCCCCTATAATGTGGGATTTCAGCCGTTGCTTTTCATACTGGCAGCCCTTCTGGCAGTAGTCATTGCCATGGTCACGGTGACCATTACCTCGCTGAAGGCGGCCCGGACCAATCCGGCCATCGCCCTCCATTATGAATAGGTTTACTGAGATACCCTCTTCCGCCATTTAAAACCTGATGGTAAACTTCACTTTCAGGCGGGCGGAGGCTTCTTCCATTCGGAACCGGTCATAGGGATCACTGGCGATGCTGTTCCAAACCAGGAAGATTTCCCGGCCCGGTTGAATGATCCACTGAAAACGGGACTGCCACCCCATACGGTCCGACTCGCTGTCGTATTGAACAAAATTATAGAGGGTAATGTCCGGACTGAAGAGGATGTTGAGGTTCAGGCGGTATATGGTGGCAATAAATCCATCCTCTGCCAGGCGGATATCGTTTCGGATCACTTCCCCGCCCAGGAAGAGGGGGACTGCCACCTGGGTTCCGGCCTTCACACTTGTCTCGGTGCGTGTCCCGTTATAAAACCCTCCCAGCCGCAGGCCAAGCAACGCCCAGAGCTGTCTCCTCTGGGCTGTGTGGAAGGACAGTTCGTGCCACAGGAAGCTGTAGGTACCTTCAGGAATGGTATGGTCATGGTAGATGCTGAAGGGACGATCCAGGTACTCGAAGGAGGAGGTCAGCCGGTAGGTGAACTGGTCCCCGGAAAGGAACCGGATCAGCAGGGGTGTAGCGGCCCATTCCCTGGTCAGGAGCTTTCCGCTGAAGCCGGTGATGTGATCCAGGGAGCCTCCGGCCTGGACCTGAAGGATCCCCCACCGCGATGGCCGCGGTCCCACCATCAGCTCACCATAGCTTTGTCTCACCCCCGGCCTGGGGACAAAACCGATCCCTGCAGTAAAATTCTCCTGGATCTGCATGTGGCCGAGCCGGAAATAGACCAGGTCATTGGGATAGGCGAACTCCGCTCCGAACGCCATCTGCCGCGAAGGGTCCTCCTTCTCCGGATCGTCGAAAGCGGTAAATGACCTCACCCCGTAGAGATTGAATGCAACATTCTTGTCCCCCATGAAGGTCGAGCTGGCAAGCCTCAGGTCCGTCCCGAGCAGGAAGTTGGATACATCCCGCAGTGCATTTCCGTAAGTGGCGATCACCCCCACCTGTGATTGTCCGCCCAGGTTCCTGGAGATCCGCCCCACCACAAAATGGGAGTTGCTCCAGTCCTTTCGCTGGTCCTTCATATACATGGTCCCGATGTTCCAGGATCCTGCCTGACCGGTGACCTTGCCCCCGTAGAGGACCGGTATGGGACTTCCCGCCGAATCGAGACCGATCCTGCGGCTGAAATAGGGGATGAGCCTTGTGTTCCACGGATTCCTGTCATCCCCGTTGATCCCGAAATTGAAATAGTTGGCCCCATCGAGAAAGAAATCCCGCTTCTCCGGGTAGAACAGGTTGAACCGGGTAAAATTGATCTGCTGGTCATCCACCTCGGTCTGTGCGAAGTCTGTATTGACCGTCACGGCCGCCTTCACATTGGAGGAGATGTTGTAATAGGCTTCGAAACCGGCATTGACCACCGGCCTGGTTTTTCCGTCATCCGCTGCATAATCGGCCCCGGTCAGGCCATATGGGACCAGATCGAGTCCCACACCCTGGCTGATCCCCGTCAGGCCCGTTAGCTGTCCGGCATCGGAAACCTGGAACCGGTGGGCATTCAGGTTGGCCACCGGCCAGTATCCGATCTCCTCCTGCCGTTTGAAATACCGGATCAGTTTCACCCCCCAGGTGTCCCTGGAGGGATCGAATCCCATGGTCTTGAAGGGAATGGCCATTTCTGCATCCCATCCTTCCGCATGGATATGCGCCTTCCCGGTCCACAATCCGTCCCATGCCTTGTTGAAGGCAGCCCCGTTTTCGCTGACAATGGCATCGCCGATGGAACCCCGTGGCCCCACCTGGAACCAGTAAGCGCTTCGTCCGTCGAGGTAGGTATCGAGGATCACCTGCACCCGGTCATCGTTCCCCAGGCTCACATCCCTGGCCATCTCCTTGGCAGTGATCTGGTCCGGATCTCCGAAACACCGGAACGCCACATAGAGGTTCAGCTCGTCAAATCCGAAGTAGACCTCCGTGCGCTGTGAAAAGGGTTCCCCGGTATCGGGCTCCCGCTGGATCAGTCCGGTGACCGGTTCAGCTTCAAACCAGATGCTTTCGTCCACCTTCCCGTCGATGCGCGGAGCCTGTTCAAATTTCACTGCCCGGACAACCGGCTGGGCCTGCAGGGAACAAACTCCCCCCATCCAGGTCAGTATCACCGGTAAAAGGAAACGGAACCGTACCATCACATCGTTTGGTTCCCAAATGTAATAAACTATTCATGGAACACTGCCCGATCCCTCAGCTCGCTGATAAATCCCGCATCCATCCAGTAGATGTCCGCATTCCCGTTATTGGGCGATACCTGGAGCCTGCGCAGGTGCTCATAGGTCCATTCCTCCGGGCCGATCTCCCTGGTCCTTGTGGCCATAAAGAAAAAGAAACGGCCATCGGGAGAGACATAGGGGGACCATCCGCGTGCGTTGTCCCTGTTTACAGCCTCTCCCAGATTGACCGGATCGGACCAGCGATCGCTGCTGTCCCTGAATACCACATAATAGTCCACCCCGTCATAGCCATCCTCCATCCCCTGGGCGGGCACAATGATATACGACTCATCCGGGGCGACGAAGGCGTTGAACCGGTTGGTGCCGCAATTCACCTGCTCAGGCAGCAGTTCTGGTTCTGTGAAGGAACCGTTGACCACCCTTGACCGGAAAATCCGGTTCAGGGCGCTTCCCCTTTCACTCCGTGTGAAATAGAGTGTGCCGTCCCCGGTAAGCGACGGGAAGAATTCTCCCCCGTCCGTGTTCACAGGGGCTCCCGGATTGACGGGTTCGCCCCATCCGTCGGCTCCTCTTTCCACATACCAGATGTCCTGGTCCCCGGGTGCTTCTTCCCCGTCGGGCCGGGTGGAAAGGAAATAGAGCCGGGACCCGTCAGGAGAGAAGGCCGGTTCAAAATCGATGACTCCAGGTCCCCCGGAAAAGGGTACGATCTGCGGCTCCTGCCACCGTCCGTTCACCTCCCTGGTGTAAAGGATGGTCGAGTAGGTATAATTCCCGATGGCCACACAGTAGTAGATCTCTTTTCCGTCGGGAGAGATGGCCATGTCGCGCGTGAACATGCCCGTGCTGATCACTCCGGGAGCAAACAGCTGCGGTTCGAAGCCGGGCGGATCTTGTCCCAGGTAGGGACCGGCAAGTTCTGGAAATTCCGAGGATCCGTCGGTCTGTGATTTACTTCCGTTGGCATGCCCCGATGGCCTTTGACAGGACCATGCAGCCATCAGCATCAGGAAGAGTATCAGGTTTGGAAAGAAGTGTTTTTTCATGAATCAGAGATGTTTAACCACGGTGTTAATAGGATGCATTAACGGTTATTTACCCTATTCCCTGAACGATTTTCATTGGAAATATTTACTTTAGAAGGGCAGTTCAACCAAGATACTGACCTTATCATTATATCCCTATGGAAAACAGACGAAATTTTCTCAAGAAGACAGGAGCCGTTACGGCAGGACTTTCACTGACCGGAGCAATCTCCGCAAAAAGCTACCGGAGAATTCTGGGTGCCAACGACAGGTTGAATGTGGCCATTGTAGGCTGCAAGAGAAGGGCAGGGGCCCTGCGCGGATCCTTCGGGGAGCTGAAAGACCAGCTGCATATTGAAGCGGTCTGCGATGTGGTCAGGGAGCAGAGGGAAGGCTATGCCGCATCCCTCCGGGAGGTCATGGGGTACCAACCCAGGGCGCTGAACGATTTCAGGGAGATTCTTGCAGATGATAGTGTGGATGCCATTTTTAACCTTACCCCGGATCACTGGCATGCCCCGGGTTCATTCCTTGCCCTTAAGGCAGGTAAACATGTTTATGTAGAGAAACCCCTGACCCATAATCCGAGGGAAGGCGAACTGTTCCTTGAATTTGAGAAGAAATACGGTAAAGTGATCTTCATGGGGACCCAGCAGCGTTCCCAGGAGACAGCGCGGAAGGTGGTTTCCGAACTGCAGGACGGGCTCATCGGTGAGATCTACCATGTGCTGGCATATTACATCAACAGCAGGGGAAGCATCGGGAACGGAAAAGTGGTCCCGGTACCCGATGGATTCGACTGGGACCTGTTTCAGGGACCGGCTCCCCGGGAAGAATACAGGGACATTCTTTTCGATTACAACTGGCACTGGTTCTGGCCCTGGGGAACAGGGGAAACGGGGAACAATGCCACCCACGAATTTGATGTGGCGCGCTGGATCCTGCAGGTGGGACATCCGGAATCGGTCTTCTGTAATGCCGGGAAGTATTATTATACGGACGACGACTGGACCATGTACGACACCATGGATGTCACCTTCAAATACCCGGATGGAAAGAGCATCCGGTGGGACGGAAGGAGCCGGACAGGATTCAGTCCCTACGGGGATGACCGCGGCAATGTGGTTTACGGTTCCGGGGGAAGCGTGACCATCAGCCGCAACGGATTTAAAGTCTATGACCTGAAAAATAAGCTGATCAGGGAGGAGAAAGAAGCCACAGAGAGTGTCACAACCGGACTGGGAGGCGGAGGCGATATCAGCACCAAGCACATCCTCAATTTTGTGGAGACCGTTAACGGGAAAGCCAGACCCAATTCCGTGCTGAAGGAGGCGGCAGCCAGTTCACACCTGAACCACCTGGCCAACATCTCCGCACGTTCCGGAAAGTCCCTGGAGGTCGATCCCGCCAGCGGGCATATCCTGGATAAGAAACTCATGAAGGAGTACTGGACCCGGGAATATGAGCCGGGGTGGGAACCGGAGCTGTAAGCCGGAGACACTGCTTCTGCGTTGCATTCGGGGCATCAAAGCGAACTACATTCGCTGTTTCAATGCAGAGCTTCCGGATGATCCGGATCAGATCGGTTTACAGGGCAGTTCGGCGGTGATCTCCATGTTTTCGGCGATGTTATTGCGGACCACCCGCGGAATCCGGATCTCATACTCTTCCGGATTGAGCAGGAAGGTGGTACGGGCCACGATCCCCTCCGGGGTCACTTCCACGGTACCTTCCGCAGCAATGCTTTTCGTCACCCCGTGGATGGTCATCTCTCCGGCCACTTTCACATCGTAGGTGCCCGGAACGCCATAATCAACGGCGTCATTGTTCTCGATCCTTCCATTAAAGGTGGCCTTGGGAAACTTTTCCGACTCCACGTAGTTTTCGTTGAAGTGTTCCTGCATCAGCTTTTTCTCGAACTGAAATCCGGTCATTACCACAATGATGGCTACTTCTCCGCTCTGACCGTCAATCACCGCGGCAACCTCGTCGTTGGTGGCAGTGATGTCTTCTATGGCCGTATGTGAATAGAACCGGATGGTCCCTTCATTGGTCAGGAACTTGCCCTGGCCCTGGGCAGGGTTCAGAAAAATGCATACGATGGCTGCGGCAAGCATTGATTTCATGGTGCTCATGGTTGTTGTTTTTTCAATTGAAAGACCCTGGAGATATTGAATCCGAAATGGATATCCCCGTCAAGCCACCTTCCTGTGGTCTGGCCGAGAAATCCGTTTTCTCTCATGGCCACTGAATTGGTGAAGATCAGCTGGAACACATGCCCCCCGGTTTCCAGGTCGAATCCGATGGACAGCGGATTGTAGATGGGGCTGGAGAGGGTGGAGGGTTCCGGGGCGAACACATAGAAGTATTCTGCATTGAATGAGATCCGACTGGTGATTTTGATCCTGGTCCCTCCTCCCAGGGCGAACAGATCGTTGGGATCTGCGGCGGTCTCCACCAGGTTGCGGTGAAGGTAGGAGGGGGTGAGCTGCAGGGAGAACCCGGGACTGAATTTCCGGGCGATCAACAGCTGGTGGGCATATTCCATCCGGTGGCTGAAAAGATAATCCCTTTCAGGGTCGCTCCATCGGAGCCCGTTCACATACACCCCGGACATCAATGACAGGGAGACCGGTACAGATCTGGCACCTCCGGACTGCCTCAAAGCGCTGACCTTTACAAATCCATCCACGGTCTTTTCAAAGGTACCCCTGCCCACCCCCACCATGAGCCAGTCCAGGATCCCGTATTCAAGACTCAGGTGGATATTGGCCTGATCGAGCCCGAAAAGTTCGTAAGCACCGCTGTTGAGCCTGCCGAACCGGTGAGAGATCCTGAAATCGAGCTGCCCCCCGGGCATGCGTTCGATGGAATGGCCGTTCATGATCCGTGTGGATTTGAAGGTGGCAGTAACCGGTACGGTGGCTTCCTTCATTTGTCCCTCCAGGACCGACTGCAGATCCTGCGCTACCGCGGGTGCATTCCACACCATGAGAACAGTGATCAACGAAAGGATAAAGGCGGCAAATTTTTTCATATTGTTGGAAAAGGGATGTTTCAATTGTCAGGGGTTCCCGCTTCTGCCCAGGCCTCCAGCAGGTTGATGGGGCAGGGATCGAGTTTGTCCATTCCCTGCGGCATGGGCAGGAATCCGTCGGCGTGGTTCACGGCCCCGATGATCCGCTCCGCACTGCGGGCCACGTCTGCGTGATCCTCCAGGCTGAGACCGCCCCCGAAACTGGGGGCATTCAGGTTGCTGTGGCAACTGTAACAGTTGTTTGCCAGAATAGGTACAATGTCGTCGCTGAATGAGACCATGGTGGTATCGCACGGCTCCGTGCCGGAGAATAGCTCTTCCTTGTTTTCCCATACGCAGCCGGACAGACCGGGGAGCAGCCACACAGCCATGCCGATGATCAGCCCCCGGATAGAAAGGCTGGTTGTTGAATGCCTTTGAATTGATTTCATAAAGTAAATGTAAGCATTAGCACCTCCAAAGCTGTGTAACCAGGGTCACAAAAAATTGCCGGCAAATCATTGTTTAACAAATTTTTAACGTATCCGCAGAACCTGTGTGACGTAGGTTACAATCATCCATTGTCAAAGCGCAATAGTTTTGTTTCCATAGAAAAAGACACAGACATCTTTTATTATAAATCAATCAAATCCTATGAAAACAAACTTTACCTTGTCAACTGTGATCCTGCGAAACGGGATCCCTATGCTGCTGGCCTGGCTGGTGATTCCTCTTTGGGCCCAGACCTCCCATGTGGTGGATGTGACCAACAATGTATTCACCCCTGATGAAATTACCATTGCACCAGGAGATACGGTGATCTGGACCAATTCCCAGGGAAGTCACAACGTCAACGGAACTCAGACCACCTTTCCATCCAATCCTGAATCTTTCGGGAACGCCACGGGCGTGGGATGGACGTTCAGCCATGTCTTTACTGTCCCGGGCACCTACGATTACCAGTGCGATCCGCACGTGACCTTCGGTATGGTGGGGAAGGTTGAAGTGATGGATCTTTCCTCCTCAGATGTGACGGTCAACCTGTCAGGCATGACCCCCCACGTGGGACAGGAGATCTATTTTGCCCTGGTGGATGTTGCCACGGGTAAGGTAGTGGACCGGGAAAGCGAAATCGTTCAGGAATCCTTCTCCGTCAGTCTCAGCGGTTTGATTCCGGGGAGATCGTATACGGTGGATTTCTTTTCCGATCACAACTCCAACAACAGTTATGATGTTCCCCCCACCGATCACGCATGGCGGCTCGAACTGCCCAATGCCTCCGGAGGTGAGGTCCTGAACTTTGCACACAACACCAGCTTCACCGACATCCGGTGGAAACACCGCGTCAGGGTCCGGTTCGAGGGGATGACGCCCCACGTGGGACAGATGCTGACCCTCTTTGTGGTAGACCTGGCAACTGGGCAGTACCTGGACACGGTGGTCGTCGCTGCCATTGAAGACGAAAAATTCGATGTGGAGTCCAGCGTGATGGAACCCGGCGGCTCCTACCGCATTGATTTCTATGCCGATCACAACGGGAACGGCACCTACGATACGCCGCCCGCCGACCATGCCTGGCGGCTGGAAACCGGAGTGGCCATGGGGGATGTGGACCTGGATTTCACCCACAATACCAGTTTCACAGATATCTTCTCCACCACCGGGGTCCGGGACAGGGAGAATGACCGGGAGAATGACCGGGAGTTGGTCCTCTATCCCAATCCTGCAACTTCCCATGTGACCATTGAGTCTGAAGGAGAAATGGAAGCTGCGGTCCTCTATGACAGCCGTGGTAGCAGGGTGAGGAGCCTGGAGAATATCCGCACCAAACAGTTGAACCTTCCCCTTGAAGGGATCGAAGCCGGAGTCTATTTCCTTGAGATCAGGTTCACTGATGAGTTGAAGAGCATCCGCCGGCTGGTGAAGCACTGAGAGTGAGTGATGAGAAGCAGCTTGAGCTGCAGAGACAGTTTGGTTGAGTGCTGTTGAACGCGTCAGTGATCAAATACCGCCCCGTCACATCTGACGGGGCGGTTTTTATTGGGGGGATTGCCTTCTGGAGGAGGGTTCCAGATAATCTTTATATTTCTATGGGTGTTTTAAGCCAATATTGAGATAATAATTGATTTTCGGCTTATGAGAATTAATCCTCAGTTGACCTCAATAGCTAACAGAAGAATAATTATTGTTCATTCGTACCAGATCAGGCGCTCAAATCACCCTGAACCAACCCCAAAAGTCAAATCGGGTGACCCGATCACAAGTATTTTACCAGCGTGAACCAAAAACGATCAAAGGATGGGGGAAAAAAAAGAATACTGGTCAATGGCTCATGGCCAGGAACATCCCCCCGAAGTATGGGATGAGCCAGATCAGCCATACCACAAGGCTGTACCTGTGGAACCTGATCTTCATCCGCTCCAGGTTCCTGCGGATGACCACAGTGGCCCAGATGGCATGTCCGAGCATCAGCCACAAGGCGATCTGACCGGTCAGTGTATGTGGTTCCAGAAGTTCAAACCTTCCCTCCGCCAGCCGGTGCATGGCCAGGGTGCCCGATACATCGAATGCAAATCCCGTCCAGAAAGTCACTACATGCCATGGCTTCAGAACCCGGGCAATCCTTTCGGCCCAGATCCCGGTGGAATAAAACACCAGTGCCAGGGTGATCAGCACGGTAGAAAGAATCATCATCATACCACAGATTTGATCCTAAAACTATAAAGGTTTTTGAAACAAAAAAAAGGCCCGTCGAAACGGACCTCAGGTCATTCATGGTTGAATACAAACGCACTACAGATCGATTGTCAGGACATCCCCTTCCCGGGTAACATTGTATTTTTTCAGTGCGGAAGTAGCCGGACCGTTCAGTACAGATCCGGAGGTGCTGAAAAGGGACCCGTGGCAGGGACAGGGGAGGTTCCCGTTTCCATGGTTATAGGTCACCTGACAGCCCTGGTGGGTACACACACTTGAGAGAGCGATAAATGCTTCGCCCGTGTTGATCACGATGATATCGTCCACCACCACGGACCCGCCGGCTGAACCCAGACTGCTGAAATTGTTGTCATTCAGATCGATGGTCAGGGTATTTTTATCCGGATTCTCATTGCCGTTCCCGTTGTCGGGTTCGGGCTCGTCATCCTTACAGGAGGTGAACACCGTTGGAACAATAAAGACGGTCGCGGTCCCTGCTGCAATGTTTCTGATCAGCTCTCTTCTGTTCATGATATTTAAAATTTATGTGACAAAAAAATGGACAGCAATATCCCTAACCCTAACCTCATCCATGAATTCATCCGGATACTGCTGTCCTGAACTTTCTTTTGATTAGTCCTTTCTGGTTTTAAGACCAAAGGGGACGTATAACGGACACCAGGAAATCAGTGACGTGGCAAGGAATACAACGCCAACCAGTCCCCACCAGGATTTGAAGTAAATCCCGGCTGCAACGATCAGCACCCCGAGCACCAGCCTGATCCTGCGATCCCATATTCCCATATTCTTTTTCATAATGCGATGATATTATTTTAAATTAGTCCAAATATACCATGTGAATCCGGCCGAACATTGTGACAAAGTCACAAAGGCTTGAGAATTTTAATTTTACCCCTTTCAAGTGCGATCAGCTGATCCTTCTCCATCTGTTTCAGCAGGCGCGATATTACCTCCCTGGCGGTCCCGAGCTGTCCGGCCAGCTGCTGGTGGGTTATTTCGATCTCATTGTTGACCGCCTTCTCTTTCAGGTGCTGAATGAGCCTGGTGTCCACACTTTTGAAAATGACCAGGTCCAGCAGTCCCATCAGTTCCGCCATGCGGTCGTAATAGAGCC
The DNA here is from genome assembly GCA_964575865.1 of uncultured Bacteroides sp. Classification (GTDB taxonomy): domain Bacteria; phylum Bacteroidota; class Bacteroidia; order Bacteroidales. The sequence goes on along the minus strand of CAZNSZ010000043.1, from coordinate 374 downwards.
TGAACACAAATTTTCTCCAGGAAGGAAAGCGCTCCATCCAGGTGCGCATCTTATGTGCTTCGATCACCAGCAGCCGGGTCTTCTTTTCAATGATGGCCTCGGCCTGGCTCTCCTTTTCATTGAGGCAGGAGGTGATGGAAAGGATGCAGCTTTCACCCGGTTCGATGTGGTAGAAGACGATCTCCCGGCCCGTGGTGTCCATTTTCCGCAACTTGATGGAACCCTCTAGGACCAGCGGGATCACCTTGATGAACTGATGCTCCTTAAGGATGACTGTACCGGGGCTGAATTCCAGCGTTTCGGCCTGCCGGATCTCTTCCAGCAGCTCTTTCTCAAAGGTGAACAGGGAGATGAAATTGTCAGGGTTCATGTGG
>CAZNSZ010000042.1:0-35950 GCA_964575865.1 uncultured Bacteroides sp. | reverse complement strand
ATCTGGACACGGACACGGTGGTCATGCAGACAGGGACCAGGCAGGGCGACGGCAGCTACCTGCTGTCGCTGCCGGCCGGCCGGCAGTACGCCCTGAATGTGACCTCCGAAGGATACCTGTTCTATTCCGGGCACTTCTCCCTGGGTGATGCCCATACCCGCATGCTCCCTTTCAGGAGGGATGTCCCGCTGGACCGGGTGGAAGTGGGGAGCAGGGTGGTCCTTAACAATGTGTTTTTCGACCTGGATTCGGACCGGCTCAGACCGGAGTCCAGGGTGGAGCTGGACCGGGTGGCGGAATTTCTGGATATCCACCAGGGAGTTGAAGTGGAAATCGGCGGACATACGGACAATACGGGGACCTCCGCTTATAACCAGGCGCTTTCGGAAAGGAGGGCCGAAGCAGTGGCCGGTTACCTTGTTTCCCGGGGAATCGAACCCGCCAGGATCACCTGGCAGGGATACGGTGACCGGCAGCCCGCGGCAGAGAATGATACGGAATCCGGCAGGGCCATGAACCGCAGAACTGAACTGCGGATCCTTCAGATCCATCCGAATTAAAACTATCTTTGTCTGCATCCATGGGGAAATTGAAGATACTTTTCAGGGAGATACCCGAATATCTGAAGGACAAGTCCACCATCATCACCCAGGTGATGTTCGTCTCGGTATTTGCCCTGGTCTTCATCAACATCTATTCCCCTTTCAATGCGGCTTCCTGGTTCGAGGTGGGACGCGTGGAGTTTTTTTTCTATTCCAGTGCACTGATCCTTTCAGGCATGCTCATCATCGTGCTGAGCAAGCTGGTTTTCGTGTTGCTGGTCAGGCGCATCCGCTTCAGCTACCTGGCCTTTGCCGCCTGGAACCTGATGGAGACCGTCCTCCTGGCGGCAGCCTACCTGGTGGTGGACCTGGTACTGCTTCAATCCAATGCCGAGCTGGTGGACCGGTTCACCAGCCTGCTGTTCATCACCCTGCTGGTGCTGGCCATTCCATATTCCATTTCCTGGATGTGGCTGTCGCTGAAGGACAAAAGGACAAAGCTGGATCAGCTTACCGAGGATACCTCCCTGCAGTTCAGGGAGAAGCAGCTGATTACCTTCCGGGATGAGTCGGAGAAGCTTCGTTTTTCCATCAAATCCCGCGATATCCTTTTCGTGGAATCCACCGACAATTATGTGACCATCCACACCGCTGAAAAGGGAAAGATCAAGAAGATCATGTTGCGCAACACCATGAAAAGGCTGGAAAAGGAGCTGGAGGGAACACTGATCCAACGGTGCCACCGCTCCTACATGGTCAATTTCGAAAACATCAAGCTGGTTAAGCTGATCAGCACCAACCTGTTCATATTCCTCGATTTTCCCGAAGAGATCCGGATCCCTGTCTCCCGTACGTACGCCGAACACGTGCACGAATTCCTGAACCGGGTATCGCTCTGAGAATTTTTTTTTCACGCTTTTGGTCCGAATATCCGGGAGGATTCCTATTTTCAGAGGTTCAACCTGTTAAACGGACCTTATGAGAACAACAAGCTACCGCCCCCTTTTGGGAATGGCCCTGTTATGGGGATCGGTGATCCTGCTCCCGGGGCAGACCGATTCTGAAAGCAGTTACAGTGCTGACATTCAGTTCACTGTGGAAAAAAGCATACCCGCCACACCGGTGAAGGATCAGCACAGGACCGGTACCTGCTGGAGCTTTGCCACCACCAGCTTCATTGAGTCGGAACTGCTGCGAACCGGGAAGGGGGAGACCGACCTTTCGGAAATGTATTTTGTCCGAAAAGCCTACGAAATGAAAGCCGACCGGTATGTCCGCATGCACGGGACGGTCAATTTTGCCCAGGGGGGACTGGCGATGGATGTGATGAGCATCTGGAAACAATTCGGCATGGTTCCCCAGGAGGCCTATCCCGGAGACCGCATGGGGGACAGCCTCCCGGTCCACGGGGAGATGGATGCGGTCCTCAGGGGCTATGTGGACCAGGTCATCCGCAACAGGAACGGTCAGCTTACCCCCGTCTGGAAAGAGGGCTTCGGAGGCATCCTTGATGCCTACCTGGGCGAAGAGCCTGAAACATTCACCTTTGCAGGTCAGGCCGAAACCCCGCGTTCTTATGCGGACCGCACCGGCCTGGACCCGGATGACTATGTGGCCATCGGATCCTACACCCATCACCCGTTCTATGAGCGGTTCATCATCGAGATCCCCGACAACTGGCTCTGGGGAAGCATCCATAACCTGCCCCTGGATCAGATGATGGAAGTGCTTGAATACGCCCTTTCCAACGGTTATTCGGTCTGCTGGGACGCCGATACGGGGGAGAAGGGATATCAGTGGAAGAGCGGGGTGGCCGTTCATCCGTCACCCGTTACACAGGAGATGCGTCAGGAAGGATTCGACAACTACAGCACCACTGATGACCACCTGGAACACATCACCGGGCTGGCCCGGGACCAGGAAGGGAACCGGTTTTACCTGGTCAAGAATTCGTGGGGTTCGGATGGTCACATCTACCAGGGAACCCATTATGTCTCGGAATCCTACATGCGCGCGAAAACCATCTTCCTGATGCTCCACCGGGACGCCATACCGGCACAGGTGGCCAGACAACTCGGTCTTTAGGGAAGGGGGACGTTGCGTTGCCGGCTGAAATGCCGCTGAAACAGGGAAAACAGTGCAACCCTCACACCCTGTTTACGTATGTACCCATAGACGCTCATCCAATCACCTTTCATGAGAAACAACCTTTTGCAGATTGCGCTGTTATCCCTGGTTTTCCTGATATTTACCGGGTCCCATGAGGGGCAGTTCAGCCTGCATGAGCGCTTTTCTCCCGGTTCCCGCCAGGCACCTCCCTTCCTCCGGCAGGATGCCAGGTGGGCAGACAGCATCCTGGCCCGGCTCAGCCTTGAAGAACAGATCGCCCAGATGATCATGATCTGGGGGTATTCCAACCAGGGGCCGGAACATGAGCGGTCCGTCCTTCGCCAGATCTCCAGATACAAGGTGGGAGGCATCCTTTTTTTCCAGGGGGATCCCCTGCAGCAGGCCGGGCTGACCAACCGGTACCAGGAGGCATCCGGGGTTCCGCTGCTGATCGCCATGGATGGGGAAAACGGTCCGGGTATGAGGCTGCAGGGCACCATGAGCTACCCTTCCATGATGACCCTGGGGGCCATCACAGATACCGCACTGATCCGCACCATGGGCAGGGATATTGCCTTGCAGTTCAAGCGACTGGGGGTTCAGATGAATTTTGCCCCGGTGGCCGATATCAACAACAACCCTTTCAATCCGGTCATCGGGACCCGTTCCTTCGGGGAACTCCGTGAAAATGTGGCCGGGAAGGTGGTGGCTTACATGGAGGGGATGCAGGGAGAACGGCTGCTGGTGGCAGCCAAGCATTTTCCCGGGCACGGCGATACGGGCACCGATTCCCACCATGCGCTGCCGGTGGTACCGCACGGGTCCCCGCGGCTCGACTCCATGGAGCTCTATCCCTTCCAGCAGGCCATCGACAGGGGCCTGACGGGGATCATGGTGGCCCACCTGCATGTTCCCGCCCTGGATGACAGGGAGAACAGGCCCACCACCCTTTCCCGTCCCGCCATCACCGGTTTGCTGAGGGAGCAGATGGCGTTCAGGGGGCTGATCGTGACCGATGCCCTCAATATGAAAGGGATCAGCCAGTTCTTTGAACCGGGGGAGCGGGAGGTGGAAGCGGTCAAGGCCGGGAACGATATCCTGCTGATGCCTTCGGATGTGGGGAAAACCATTCAGGCAGTGAAACAGGCGGTGAAGAGCGGGGAGATCACGGAGGAACAGATCGGGCAGAGCTGCCGCAAGATCCTTCTGGCCAAATACTGGGCGGGACTTGGTGCCTGGAAGCCGGTTGAACTGGCCGGCCTGCGGGAGGACCTGAACCTCCCGGAATACAGGAAACACTACCGGGAGCTGGCGGAGAGCGCCCTCACACTGGTCAGGAACAGGGAGAACCTGCTTCCGCTGACCGGTCTGGAGCATCTCCGCCTGGCAACGGTCACCATTACATCCGGCGGCGATGCCGAAGCCGCCAGGATGACTGACCTCTACGTGGAGGGGGACCACTACCTGCTTTCGCCTGATGACAGCAGGGCCGCCTACGACGAGGTCTCGGGGGAACTGAAGCGCTACAATACCATCGTGGTCAATATCTGGGATACCAGCACCCGGGCCTCCCGCGGATACGGTATCAGCGATGAGACCCTCCGGCTCATCGGCAGGCTGGATACCACGGCGGCGCTGATCCTCAATGTGGCAGGCATTCCCTATGCCCTGAACCGTTTCCCCCGGCTGGACCACCTGGATGCCATCCTTCTGAGCTGGGACGATGAACCGGCCTACCAGGAGAAGGCCATGCAGGGGATCTTCGGGGGTGCCGGCCTGAACGGACGCCTGCCGGTTTCGGCCGGACGGCTGGCCCCTGCAGGTACCGGTTTCTCAACCGGCAGGGCGGTGCGGCTCGGATATGCCGAACCGGAAGATGCCGGCATGAACCCGGATACACTCCGGCTCATGGAAGGGATCATCCAGCGTGCCATCCGCGACAAGGCCATGCCGGGATGCCAGGTGCTGGTTGCCCGCAGGGGCAGGGTGGTCTGGCACAGGGCCTACGGATACCACACCTACCGGAAGAGGAGGGCGGTGGAGCTCACAGACCTCTACGACCTGGCTTCAGTGACCAAGATTGCCGCTACCACGGCTGCGCTCATGCGGCTGAGGGACCGGGGGATGTTCCATGAAGACTCCCTGCTGGGGGCCTATGCCCCGATCCCTTCCGGGAGCGACAAAGCGGGGCTGCGGGTGGGGGATATCCTCAGCCACCAGGCGGGCCTGGAACCATGGATCCCTTTTCATTACCGGACGCTGGAACCGCTGGATACCTCCCAGGGACTCATCAGCAGCCGTTACAGCTACACCTACCCGTTCAAGCTGGGCCCCGGTGCCTACGCCAACCGGAACGTGGGGTATGTGGATGGCTTCTATGCCCCCGCTTACTCCCCCGAATACCCCTACCAGGTGGCCGAAAACCTGTTTGTGTGCCGGGAGGGACGGGATTCGATCCTGAAATGGATCTGCGACTCACGGCTGCTGAGCAGGGAGTACCGGTACAGTGACCTGGGTTTTTTCCTGTTCCACCGGATCATCGAGGAGGCGACGGACACCACCCTCTATCCCTATGTGTGGGCTAACTTTTACGCCCCCCTTGGCGCCGGAACCCTTGGGTTCAACCCCCTCAGCAGGTTCCCCGTGGAAAGGATCGTTCCCACGGAAAATGACCTGTTCTACAGGAGGCAGCTGCTGCAGGGGCACGTGCAGGATGCCGGGGCAGCCATGCTTGGCGGGGTTTCCGGGAATGCCGGGCTTTTCAGCTGCGCCAACGACCTGGCCAAGATGATGCAGATGTACCTCAACGGGGGGCAATACGGCAATCACCGGTTCATCGAGGCCTCCACACTGGAGAAGTTCACTGCATGCTACCACCAGGATGAAACGGTCAACCGCCGGGGACTGGGATTCGACCGGCCCGTGACGGACCGGGAAGAGGAGGGGCCCGTATGCGATGATGCATCGCCCAGGAGTTACGGACATTCGGGCTATACCGGGACACTGGCCTGGGTCGACCCGGACCAGGAGCTGATCTTCATTTTCCTTTCCAACAGGGTGCATCCCAACCAGGGCAATTACAGGCTCATCGAAGAGAATATCCGGACCGCCGTTCAGCAGGTGGTCTACCATGCCATTGAAGAACAATAAACCCATTCAGGAGTCATGAAGCCGACACATATCGAACACATCGGGATCGCCGTCAGGGACCTGGAAGAATCTGTCAGGACCTACGAAAAGCTGCTGGGAACGGAATGCTATGCCATCGAGGAGGTTCCGGAACAACGGGTCAGAACCGCCTTTTTCAGGGTGGGACAGACAAAGATCGAATTGTTGGAGAGCACCCATCCGGAGGGACCGGTTGCCCGGTTCATCGAAAAAAGGGGGGAGGGGATCCACCACATCGCCCTGGCGGTGGAGCGTGTGGAAGAGGCCCTCAGGGATGCTGCCGGGAAGGGTTTTCGCCTCATCGACCAGGAACCGAGAGGCGGTGCCGAGGGCCTGCAGATCGGGTTTATCCATCCCGGGTCCACCAGCGGGGTCCTGCTGGAATTCTGCAGCGAATAAAAACCTGAGCAGGATTGCTGTCAAACATAGCCGGTAGCTGAAGCGGGTCCGGGCGGGTGACTATTTTTGTGGAGTACCCAAACAAACATCCATGGATAAGCAAGCCACGGCGGGAAACCGCGGGGAGCAGGTGCGATCGGACTGTTACCTGGAGCTGGAACTCACGGACAGGGGAGGGATCGCGCTCTCGCTCAGGAGCAAGGTGGAGGGCATGTTCGGGACCCAGATCAGGCAGCAGGTAAACGAGGTCCTGGCCAGGCTTGGGATCGCGCATGCCCGGGTGGAGATGGAGGACACAGGGGCACTTCCCTTTGTCATCTCGGCCCGCCTGGAAGCCGCCGTCAGAAAGCTGGGACGCCGCGGAGCAGCGGCCCTGCCTGAAAGCATTGCACGGGAGGGCTCAGGAAGCAGCCGTGACCGGTTCAGGCTCTCCCGGCTCTACCTCCCCGGCAATACCCCCAGCCTGATGATCAATGCGGGGATCCACCATCCGGACGGGGTTATCCTGGACCTGGAGGATTCGGTGGCCCCTGAAAGGAAAGAGGAGGCAAGGATCCTGGTGAGGAACGCCCTGCGCCAGGTCGATTTTTACGGGGCCGAACGGATGGTCCGGATCAACCAGCTTCCCATGGGACTGGAAGATCTTGAGGAGGTCATCCCCCACGGGGTCCACCTGGTGCTGATCCCCAAGTGTGAACATCCGGACCAGGTGCAGCAGGTGGACCACAAGATCGGAGAGGTCCTGGCGGAGGCAGGGCAGCAAAGGGAGGTTTTTCTGATGCCCATCATCGAAAGTGCCCTGGGGGTGGAGCATGCATACCCCATCGCCCGCTCGTCGGACCGCGTGGTGGCCCTGGCCATCGGGCTGGAGGATTATACCGCCGACCTGGGTGTGAGAAGAACCCAGGCGGGTGACGAATCGTTCTATGCGCGCACCCGTGTCGTTAACGCCTGCAAAGCAGCGGGGATTCAGCCCATCGATTCCGTTTTTTCAGATGTGGCAGACATGGACGGATTGCTGGAGTCGGTCAAACGCTCAAGGGCCCTCGGTTTTGAAGGAATGGGCTGCATCCATCCCAGGCAGATCCGGGTGATCCACGAAGGGTACCGTCCGGACACCGAAGAGATTGCCAGGGCGGAGCAGATCGTTGCCGCTTTCAGGGAAGCGGAAGAGAAGGGACTTGGAGTGACCACCCTGGGATCGAAGATGATCGATGCGCCGGTGGTTAAAAGGGCGCTGCAAACCCTTCACCTGGCATCACGCTTTAACCAGACCAACCCATGACCAGCACCACCAATGCAGCCGGCCGGCAGGTGCCTGCCACTCTGAACGGAGAACCTGCCGTACCCTACATGGGTGTCGGGAAATATCAGCCCGGGGGGCGCAAACATGCCCCCCCCGTCCGCAGCTGCGCCGATTACCCTTCCGACGGGGACAAGCGGATCAAAACCCTTCGCGAGGCGCTCGAACGATCAGGTCTGAGGGACGGAATGACCATATCCACCCACCACCATTTCAGGAACGGTGACCTGCTGGCCAACATGGTGTTTGACACCGCAAAAGAGATGGGCATCAAAGGACTCCGGTGGTTCCCTTCGGCCTCTTTTCCCTGCCATGCCCACCTGATCCCATACCTGGAAGACGGAACCATTGAACGGATCGAAGGGAGCATGAACGGACCGCTGGGCAGGTTCGTATCGGAGGGGCGGATGCAGGGAACCGGGGTTCTGCGTTCCCACGGGGGGAGGTACCAGGCGGTTCAGGACGGGGAGGTGCAGATCGACATCGCTGTGATCGGCGCCCCGACCGCCGATCCCTTCGGGAACGCCAACGGGCTGTTTGGTGACTCCGCCTGCGGGTTGCTTGGATTTGCCCTGGCCGACGCCCAGTATGCCGACAGGGTGATCATGGCCACGGACAACCTGGTGCCGTTCCCCTGCATTCCCTGGCAGATCCAGGGCAACCATGTGGATTTTGTGGTGGAAGTGGACCGGCTGGGGGATCCTTCCCAGATCGTATCGGGGACCACCCAGATCACCCGTTCACCTGACCGGCTCCTGCTGGCCGAGCTCACGGCCCGGTTCTGCGATGCGGCCGGTATCATCAGGGATGGATTCAGCTTTCAGTCGGGTGCGGGTGGAACCTCCCTGGCTGTGGGGGAATTCTTCAGGGAACTGATGCGAAAAAAAGGGATCAAAGCCCGTTTCGCCAGGGGGGGAAGCAACCAGTACCTGGTCTCCATGCTGGAGGAGGGACTGGTGGAGTACCTGCTGGACGGGCAGACCTTCGACCTGGAGGGCGTCCGTTCCATGGCCCGGAACCCGGCGCATGTTTGGACAAGCCCGTTCACAAGTTACAATTACCACGGCAAGGGTAACTTTGCGGGGATGGTGGATGTGGTGGTACTGGGTGCCACCGAGGTGGATCTCCGGTTCAACGCCAATGTGGTGACCCACTCCGACGGGGTATTGCTCCATGGCATCGGGGGGTGGCAGAACTGCCTGTTCTCCAAGACGGTGATCCTTCCGGTTCCCCTGTTCAGGGACCGGATACCGGTGATCAGGGAGCGGGTGACCACCCTGTGCGGTCCGGGAGAGCTGATCGATGTGGTGATCACCGAGCGGGGGATCGCCATCAATCCCCTGCGCACCGATCTGATCGAACGCACCAGGGGAAGCGGTCTTCCCCTGAAATCGCTGGAAGAGCTGAAGGCGGAAGCAGACCGGATCTGCGGCGTTCCCGATCCCGCTTCCTTCGGGGAGCGGGTGGTGGCTGCCATCAAGTGGGTGGACGGGACGGTCATGGATGTGGTGCATCAGGCAGCCACACGCAGGGAACATTGAACCAGTTCTCCTCGTTGAGTTCCAGCGGAGGGGTATATCCCCGGTAGTACCATTTCCCTTCCGTCTCCTCTCTGAATGCCCATATGTAATAGGTCCCTTCCTCCAGGTGAAAAAAAGAAAGCGTTCCTTCCAGGCCGGTGGTGTCGGAATAATCAGGCTCTTCCATGTTTTCCCAGGCTGCCAGTTCCGCGTAGACCCAGACACTGGCCCCCTCAAGGCGGTTCCCGCTGCTGTCCGAGACGATGAACCCCAGCACGGTCGGTTCGAAAATGGTGATCCGTTCCGTATTGTATGCTTCCCCCGGTTCGGCCGTGGCAGTCAGGGTAACACTGTAGATCCCCGCCCCTTCAAAGGAGTGTCTCGGATCGGTGAGGGTGGAGACCCCTCCGTCCCCGAATTCCCAGAAATAGGATTCCCCCCGTTTGGACTGGTTGATGAACTGGATGATTTCCCCGGCCTCCGGGTTTTCCAGGGGTTCATAGGTGAACCGCGGCCTGGGCAGCCGGTGACAGGAAGCCAGGAGTGTAAGCAATACCACTGCCACACAGGGTAACAGGAACCTCCGGACAGGGTGTGATGGATCCAATGCTCCCGGGAATCTTGGTTAGACGAGGGCGCAATATATGGGTTTTCGGTACAATTGTCAAGCCGGACCGGTCCGGGGGCGTCTGGTTTTTCATATCTTTCATGCAACATTCCGGATCAAGGAACGTCATTGTGGCAGAAAAAAGAGGAAACGAACCGTACAGACCCATGCACCTGGAACTGGTTGAATTGTGCAGAAGGGGGGACCGGAAAGCACAGTTTGAGATTTACCGGTTGTACCATGGGGCCATGTACAACACAGCCCTGCGGATCACAGGGGATCCCGATGACGCGGAAGACGTCATGCAGGAGGCGTTCTTAAAGGCATTTGCAAAGATCAGGACCTACCGGGGAAAGGTCAGCTTCGGAGCCTGGCTGAAAAGAATCGTGGTCAACAAATCGCTCGATTTTCTCAGGCTGAAGCGGGACAGTGTTTCCCTGGACGAGGTGGGGGAACTGGAGGAGCAGGAAGAGGAGCCGCGGGGCGAAATGGAAGAGGCCCCGGGGATCGAAACCATCAAAGAGGCGATCCGTTTGCTCCCGGAGGGATACCGGATCGTGCTCTCCCTGATCCTGCTGGAGGGATATGACCACGAAGAGGTGGCCGAAATCCTCCGGATATCCAACGCCACCTCCCGGACCCAGTACCACAGGGCCAAAAAGAAATTGCTGGAGTTGCTCAAAGAAAAAAGGATGGACCGATGAATAATTTGGAGGAACATATCAGTCAGCACCGGGATCTGTTCGACGACAGTACGCCCCGGGAAGGGCACGAAGAGCGTTTCCTGGAGAAACTTTACAGCACCGGGGAAAGGAAGCTGCAGTTCAGGCATGTGCTGCAGATCGCCGCTTCGGTGGCCATCCTGCTCACCTCCGGGATCATCCTGGTGAGGGTGAACAAAAGCGGTGACAAAGTGGCCCGGCAGGAGATCCCCGCTTCCGTCATGGAAGCCGATACCTACTACACCTCGCAGGTGGATGCCAGGTACGACCAGATCAGTGCCTTCGATTTCGACAGCGACGAGGAAAAGGCCCTGTTGCTGGACGAACTGAAGGACCTGGATGACTACCAGCAGAAGCTCATGAAAGACCTGCAGGCCAATCCCGGTGATGACCGGGTGATCAACGCGCTGATCAGGCATTACCAGCTCAAACTGGAGGTACTGGACCAGATCATCATACAATTGAATCAGATAAAATCAGAAACATCACCAACCCATGAAAATGAAAGTGTATAAACCGAAAAGCCTGCTCCTGTCATTGCTCCTGATCTCAGCAGTTCACTTTTCCGTTCAGGCACAGGATGCCAGAAAGGAATACACGGAAAATTATCCGGTGAGCAGGGGGGTCACCCTGGATGCCGATATCAGTTATTCCGATGTGGAAGTGGTCAACTGGGAAAGGAATGAAGTGGATATCCTGGCGGTGGTGGAGGTGGATGCATCCTCCAAAAGCCGGGCCGAGGCAGCCCTTGAAAAGATCAACATCGTCATCGGAAAATCTGGGAACACCATTCGCCTGGAGACGGAACTTGAAAACGGCTGGTCCAGGAATGTGAAGACCAGGATCCACATCACGGTCAAGGCACCGGGTTATCTCAATCTCACCATGGAGAACGCCTATGGCGACCTGTTCATCCAGGAACTTTCGGGACTGGTCCTGCTGGATCTTCAGTACAGCAACCTGCAGGCCGGAAACCTTTCCCGCGGCAATGAGAAGCCCTTTAACCAGCTGGAGCTGGCCTACTCCAACGGTACCGTTGAACAGGCAGGCTGGGTGGATCTTGAACTGGCTTATTCGGACCTGGAGATCACACGCTCGGCCATGCTGTTCATGGAGAGCAAATACTCCAAACTGACGGGGGAGAAAGCAGGAGGCATTGTCACAGAGGGTGCCTACGACAAATACTACATCGACCAGGTGGACAGCTTTGTGGGCGAACTCAAGTACTCGGGTGTCAAATTTGACCTGCTCAACAAGAACCTGAATGTGGAGGCTGCCTACACACCGGTGAATATCGCAAAGATCTCCAGGAGTTTTGATGAGGTGGAGGTCAGCCTGGCCTACGGGAATTTCACTGCAGGCGTGGAACAGGGCGCTTCCTACCGGTTTGACGGTGAAGCGCGTTACGGCTCTGTGAAGGTGAGCAGCGAAGGATCGCTCAGCAGAAGCAAGGAGACCACCTCGATCCGCATCTGGGGAAACGTGGGGAGCAATCCCAAAGGCTCCATGAACCTGATCACCAAATACGGAAACATCGAGATCGAATAAGAAAATTCTACCTCAGACTGATCCCGGAACTCCAGAAAGTTCCGGGATTTTTCATTAAAGGCGGACTGTTCCATATTTTCCCTAAATTTCGGAGCATTAGCCCATGACCTGCAGAACCTAAGCTTCACACCATGAGACGCCCTTTTTATCTGATCCTGGTTTGTTCCCTGTGCCTGTTACCCGGTTGTATCTCTTCCGGGGATCCTTCAGGCAGCTCCCGGACGCTTCCCGAACCCTATGACTATGCCCTGGTGCTGCATGGCGGGGCCGGCTCCATGAATTTTCAGTCCATGCCGCCGGAGCGGCAGAAGCTTTATACCGCCCCCCTGGACAGTGCGCTGCAGATGGGGCTTGACATTCTCTCGGCGGGAGGGAGCAGCCTGGATGCCGTTGAGACGGTGATCCGTTTCCTGGAGGACCATCCCCTGTTCAATGCCGGCAGGGGAGCGGTATTTACCAGCGAGGGAAAGAACGAACTGGACGCGTCGATCATGACGGGAAATGACCTGAAAGCGGGAGCTGTGGCAGGCGTGACCGATATCCGCAATCCCATCTCGGCGGCCAGGGCGGTGATGGAGCAAACGGAACATGTGATGCTGGCAGGGGAGGGGGCATCGGAGTTTGCCGGATCGGTGGGACTGGAGCTGGTTGATCCCTCCTATTTTTACACCGAGCGAAGGCATGAATCACTGCAGCGTGTGCTGGAAAGCGGGAAGCACGGAACGGTAGGGTGCGTGGCCCTGGACCGGAACGGGGACCTCTGTGCCGGGACCTCCACTGGGGGAATTACCAACAAAAAGCACGGACGCATAGGAGACTCGCCCATTATCGGTGCGGGCAACTACGCCAACAACCGCACCTGCGGGGTGTCAGGCACAGGGCAGGGGGAGTTCTTTATCCGGTATGCGGTGGCCCATGACATTTCCGCCCTGATGGAATACCGGGGGATGGGAGTGGAGGAGGCTGCCAGGGAGGTGGTGGAGAAAAAGCTGGCGGAAGCCGGCGGCGAAGGGGGCGTGATCTGCCTGGACCGTTTCGGCAGGGCGGCCATGGTGACCAATACCCCGGGGATGTACCGTGCCTACGGCAATTCACAAGGAGAACGGATCGTGGCCATATTCCGGTAGAACACTTTCCGCCAGCCGGTTCAGCCCCTGTTTTTAAAAGGCAGGAAGGTCATGAAGTCGGCATGGTGGACGATATAGGCCTCGGTGGTCCGTTTGACCATGTCCCCTTCACCCGCATGGGCGGCGATGATGTGGCACACTTCCGGGGGAAGGCCGCAGCTTTCTGCCAGGGAAACCCCCGAGAAAGGGTGCCTCAGCAGTTTTCCGTAATTGCCCTGGACGGCATTGCCCTTTTCATCCAGCACATACTCCAGCAGTTTCCCCACATCGGCCAGGATGGCCCCCGAAATGAGGACATCCATATTGACCGGGAGCTCCTCTCCGAAAAAGCTGTTGATCTTTTCCCCGCTTTCCCTGGCGATGTGGACCACCGCCCGTTTGTGGGCCATGAAGCTGACCTTCAGGCCGGGTCCGCACAGCAGGGTGAAGGGGATCCTTTTCAGATCCTCAGCGGTCAGAACGCTCTTTTCCAGCGCAATTTCCCATACCCTGGCTGTTTTCCTGCGCAGCTCCTGCGCTTCGATCCATTCCAGCTCAGGCCAGAGCTCCAGTACGGTGTGGCTGATCTTATCCATAGTCGGGTTCTTGTGTTTGTTCCGGTTCTTTACGATAGCTGCGCGATGATGGCATCGGCCATCTGCCGGGTGGAGGCGGCCCCCTGGCGGATGGCTTCCGGGGATCCCTTCATCTTCAGCATATCATAGGTCCTCACTTTTCCTTCCTTCACCACCCGGGCGATGGCTTTCCGGATGCGGTCCGCAGTCTCCTTCTCTCCCAGGTGGTCGAGCATCATGCAGGCTGATTCGATCATGGCGATGGGATTGACGATACTTTCCGGGTATTCGGCATATTTCGGTGCCGAACCGTGGGTGGGCTCAAAGACCGATACCTCCTCGCCCAGGTTGGCACTGCATGCAAAGCCGAGCCCTCCGATGAGGCCGGCAAAGCCGTCAGAGACGATATCCCCGAACATGTTCCCCGCCACAATGACCCCGTACTCCTCCGGGTTCTTGGTGAGCCACATCATCTGGGCATCGATGTTGGTATTCCAGAGTTCAATGCCGGGGAATTCCGCTGCCTGGATCTCCTGTGCCATTTTATACATCATTCCGGAGGTCTCCCTGATCACATTGGGCTTTTCGCAAACCGTCACGCTGCGGTAACCGTACTGGCGTGCATAGGAAAAGGCAGCCCGCAGGATACGCCCCGTGGCTTTTCTGGTGAAGATCCTGGTGGAGACCGAAAGCTCTTCCACAGGGACATTTCCGAAGTTCTTCATGAATTTGGGATGGGTCATCAGTGCCCGGTACACCTGTTCCGGCGGGTTGCTCCATTCCACCCCCCCGTAAAGGCCTTCGGTATTCTGGCGGAAGATCACCACATCGACCTCCGGTTCCTCGATGGAATCACCGGGTCCCCTGCGGATAAAATTGAGCGGATTGCCCGGGTAGGTGCGGCATGGACGGATGCAGACATCCAGGTTAAAATGCTGCCTCAGTCCCACGATGGGACTGGAATAGACCAGCCCGCTGCCTGCCAGTGCGGGATCCAGTTCAGCCGCTGCGGCATCCTTTGGTTTGCTGGTAATGGCACCGAACAGGCCTGTTTTGTGCTTTTCAAGCAGGGCAATGGTACGTTCCGGAAGGGGATTCCCCTCTTTTCTCCAGAATTCCCAGCCGATATCCCCTTCCACATAGCTGGCTTCAAAACCGGCTTTCTCAATGACGCGGATGGCCTCTTCAAGGACCACCCTGCCGATGCCGTCGCCCGGTAGGGCCACAATGGTTCTCTTCTGCATGTTTAAAAACTTTTCGGAGTCAGGATTCAGAAATGTTATCTTTGCTAAATGTAGAATAATATTGAGTCTCTCAAGTTGTTATATATCATCTTTGAGATAAAAATATTCCACAACATACAGCCAACCGATTCAACCCGCAGATGCAGAAAATAACAGAGCTTCAGCCCGCTGAAGTGTGGCACTATTTCAATGAGATCCTGGGGGTCCCGAGGATCTCCAAAAAAGAAGAAAAGATCACCGCATACCTTCAGGCGTTTGCCGAGAAACACAAGCTTTCTTTCAAAAAAGACAGGGTCGGGAACCTGGTGATCAGCAAACCCGCCACCCCCGGCATGGAAAACCGGAAGGGGATCATCCTGCAATCGCATGTGGACATGGTGGGAGAGAAGCAGGCGGGCGTCAGCCACGACTTCCACAAGGATCCCATCAGGGCGTATATCTCGGATGGCTGGGTCCGGGCCAGAGGAACCACCCTGGGAGCCGACGACGGGATCGGGATCGCAGCCAGCATGGCGCTCCTGGCCTCATCGGATATTCCCCACGGCCCCCTGGAGTGCCTCTTCACCGTGGATGAGGAGAGCGGAATGACGGGCGCCCTCGGTCTCCAGCCCGGATTCATCAACGGGTCCATTCTCCTGAACCTTGACTCCGAGGACGAAGGGGAGCTGTTCATCGGCTGTGCGGGAGGGATCGATACCATTGCCACCCTGCGGTACCTGAAAAAGCGCGTCACCCGTCAGAAAGCCGCACTCCGTGTGGTGGTCGGAGGATTACAGGGAGGCCATTCCGGCGATGAGATCCACAAGGGATTCGGGAACGCAATCAAGATCCTGAACCGGTTCCTCTGGAACGCGGATCAGCGCTTCAGGATCGGTCTGTCATCCATCGCAGGGGGAAAAGCAAGGAATGCCATCCCCCGGGAGGCAGAGGCGGTCATCTCCCTCTCCAACGCTTCTGTCCAGCTGCTGGAAGTCTATTTCGATTCCTTCGTGCAGATCGTCCGGGAGGAGCTGAGGGATACCGAACCTGATTTCAGCATGCGGCTCGAAGCGGTGGATCCGCCCGATTTCGTGATGAGAAGAAAACCCCAGAAAAGGCTGTTTCATGCCCTTTATGCCTGCCCGCACGGGGTGGTTTCCATGAGCCGGGACATCCCCGGACTGGTGGAGACTTCCACCAACCTGGCCTCCATCCGGATGAAAGGGGAGGATTCCCTGGAGATCACCACCAGCCAGCGCAGCAGTGTGGAAAGTGCAAAGCAGGACATTGCCGACAGGATGCGGGCCCTGTTCGCCCTGATGGGCGCTTCGGTGGTTCATTCCGAGGGGTACCCGGGTTGGAAACCGGACCTCTCGTCGGAGGTGTTGAAACTGGCCGAAACCACCTACAGGAAGTTGTTCCGGAAGAAGGCCGAGGTGAAAGCCATCCATGCGGGACTGGAATGCGGCCTGTTCCTTCAGAAGTACCCGGGACTCGATATGATCTCTTTCGGCCCCACCATCAAAGGGGCGCATACACCGGAAGAGCGCCTTGACATCGGGACGGTGGAGAAGTTCTGGGATTTTCTCCTCCGGATGCTGAAAGATGCTCCGGTGAGGGAGTAAATGGCACCCCCCCTTCCTTATTCCACCGGTTCGAATTCCGATTTGGTCACCCCGCAAACGGGACAGAACCAATCTTCGGGGATCTCCCCGAAAGGGGTCCCGGGTGAGATGCCCCCGTCGGGATCCCCTTCCAGCGGATCATACACATAGCCACAGATGGTGCACTGGTATTTCTGCATCATGATGAGGTTATGGTTGCGGTTTAGGAATTGACAGACGGATGCCTGTGAAGGCCAGCAGGCTGCCGGTCACCACCTCGCCCGTGGTGGGATCGAGCTCCGATCCGTTCATGCTGTGGGGGATCAGGTAGACCGCAAGCATCACCAGGGAAGCTGCAACGGCCAGCCAGCGCCCGTAGGATTTCTCCCTGAGGAACCAGGCCACAAGAAATGCGATCAGTGCCGCAAGCACCTTGTTATCGGTGAGGTCCTCGCCCAGGGGCCATCCGGTCCAGAACTGACCGAAGGAGTATTTCTGCACGATGGGGCCCAGTATAAATCCCCCGATCAGCAGGAAAATAATGGTGACCCCCATGGTTCTCTTGAAGTTGGGCATGGCGGCCAGGGCGAACAGGATGGTTGCCGTGGACCAGATGATCGTCAGGATCATCATCAGCACATGTGGGATCAGCGCCCAGGCAGGTACATCCCCGCGGAACCGGATCACCACGTTCTTCTCCTCATGCAGGTCGATCACCTGTCCGCCGGCCTCGAGTACCAGGTGGTATTCGATTTTTCCCGCCGGAGGCTGATGGGGGAGCAGGGCCCGCAACACATCCCCCTCCCTGGCCATTTCCAGGGTATCCCAGGGATTTTCCGTGGGGAAGATCCGCCAGACCAGGATGGCCGAAAAGGATTCCGGAAGCTCCACTTCCACCGGGTAATCCCCCGGTCTTCCGTTGTTGGAACGCGGAAGGTCAAAGCTGTACTCCTTACCCTGGTGGGTGATCTCATATTTTTTCGGATAGGTGGGGCCGGTCATCCGCTGATAAACCATGGCAGCCAGCGAGACCACCACCGCCAATATCCAGAATATGGTTTTTTTCTTCATGATCTTTTCAACATATAGTGTTTCAATCCAATCTGTTATTCATCCCGGGTAGTGGACGCACCGTCAGGAGCATCCGCTATAAACGAACCACCAGGTCGACCGGGGTGTCGTCCCGCCGGACCGTCACGATAATCGACATGCCTTCCTTCAGCTGGTCGAGGCGGCTCATGTAATCGTAAACGTTTCCTACGCTTTTGCCTTCGATGGCCACGATCACGTCGCCTTTCTGAACCCCCCCGACGGCGGCCGGTTTCCCTTCGGTCACAAACATGACGGGCATGCCGTCGTTCCCGTCGTAGGTCACGTCGGGCATGAGTCCCAGGGTAATCCCGCCCCTGCGGCCCCTTGAGGATCCCTGTACCTTGGGTCCCGCTTCAGTGAATGCAATTTTTTCCCTTTCATTGGCCAGGCTCTCAGCCAGAGCGGCCACGAACTCCATGACCTCCCTGGACCCTTCAAGATTGATGCCCTCCGGATTGTCATCGGGGGTATGGTAATCGGCATGACCCCCGGTGGAGATGAACAGGACCGGGATATCCCTGGCATAGAACGCAGCATGGTCGGAGGGTCCGTAACCCTCCCGGGAGAATTTCAGATCGAACCCGAAGGACCCGTTGAGCGAGTCCAGCATCCGTTCAAACCCCGGTGATGTTCCCACTCCGCCGATCTGAAGCTGACGCTGCTCGTTCAGCCGCCCCACCATGTCGAGGTTGATCATGGCCTGTACCATGGAGAGGTCCACCGGCGGGTTCTCCGAGAAGTACTTGGCGCCCACCAGGCCCATCTCTTCCGCGCCCAGGGTGGTGAAAAGAATGCTTCTTCCGGGTGATTCGGACACCAGTTTCTCGGCGACTTCCAGCACCCCGGCCACCCCCGATGCGTTGTCATCGGCCCCGAAATGGACCGCGGTGGTGTCCGGTTTCCGGGACGAAGAACCGGGTCCCCCCATTCCCAGGTGGTCATGGTGTGCACCGATGACCACATACTCCTCCTTAAGCGAGGGATCGGAACCCCTCAGGATCGCCACCACATTGGCGGAACGGACCTCTTTCGGAATCAGTTCCACGGCCACGGTGATCGCTTTCCCTGTGGAAAAGGTGAACGGGGAAAGCCCTTCTGTGATCCTGGTCTCCAGTACCCTGACGGAATCCGCTCCGGCAGCCGAAAGGAACCTGTCAGCGGCAGCCCGGGTCATGTGGACCACGGGGATGGTCAGTGCATGCTGTTTACCCCTGAGCTCCTCCAGCCGGTCGTCCGGATCAAAGGAGGTCCCTGAAACCAGGATCACCCCTGCGGCTCCCTGGTCGGCGGCGAGAAGCGCCTTGCCCCGGTCCTCGCTGTGATTGACATAAGGGCTGGAGGCTTCCTGTTCCCCGGGGACACCGCGAAACAGCATCACCCATTTACCGGTCACATCCGTGCTGCCGTAATCGTCCCACCGGAGTTCTTCCGAATCGATCTGAAATCCGTATCCCGCGAAAACCACCTCCGCTTCCGATTCTGCCGAAGCGCTGAATGCCATCGGCTGGAAGTCCGCTCCCGCCTCCAGAACGGTTTCTCCGAAACGGACCGAGTTTCCGCTCCCGGCCTCAATATCCGTGACAATGGGAAAAGATTGTATCCCTGTCTTTTCGTATAGCAGCAGCCCTGCATGCTTGAATTCGGTGGTCAGGTAGTCCAGCAGCAACTCCTCCTCGGGCGTTCCCGGATACCTGCCCTTCAGTTCATCCGAAGCCAGGTAACCGATATGGTCCCTGATCTCTTCCGTGGTGATCTCTTTCTCGAACCGGGGCTGACAGGCGGCCAGCAACAGACCGGCAGTCAGCATGCAAATCCACTTCATATCCTTGTAAATAAATGAAATACAGTAATATATATTAGAATTAATGGGTGAACTTAAAGGTTCGAAAGATACAATTATTTCTTTTTCGGGAAAAATAGTTGGCAGCTAATCGGTTGTTCCTTATATTTACGCAATTGTTTAACGATATTGTTAAACAAATATGTTAATTCTGATGATCAACGCCCATGCAGACCACAGAAACTGAAAAAAGAATTGTGTCATCAGCAGAGAAACTGTTCTACCGGAAAGGGAAGACAGGGACCTCCATGCAGGATATTGCGGATGATGCGGGCATCAACCGGACCCTCCTGAATTACTATTTCAGGACCAAGGACCAGCTCTTCGAAGCGGTCTTCCGCAATGCGCTGTCCAGGTTCGTTCCTAATCTGGCGGAGTTGTTGCGATCCGATATTGCCTTTGAGGAGTATATTCCACAAATGATCCGGACGGTGATCGATGCCATGCTCGAAAACCCGCAGATCCCCATTTTCGTGCTTCAGGAGCTCTCCTCCAATCCCGAGCGAATGCCCCAGATCATCCGGGAAATGGGGATCGATCCCAACCTGGCCATCCGGAAAATGAAAGAAACGGGGAAGGACAAAGAAGGGGCCGATCCCCGTCATTTTATTATCAATCTTCTGAGCCTCTGCATATTCCCCTTTGCTGCGCGCCCGGTGGTCACTGAAATCCTCTTCGAGGGGGACCGGGAGGCGTTCAACCATGCCATGGAAGAGAGGAAACAGCTCATCCCGGAAATGTTGCTGCACATGATGGATCAAAACCAGAAACCATGAATAAGCTACTTCCCATACTGATGTTCACCTGTGCGGCATGGTCGCAGGCACAGGACACACTGTCCCTGAAAGGATGCTACGGCCTGGCCCTGGAAAATGCTCCCAGGTTGCGTGACCGGGAGGTCCTTCAGTCCGGCGGCGAGCTGAAAACAGCCATAGCCGGCACTTCATGGCTCCCCTCCCTGGACCTGAACGGGAGAATGAGCTACCAGAGCGATGTGGTCACCATTACCCTTGCCGATCCTGGTGTGCCGGTGGCTTTTCCGGAGGTTCCGAAGGATCAGTACGGGCTCAACCTGGATCTGACGCAAACGCTCTATGACGGCGGGATCACACGGCAACAGAAGGCCCTGGAGTCGGCCCGGACGGCGGCAGCGCTCCAGCAGGTGGAAGTGGACCTCCACAGCCTGAAAAGCAGGGTGAACCAGCTCTTTTTCGCCATTCTCATTCTGCAGGAGCAGCGCAGCAACCTGGAGATCCATATGGCGAACCTGGATCAGCGCAGGGAGGTGGTTCAGGCTGCGGTTGAGGAAGGGACCTTACTTGAAGAAGAACTTAAAGTGATGGATGTTGAAATATTAAAGATAAAGCAGTCACTTGTGGAAACAGAAACCAGGAAGGACTCCTTCCTGGAGATGCTCGGGTTGCTGTGCGGCACCACCCCGGGTGATGAAACGGTGCTGGTGACCCCTTCACTTGAGGTGGATCAGGATCCGGAAGGGGACAGGCCGGAGTACCGGCTGTTCGATCTGCAGGCGGCCTCCATGGAAGCCAGCAGGGAGCTGGTGGCCCGGAAGCGGATGCCGGTGCTCTATGCTTTCGGGCAGACCGGTTACGGGAAACCCGGTTATAACATGCTGAGCGGCGAATGGGATTTCTATTATATGGTAGGTGCGGGGCTCAGGTGGAAGATCTGGGACTGGAACAGCAGCAACAGGGAGCGGCAGGTGATTGCCGGCCAGCAGCAGATGATTGAAAACCAGCGCGCTGCATTTGCCATGGAGATGCAGAGCGCCATGGCCGGTGAACGGGCAAGGATTGAACAGTTCCGCCGGTCGATGGCCTATGAAGAAGAGGTGCTGAATCTGCAGCAGGAGATATCGGTGAATGCGGCTGCAAGGCTGGAGGCGGGCACCATCACCCTGACGGAATACCTGGCGGAACTCAGCAAGGAGAACCTGGCCAGGATCAGCATGGAAACCCACCGGATCCAGATGCTGCAGGCCACAGCCAACTTACTGTTGATACAAGGAACCCTTTAAAGCAAATGCCATGAAGAGCAACCAATTGATTATTCTGCTGCCCCTTCTTGCGGCTCTCAATGCCTGCCACACGAACGGGGAGCCCGCCGATGCCTACGGCAATTTTGAGAGTGTGGATATCCTGGTCCCCTCCGAGGCCCAGGGAAGGATCCTCAGGTTCGGGATACAGGAAGGAGACAGGCTCTCCCGGGACCAGGTGGTGGCGGTGATCGATTCCAGCCAGCTTTATCTGAAGAAGCTTCAGCTCCTTACGGGCATGGAATCATTGAATGCCAGGAACCGGACACTCGACGCTCAGGCGGATGCCCAGCGGGTACAGCTGTCAAACCTGGAACGGGAGGCGGAGAGGATCGGGAACCTTTTCAGCAAGGGAGCAGCCACTTCCAAGCAGGTGGATGATATCCGTGGACAGGTGGCGCTCCTGCAGGCCCAGATAGCGGCCACCGAATCCCAGAAAGCCTCCGTACGGGCCGAACGGGCAGCCCTTGAGGTCCAGATCAGCCAGGTGGAGGATCAGCTCAGCCGGTGTACCGTGAAAAATCCAACCACGGGGACGGTCCTCAGCAAGCTGAAGGAGGAGGGAGAATTCGCTGTGCCGGGTCAGCCGCTGTATCAACTGGCTTACCTGGATGAACTGACACTGAGGGCCTATGTGAGCGGGGAAAGGGTCTCACTGCTGAAGGTGGGGGCCCCCGTGACCGTCCGTTACGATACCCCGGAAGGACTTGCACAGCTGGAAGGAAAAGTCACCTGGATCAGTGCGCAGGCCGAGTTCACGCCCAGGATCATCCAGACCAGGGAGGAGCGGGTCAGCCTGGTCTATGCATTCAAAGTGCGGGTGCCCAATGATGGTTCGCTGAAGATCGGGATGCCCGGAGAAGTCATTTTTTCCCCACCATCCTGATCATGGCCCTGGTTTTCGACAGGATCGTCAAGCATTTCGGGGAGGTGGAGGCACTGAACCGGGTGAGCTTCCAGGTGGAGGAGGGGGCCCTTTTCGGGCTGATCGGGCCCGATGGGGCAGGGAAATCCACCCTGTTCCGGATTGCCGTGTCGCTGATGGTCCCCGATGCGGGAAGTTGTTCCGTGCACGGGCTGGACGTGGTGAAGGATTACCGGAAGATCAGAACCATGATCGGATACATGCCCGGTCGTTTTTCCCTTTACATGGACCTGTCGGTGGAGGAGAACCTGGCCTTCTATGCCCGGGTTTTCGGCACCACCATCAACGAGAATTATGCATTGATCAGCGAGGTGTACCGGCAGATTGAGCCTTTCCGGAAACGGGCCGCAGGGAAGCTTTCAGGGGGGATGAAACAGAAACTGGCGCTCTCCTGCGCCCTGATCCACCGGCCCCGCGTCCTGGTCCTTGACGAACCCACCACGGGAGTGGACGCGGTGAGCAGGCTGGAATTCTGGGAGCTTCTTGAACGGATCAGGCGTGAGGGGATCACTATCCTTGTTTCCACCCCCTACATGGACGAAGCGGTCCGTTGTGACCGCATCGCACTGCTTCAGAAAGGCAGGGTACTGGATGTGGTTGATCCTTCTGAACCCCTCGCGGCTTCATATCCCCTCTACAGCCTCCGGTCCGGCAGGGGGGCCTATGCCTACCTCGGCCCGGTCCGCTCCATGGAAGGATGCCGTTCTGCCTGGCTTTTCGGTGACCGGCTGCATGTCACCCTTGAAGCGGAGGCCTTTGCTGACCGGATCTGGAACAGCCTCCGGGAGCAGAATGACCCCACCCTGAAGTGGGAACCCGTCAGGGCAGGCATCGAGGACCGGTTCATGGAGCTGATGCAGGAGGAGGGAAGCTCCCCTTCGGAATTGATCACATGATGGGAACCGGCAACGAACATATCATCATGGTCCGGGAACTGGTCAAACGGTTCGGGAGCTTCACGGCCAATGACCGCCTGACCTTTCACGTGGAGAGGGGGGAAATATTCGGTTTCCTGGGGGCCAACGGGGCGGGAAAGACAACGGCCATCAGGATCCTCTGCGGCCTTTCCTATCCCACGTCGGGCGAGATCACGGTAGCCGGTCACGATGTGTACCGCGAAAGGGAGAAGATCAAACGGAAAATCGGATACATGTCCCAGCGATTCTCGCTCTATGAGGACCTCACCGTGTCCGAGAACATCAGGCTGTATGCCGGCATTTACGGATTAGACAGGAAGTACATCCGGGAACGCGAGGAGCAGTTGCTGGAGAGGCTTCAGCTCAGAGCCATCCGGAACAGGCTGATCCGGCAGGTACCGCTGGGATGGAAACAGAAACTGGCCTTCTCTGTGGCCATCTTCCACAGGCCGGCCGTGGTCTTCCTGGACGAGCCCACCGGCGGGGTGGATCCCATCACCCGGCGCCAGTTCTGGGAGATGATCCACGGGGCCACCCGGGAGGGGATCACCGTGTTCGTTACCACCCACTACATGGATGAGGCAGAGTACTGCGACAGGGTATCCATCATGGTGGAAGGGAGAATCGCGGCACTGGGTACCCCATCCCAGCTCAAAACCACCCATGGATCCGACACCATGAACGGAGTATTTATTCAACTGGCCAGAAAGCAATGAAGCGGTTTTACGGATTCATAAGGAAGGAGTTTCACCACATATTCAGGGATCCCAGGACCCTGGCGATCCTGTTCGGTTTGCCGGTGATCATGATCGTCCTGTTCGGCTATGTGGTCACCAACGAGATCCACGGGGTGAAAGTAGGGGTCTGGGACAGGGCCGGGGATGGTACCACACGCAAGGCAGTGGAGAAAATGGCTGCTTCGGGCTATTTTGAACTGGTATCCCGCATTGAACGGGAAGAGGAGGTGGAGGCCCTGTTCCGAACAGGCAGGGCCAAGGTGGTGGTGGTGTTCGAAGCCGGGTTCGAAGAGCGGCTCATGCGCGAAAAGAGGGCCGCCATCAGCCTGATCACCGATGCTTCCGATGCCAATTCGGCCCAGCTGGCACAGAACTACCTGCAGGGGGTGTTGTCCGGGTATTTCCGCTCGCTTACAGGCGACCATGCCGCCCCCTGGCAGGTTGAGGTGATTCCCCGCATGTTCTTCAACGAGGAGATGAAAGGGGTATTCATGTTCGTCCCCGGGCTCATGGCGCTGATCCTGATGCTGATCTCAGCCCTGATGACCTCGGTGACCATCACCCGGGAAAAGGAGCTGGGCACCATGGAGCTGCTGCTGGCATCCCCGTTGAAGCCCAGGGAGATCATTCTGGGGAAGGTCACTCCCTATGTATTCCTCTCCCTGGTGAACGCCATGACCATCATATTGCTCGGTGTCCTGGTGTTCCGGGTTCCGGTGGCGGGGAGCATCTGGCTCCTGATGGCCGAATGCATGCTCTATATCGTTCTGGCCCTTTCACTGGGAGTGCTGATCTCGACCGTGGCACGTACCCAGCAGATGGCCATGGTGTTCAGCATGATCGGACTGATGCTTCCCACCATTATCCTGTCCGGATTCATTTTTCCCATCGATAACATGCCGCGGATCCTCCAGTGGTTCTCGGCCATCATGCCGGCCCGATGGTTCATCGTTGTGATTAAAAATGTAATGCTGAAAGGGACGGGACTGGCCTTCATATGGAAAGAGACCCTGATCCTGGCAGGAATGACCCTGCTGTTTATCCTGGCGGCCATCCGCCGTTTCAGGATCAGACTGGAATAAACATAAGGTTATGAGGATCATACGAACATTGCTGGTCAAAGAATTCAAACAGATCGTCAGGAACCGTTTCATCCTTCCGGTCCTGATCGTGGTTCCGCTTGTTCAGATGATCATCCTGACCTATGCGGCGAGCCTGGAGATGAAAGGGATCCGCATGGTGGTGGTGGATGAGGACCGCTCTTCCCTGAGCCGCCGGCTGGTCTCCAAATTCACCGGATCCCCCTTCTTTGAGATCGTGCAGCACGCTTCCGCCTTCGGGGATGCGGCGCCGCTACTCACAGGCGACCGGGCCGATGTGATCCTTCATTTCGGGCCGCATTTCGGGTCCCGGCTCCACAGGGAACAGGGAACCGATCTGCAGCTGGTGATCAATGCCATTAACGCCACAGAGGCCGGACTGATACAGGCCTACTGCAACAGGATCATCGCCGATTACAACCGAGAGATCAGGGTGGTGTTCTCCGTCACGGAAGGTGAGGGGGAGGGCGTATCACTGGAGATGATCCCGCGGTTCTGGTACAACCCCATGCTCGATTACAAGATCTACATGTTCTCGGGGATCCTGGTGATCCTCATCACCCTGATCGGAATGCTTCTGACCGCCCTGAACCTGGTCCGGGAAAAGGAGATGGGCACCACCGAGCAGATCAATGTGACCCCGATCCGCAAGACCCAGTTCATCATTGCCAAGCTGTTGCCCTTCTGGTTGATCGCACTGTTCGAACTGGCCGTCGGCCTGGTGGTGGGACGGCTGCTGTATGACCTGCCGGTCCGGGGAAGCCTGGGGCTCCTGTTCCTCTCCGCATCGGTCTACCTGCTCCTGGTCCTTGGGATCGGTCTGTTCCTCTCCACCATTTCCAGCACCCAGCAGCAGCTGATGTTCGTGGCGTTCTTCTTTATGATCACCTTCATCCTGATGAGCGGGGTGTTCACACCCATCGAAAGCATGCCCCCCTGGGCCCAGCGGCTCAACCTGATCAATCCGGTGGCCTATTTCATGAAGGTCACCCGGATGGTGCTTCTGAAAGGATCGGGTTTTACGGATATCAGCCGTGAATTCTTCAGCATGGCCGGGTACGCGGGAGTGGTGCTCACCCTGGCGGTGGCCAACTACCGGAAAACTACCTGATCAGTTGTTCGAAAAGCCGGTCCGTGGCCCTGGAGTCCCAGTTGGCTGCCCCGGTCTTTTTCGCTACGATCTTACCTTCCCTGGAAATGATGAAGGTGGTGGGGATGGAGCCTGCCCGGAACACTTCCGGGATCTCCGTACCGGGATAGAGTACGGGCAGGTCGTACCCGTGTCTCTCCATGAAAGCTTCCACCACCTCCGGTTTTTCATTGGTTACCAGCAGGAAGACCACCTGGTTCCTGTGCTTCTTGTAGGCTTTTTCGATCGCAGGCATCTCCGCCACGCATGGAGGGCACCAGGTGGCCCAGAAATTGAGGAAAATCACCTGGTTGCTGAGATCGCTCAGGTACACCGGCTCACTGTCCGCTGTCCCGAGGACCCACTGATAATCCCAGTTCGTGAGCTCCACCTGTTTATCCTCGCTCAGCATCCCGGGGCCCTTCAGGTGCAGCACCAGCCGGTTCACCTGGGTGGCGATCACCTTTCGCGGTCCGGGAATGATCAGCAGGATCAGCAGGACCCAGAACAATACATCCAGCGATTTCTGCCAGAGCGATCGGGTCTCTTTCCATTTGATCAGTTTTTCTTTCAGAGTGGCCATGGTGTGCAGGATTTTGGTGTAAAGATAGTTTTTCCGGTTACCTTTGCACAAGTTTGCTATATTTGTTTGGCCAATCCAACGGTATGATCAAGAAGCTCAAGACCTTTTTCAGGGAGGAGATATGGGCGACGGATTTCGCAGCCGGGTCCTCCCGGCGTTCCTTTCTGATCAGGCAGGTCAGGGTCTATATACTAGCTTTCAAAGGATTCTTCGAGGACAGGGCAGCGGTAAGGGCAGCAGCACTTACCTATTTCACCATGCTCTCCATCGTACCCATTTTCGCCATTGCCTTTGTGATCGCCCGGAATTTCGGTTTTGAGGAGCGGCTGCACGAGGTGATCAACAATAACATGCAGGGACAGGAAGCGATGATGAAGTTGCTGACGGACCTGGTGGATAACCTGCTTGTCAAGGTGAAGGGGGGGGTCCTGGCAAGTGTCGGTGGGATCATCCTGTTCTGGTCGGTGATCCATGTCCTGAACAACATTGAAGCCGCATTTAACGACATCTGGCAGATCAGGAAACCGCGCAGTCCCATGCGCAAGTTTTCCGATTACCTGGCCATCATGATCCTGAGTCCCTTCGCCATCGGTATCTCGGGGACCATGATCATCAAAATACAGACGGCCACCACCGACTTCACAGTGATCGGTCCCCTGGTCGGTTTCCTGATCAAATCGGTCCCGTACGTGTCCATCTGGGTGCTCTTCACCATCGTTTTCCTCGTGATGCCCAACACCAAGGTCAAGCTGAAGTATGCCCTGGTGGCTGGGATTATCTCCGGTACGGTGGCCATGATCTTCCAGGCGCTCTACCAGGAACTGCAGATCGGGGCATTCCGTTTCAACACCCTCTACGGGAGTATCGCGGCCATCCCCCTGTTCCTGCTCTGGATGCAGATCACCTGGCTGATCGTCCTGATGGGGGCCGAACTCTGTTTTGCCTACCAGAACATCGAGAATTACCAGTACGAAGAGAACGCACTGAAGCTAAGCCACCAAAACAAGCGGATCCTCACCCTCCTGATCGCCCACCAGATCATCAAGAATTTTGAAGAGGGCGGGGCCGCCAAGAATTCTGAGGCCCTGAGCCATGAACTGGGTATCCCGCTCCGGCTGGTGAACGAACTGCTGTACGAACTGGTGATCGCCGGGGTCCTTGTGGAACTGGCGGCCGACAACACCAAGGACCGGTCCTACCAGCCGGCCGTGGACATCAACAAGATCTCGGTGGATTACATATACAACCAGATGGAACGGGTGGGAGGGGACCAGATGGTGGTGACCGAGTCGGAGACCCTGGAAAAGATCACCAGGATCCAGGAGCATTTGCTGCATTCTATGAAGGAATCCCCCTCCAATATCCTGGTGAAAGATATCTGATCCTTTCATTATACCGGATAATAAGCAGAAAGGGGTTTATTCAGGGAAATTATACGAAGGATCGGGTGGATGAATTCAAATTATTATTAATATTGCAAAACAATTGACACATCATGAGGGAGTACGGACGGCACAGTGTTCACCATCACCACCACAACGGGGGGTGACGGCCTGTGCAGATCCTTGTATTTCAATTGTAGAATTGACAGGTTTGCAGGCGCTGCAGACCTTTTTTGTTTTAAAGGCATGGATAAACTGAGAATAGCCATACAAAAATCGGGCAGGCTCAGCGAGAAATCGCTGGAACTGCTGAAGGAGTCAGGGATTACCCTGAACAACGGCTCCAGGAAGCTGCGTTCGCTGGCACAGTACTTTCCCCTGGAGGTGATCTATCTGAGGGATGACGACATCCCTCAGTACGTGGAAGACGGGGTGGCCCATATCGGCATCGTGGGAGAGAATGAATATGCCGAAAAGGAGTGTGCCGTGGACCTGGTGGAGCGACTGGGGTATTCCAGGTGCAGGCTCTCCCTGGCCCTTCCAAAAGGGGATCCCTACCGTGGGGTGGAGGACCTGGAAGGGAAGCGGATCGCAACCTCCTATCCCGTCATACTGAACAATTTCCTGGCGGAGAAAGGTGTACGTGCCGATGTGCATGTACTCAGCGGTTCCGTAGAACTGGCGCCCTCCATCGGCATTGCTGATGCCATTTTTGATATTGTCAGTTCGGGCAGCACGCTGATCAGCAACGGGCTGAAGGAGGTGGAGGTGGTCATGCACTCCGAAGCGGTGGTGATCGCCAACCGTAACCTGGATCCTGCTGTCAGCGGGTTGCTCAGGGACCTGCTGTTCCGGATCCGGAGCGTTCTGGCGGCCTCAAGCAACCGCTATATCCTGCTGAACGCACCCAATGACCGGCTGGAGGAGATCATCGGGGTGATCCCCGGAATGAAGAGCCCCACCGTGATGCCGCTGGCCGAACCTGGCTGGAGCTCGGTCCACTCGGTACTGAGCGAGAAGGAGTTCTGGTCCGTGATCGACAGGCTGCGCGAACTGGGTGCCCAGGGCATCCTGGTGATTCCAATAGAGAAGATGATCGTCTGACCGTTAACAAAAATCGAATGAACATTATCCGAAATCCGGAGCGTTCAGAATGGGACCGGCTGATCCGGAGGCCGCAGATGGAACCGGACCGGCTGGAAGCCCGGGTGAAGGAACTGATCGGGAAGGTGGCCGAAGGGGGCGACGAAGCAGTCCGTGCCCTGACCCTCGAATTCGACGGTGCCAGGCTCTCCTCCCTGGAGGTAAGCCAGGAAGAGATCACCGCTGCCGGGGAGCAGGTGGAGGAGGCGCTGAAACGCGCCATCGGGGAGGCCTCCCGGAACATCCGTGCCTTTCACGAGGCCCAGCTTGGACAGGAGGATCCCACCGTCACTTCCCCGGGGGTGCGGTGCTGGCAGAAATCGGTTCCCATCCAGCGGGTCGGGCTCTACATTCCCGGAGGTTCGGCCCCGCTTCTGTCCACGGTCCTGATGCTGGGGATCCCGGCCATGATCGCCGGCTGTGCAGAGGTGATCCTGTGCACACCGCCCGACCGCCGGGGAATGGTCTCACCGGCCATCCTTTACATTGCCGGTCAGCTGGGGATCCACAGGGTTTTCAGGGTCGGAGGGGTCCAGGCGGTGGCCGCAATGGCCTGGGGAACCGAAAGCATTCCTGCTGTGGATAAGATTTTCGGCCCTGGCAACCAGTATGTGACCATGGCCAAGCAGCTGGTGAGCCGTGACCGGGTGGCCATCGACATGCCTGCCGGACCTTCGGAACTGGCTGTCCTGGCCGACGACAGCGCCGATCCGGTCCATGTGGCCTCCGACCTGCTCTCCCAGGCTGAACACGGTCCCGACAGCCAGGTGCTGCTGGTTACCGATTCGGAAATGCTGATCGAAAGGGTCCGGGAGGAGGTGGAACGCCAGCTGGACATGCTGCCAAGGAAGGAAGTGGCGGAAAGATCCCTGGACAACAGCCGGGTGATCCTGTTCGGGGAAAGGGAAGAGATGATCGGCCTGATCAACAGCTATGCGCCGGAACACCTGATCATCAATACCAGGGATTATGCCGAACTGGCAGAGCGGATCCTCCATGCGGGTTCGGTCTTCCTGGGGCCATACACCCCGGAAAGTGCGGGAGACTATGCTTCGGGGACCAACCACACCCTTCCCACCGGGGGATGGGCGCGGAGCTTCAGCGGGGTGAACATGGACAGTTATTTCCGGAAGATCACCTTCCAGGAGATCACCCGACCGGGGCTTCAGCACCTGGGCGATACCATTATGACCCTTGCCGGGGCCGAAGGGCTGGAGGCACATCGCCGTGCCGTGGAGGTCCGTTTAGAAGAGCGCAATGATGGGTAATCCCGTGGACATACATGCACTGGTGCGGCCCAATATCAGGCGGCTGGTACCCTATTCCTCTGCCCGGGATGAATTCAGCGGTACCGCCCGCATCTTCCTGGATGCCAACGAAAATCCCTACAACGCCCCCCTCAACCGCTATCCCGATCCGGGCCAGCGGGAACTGAAACGGCTCATCGCCGGACTCAGGGGACAGCAGGTGGATAACCTGTTCCTGGGCAACGGGAGTGATGAGGGTATTGATCTGCTGATCAGGGTATTGTGTAATCCCGGTGTGGATAATGTGGTCACGGTCGATCCCACCTATGGCATGTACGGGGTTTGCGCCGATATCCATGACGTGGAGCGGAAAAAGGTGCTGCTCAGGTCCGATTTCAGCCTCGATCCGGAGCGGGTCCTGGAAGCGGTTGACCGGCACACCAAAATCATCTTCCTCTGCTCCCCCAACAATCCCACTTCCAACAGTTTCGATCCGAAAGCCATGGAGCGGATCATCGACGGGGCTCCCTGCATGGTGGTGGTGGATGAAGCCTACATCGATTTCAGCCGTTCAGGGGGACTCCTCGGGCTGGTTCCCCGCAAAAAGAACCTGGTGATCCTCCAGACCCTCTCCAAGGCATGGGGCCTGGCGGGGATCCGCCTGGGAATGGTCTTTGCCCATCCCGAACTGACCGGGTACCTTACGCGGGTGAAATATCCCTACAACATCAATGATCTGTCGCTCGGGAAGGCCATGGAAGCCCTGGCGGACCGGGAACACTGCCGGAACTGGGTGGCCCGGATCCTGGGCGAAAGGGAGGGGATGACGGAAAGGCTGCAGGCATTTTCTTTTGTGAAAACGGTATACCCCTCCGATGCCAATTTCCTGCTGGTAAAGGTGGAGGCTCCTGACCGGATCTACCGGTACCTGACCGGCCGGGGCATCGTGGTCAGGGACCGCTCCTCCGTTCCGCTGTGCGGGGGGTGCCTCCGCATCACGGTGGGCACCCCTGAAGAGAATCAGGCCCTATTTGATGCACTTGAAGCCTACGATGAAATGACACAGAATAATACAGCATGAAACAGAGAGTTATATTCGTGGACCGGGACGGTACCCTGATCAGGGAACCGGAAGGGGATTGCCAGGTGGATTCGCTGGAGAAGCTGGAATTTGAACCCGGCGTCTTCAGGAACCTCCACAGGATCAGGCAGCATACACCCTACCTGCTGGTCATGGTCACCAACCAGGACGGACTGGGGACCGCCTCCTTTCCGGAGGAGGATTTCCGGCCGGCCCATGAAAAGATGCTGACCGCCTTTCGCAACGAGGGGGTGGAATTCGACGCCGTGCACATCGATCCCTCGCTGCCGGAAGAGCAATCGCCCAACCGCAAACCGGGTACAGGCATGCTTGCGGACTACCTGGAAGGAGGGTACGACCTGGAACACTCCTTTGTGATCGGGGACCGCCTGACCGACCTGGAGCTGGCCAGGAACCTGGGCGCAGGAGGGATCCTTTACGGCGGTCCCTGGAGTGAAGAGCAGCTGCGTGGGAAGGGCCTGGATTCCGTCTGCCGCCTGGTCACCGGCGACTGGGACCGGATCTACGCCTTTCTGCGTTCCGAGCTGCGGCGCAGCAGGGTCAGGCGCGTGACCGGTGAAACGGAGATCGAAGTGGAGCTCTCCCTCGATGGACAGGGACGCACCGACATCTCCACGGGGCTCGGTTTCTTCGACCACATGCTCGATCAGCTGGGGCGGCACGGGGGCATGGACCTGACCGTGAAGGCCTCGGGTGACCTGCACGTGGATGAGCACCACACCATCGAAGATACGGCACTGGCCCTGGGGCAGGCATTCTCCGAGGCCATAGGAGATAAGAGAGGGATGGAAAGGTACGCTTTCGTGCTTCCCATGGATGATTCACTGGCCACGGTGGCTGTGGATTTCGGAGGGAGACCCTGGATCCGCTGGGATGTGGAATTCAGGCGCGACCGCATCGGCGAGGTACCCACGGAAATGTTCTACCACTTTTTCAAAAGCTTTACCGATACGGCCCGCTGCAACCTCTCTGTTGCCGCGGAGGGAGAGAACGACCACCACAGGATCGAGGCGGTGTTCAAAGCATTTGCCCGTGCGGTGGGACAGGCGGTCCGGCTGGACCCGGACCACAACCGGCTTCCCACCACCAAGGGAACATTATAGCTGCAGCAGCATGAAGGTATCGATCATTCAATACAACGCGGGAAATATCAGATCGGTGGATCATGCCCTGAGAAGGCTGGGTACCGAGGCTGTAATTACGGATGATCCCCATACGATACGTGCATCGGATAAGGTGATCTTCCCGGGTGTGGGGGAGGCGGCCAATACCATGAACTATCTCAGGGAGAGGGGGTTGGACCGGTTAATCGCCAGCCTGACCATGCCGGTGCTGGGCATCTGCCTGGGCCAGCAGCTGATGTGCAGCTGGTCCGAGGAGGGGGATACCCCCTGTATCGGGATATTCGACCAGCCGGTAAGGCGGTTCCCATCCGGAGGGCTCAAGGTGCCCCACATGGGATGGAACAGCCTTGATTCGGCATCCGGGCCGCTATTCGACAGCCGGCACCCGGGTGAATATGTCTATTTTGTGCACTCCTATTACGTACCCGTCTGCGCGGATACGGCAGCAGTCACCGGCTATATGGTACCCTTCAGTGCCGCCATGCAGAAGGACAATTTCTTTGCAACCCAGTTTCACCCGGAGAAAAGCGGGGGTCCCGGGGAGCGGATCCTTTCAAACTTCCTGAAGCTATGATCACCATTGTTCCGGCCATCGATATCCTGGAAGGGAAATGTGTCCGGTTAACCCGGGGAGATTATGCCAGCAGCGTGGTTTACGGTGATCCCCTGGATATGGCCCTCCGGTTCGAGGATCACGGCATGACCCGCCTCCACATGGTGGATCTGGACGGAGCCCGGGAGCAGCGGGTGGTCAATTACCGGGTGGTGGAAAAGGTGGCGGGTAAGACCGGGCTGATCATTGATGCGGGAGGGGGGATCCGGTCCCATGAGGATGTAAGGATCCTGTTCGAATCGGGGGTACGGATGATCACAGGAGGAAGCATGGCGGTCCGCCACCGGGAGGTCTTCCTTGAGTGGCTGGAGCAATACGGTCCCGACCGGATCATCCTGGGGGCCGATTTCAGGGAGGACAGGATCGCCATCGCCGGCTGGAGCGAAGAGACCGATGCGGGCCTGATGGAGTTCATCGGCACTTATGAGGCTCTGGGCATCCGGAAGGTGATCTGTACTGACATTGACCGGGACGGGATGCTGGAAGGCCCCGCCACTGAAAGGTACAGGGAGATCCGCGGGAAACACCCCTCCCTGTTTATCGTGGCCAGCGGGGGGATCAGCCGGATGGACGACATCGTGGCCCTGGAGGAGGAGGCCATCGACGAGGTGATCGTGGGCAAGGCGATCTACGAAGAGAGGATCGGGCTCAGGGAACTGGAATCGTTTATACTGAAACGGAAATAAGGATGCTTGCGAAAAGGATCATACCATGCCTGGATATCAGGAACGGAAAAACCGTCAAAGGGATCAATTTTGAGAATGTGATCGATGTGGGTGATCCGGTGGAGCTGGGGGCGCGGTACGCCAGGGAGGGCGCCGATGAACTGGTCTACCTGGACATCACCGCCACCCATGAGGGACGCAAACTGTTCGCCGACCTGGTGGAACGGATCGCCGCCCACCTCAACATCCCCTTTACCGTGGGGGGAGGGATCGACCGCCTGGAAGATGCACATGTCCTGCTGGCCTCGGGAGCGGACAAGGTCTCCATTAATTCATCGGCGGTAAGGAACCCGGAGCTGATCGACCGGATCGCCGGGGGATTCGGCAGCCAGTTCGTGGTGGTGGCCGTCGATGCGCGGCTGGAAGCGGGGAGGTGGGTGGTCTATGTCAACGGAGGCCGCATCGCCACCGGCAGGGAGTTGTTCTCATGGGCCCGGGAGGCCCAGGAAAGGGGGGCCGGAGAGATCCTGTTCACCTCCATGAACCACGACGGTACCAAGAACGGATACGCCTGCGAAGCCCTGAAGGAGCTGACATCGGCCCTTTCGATCCCTGTGATCGCCTCGGGGGGCGCCGGGACCATGGCGCATTTCGTGGAGGTATTCCGGGAGGGCAATGCGGATGCGGCGCTGGCTGCCAGTATTTTCCATTACAACGAGATCCCCATCCGGGACCTCAAAAACCATTTGAAACAACACCAAATCATTGTCAGATAAGATGAATTTTGATAAACTGGACGGCCTCATACCGGCCATTATTCAGGATGCGCACACTGACCGTGTGCTGATGCTCGGATTCATGAACAGGGAAGCGCTTCAGAAAACCCGGGAAGAGGGGAGGGTCACCTTCTACAGCCGGACCCGCCAGCGTTTGTGGACCAAGGGGGAGGAGAGCGGCAATTTCCTCCATGTGACCGATATCCTGGAGGATTGCGACCAGGATACCATTCTGATCAAGGCGAGGCCCGACGGACCGGTCTGCCACACCGGCAGCGATACCTGCTTCAGTGAGGAGAACAGCCGCGGGGTCGATTTTCTGCTGGAACTCCAGGAGCTGATCCACCACAGGAGGGAAGAGATGCCGGAAGGATCGTACACCACCCGGCTGTTCCGGGAGGGGATCAGCCGGATCGCCCAGAAAGTGGGGGAGGAGGCCGTGGAACTGGTCATCGAATCGAAGGAGCAGGACGACGACCGGTTCCTGGGCGAAGCCGCCGACCTGGTTTACCACCTGCTGGTACTGCTTTCGGCCCGGGAACTGGGGATCTCCGATGTGGCGGCCACGCTTCAGGAGCGACATGCGAAATAGCGACTTATCAACCATCAAAACAAACCAATACAATGAGCAAAGCTGAGATTCACACGGAGAAAGGCATCATGGAGGTGGAATTCTATGACAGGGATGCCCCCGGTACGGTGGCCAATTTCATCAAACTCTCCCGGGATGGATTTTACGACGGACTGACCTTTCACCGGGTCATCCCTGATTTTGTGATCCAGGGCGGGTGTCCGGAGGGGACCGGAAGGGGAGGTCCCGGGTATACCATTCCCTGCGAACTGGACGGGGAGAACCAGTACCACGACCGGGGGGTGCTCTCCATGGCTCATGCCGGAAGGGATACGGGCGGTTCACAGTTCTTCATCTGCCATTCCCGCAGGAACACCAGCCACCTTGACCGTCAGCACACCTGTTTCGGGAAGGTGGTCAGCGGCCTGGAGGTCATTGACCGCATCCGGCAGGGGGATAGGATAGAAAAGATAGTGGTTAGTGGTTAGAGGTTAGGGTTCTAACTTCTAACGACTGTCGACT
>CAZNSZ010000041.1:0-36089 GCA_964575865.1 uncultured Bacteroides sp. | reverse complement strand
CCATATCACGTGGCACATCCTCATACTGTGCCTCGACGGTCTCCATATTCGCCGGCATCTGTAGGGGCAGCAGACCTGACGGTTCCACCTGACCGGAAATCACCTCGAGGAATGCCTTGTCTGGAACATAGTCGGCCCTGTTCCCGCCGAATCCCACCAGGATGGCATCCACCTCGCTTTCGAATTCACTAAACACCATTGGATTTGACATGTCCAGCGCAACTACCACCTTCTTAGCCGCAGCGGCGGTGTTCAGTAACAGGTCCAGGTGGCTTTCATTGGTGATGATGGCCGTCTTGCCGAAATAGGAACGGTTCTCCTTTACCAGATTTTCTGCGGGGCCACCGGTTGCCATCCCTTTCTCTTCGATCATATCTCCCCCGATGGATTCCCGGCGCACAAATTCTGAATCTGCCGTATAGGGGCGGTATTGCAGTGATATGGGAAGATAGGTGAACTCCTCACGGTCCGTTATACTTTCCAATGATCCAGGGCCTTCCCTCATGCCTCCTGCCTCCATAAAGGTCGGATTTCCGTTTTTCGGATTGCTGATCCTGACAATGGCAAAATCACATTGTGCTATCTCCTCTCCGGAGGCACGTTTGATATCATCGGGCGACAGGGTGGGATTCCCTTCTCTGTCAGGGGGACCAGAATATGAAGCAGCAATCTCATCCGTCAGCACCTGGTAGTATTCTCCGGCAATTTCCGGATCAAATCCCGGATCAGCAGAGGCAGGTGTCCTGGTCCACCCTCCTGTGGCCGCCACATATACCCTGGGGATATATACCCGCGGTTTCCCGGTTCCCTCCGACGCCCTGTGGATGGCACCGTTGCTGTTCTTCAGCATCACGATGGATTTGAGGTGTGCCCGGTGTCCCTCGGCATTGTGCTCCGCATTGTTGGGAACTGTTTTCGCCACATCGACGGTGAGATATGGATTGTCGACAATACCGATGTTGAAGTGGGTCCGCAATATCCGCTCCGTCGATTTTCGCATGATTTCATTCATTGCTGCTTCACCCCGCCTGACAATCCCCAGCTGGTAGGCTTCCATAGCCAGGCCAACACTTGACCGGCCATCATTGCCCTCACCTCCGAAGGCATCACAGCCTGCTTCCAGGGTGGCCAGCATTTTTTCAGCCATGGTCAGGTTTTCGACGCCGTAATTTTTGCTGGTGAGGATCCCGAAGTCGGTGAGGATATAGCCATCCCAGCCATACTTTTCCCTCAACAAATGATTGATTTTGTACGGGCTGTAACTGGTACCCATCCGCTCTCCCCCTACCGGCGAACCATCCGCCTCAATACCAACGGAGTAGTTCGTCATAGCGGCCGAAACTGTTCCCGTTTTCCCGGGCAGGTCCATGCAGGCGAGGAACGGCAGGAGATGTGTGAAAAACTGGCCACCGGGGAATACATTGTAGGCCCCGTCCCGGGTATGGGATTCGCGCCCACCTTCGGCGGCGCCGTCACCTGTCCAGTGCTTCATCTGGTTGTTCACGCTGTGTTTGCCCCAGCCCAGATCATTCCCTTCTTCATCGTATGTGGATTGCCAGCCATTGATGACGGCCCTGGCCATATCCATGGAGAGGGCGGGATCCTCCCCGAAGGTTCCGGGTATGCGTTTCCACCTCGGCTCCGTGGCCAGGTCCATCTGGGTGGCCACCTGCATGGAGATCCCCAGGGCACGCCATTCCTCCGACATCATTCTGCCGTACCGGGCACCAACCTCAGGGTCGAAGGTTGCTGCCAATCCCAGGTTGCACGGCCAGCTGGACACGTCCCCTGATCGGGGATCGTCGATCCAGACCGCGGGTATGCAAACGATCCCTTTCAGGCCTTCAATGTACTGCTGCACCATGTTGTTCCAGCTCACTATGGTCCCTGCATCCACCATCCCTCCGCGTGGTGCCCGCAGCTGCCTGTATCCCAGGTCCAGGCAGTTCCTCATTACCGCATCCAGGGAATCGGGATTCACCCTCCAGCTGCCGAACGGATTCATCTTCATCCCCATCATCTGCCCGACGGGTATCTCCTGAACCATGGCCTTTGCCCGCATCTCAAAGTCAACGCGCCAGTCCTCAAACTGGTCCAGCAGGTTGTTCCTGTTAAGATCTTTGAACGCATATCCGTCCACCTGGATAAGCCCAAGGCCCGAATTTTTTGAGTATCCGAGGGTAGCCCCGCCTTCATTGGTGACCTTCGTCCAGCCTTCCGGGGTCAGGCTTTCAGCCCACCTGACTTTTCCCGATCCGGGAGGATCGGGGTTGATGGGGTAATTTTCGGTTCTGCCGGGGGAACAGGAAAAAGTGGCTGCAACAAGCAGCAATGCCGGAATCAGCAGGGCATTCATCGATGAAGTGCCACTTACAGATACGTTCATGGGGTTTCTCATTTTTGCTTTGTTGGTCATTTACACTTTCTGCCTGACTTGCACAGGTTTTTAATCTGTCTTTCTCATCGCATGTTCAAGCGCCGACGGGCTTTTGCACCCGACAATCGCCGGGGCTTCATGAATGAGCTCATCGTTCTCGATGGCCGAAACCATGAAGAGGGCGAAGTCCACACGCCTTGTCATGTTGCTTTTGAGGACGGGATCCCCCACATGCCTGCTCCATACCGGCAATCCCTGGCTCTCGCCTTCTTCGAGATCGCTTCCGCGAACCACGGTCCACCGGGTATCGCTTTCGAATATCCTTCTGCAGGCTTCAACCTGGTCATCCAGTTCCACCAGGCGAAATAGCTTTCCAAGAAAGCCCAATACCTTCTCCTGCCTTTTCAGTTTCCGGGAATAGACATCCTTTCCATCCCGCGTAATATGCCAGCCACAGGAAAAGATCAACCGTGCCCCCTTCTCCGCAAAATCCATGACTGCCTGCGCGGTCCCTGAAGAATATTGCTGAGCCCCCCAGGGAACCAGAACTGTTAGGACAGCCTGACATCCCTTTACTGCATCCCTGATCACGTTCCGATCATTCGTGGCTCCCGGGTATATGGTCATGCGGTTGCTGTACCGCTCAAGTTTACCGACGCTTTTTTGCCGGCAGACCCCCACCACTTCATATCCTTTGTCCAGGCAATGCCGGATCATATACTGTCCGAGCTTTCCTGATGCACCTACAATACAGACTTTCATATGGTTCTCCTTGAATTCAATCTGTTTCAAACAGGTCCGAATAATACTCCCGGACATAATTTTCAGGGATCTTGTCGACTGGATATGATCCATGCATCAGTACATGCACCCACCGTCCATCCTTTTTCTCCAGTACCCCGGTTTGAAAGACGTTTTCGATGCAGAACTCCCTGCCCTTGTAGGAGCCGCAGTCATCGAGCAGACATGAATACCAGGCCACATCTCCACCGGAAGAGAAGACGATGCGCAAATCCTTGAACTCAAAGCGTGTTCCACGGAAATCAGGATCTCTCCACATGTCAGCATAAACCTTAAAACTGTCCAGGCCCACAACCAGGCTGTTCGAAAACAGCCAGAAATGCAACATCTCCTCATCCCACAGGTCAAACATTTTTTCGAAATCCTTCTCAACGGCCCAGCCGATGGATTGTTCGATGGTATTCCTGACCGTTTGGTAATCAGGGGATGCATCATTTTGAGCAATTCCATTGGTGACAAAGCCAAGGCCGCAGCATAGAACGACGGCAATTTTGATAACCCGATGTTTCATAGGTTCAACATTATTCTTGTTCTTTCACAACTCCCAGTTTGTATAAAGAGGACTTCCCCAGGGCCAGAATCATCATGAGTAAGCTCAAGAACTCCACAGGAACATCAATCATGGCATATCTCAACAGATATTCCCCGAGAAATACTGAAACAAAATCGAGAATGATAGCAGCAAAATTGGCCAGAGCGATGACAATGATCGCCCACTTTCTTTTTACAGGGGAAATTGCCACAAAATAATAGAGCAGGGAGTATGGGATAATACTCCCTCCGGCGCCGCGGAGCATGCCGAGAACGATTGGATCCTGCGGACCTGACAATCTGGTCAGGAATGCAGGAAACAGCATTAACGCGAAACCCATGATCAGGAAATAGAATCCGCAGAAATAGCAGGCTACCCGGAAGATGATCAAAAATCTACGATGATGGTTCATTTCATGTCCGCCGCATTTTTTTCCACCAACGGCAGTTTGGTTAAATTACGGAGAATCGGACTCTTTTCCAATCTTTGATCAGGCCATGCCGGACTTTGAATTCACATTTATGCGCCATACTTTTAACCCGGAATCAGATAACGGACTATCATGAAAGTGATTATTACAGGTACGACGGGGATGGTCGGCGAAGGCGTCATGCTGGAATGCCTGAACCATCCGCATGTGACGGAAGTGCTGAGCGTAAGCCGCAGGCCGACCGGCCATTCACACCCGAAGCTGAAAGAATACATCGTGGCCGATTTTCTGTCGCTGAATGAAGATGACAAAAGACTGAAAGGCTACGATGCCTGCTTTTTCTGTGCGGGGGTGAGCAGCGTCGGGATGGACAAGGAAGCGTACCGGCGGATCACCTATGACCTGACCCTGCATTTCGCCCGGGCCGTGAATCCCAATCCCTCCATGACATTTGTGTATGTGAGCGGGGGAGGGACCGACAGCAGCGAAAAAAGCCGGATGGCGTGGGCGCGGGTCAAGGGCAAGACCGAAAACGATCTGATGAAACTGCCTTTCAGACAGGCCTTCGGATACCGCATCGGGTTCCTGATCCCCACCCCCGGCCAGAAAAGGGTGCTTAGCTACTACAAATTCATTGCCTGGCTTTTTCCGGTCATCAAACGGATGTTTCCCCATATCATTTCAACGGTGAACCAGGTGGCCCTTTCCATGCTCTACGCGACCCGGTACGGTTATGAAAGGAATGTGATCCGTGTAAAGGATATAAAGATCATGGCTGATTTAGCGGTGGAGCTATAAACAGAAAATCGCAACGGATCGCCTGGCGCTCAGGCATCTCCCATGCGCCCTTCCATATAGCGCGCATGCAACCTCCGGTACTCCTCGGGTGTATCCAGATCCTCCCCCAATTCATCGCACTCCGCGTGAACAAGTTGCTCCCGGTGTGCCCGGATGATCTTCTTCGCACCCCCCTCCCCCTGTAAGGCGACAAGTTCCCTGAAATAGACCGCATCGAACAGGGCCGGTACGCCTGCAATGCCGTTTTTGAATCTGGATCCAATGATCATACCGTTTCCCGGCCTGAATGCGCTTAACATCGCTGAATAATGCTCCCCGGGAACAAGGGGCTGATCAACAAGGGTGATCAGGACTCCTTTCGCCGTTGACCCTTTGCCCATCAAATACCCGACTCCCGCAGCGATGGAACTTCCCATCCCATTTTCCCAATCCCTGTTCACCACGATCTCGGCCCCGGCCTGTTCCGCCAGCGGGATGAGCAGGGCGCTTCCGTGACCCAGCACAACAACGACCGGATGGCCCGTTTTCCGGAGCACCTGTATCTGATGTTCAATGAGTGTGGTATTCCCCCACCGCAACAATTGCTTGGGTTGTCCCATGCGTTCGGAGCAGCCGGCCGCCAGGAGCAGTATGGGAAGTTCATCCATGAATGGAACCGGCTTTGTCTTTCAGGGATACCGGAGCCTGTCCCCGGGTGACACTCAGGATCTCCGCCAGTACGGAAACGGAGATCTCCGGTGCATTTTCGGCCCCGATGCTGATCCCGGCCGGTCCGTGAATGGCCTCCAGGAACTCCACGGAAACATCCGGGCAATACTCAAGCAGCATGGAGAGCACCCGTTCCCTGCGCCTGACCGAACCCAGCAGTCCGAGGTAGGCAGGTTTGCTGTCTTTAAGTGCCATCAGGTACCGGACATCCTTCTGAAAACTGTGCGTCATAATAACCACTGCTGTCTGCCCGTCGAGTACCGAGGTGTCGATGCTCTCAAAGGAGGGGGTGATCAGGGCATCTGCCCCGGGAAAATAGTCGCAGCTTTTGGATTCATCTTCAGAAGCCACCACGGTCACCTCCCAGCCCAGCAGTTTTGCAGCCTGACTCAGCTGAACGGCATCATGCTCTGCCCCGAAAATATAGAGGTGGAACAGGGGGCCGAATTCCTGTGAAAAGCAGGCCAGTTCACCTGATTTACCGGGCTGGAAAGAGGGATGAAGGCTGAATGTCCCCTCCCCGATCCGCACCACGCTTCCGATATGATCGTTTTCACCCACCTCCCTGCTGTACCAGGAATCCATCCGGAAGGTACCCCTTGCATGCATGACCCGCTCAAGTTCATTCAGGAGGATTTCAGCGGGCTCGACAGGTTCGATGAGGATGTAGAGGATCCCTTCGCAGCCGATGCGCAGCCTCCCGTCATAGGTCATTATCTTTGCCCTGCCACGTTCAAACACACTACGGGACTGCCGTATGATCTCATCTTCCACGCATCCCCCACTGACCGCACCCGCGGATACCCCGTCTTCCCTGATGATCATGCGAACACCGGGTCTCCGGTAGGAGGTTCCGTCAAGGTCCACCACGGAAACAAAAACAGCCTTCTTGCCCTCGGCCTGACACTGGCTGAGGATCCGGAACAGGAATTTGATTTCGTGCGTCATCCGTAACGATCTCTTCGGGCATCTACAAGATAAGCAAATGCAGGTCATTCTGCAAAGCGGGAATGCACCGGTCCGGTGT
Source organism: uncultured Bacteroides sp. (assembly GCA_964575865.1). GTDB lineage: Bacteria > Bacteroidota > Bacteroidia > Bacteroidales. Next base: position 29,416 of record CAZNSZ010000041.1, on the reverse strand, counting down.
GGAACAATCCGGATCCTGTATCCGCCCTGTTGTGACCCTTTTGCCTGAAATTTGTATGTTTACATTTCCAAAATAAATCCGGTATGAAAAAATTCCATATACTCATTCTGACCGTCCTGTCATTCGCAACCGCCCAGGCACAGATCTACCAGTTCCGCGGCCCGGAGAGGGACGGGAAATTCCCGGAAAGCGGGTTGCTGAAGGAATGGCCCGAAGGAGGGCCTGAGCTGCTGCTGGAATTCGAAGGGATCGGCGAAGGCTATTCCTCGGTCATCTCCAACGGGAAGTACATTTATGCCACGGGAAAGATAGGGGACATGGACCACCTCACCTGCATCGGATTTGACGGGAGTCAGAAATGGCAGGTGGCCTACGGCCGTTCCTGGGACCAGTCCTATCCCAATACCCGCGTCAGTCCCACCATCGAGGGAGACCGGATCTACCTCGTCAGCGGCGTGGGCGAACTGGTCTGCCTGAATGCAGAAACGGGGGAGATCAACTGGAAGGTCAATATGGACGAGGTTTACCAAACAGAATGGCACGTCTGGGGGGTGGCTGAATCCCCCCTGATATACGGTGACAAGGTGATCTGTTCCCCGGCCGGTGCGGTGACCACCTTCGTGGCCTTTGATAAGATGACCGGGAAGGAGATCTGGAAAACCCCTTCCACCGGCGGGCAGCGTTCCTATGTCTCCCCCGTGATCGCCACTTTCGGAGAGAAAGAATATTTCCTGGGTGCCTCTGCAAGCGACTTCTTCATCGTGGACCCTGAAAATGGTGAGATCAGGGCCTCCTACCGCTATTTCGATTCCTCCATCTGGAGGTGGCAGCCCAAAGGCATGATCTGGGCCAACTCACCTGTGGTGAGGGGCAACATGATCTTCCTTTCCATCGGATATGATTATCCGGCCAGAATGCTGCGGGTCGATGAGGGGGTCACGTCCCTCGAAGAGGTGTACACCAACACCCTGATGGACAACCACCACCATGGAATGATCGAAACGGGCGGCTATCTGTACGGTTCCTACTGGGTCAACAACAATGCCGGCAACTGGGCATGCCTGGACTGGGCTACGGGTGAGGTCATGTATGACGAGGAGTGGAACTCCAAAGGGGCCATGGTGTATGCCGACGGAATGCTTTATGTCTACGTGGAGAGAAGGGGGCATGTGGGACTGGTGGTCCCCGATCCATCGGGATTCAGGGTTGTCAGTTCTTTCCAGGTCGAAAAAGGCAGCGGACCCCACTGGGCCCATCCTTACATTTATGACGGCAAAATGTTTCTGAGGCACGGAGATGTACTGATGGTATACGCTGTGCGGGACCAGGACCGGCAATGAAACTGACCACCGTAGTTGAACTCCCGGAGTATCCCTTCCGGATCGACCACCGCATGCCGGTACTGTTAACGGGTTCCTGTTTCACGGAGAATGTGGGCAACTACCTGCAACGCTACCTCTTCCCGGTATGCATCAATCCCTTCGGTGTCACCTACAATCCCCTCTCGGTCCTTCAGGGCATCAGGAACCTGGCCGGCAAGGAGGCATATGGACCAGGGGATCTGGATCAGCACGGCGGGATGTGGTTTTCGTTTGACCATTACACGCGGTTTTCCGATCCGGACCGGGACCGGGCCCTGAAGAAGATCAACCAGAGATTTAATGAAGCGAAGGACCTGTTCCGGGCCGCAGGGCTCCTGGTGATCACCTGGGGGACGGCCTGGGTCTATGAGCACAGGGGGAGTGAACGGATTGTCAACAACTGCCACAAGATCCCGGCAAGGGAATTCAATCGTTTCAGGCTGACCCCCGAACAGGTGGCGGGAGCGTATGTTCCTTTCCTCGACACGCTGTTCAGCGAGCGCCCCGATCTGAATATCCTGTTCACTGTCAGCCCCGTACGGCACTGGAAAGATGGGGCCAGGGGAAACCAGCTCAGCAAGGCCGTTCTGATCCTGGCCACCGAAATGCTGGTAGAACAGTACCCCGGCCGCTGTTTCTATTTCCCCTCCTACGAGATCGTGATGGATGAACTGAGGGACTACCGGTTTTATGGTCAAGACCTGTTGCATACCAGCGATACTGCTTCGGCCGTGATCTGGGAGAAATTCCGGGACAGCCTCGTTTCAGAAAGTGCTGTGAAGGTCATCACTGAACTGGAACCCCTGATCCGGCTGATGGAACACCGGCCATTCACCACCCGCGGAGACGCATACCTGCTGCTGAAGGAGAAAAGGGCCTCCCTGGAAGGAACCCTCCGGGAAAAATATCCCCACCTTGCCTGGTCCAACCTGGACAACATCCGGTAGTTAAAGGGCATACGGCGCTATTATGTTTAATTATATTCTTTAATCTTTGAACAAAAGTTAAACAAGGCTGTTAAGGAGGATAACACAACCTTAATGCAATGAGACGTTATCATCCTTATATATTGCTCTTCTTTCTGTTTGCCGCCACTTCGCCGCTGATGGCCCAGCAGGGTGTGATCGAAGGAAGGGTGTTCAATGCCAAGAACAACCAGCCGGTTGAGTTCGCAACCATCGCTGTTTACGGGACCTCCATCGGATCCATCAGTGACCTGGACGGTAATTTTCTCTTCACGGGACTGGAACCCGGTTTTGTGGAGCTGAGGGTTTCCTCGGTGGGATTCGATACCTACATATCAGAGCCCATCAGGGTCACCAATGCCAACAAGGTCTTTATTGAGATCCCGCTGGAGGAGGCCAACGTGCAGCTGGAAGAGGTGGTGATCAGGGCCTCCCCTTTCAGGAAGATCAAGGAGAGTCCCGTCTCCCTGCAGCGCATCAACATCGAAGAGATTGAAAAAAGTCCCGGGGGGAACCGCGACATCTCCAAGGTGATCCAGAGCTTCCCCGGGGTGGCCTCCACCCCTGCCCAGCGCAACGACGTGATTGTACGTGGCGGAGGGCCCAGCGAAAACACTTTCTATCTGGACGGGATCGAAATCCCCAACATCAACCATTTCGCCACCCAGGGTGCCTCGGGAGGCCCGGTCGGGATCATCAATGCCGACTTCCTCAGGGAGGTCAACCTCTACACCGGGGCTTTCCCGGCCAGTAAAAGCGACGCCCTTAGTTCCGTGATCGACCTGTACCAGGTGGACGGGAACAAGGAGAAGTTCAACTTCCGGGGTTCCGTCGGGGCATCGGACCTGGCCCTGACCGTGAACGGTCCCCTCGGTGAGAACACCACCTACATCGCCTCCTACAGGCGCTCCTACCTGCAGTTCCTGTTTCAGCTGCTGGAACTCCCCTTCCTCCCCAAATACAACGATTACCAGCTGAAGGTGAAAACCAGGATCAACGATAAAAATGAGATCACTCTGGTCAGTATCGGATCCTACGATACCAGCACCCTCAACCTGGAAGCCAACGAAACCGAGGAGCAGCAGTACATCCTGGGGTACCTTCCGGAAAACTTCCAGTGGAGTTATGCCATCGGCGGGATCTGGAAACATTTCAGGGAAAAGGGATTCGACACCTGGGTACTGAGCCGGAACTACCTTCACAACGAGGCCATCAAGTACCAGGACAACATTCAGCAACCCGACCTGCTGACCCTGGATTACACCTCTGATGAGATCGAGAACAAATTCCGCTATGAGCATACGTCAAGCTATACATCGGGCCTGAGGGTGAATTACGGGGCCAACCTGGAATACGCCAAATTCTATGCAAGGAACTTCAACAGGACCTTCCTCAACGGAGAACCGGTAACATTCGATACGGAGTCGTTCTTCGACCTGTTCAAATGGGGTGCCTTCGGACAGGTGAGCAAGGACTTCCTGGCTGACCGCCTGGTCCTGAGTTTCGGTCTGCGCGCCGATGCCAGCAACTTCAACGACAACATGTCCAACCTGCTCAATCAGCTTTCGCCCAGGCTGTCCGCATCCTACCTGCTGACCACAGGGTGGTACCTTAATTTCAATACCGGCCGTTTCTACCAGCTTCCCGCCTATACCACCATGGGTTACAAGGATCCGGAAGGAATGATGGTCAACCAGCAGGATCTGACCTACATCCGTTCCGATCACTTTGTGGCAGGGGTGGAGTGGCTCCCTGAAAGTGAATCGAAGATCAGCCTGGAAGGCTTCTACAAGAAATACAGCAATTATCCCTTCTCGCTGACCGATTCCATCTCCCTGGCCAGCAAGGGTGCCGATTTCGGTCTCTACGGTGCGGAACCTGTCACCTCCACCGCCGAAGGAAGGGCCTATGGAATGGAGTTCCTTTACCGGAACCGCGATCTGTTCGGAACGAACCTGACCGTCTCATACACCCTGGTCAGGAGCGAAACACTGCCCGAGAAGCAATCGCTGACCGACCTGGGCTGGATCCCCACCACATGGGACAACGTTCATCTGCTGAATATCTATGGCTTCAGAAAGTTCAAAGGTAACTGGCAGATCGGATTCAAATGGAGGTTCGTGGGTGGACAGCCCTACACCCCGTACGATTATAACACCTCCTCCCTTGTTCAGTACTGGGACGTGGCCCGCATCCCTGCCCTTGATTACAACCAGTACAACCAGTTACGGTTTGAACCTTTCCATCAACTGGACCTCCGCATCGATAAAGAGTGGTTTCTTTCAAGAATAACCATTAATTTGTACCTGGATGTGCAAAATGTGTATAATTACAAAAATACCGGCGGGTCATTCCTGATCCAGGACCTGGATGCAGAGGGAAATCCGATCATTGAAAATCCTTCAGATCCGGTGGAACTTCAGCGATACAGGATGAAAGAAATCGCTACCCAGGCCGGAACAGTGTTGCCCACGGTGGGTGTGATCATTGAGTTCTAATGCCTCTGACCATGAAAAAAAACGTAACCATACCCTTTTTTCTGGCCCTGGCCATGTCTGTTGCATGTACCACCTCCAGGGTACCGGTGGATGAAGTCCCGGATCATATCAGTTCCAATCCTGAAGGGGAGGGCCCCTCACTCGAGATAGAGATGATCCGGGGTGAAGGGCACAACCACCCCCTGATGGCCATCTGGGTGGAAGACCTGGACGGCGGTTTTATCCAGACACTCTTTATTGCAGAATCAATAGGAAAAGGGGTATTCAGGCACGGCGATTCCTCCAGGGGATTCTGGATGCCGGGCGAGATCCGGAGACCGGCCGCTCTTCCCTACTGGGGGCACAGGCGGGGCATACGGGCAGATGACGGACTCTACATCCCCACACCGGAAGATCCGGTTGCCGATGCCTACTCCGGCCCGACACCCGAAAAGAGCTTCATTCTCCATACACGGCTGGATGAACCCGGACCGAAGCAGTTCAGGGTGCTTTTTGAGATCAACCAGACGTGGGACTGGAACGAATACTGGACCAACAACAGGTACCCCGATGATGAGGAGTACAAAACCTCCTGTCAGCCGGCCCTGGTCTATGCAGCCACCATCGACCTTGACCGGTCCGAAACGGAATACCAGATGGAGATCATCGGAAGAAGCCATCACTCGGGCGCCGACGGAACCCTGTATGACGATATCGAAACCCTTACCACCGCCCTCCATATTGCAGAAGAGATCTATGTCAGGGTGGTGAGGGACGAATAGGGCATACCGGATCGGTATTCCACCTGTAACAATTCTGTCAATTATTCGTCTTATCTTCAGGTGTACGCATTGTACGCTTTCGAACGCCTGCGTCTCAAAAGTGAACACTTTGTACCCTGCTGTATTTTAAGTATTCGTTTCTTTATCTGTTATTTACCTATTTTGGCACTATGCTTGTTTTCCCTGTTCCATCATTGATAAAAACCAAAACTAATGATTAAAACTGTTGACCTGGTTAAGGTATTTCGAACCGACGAAGTAGAAACCACTGCCCTGAACAACGTCAATATTGAAGTGAAAGATGGTGAATTCGTTGCCATTATGGGGCCCTCCGGATGCGGCAAATCGACCCTGCTGAACATTCTTGGACTCCTGGATAATCCATCCAACGGATCCTATATGTTCAATGGCTCCGAAGTGGCCAATCTTAAAGAAAAGGGAAGGACCAACCTCAGGAAGGGAAACATCGGATTTGTATTTCAGAGTTTCAACCTGATCGATGAGCTCACAGTTTACGAAAACATCGAACTGCCGCTGCTCTACCTGAAGATGAGCGGTTCGGAAAGAAAAAAGAAGGTCGAAGCGGTGATGGAACGGATGAAAATCAGCCATCGGAAGAACCACTTCCCCCAGCAACTGTCAGGAGGTCAGCAGCAAAGGGTGGCCATTGCCCGGGCGGTGGTGACCAATCCGAAACTGATCCTTGCCGACGAGCCGACCGGGAACCTGGATTCCGCCAACGGGGCTGAGGTGATGGCGCTCCTTACGGAGCTGAACGAGGACGGAACCACCATCGTCATGGTAACCCACTCCCCCAGTGACGCGGAGAAGGCACACCGGATCATTCAGCTCTTTGACGGACATGTGGTCACCGAAAATATACACAAGAAGCTGTAGGTTTTTTTGAAAATATGAGTTTTCTCATATTTTTTGTGAAACATTTAACAGAACTTTACACCTACATTTAGGTTAACAATAGGGTTAGATTTAGGGCTCGAAAAGCTGCCTGCCAGGGCAGCTTTTCTTTTTTTTTGTAAACAATTGTTGCCTAATTTCGTTACCTATTTCTAACGAACGAAATAATTGCTGAAAATGAAGGCTTTAAAATTAACCCTGGGCGCTGCCCTTGCCCTGGTGCTCATGACCTCCTGCGGAGGAAAAAAAACACAGGATAACGGTTCAACCGAATCTTTTGATCTGAACGCCTATATCGATGCTGCCGAGGCCATCGATCCCAACCTCACACGGGTTGACCAGGTATTCAATATTCTGGACATGGTTCATGCCGAATACTATGACATGCTGACCAACGATCCTTACAACGCGCACAGTTACAAAACCGCGTATCCCATAGCGGCTGCCAACCTGGGAATTTACATGACCGATGTCATTTACCATTACTACGGTGAGAATGAAGAGGCCATGTTCATCTCCTTTCAGGCTGCCCAGGAACTGGCCAAATACGTGGGTGTGGAGTCAGAATTCGCCAATGTCACTTTCGGACAGATGGAAGGGACCGTCATCCGGCGGGATACCCTGACCAGGCTCTTTAACGATCTGCTGGCCGACAGTGAAAAATACAGCACGGAACAAGAAAGGGTGTTTGTCCATACGGCTTTTCTGACGGGTTCTTTCATCGAAAAGGTCTATATCAGCAGCAACCTGCTGAAGCACAAGTTGAGCGACCAGGAACTCACCCAGGAAGAGGAGAGTGACATCAGGGAGCTGCTGGTCATTTACCTGAACCAGCTGGAGCCCTCCACGGGAGTTCTGTACGAGGCCTTCGAAAAGCAGCAGGACCAGCTGGAAGGACTGGTGGTGCTGAATACCTTTGACAGCCTCAGGGAACTTTCACAGGAACTGCAGAAGGTCAAACCCACCCTCTCCCTGGCCCCTGTCAGTGAAATTGCCGCCCACCAGGAATTGCAGCGGACGTTCGAGCTGATTGCCAGCCTGCGGAACCTCCTGGTAAACCCCACCGCCTGAAACGCATTTCAGATCATTCACTTCATTCCGGCCGCCCTCCTTTCCGTGGGCGGCCTTTTTTTGCCTTCTGCTTGACCAGGACAACCTTAATGGCCGAGTGTCGGATCGAAAACATTTTGTATTTTACACCTCCATGAACCTGCTCGGCAACCTGATCTGGCTTATTTTCGGCGGACTGGCCACTGCCATCGGATATTTCCTCGGGGGAGTGGCCATGATGGCCACCATCGTCGGCATCCCCTTCGGTTTTCAGCTGATCAAGATCGGTTCCCTGTGTCTCTGGCCCTTTGGAAGGACCTTCCAGGTGGAACGGGGGAACCTGCCCGGATGCCTGTTCACCCTGCTGAACATCATCTGGTTCTTTCTGGCCGGATTATGGATCGCACTCACCCATGTGGTATTCGGATTCCTGCTGTTTATCTCCATCATCGGGATTCCGTGGGGTCTGCAACATTTCAAACTGGCCGGATTTGCACTCTCTCCCTTCGGCAGGCGGGTGGAGATCATCGGATAAATGGCGATACCCAGTCTCCAAGGATGTTGGTGGTCCGGTATTGCTCGGCCTCTGCATCGGTCAGCTGGTGCGACCAGGGAACCTATGAAGCGGGGCCGCTCCCGGCCCTGATATAGATGGTGGTCCGTTTGCTCCTCAGGTGGGGAACGGCATCAATGGCTTCCTGGATGGTGGTAAAATCGCCTGATCCGTCCTTCGCCACAACCATATCCCAGGGCCCGCCGGCCGGAACCGCATCCTGCGCCCACCCTGCCATCAACAGGCAGAGGAGCCCTGCAACCATATAGATTCCCTTCAATGACAAAGTAACTCGCGCATTTTACCAATATTTGAACATGCCTTTATGCACAGGACCTTTACTTTACTCTTTACCTTCAGGTTAATTTTTCAGAAATTTATTCAATAATACAATTATCTCTAAAACTACTCCAATGAAAAGAAGACAAACGTTCCTTCGGTTGCCCCGCCTGATCCTGGTGGGATTGATCGGAGTAATGACTGCAGCCTCGGCATTTGCCCAGGTGAGAGAGGTAACGGGTGTTGTCACAGATGCCCAGACCGGTGAGGTGCTGATCGGCGTGAACGTTTCTGTAACCGGGACCACCACCGGGACCATCACCGATGTGAATGGCGCCTATGCCCTGCGGGTGTCTCCAGGGCAGTCAATGGTGTTTTCCTATATCGGATATGAAAACGTCACCGTACAGGTGACGGACCAGACCACCATCAACGTGACGCTTGAGCTGAGTGCCGAAGCGCTGGATGAAGTGGTGGTGGTGGGTTACGGAACCATGAAACGGAGCGACCTTACCGGCGCAGTCTCTTCCATTCGCGAGGAGGATATCGCCACCACCAAATCCACCAATGTGATCGAAGCCCTGCAGGGAAGGGTAGCCGGGATCGACATGGTGCGCAGCAGCGGCGAAGCCGGATCGGGTTACAGCATCCTGCTCAGGGGGGCCCGTTCACTGACGGCCTCCAACTCCCCGATCTATATCGTGGACGGGATCGATTACGGAAGCAACATCAACATCAATCCCAACGACATTGCCTCCATGGAGGTGTTGAAAGATGCCTCCTCCACCGCCATTTACGGTTCCCGGGGTGCCAACGGGGTGATCCTGATCACCACCAAGAAAGGAAAAACGGGTAAACCGGTCATCTCCTTCAACACTTACTACGGGATCACCTCCCCGCTGGGAAGCGTTCCACTGGGAGATGCGGACTACTTTCTCCGGATGACCCGCGATTTTCTCCGTACCACCAGGGGCGAATATGACTGGGATACCCCGGATGAGGATATCGATGTGACCATGGGGTTGTCGGCCAGGGAGAACGAGGGGTATGCAGCGGGCAACGATTATGACTGGATCGACGGACAGACAGAAGATTTCGGAAGTCAGCAGGATTACCACCTTTCCATTACCGGGGGCAATGAAACCACCCGATATGGGATTTCCCTCAACCACATGGTGGAGGATAACTTCATCCCCAATGATTCCTACAAGCGGTATTCCCTGAAACTTGACCTGGAATCCAATGTGACCAACTGGCTCCAGTTCGGTAATTCATCGTTCGTGGCCTTTTCAAAACGGATCGACGGAAGGGGGATCAACTACAACATGAACCCGCTGACCCCTGCCTACGACTCAACGGGGAACCTGGTGCCTGAACCCAATGACCGGGCACCATTCGAGAATCCCCTGATCGATCAGGATCCTGACAATTACCTGAATGAGATCTACCAGACGGACCTGTTTTCCACCTTTTATGCCCAGCTGAACCTGCTTGAAGGGCTCACCTTCAGGACATCCTTCAACTTCGACCTGGGTTTCAACAGGAGCGGTTTCTTTCAGGGAGAGTACGAAGGGATCGACCGGCTGAGCACGGCCAATGTCACCATGTCTTCGGGGTACAAGTACACCTGGCAGAACATCCTGACCTACGATAAAACCTTCGGAGGGGATCACCATGTGATCCTTACCGGAGCCACTGAAACCGTCTATGCCAGGACCGAGCGGGCGTACCAGTCCGCCACCGACCTGCTGCTGGGGAATTCCTGGTGGTGGACGCTCAGTTCGGGACAGCAGGACCTGCTGATCTCTCCTCCGGGCGACGAAGGGTTCCTTCAACTGGTGGAGAACCAGCTGGCTTCCTTCATCGGAAGGATCCACTACGGATTCAGGGGCAAATACCTGGTCACGCTGACCGGGCGGTATGACGGGGCTTCCCAGCTGGCCGACAAATGGGATTTCTTCCCCTCGGCCTCCGTGGCCTGGCGGGTCAGTGAAGAGAATTTCATGGACAATGTGGAGGCTGTCTCCGATCTGAAACTGCGTTTCGGATACGGGGTTACCGGGAACCAGTCGGTGTCGCCCTATGCCGCCCTGGGATCGATCATCCGGACCCCCCTCTACTACGAATTCGGGCCCGACCCCTACCTGGGGTACCGGACCGGTTACCTGGATAACCCGGACCTGACCTGGGAGACCACCTCCGCCATGAACGTGGGGATCGACTTCGGGTTCCTCAGGAACCGGATCAGCGGTACGGTGGAACTATACCAGACCGAGACCACCAACCTGCTTCAGAACCGGACCCTCCCCCCCACCTCCGCCGTGCCCGAGATCACCCAGAACGTCGGGGAGACCATGAACAAAGGGGTGGAGGTCACCCTGAGGACCGTGAACATCAGCGGCACCAATTTCTCGTGGTCCACGGACCTCACCTTCGCCGCCAACACGGAGGAGATCACCTTCCTGGTGGGAGGTGTGGAACAGGACATCGGCAACGGCTGGTTCGTGGGATACCCTGTGAGCGTCTTCTATGATTACGAGAAAATAGGGATCTGGCAGCTGGAGGAAGAGGAGCAGGCCGCCCTCTACGGCAGGGAACCCGGGATGCTGAAGCTGAATGATGTGAACAACGATTCCATCATCAACGACCTGGACCGGGTGATTCTCGGGACCCCGAGGCCCAAGTGGACCGCCGGTCTCAATTCCACCATGCGCTACCGCAACTTCGACCTGAATATCTTTGTGTATGCCAGGATCGGTCATATGGTCAGCGACGGGATCGAAAGGCAGTGGGCCCCCGACCGCCGCGAGAATTCCATGGAGCGGGACTACTGGACCCCCAATTTCCCCACCAACGACTATCCGAGGCTGGATCCGGGGCTGACCCGGAGCGGCTGGGCCGAAGCATCCACGCTCACTTATAAGGACGGGTCATATGTGAAGATCCGGGATATCACACTGGGTTACACACTGCCTTCGGACATCACCCAGAAGGCATACATCAACTCCCTGAGGGTATACGTAACCCTCAAAAACTACTTTGCGTTCGGTAAGTATTTCAGTGAGGGAAGGTACGACCCCGAATACAGGGGTGCACTGAGCAAACCGATTCCCAAGATGCTTGCTTTCGGGGCAAACTTCACTTTTTAAATGTGTAACTCAATAATTTGAAAGCGAGATGAAAACGATAAAAATAGCCATACTGATCGCCATCACCCTGGGGGCCTCCTCCTGCACGGATTTTCTCGAGGAGGAGTACCTGGCAGGGGCCAATACAGAGAATTTCTACACCTCTCCCTCCGGAATGGAGAGCCTGATCGCAGCTTCCTATGCCACCAGCAAGATCTGGTTCGCCCAGGAAGAGGGATACGACTTCAGTACCGTGGGCACCGATATCTACGACTACGGGCAGCAGCATCCCCAGCAATACCAGTACACCTTCACCACCGACTTCAATCCCACCAACTCCAGGCTGGTGATCCTGTGGGTGGAGTTCTACCGCGGGATCAATGCCTGCAACGATGCCATCGATATCCTTTCCGACCCGGACCGCACCCCCTTCAGCGAAGAGAGGACCAAGGTGAGGCTCTCCGAGGTCAGGTTCCTCCGGGCCCTGTATAACTGGCTCATCGTAGAAACATGGGGAGGTGTGCACATGACCACCGAACCGGTCAAAGGGGTGGTGCTGGAAGCCAACCGGACACCGGTGGAAGAGTTCTATGCGCTGATCCTGGAAGACCTCAACTACGCAGTGGACAACCTGAATGAGTCGGACAATACCTCGGATGCGGATTTCGGGCGCGTGACCAAAAACGCCGCCCTCGGATTCCGTTCACGGATGAACCTGACCTGGGGGTACTATTCGGGAGATAACAGCTTCCTGCAGGCTGCTGCGGAAGACGCCCAGGCGGTTATTGCCAGCGGCGATTTCAGCCTCTGGGACACCTATGGAGACCTCTGGGCCCTGGAGAACAACGACAACAATCCCGAGAATGTCTGGGCGATCAATTATTCCAGGACGGAATATGCGGCCATGAATGTGGATCCTGAGACCTACCAGTCCTATCAGCGGCCCGGTGACAAACCCTGGGACGACCGCGAGGGAGGGCACCTGGGGCACCTGATGTTCGGGATGCAGTACGATGTGATCCCCGGAATGACCAGGGATGTCTTTTACGGGAGGCCGTTCCGCAGGTACAATCCCACCAAATACCTGATCGATTGCTTCCATGAGGATGTGGACGAACGCTGGGAAGGATCATTCAGGTGGATATGGATGGCCAACGACCCGGTGACCACCCGGTTGAAGTGGCCCCGGGGAGACTGGCACAACGATCCCACGGATACGACCTACTATGGAAAACCGGTGCTCGAGCCGGGAGATACCGCCATTTTCTTCTATAAAGGGGTGTTCCCTGATGAGGACACCCTTATCGAGGACGAAGTGCTCCAGAATTACATCTGGCACTACGAAAGGGATTTCTGGACCCTCGATATGTCCCACATGTTCAATGAGGACGGGACCATCCGGGGAGAGCGCACCAACGACCGCAACCTCTGTTTCGAGCTGAACAAGTTCACCGATCCCGGGAGGCCGGCGGCCAACGGGACCGGCTCTCAGCGGGGGATCAGGGACGCCTACGTGGTCCGCTATTCGGAGATGTTCCTGAACGCCGCCGAGGCGTACTGGAAACTGGGGCAGAGCGGACAGGCCTACAACCTGCTGCTGGAGCTGGCCAACAAGCGTTCCTTTGACGGGGACGGGGCCAACCTGCTGGCCTCATACGGCATCAACAGCGGCGGTGACCTCACCCTTGAATTCTTCCTGGATGAGCGTGCCAGGGAGTTCTGCGGCGAACAGCTCCGCTGGTTCGACCTGAAACGGACAGGGACCCTTGTGGAACGCATGAAGCAATATGCAGGGAATCCGCAGGCCCGCAACAACTTCTCAGAGAAATTCGTCCTGAGACCGATCCCCCAGATCCAGATCGACGCCACCGGGGATCCTTCGTACCAGAATCCGGGGTATTAGCCCGGTTTTGTTTTGATTTACGCAGTTGTGCATACGGAGAATGGATCCCATTCTCCGTATGTTTTCTATGTAACGGATAATCCATACGTGATGACAACCCTACAGATGAACAAGTTCACTCCCAATCCCCTGACCAGGCAACCCCGGCGGATGATCCGGATATGGGCAGCAGCCCTCCTGTGGCTGATGGCTCAGCCGGCACTTCAGGCGCAGATCCCGGCCTTTCCCGGGGCGGAAGGATTCGGGGCCCTCACCACCGGAGGGCGGGGAGGGAGTGTGATCGAGGTGACCAACCTGAACGATTCGGGAGCGGGCAGCCTGCGGGCAGCCATCCAGGCCTCCGGTCCCAGGACCGTGGTGTTCAGGGTTTCCGGAACCATTGCCCTCCGGTCGGAACTGAGGATCAACAACGGCAACCTGACCATTGCAGGACAGACTGCCCCCGGGGACGGAATCTGCGTGAGCAACTATCCGGTGACCGTGGATGCGGATAATGTGATCATCCGGTTCATCCGGTTCAGGCACGGAGACCTGACCGACAGCGAAGGGGATGCCCTGTGGGGCCGTGAGCAGCAAAACATCATCATTGATCACTGTTCCATGTCATGGAGCGTGGACGAGGCCGCATCGTTCTATGACAATAAAAATTTCACCCTCCAGTACTGCATCCTCAGTGAAAGCCTCTATGCGTCGAACCATTCCAAAGGAAACCACGGGTATGGAGGGATATGGGGCGGACAGGGGGTCACGTTCCACCATAACCTGCTCGCCCACCACACCAGCAGGAATCCCCGCTTCTGCGGGAGCCGCTACACCGGCCAGCCTGAACTGGAGCTGGTGGACCACCGGAACAATGTGATCTACAACTGGGGATTCAACAGCTGCTACGGGGGCGAAGCCGGGAACCACAACATGGTGGCCAATTACTACAAACCGGGTCCTGCCACCTCCTACAACGTGCGGGACCGGATCGTCGAGCCCAGCGACAACGAGAACGGATACGGTACCTATTACATCACGGGGAATGTCACCGAAGGATCGCCCGCGGTCACCGCTGACAACTGGCTGGGGGTGGACGGGATCCCGGCCGATGTGAAGGACCAGATCAGGCGGGATGCACCCCTGGATGCGCCCGCACTGACCCCCCACACTGCCCATGAAGCGTTTGAGCACGTGCTGGCCCGGGCTGGTGCCATCCTGCCGGCGCGCGATCCCATCGATGCGCGGATCATCCGGGAAGTGATGACCGGAACGGCCACCTACGGGGGGGCATACGGGGAGGGGGAAGGGATCATCGACTCCCAGGAAACCGTTGGCGGATGGGTCAGCCTGGAGAGCACCACCCCGCCTGAGGACGGGGACCACGACGGAATGCCGGATGCCTGGGAAGACCAGGCCGGACTCGACAAGACCAACCCCGATGACCGCAACGGCGACCTCAATGGCAATGGCTATACCAACCTGGAGGATTACCTCAACAGCCTGGTGGAAGCATACACCTATATCCTCAGACCGGTGAATTTCTCGGTAGATACCATCGAAGGCAGGGAAGTCACCCTGTCCTGGGAAGATATCTCTGATAACGAAACCGGCTTTGTGATCGAACGGAGAGAGGGCGAAGCATGGACCGAGATCCACCGTACTGAAGCCGGGCAGACCACCTTTACTGATCAGGGGATCACAGCCTACGGGGAGTACTTTTACAGGATCAGTTCCTTCAACGATAACATGGTATCCCCTCCCACCGACAGCCTGCTGGCCAGCGTGCTTGACCGCACGGGGATCAGCGGTGCCGTTCCGGATCACCTGCAGTGGGTGGTGTATCCCAATCCTTTCAGGGATGAGGCGAGGATCGAATACACCCTGACCGGTGAATCGTCTGTGGAGGTGGCATTGCTGGACCTGTCCGGAAGACAGCTCCGGATGCTGTCCAGTGACCACCGGGGGCCAGGAACCTATACCGCCATGCTGGACGGAGCCTCACTCCCAAACGGGATCTATCTGATCCGGATGAGGGCCGATGAAGCCACCTCGCTGAAAAAGGTGATCGTGGCCCACTGACCGGTTTCTCAGATCCCAAAAAACCTGCCGCCATGATCAAAGCCCTTGCCCTGAAAAACTGTCTCATTTGCCTCTGCGTGACAGGGATAATGATCTCCATGGCGACCGAAGCCCAAAGCCTTTCTGAAGAGCTTATGCGGCAGGCGGATATGGTGGTGGATCCGCACGGAGGCGGCGATTACACCTCGGTCCAGGAGGCGATCGATGCCGCACCGGACAACTCCGCGGAACGGACTGTGATCCTTATCATGAACGGGACCTACCGAGAGAAGGTGCTGGTAGCCAGCTCCAAGCGCAACCTCACCCTGGTGGGGGAGCATACTGACAGCACCGTCCTGGTGTACGACGACTATGCAGGCAGGGTCGTGAACGGGGATACCCTCAACACCTTCACCTCACAGACCATCCGGGTGGACGCGGATGACTTCCGGGCCATGAACATGACCTTCGAGAACGACGCCCGTCCGGATGGCTCGGGGACCGGTCAGAATGTGGCCATTTCCATATACGGGGCACGGGCCGTGCTGCTGCATTGCAGGCTGATCTCCTGGCAGGACACCTATTATACGGGATCGGATGACCGCCACTACCTGAAGGACTGCTACATCGAGGGGGCAGTGGACTATATTTTCGGGCACACCACGGTGATCTTCGACAGTTGCCAGATCCAGACCGTACGCACGGGCGGGTACATCACCGCCGCCTCCACACTGGAGAACTACCAGTTCGGATACGTGTTCTTCGGTTGCAGGATCACTGCACCTCCGGGCATTTCAGGAGTATACCTGGGACGGCCCTGGAAAACCTACGCGAGAACGGTGTTCTTCGAATGTACGGAGATGGAGCACATCAGCCCGTTCGGCTGGCATACATGGGGAGGCAGGGAGAATACATGCTACTATGCGGAATACCGGTGTGCCGGACCGGGATCGGAGACCGGGTTGCGGGTGGACTGGTCACACCAGCTCACCGATGAAGAGGCCCTTTCCTATACGAGGGAGCAGATTTTTTCAGCAGCCTCCAGTTCGGCATTCAGCCAGGACTGGGACCCCCGGGTTGACAGTGATTCCGTATGGCAGGCGGTCAGGGCTCATACGGTGATGTTCATCGATCCCATCAACACCGATTCGCGCATTGAAACCCTGCTGGTGGACGGCGAACCGCTGGAGTACTGGGATCCCTCGGTGTTTGAAGTCCCCATCGAAGTGGGGGCAGAACCAGGGGAGATGCCTGTACTCTCCGCCACAGCGGTCAATCCCCTATCAGAGGTGAACATCACCTATCCGGATGCGGTGCCCGGGTTTGCGGAGATCACCGTTCTGGCCAATGACGGGGGATCCCATTCCACATACCGCATCTATTTCTCCGTGAACGGATCGTACACCGAGGCACGCCTTGACAGCATCATGATCGCCGGGGAGATCCTGGAGGGTTTTTCACCCGATGTGTACGAATATGAGGTGGTCCTGCCGGCCGATGTGTCCAAATACTGGGGACTGACCGGATACCCCCGTGTGGGGGAGGCTTGGGTGATGACAAGTAAACCGGCATCTCTGCCCGGCGACGCCACCATCGCGGTGACTGCAGTGGACGGCATCACTTCTGCAGTGTATACCCTTCACATCTCTCTTGCTACCGGGCTGGAAGTTTCGAAGGAACCTGAACCGGGGGTACGGGTCATCTATCCGGTCAGGGAGCAGCTCCACCTGCAGGTGGTGACCCCCATATCCTCGCCCCTGCGGGTGAAGATCATGGAGCTGAACGGAGCGGTGGTCAGCGAACATATGTTTGCCGGATCTGTTCAGGGCACGGTGGACCTGTATATCCCCGTTCCCCGGTTACATGGTCTGTTCTTTTATGAAGTGGCGCAGGAAGGGTGGCGGAAAATCGGCAAGTTCTTCTACTGAGGGAATTCCAGCAGCCTGTTCAGTTCCTCCCGCGTGACCCGTAACACTGTCCCGTGCCTGGTCCCTTCCGGGAAAACTATCTGATCCGAAATATCGGTCCACTCCTCCATGTTGGCAGATCGAACAGCCCCCATCCGGCGCTCGCGGTACCTGTCGAAAAAGAGGATCCAGCTTCCATCGGGTGCACGGGTGGCAGTAGGACCTTCCACCCAGTTTCCTGTTATGGGTTCAGAGGGGGAAGAATAAGGCCCGGTCAGCCTGTCCGCAATGGCGATCCGGATGTTCTTTTCCGGTTCCGGCCACCGGGTCTCGTCCTTCAGGAACATGATGTAACGGTCCCCCTCCCTCAGAATGGTGGCATCGATCACATTGAATCCCTTGTCATAAAGGACCTCCGCCGGGGTAAAGGTTGTAAAATCCCGGGTCAGCGTATAGTACATCCGGTGGTTATACCCCTGGTCCCCGGTTGAATCGGATTCGGGATACTTCCCCGGTATGGTGGTGGCCCAGTAAATCATGTATTGACTGTTCTTCCGGTCATAAAACAATTCCGGAGCCCAGCAATTGCGTGCCCCCGGGATATGTTCCATCACCGGCAGGTACCTCTGCTCCGGCCAGCTGAGCAGGTCTTCGGAACTGGCATATCCGATCCCCCTTTCATTCCAGCTCACTGTCCAGACCATGTGGAAGTTCCCGTCCCCGCCCCTTATGACGCATGGATCGCGCATCAGCCTGTCGCCGCCAGCCTGAGGGGTGAGAACGGACCGGTTGCCGAACAGCGGTTCCCAGAGCAGGGCATCTTCACTCCAGGCCAGGTGGAGCCCGTCCTCCCCGTTGCCGGTAAAGTAAGAAAAAAGGTACACCTCCGGTTCCCGGGGTGCACATGCTGGAAATGACAGGAGAACAGTCAGTACAAGGATCCTGAACATGACCAGAGGGGCTTACCTGACAATGCTGAATTTCCTCACATACTGTCCCTTTCCGGTGGTGATCCTGATCAGGTAGATCCCCTGGCGGAGGCTTCCGGTCCCGATCGCCTGTTCTCCCGATCCCACCTGAGTCAGTCGGCTTACCGTCCTGCCGTCCAGGGTATGGACCGACACCTCGCGGATCTCCTCACTGCTGTCATGGAACCTGATATGAAGCATCTCTGAAGCAGGAACCGGGAACAGGTCAAAGGCCCCCCGGGCAATCAGCCGCTCCCTGTTGCCGGTTGGAATCCGTGAACAGGAGATTCCATAGGGAAGGGCGGTGCCGCCCAGGTTATTCATCTTCAGGTAATCGATATTGGGTAATCCGGAGCCCATGGCCGCTTCCAGGGTGATTTTCTTGATACCCGGTGTGAGTTGTTCAGCTGAGACCGAGGCCACGTCCCATACCGCCCAGTCGCCCGTGTTCCCGAATTCAACGGTACCGATCAGGGTGTCGTTCACCAGGAGCCTGCCGGGACGCGGCTCCACGGCGGCATACCGGAAGGTGAACTCATAATCCCCCGCATCGACCAGGTTGACGGCATAGATAATCCTCACTCCGAGCACGTTATCGGTATTGGCGAATCCTGAACCCGTGTGTCCCGGATGGTTGCTGTCGATGCTTCCGGTACCATTCTCAAATCCGCAGAATCCCAGCTCCTCCTCCTGGATGATCCGGATGACCCCCACCTCCACTACCACCTCTTCCGAGCCGGTTTCCTTGCCGGTATCGTCATAGGCAAGTGCCGAAATGGCATAGGTGCCTTTTTCCGGCTGCAGCAGTTCGATGGCGTAAGGCACCTCCGTCAGCGTGGCATATGCCGTTCCGTTCACGATGAAAACCACACTGTCGATGGCCCCGTCGGTATCATAGGCTTCGGCAGCCAGCGGGATGGCATCGCCCAGCCCGTAAATTTCCCTGTCAGCGGGACTGGTCAGGGTCACATGCGGGTACCCCTCATCAACCATGAAAGCGACAGGACCGGCATAGACCGGGTTTCCTTCCTGATCCGTGCCCATTGCCGTCAGGGAATGCTCCCCGCTTTCCAGTCCGGGGATGGAGAGGTTGTAAGGGGGTTCAAAGATCGTATCCAGCACAATGGTATCGTGGTCAAACAGCACCACCATCCGGCTGGTATCTGAGAGCCCCGCAACCTGAAGGACCACATTCAGATCATCACCAAGGTTCAGTTCGGAGCCGTTCCTCGGAGAGATGAACTGAAAGATCTCCACATTGCTCTTTTCCAGCACCCGGATATCCGGAACGGGGGGGGGCTCCATCCCATGCCCCAGAAAGAACCCTGGATGGGGCGGCTGGTTATAGGCCACGTTCTGCCAGGTGAGTGCCAGCCTGTATTGCGGATCCTGGAGCAGGGTGTAAAACCCATGTTCCGTGGGTATGGTGGTGGTGTAGATCCTCAGCGCCTGGTTGTCCGAGGTGCGCCAGACCACCTCTTCCCGCCAGTCCCCCAGAATGTCCCCGCTGATGGCCGGGGTCGATTTGGATCCGTTGTTCGATGAGCATCCCGTGGCCGTAAGCATGTTCCCCGCACCCCATTTGGAGATCACATTCCCGTCCAGTATCTCCCGTTGCAGGTCGCCGTCCCACCAGATCGCAAAATTGATGGCAGGGATGCTGGTGCTGATCCTGGTCCCCTCGCTGTTATACACCCCCAGCCCTGAAGCAGCCCAGTACTCATACCCGGGATGATCGGGAGAAATATCGGCGGCGAGCCCCCTCCCGATATCCCCGGAGGAGGCCTGGCTCATGATGATCTCACCGGTTCCGGCATCCCTCAGGGAAATACCCGGGATCACCACGTCGCCCAGGTCGCGCCCTGCGGATTCATGGGGCATAAAAAATTCGAGACCCGGGCGATCCGGCACCATGTCGCTCAGGTGGGATGCATCCCCGTGCCCGAAGCGGGTGTTGTAGAGGGGGGTGCCGTCGTCGTCGAAGGCCATGGCCCCGTACATGATCTCGTCTTTCCCGTCGCCGTCCACATCCCCCACGGAAATCCCGTGGGAACCCTGTCCCTCATACTGCCGCAGGCTGGTCTGGTCGTCCTGGGTGTCGAATGCCCACCGCTGGACCAGCTGTCCTTCCTTAAAATCCCATGCTGTCAGGGTCGTCCGGTCATAGTATCCCCGGCACATGACCACGGAGGGAATGGTGTCAAAATAGGCTACGCAGGCCAGGAACCGGTCCACCCTGTTCCCGTAGGTATCGCCCCATGTGGAGAGGGGGTAGGGATCCGAACGGTGCGGGATGTAGTTGACCGTGGAGAGCTCCGCCCCCGTCAGCCCGTCAAAGGCGGTCAGGTATTCCGGTCCGTCCAGAATATATCCGCTGCTGTTCCTGTAATCGGCTGCATCATTGTCCGATGCGGCAGGGCCCAGGCTCAGGAAAGCTCCCGAACCGTCCCGGGTCCCGGGTGCGGTTTTGCAGACCACCTCCGCCCTGCCGTCGCTGTCCAGGTCGTACACCATGAACTGGGTGTAATGCGCCCCTCCCCGGATGTTGATCCCCAGGTTGATGCTCCACAGCAGCATGCCGTTCATCTTGTAGGCATGGAGGTAGACCGGATCCGTATACCCGCTCTGGGAATTGTCCCTGGTGGACCCCTCCATCTTCACGATGATCTCCATCTCCCCGTCCCCGTCCAGGTCCGCCACGCTGGCATCATTGGGCGAGTACCCCTGCGGGGTTTCCAATGGGATCTGCAGGTAGTTGGTTGTCCACACCGTCACCGGGCCTGAGCGCTCGCTCAACGTATCCCTCAGGGTTTCCAGGGTATAGATTCCCCTTACCGATCCGGCCGTATCCGTGTAATTGGAGATGCCTGTGATGGGTTCGGGATTGACCAGGCTGTCGTTCCTGTAAAGGTTGAAGGAAACCTGACCCGTATCAGCGGCAAAGATCCTCCAGCTCAGGAACACCTGGCCGGGCTTCGCCACGGCCACCAGTCCCCTGTTCAGATACTCCATATGTCGCTGGGCCCTGAGCATTTGTGTTCCCAGTATGCACATGATTGTTGCTGCCAGAATGGTCAAACCCCATTTCCTGTGGATCATCTTCCTCATCTTTGCTGCTTTTTTGGTTTACAGGACTTAAAAAGGCTGCGCTCCCTTCAGCCGGTTAAAAACCTTTAAGGGGATGGACCTGTCCATCCCCTCAAAAGGTTGCTTCTGTTACTGACTGATGGCCAGCCGGAACATTAATGGTGCCGGACCGCCAGCGTTCCAGGTGTGTATTGTGCCTACTTCACCATGAACTTGGCATGGGACACTTCGTTCCCCACCTGAACCTCAACCAGGTACAGACCTGATCTGAAATGCTCGGCATTCAGCTGAATACGGTTAAGACCCGGTACGGTGATCCCGCTGTACACATTGCTGATCCGGGCGCCGGTCACGCTGTAGACGTTGACCGATACACCGAGTCCGGCTTCCGCTTTGAAGCTGATGGTCGACTCTTTCGCAACGGGATTCGGATAGACCGACAGTCCATTTCCTTCGGCCACCTGCTCATTCAAGCGAGTGAAGTCCTTGTTGAACAGGGTTTCCACTTCTGAATCAATGAGAACCCCCTCATAGATCCGGACTTCGTCCATCATGCCAACCAACCTGCGGCCTCCTCCGCCCATCTGGCCGAGGAACATGTTGGTCAGGTCATAAGGCGCATTGGGAGCATAATCGGCGGTGTCTCCGTGGAGGTTCACCCCGTCCACATAAAGTTTCACCAGGCCTTCTCCCCAGGTGACCGCCACATGGTGCCACTCCCCGTCCTTCACGGTAACCACATCACCTGAAGGCGGCGTGGCAGCCGGCCATCCTTTCCAGGGATCGGAGTAGAGGAATTTCTGTCCCGATTCGTTGCCAAGCTGCACTACCCAGGACACCTCTCCACCGGCCCAGATGTCGGTGGCGGCCTGCTCCAGGTGGACATGCATCTCGTTCTCCGGTCCGAAGCCCCCGCCGGTGGTGTTATCCCCAGCCCAGAACATGGTGTAGATGGTGCTTGGCTCCCCGGAATTGACCCAGAAGGCCACCGATCCGTTGTCATTGGTCAATCCCATCACATCGGCCGGCAGGGTTACGCCGTTGAACCCATCGAAGGCCAGTGCTCCTTCAATAGTTCCCTCCACCCAGCAGCTGTTGCATTCATTCAGGGTGGCGTCGAAGCCGTTCCCGCTCGCGTCCATCACCACGGTACCCTCGGTTTCATCAAGGGGATAGCGGGCCAGCAATTCAGCCGGTTGCGCATAGGTCATCAGTGTGGCCAGCATCATGGCCAGCATCATTGCGATTCCCAAAGTGTAATTTTTCTTCATAATCAATCAGTTTTAATGGTTAATCTTTATTTTCTCTAAAATCTAACTTCAAACCTCTAACCTCTATCTAAAACCCTGTTGCCCCCGGCCCTCAGCCGGGGCAACAGGATTCTTACTAATACCCCTCATTCTGGTACGCCTGTTTCTCTGCATCCGTCAGGAACCTGCCGTCCACCTTGATGGCATCCAGGTGAATCTGGGGAATGGGGCGTAAACGGTGGAACTTCCGGATGGTCCCCGAATTGCGCGTATCGTCGTTGAATGCAGTGGCCCTTTCCACCAGGGTGTTGGTGCGGACCAGGTCCTCCCAGCGGACCATCTCGCCCAGCATCTCCCTGCATTTTTCATTCAGGATAAAATGGATGAACCGCTCCTCCCGGCTGTCCACTCCCTCCGGATAGAGCTCCACATCGTCATGGCTGGCATCGCTCCAGTATCCGGCATCCACCAGCAGGGCATCTTCCGTTCCTTCAGTGACCTGGTCCGGGCTGCCCCCGTCATGCTGCAGCCAGTACTGTCCTTTGTCCTCACCATTTTTATAGGCGGCCCTTCTGCGCACCAGGTTGATGTATTCCGCAGCCTTGTTGTAATCGCCCATTCTCCCGTAGATCTCGGCTCCGATCAGGTAGGTCTCCGCCAGCCTGGCCAGGAACACATCCCTTGTTCCCCAGTGGGAATTGTATCCTCCCGGTTTGTTGCGGTCCCAGTACTTGATCAGAGACGGGGATTTGTTGCGGTTCCAGGTGGAGGTTTCGATGGTACTGTAACCCGCCACCACACGGTTGGAATTCTCCAGCAGGTCATCGTCCCTGTCAAAGGTGATCAGTTCGGTTGGGTTCCCCGATTCATCGGTGGCCCAGTAGTACCTGGCGTAGATCTTATAACCGGCTGCCACCATCTGGCGGTCCGTCAGGGTGGTGTTCTCGTCGTTCAGGAGAAATACCAGCGCGGTGTCCCCCACATTCACGTATTCCGATTCGGCGATGGCCGTGGCCGGGGAAAATTTCATCTCCCCCGCGCGGACAGTATCCCCGTACCGGATCGCCCATGAACCGTCAGGTGCCACATCCTCAAAGGCGAAAAGAAGCTCCTCCTCGGTCCACTTCGGGATCCCGGCCTCCCTGGTTTCCGTGCTGAAATGGACCTCGATCAGGCTTTTCCTGAGCCTGGAGTCGTTGAGGCGGTCATGGATGTCAATGGCATAATCGGTCAGGAACAACCGGCGGAAGGGTCTTCCGTACTCAATGTTCCGGGCCATCCCCGGATCCTGGTCGTACTGATTGAACCAGAATTCATGCAGCTGGTTCTTATAGGGAGATGCATCGCTGCCATTGAGCCCCTCCACATCGTTGTACTGGATGGAGAAAAGGATCTCCGGATTGATTTCGTTACCTTCCCGGAACAGATCCGCATAGTCGCTCACCAGCGAATGGCGTCCTCCGTCACGGATCTCCTCGATGAGCTGAGCGGCCTTCTGCAGGTCTTCTGCCGGATTTCCCCCGCGGTCGTAATCCCTGGGGTTGTCAGCCGGATCGGGCTCGTAGCTGGCCCTCGTCAGCAATACCTTGGCCCAGTAGTGCCTGACCACATCCTTGGTGACCCTCCCGAACTGGGGCTGTGTTTCCGGAATGTGGTCATAGGCCCATGCCAGGTCCTCCACAATGGCATCATAGATCTGGTTGATGGCATCCCGGGGCCACTCGAATTCCAGCCCTGAACTGGGTTCCAGGGTCAGAGGGATCGCCCCGAATTGCTGCACCAGGACAAAATAGTGGTAGGCGCGTATAAAGCGCACTTCGGCGGTACGGATGTCCTTCCCCTCCTGATCCTTCAGCATCCCGATCCCCCCTTCCACAAGGGCGATCTTGTCCACCGCCACGTTGCAGCGGTCGATGCCGTTATAGGTGATGGCCCACAGGTCCCCCACATCGGCCACAAAAGAGTCTCCCTTGTTTTCCGCATCCAGGTCTGGGGTGTAATCGTTGTATTCCGGCTGGGCATAGGGCTGGGTCCATTCGTACCCCTTCATATACTCATCGGTACCGTAATTGAACATCCCGTAGGACCATTCATTACCTGCTTTGAGCCTGAGGGATTCATAACAGGAATTGACCAGGGCTTCGCAACCCTGTTCTGTCTCATAATACCCGTAACTGAGTGTCGCTACCTGTTCCTCCTCCAGAAACTTCTCGCACGAGGTAAGCAGTGCGAGTGCTGCGAAAACTGCAAATATCTTTTTCATCTTTTCCATGTTTTTCACGATAGCATATTGATCAGAATCCCACCCTTACACTGAAGGTCCATCCTTTGTCGCTTGATCCGGGAGGCGTGTTGTTGATGTTGGAAGCCTGTGCTTCCGGATCGAGGAAAGGATAGTCCGTGATCAGCAACGGATTGAACGCCTGAACAGACAAGCGCAGGCTTTTGAGCTTGATCCTGGACAACACAGATTGCGGAAAATCATATGAGAGGGTAATGTGCCTCAGCTTCAGGAAGGAGGCCTCCCTGTACCACATGGCACTTTCGTAACGGTCCCTGGTGTTGGAAGGTGCCGGATGGACGGCGTCTGCATTCTCCTCGGCCGTTCCCATGGGCAGGTAATAGTCCACCAGGAAAGGGGTGGCATACCGGGCAGTCATGGGGAAGTAGTGCCCGTCGCGGCTGTAGATGCCGTGGCCGACCCGGAAATAGAAGAAGAACGACAATTCAAAGCCCTTGAAATAGAACCTGTTGGTGAGTCCACCCGAGAATTTGGGAACATTGTGTCCCACCACGGTCCGGTCGGCCGTATTGATGGTGTCGTTGCCGTCCACGTCCTTCACCCGGATCTTTCCGGGAGCAAATCCGTTGTTCCCAGTTTCGTTATAGAAGTCGATGAGCTCCTGGTCCTCCTCCTGCCAGATCCCGTCATACTCGTAAGTAAAGTAGGAGCGGATGGGGTGACCGATGAACCATTCATTGGCGATGTCATCTTCCGCACCTTCTGCCAGCTCCACGATCTCCTCCTGGTTGGCCGTAAAGGTGAAATCGGTCTCCCACCTGAAATCTCCCCTGTCAATGTTGAAGGTGTACAGGGCGATCTCGATCCCCTGGTTCCTGGTTTTCCCCACGTTGGCACGGACATGGTCGTAGCCGGTGACTGCAGGAATGGTCTTGTCCAGCAGCAGGTCGTGGGTATTGGCCCGGTAGAGGTCGATGCTACCGGAGATCCGGTTCCTGAACAACCCGAAATCGATCCCCAGGTTGGTGGTGGTGGTTTTTTCCCAGCCCACATCCCGGGTCTGGATCAGCTCGGGGGCGTATCCCTTGGCGGGATCCTCACCGAACACATACTGGGATTCCTGGATCCGCCCGGCCGTTTCGTAGGGCGCTGTTCCGGACTGCCCCACCGTACCGTATCCGGCCCTGAGTTTTAACTGACTGATCGCGTCCACATTCTGCATGAAATTCTCGTTATCGATCTTCCAGGCCACCGAGAAGGAAGGGAAATAGTCCCACTGGTTGTCCACATAGAATTTGGAGGATCCGTCATACCTCAGCGATGCGGTCAGCAGGTAGCGGTCCAACAGTGAGTAATTGATCCTTCCCATGAAGGAGGCCAGCTGCTGCCTCCAGTATTCCGATCCCAGCGTCAGTGTGGAGGGATCGAGGGTGGAGTTCATGTTGTACCAGAGCTGGCTGTCGTAGGGATAGTTCTGTCCCTCCATATCGGACCTTTCAAACCTGGCGGCCTCGATACTCTGCAACAGGGTGATCCCGATGGAATGGTTCCCGAATTCCCGGTTGTAGAACAACAGGTTCTCCACGGAGTAATTCAGCTGCTGGCTCTGTGAATACTGGGCCAGGTTCACACTGGGATAGCGTGCCGAGGAGAGTTCGTCCTGGTAGCGTCCGCGGCGCCAGTGCCTGAAATCCTGGCTCACGTTCAGTTTGTATTTCAGGTGCCTGGTGAAAGAGATCTCCGCATAATAGGCACCCAGGTACCTGGCCACCCGGTCTTCCCTGGTATTCAGCTCCTCGTCACGGAGGGGATTCTTCACCTGCGTATCGTTGGTGGGGTTGATCAGGAATTCACCGGTGGAATCGTAGGGGGTGGAAACCGGCAGCATCCCGGTGACGCCCCACAGCAATCCTTCGCCGTAGTCGGCCAGCTCGGAATTAAAGATAGTGCTCATCCCGATCTTCAGCCAGTCGGTCACCTGGAAGTCCAGGTTCAGCCTGGGGCTGATCCGCTGGTACCGTTCACCCACACCCTGTCCCTGTTCATCGATGTATCCCAGGGAAAAGTAGGCAGCCACCCGGTCGGTCCCCCCGCTCACACTGAACTGATGGTTCTGGGTCAGTGCATTCTCATTGCGCCCCTCGCTGAACCAGTCGTAGGTCCTCACTGCGTCAGGGTTATACACCGGCACCTCGTCGGGGACCTCATCCATGACCTGTGACCACCGCTCCCGTTCCTCCTCGGTAATGGGCCTCATGGCCACGCTCCCGTCCTCGTTCCACTGGTAACCCATCTCCACTGACTCCCAAACCGTGTAGGGCATGTTCCTGACGATGGCGTAGTCATCATCCGGATTTGGAAAAGGGGTATCGTACCTCCGGGAGTTCCGGTTGTTGTTCCTGGCGATCTCCATCCAGTCGTGCCCGCTCAGCTGATCGAAGAAGCGCAGGGCATTCTTGAAGGTGAAAGAACTCTCCAGGTTGACGTTGAACTGTCCCGCCTGCCCCCTGCGGGTGGTGACCAGCACCACTCCGTTGGCCCCCCTGGAACCGTAGATGGCGGTGGCGGAAGCATCTTTCAGCACCTCCACCGATTCAATATCCCCGGCATTGATGTCACTGATGGACCCGGCAATGGGCACCCCGTCGATCACATACAACGGATCGTTGTTGGCCTTGATGGAACGGTTCCCCCGGATGCGGATCTGTGGATTGGTGTTCAACCCGTAACTGGTGTTCACCACATCCACCCCGGCCGCGCGGCCCTGCAGCGCCTGGTTGATGTTGGTCACCGGCATCTCCTGGATCTGCTCTGCGGATACCGAAGATAGGGATCCGGTGATGTCGCTCTTCTTGGCGGTCCCGTACCCGACCACCACCACTTCATCCAGGCCCACGTAATCCGGTTCCATCGCTACTTCAATGCGGCTCTGGTCAGTGACCACCACCTCCATATTGCTGTATCCGATAAAAGAGAATACAATGGTGGAGGGGCCTTCCTCCGGAACATTGATGGTGAAGCCCCCATTGGGATCAGAGATGGTCCCGGTGCTGGTCCCCTCAATGTAAATGTTGACTCCCGGAATGGGCGTCCCTGTCTCATCGGTCACCGTACCGGTCACCGCCCGCTGGGCCCAGAGTGCTGCTGAAGAGATCAGCAGCACAATAACCAGCAGGACCGGGTATTGAATCTTGGTTTTCATGAATCGGTTGGTTTGGTTCTGTTAGCGTCAACTCCACTTCAACTCCTGGGGGTGATTGATCAGAACTTGGTGAATTTTTTGGTGTATCCCCGTTGCTCCAGATCGGTCGCCCTCAGGATATAGGTGCCTTCGGCAAATCCTGTCAGATCAAGGATCTGATCACCTGCCTGGTCCGATCTCAGGACCATTCTCCCCTTCAGGTCGAATACGGCGGCAGAAGCCACCTCGCCTTTGATCACCAGCCCGGTCCCCTTCACATAGTAAGCTTCGATCTCCAGGGCCTTCATATCGGGGATTCCTGTCTCATGGCTCCCGGGCACCCCCCAGACCTTGATGTTATGGATGCGTGTATACTGTGAGACCCCGTCATAATCGACCCCCGAGGTGAACTTCAGGATCACATTATCGCGGTTGATCGGCAGGACCACCATCTCCCCGAGCTTTGTATCCGATCCGATGATCTCTCCGGTCCCGGCACCGTCAGCGGTCCAGGGGCCCTCCCAGGTTTCTCCGTCGTCGGTGGAGGTGTAAACCCTGACACCCCGGTCTGAGCTGGTGCAGGAATAGCCGAATTCGATCTCTGTCACGTTGGTCAGTTCTGGCAGCCACATTTCACCGATGGTATCGGTCTCTTCAACGGTTTTCGCCAGGCTGACAAACCCGGTTGTCACATCAATGGCATTCTCTGCCACCTCCCCCTGATTCACACGTTTGGTGTTGCATTCGGGGCTGATAAAATATTTGATCAGTTTGACCTGCCCGGATCCCCCTGTCTCATACCCCAGGTCGTAAAAATCCGGACCGGCAATATTCGGTGTGGCCTCGCAATCCGCAGGCGGATCCGATACCACTCCCTCGGTGGCGGGCCAGTCCTGGAAATCCTCGTCAATGATCAGTACCGGATCCTGGGCCAGCATCCACACGGTTCCAATTCCCAGCACGGCAATGATGGATAGTATTCTTTTCTTCATAGCAGCAGTTTGTAGTTCGTGAAATGAAAGAATCAACAGGCTGGAATCGCGGCCAGCCTGTTGAGCACTTTCTGTAAGCAGCGCTTACTGGATCACCACCCTTGTAAAGGCGGATCCTTCCTCCAGGTCAATGCGCATCTGATAAATACCGGCTGGGTATTTACCGGCATCCAGGAAGAGGTAGTTGCGTCCTGCATGGGTCTGCTTCCTCAGCAATTCGACCTGTTGACCGGCCACATTGTAGAGGGTGGCGGTAAAGGGCTGGGCGCTGTTGCTCCGGAAACGGATGGTGACCTGCTCCGAAGCAGGATTGGGATAGGCCACCAGCTCCATCTG
>CAZNSZ010000040.1:34883-36497 GCA_964575865.1 uncultured Bacteroides sp. | reverse complement strand
CGGGATCCTGCTCATTCTCTTCATCGAGCTGATCCTGGCCAGGAAACCCGCCGGCAATAATCCCTGATCCCGTCTTTACAGACTTGCAGACTTTACAGACTTTACAGACTTTACGGACTTTACGGACTATCTCGAAGTTTTTTTTACTTTTAAGGCCAAACTTTACCGGCTTTGAGGTATTTCGGACTGATAGGATATCCGCTTGGGCACAGTTTCTCTGTGGCATATTTCACAGAAAAATTTGAAAGGGAAGGGATTGAAGCCACCTACAGGAATTTCCCCCTGGCCCGGATCGATGATTTCAGGATCCTGATGAAACAGGAACCTGACCTGTGCGGTCTGAATGTGACCGTCCCTTACAAGCAGGCGGTCATCCCCTACCTGGATGCGCTCAGTCAGACAGCCAGGGCCATAGGCGCCGTCAATACCATCTGTTTCTGCCGCAAGGGGGAACACAGGGCACTGACAGGCCACAATACCGATGTGACCGGATTTGAGCGGTCCCTTGTCAGGCACCTGAAAAAGCACCATACTTCCGCGCTTGTGCTGGGAACAGGCGGGTCTTCACGTGCCGTATGCTTCGTGCTGGAAGGGCTGGGAATTGAATACAGGCTGGTGAGCCGGACCCCCGGGGAAGGAAGGCTTGCCTATAAGGAACTGGACCCTGATCTGGTGGGGGATCACAAACTGATCATCAATTGCACCCCGCTGGGGATGCACCCAGACGTGGAAACCTGCCCCGATCTGCCCTATGGCGTCCTGACCGGGCAGCACCTGTTGTATGACCTGGTATATAATCCTGAAAAGACCATGTTCCTCTCCAGGGGAGAAGTGCAGGGGGCAACAGTGGTCAATGGGCATGACATGCTGCTGTTACAGGCCGAGGCCGCCTGGGAGATCTGGAACAGGAAGCGCTAGCGATTCACCCATGGAACAAGTGTACCGGAAAACCTATCCCATCCTCTCTTTCCAAGTTGATCCGGATGGCAGTGCAAGGCTCACCACCCTGGCCCATTTTTTCCAGGAGATGGCCTACCAGCATGCCGGCCGGCTGGGATTCGGTTACAGGGACCTGCAGAAGAACAGCAACCTGTGGGTTTTGTCAAGGATGAAAATCAGGGTAACCCGGTACCCGCTCTGGGATGAGGAGGTAACCGTGGAGACCTGGCACAGGGGAATGGAACGGTTGTTCGGAATGAGGGACTTCCGGGTGCTGGATGGTGCCGGGAATGAACTGGCCCTGGCCACCACCGCCTGGCTGATCCTCGATGCGGAAACCCGCAGGCCGGTCAGGTCGGTGGACCGGGCCATGCAGGAGAGCAGGAGGGAGGCGAGGGTATGGGACGACCCGCTGGAAAAAATCGAGCTGCCTCTGGACATGGAGCAGTTAGGCCAGCACAGGGTTGTGCATTCCGACCTGGATGTGGTGGGGCATGTCAACAATGTGAAATATATGGAGTGGAGCATCGATGCCATTCAACAGGGGGACGGGTCGGGGATGGTGATCAGGGAATTTGAGATCAATTTCATGCACGAGGCCAGGCTGGGGGACCACGTGTTGATCAGCGGATCGGCCGGAAGGGGCGATCATGGCGCAGGAAGATTGATCCATGT
>CAZNSZ010000040.1:28263-34783 GCA_964575865.1 uncultured Bacteroides sp. | reverse complement strand
ATTCTCCACGGAGATCCATTCCGCCTGCATCACATGGCAGTTGTTGGTTTTCACATCGGTGTGCAATTTGCTGAAGCTCGTGAAATCACGGGTTTCGAGGATCAGCCGGCAGCATTCCCTGATGGCGGCCAGGTCCAGGGAAGCATGCAGGTGGTGGCAATATGCCCTGTTGAACAAAGGCTTGGAGGTGGCAATGTGGTAATGGTAGGTGCGGGATATGGCGGAGAACCGGGCATGCAGGTCCTCCCGGACCTCCCTGGCGCTGAAGACGGCAATATCGGGGGGAAGGAAACGGTTCAGTTTGAACACCCACTGCTCCAGGCTCTGGTAGTCCTGCATCATATGGATGGGTTCAGGAGTGTCGAAATGGGCAACGAAGGAGGATGCGTGGACCCCCGTATCGGTGCGGCCTGCACCCGTCAGATTCACGGGAAGTCTAAGCATGGTGCCAATGGTTTCTTCCATGACCTGCTGGACAGTCCGACAGTCCGGCTGGATCTGCCAGCCGCAGTAATCCGTGCCGTCATAGGCCATATGAAGGAAATACCTGGGCATCGCTCCCCTAAATTACCCTTTTCTTAACATTTTTTAACCCCCAATCATTTCCTGGTGGAGCAATTCGGGGCTATTTTTGTTCTCCGTTTGCAGGGAACGGCCTAATGAGATGATTATTAATTCAAAAGACAAACCACATGAGTCAGGACGTAAACATCAGGGAACTCAATGAGCGGATCAAAAAAGAGAGCGAGTTCGTGGATCTGATCACCCTGGAGATCCAGAAGGTCATCGTCGGGCAGAAGAACCTGGTGGACCGGTTGCTGATCGGGCTTCTGTCTGACGGGCACATCCTGCTGGAAGGGGTGCCCGGTCTGGCCAAGACCCTGGCCATTACCACCCTGGCCCAGACCATCGATGCCAGCTTCAGCAGGATCCAGTTCACCCCCGACCTGCTTCCGGCAGACCTGGTCGGGACCATGATCTACAGTCCCAAGAAAGAAGAGTTCATGGTGAAGAAGGGCCCTCTCTTCGCCAACCTCATTCTGGCCGATGAGATCAACCGGTCGCCCGCCAAAGTGCAGAGCGCACTGCTGGAGGCCATGCAGGAAAAGCAGGTGACGCTTGGTGAAAAGACCTATCAACTGGAGAGGCCCTTCCTGGTGCTGGCCACCCAGAATCCCATCGAGCAGGAAGGGACCTACCCGCTCCCCGAAGCGCAGGTGGACCGGTTCATGATGAAGGTGGTCATTACCTACCCAAACCGGGAAGAAGAGCGGCTGATTATCCGTGAGAACCTCTCCAGGGAATTTCCTTCGGCCAGCCGCATCCTCAAGCCGGCCGATATCATGAAAGCCAGGGAAGTGGTCAAAGAGGTGTACCTGGATGAAAAGATCGAAAATTATATCCTGGATATCGTATTTGCCACCAGGAACCCGGACAAAGCCGGACTGGCACAGTTTGTGCCACTGATCCAGTACGGAGGGTCGCCGCGCGCCAGCATCAACCTGGCCAAAGCGGCCAAAGCATACGCGTTCATTAAACGGAGGGGATATGTGGTGCCCGAGGATATCAGGGCGGTTTGCCATGATGTGATGCGCCACCGCATCGGACTGACCTACGAGGCAGAGGCGGAAAACATCACCTCGGAGAACATCATTTCGGAGATCCTGAACACGGTGGAGGTTCCCTAAAACAATGCCGTCTTCTGTGGAACTGAAACGGATCATACCTCAATAGAGCTGAAACGGATGCCGCTATGAAACGGAAATGGATCATACTGCTGTGGATCGTGATGATGGGGTTCTCCGCCTCCGCACAGACCCTGATCGGGCTTCCCAAGGAGGAGGTAAGCCGCCGGATCGGCATGTATCACAAAGAGTTTCGCAAAGACAACATGGTGGTGAAGCAGCATTTCAATTACCTGAAATATGTGAACGGGATCCGGACCAAAACCTGGATTCTCTACTTCAACGACCGGGATGTGTGTCATCTTTCCAAGCTCATATGCGATTATTCGGAATACGACAGGGTCCTGGAGTCGCTCAATGAAACCTATACCAAAACGGGCGAGTCTGCATGGGAATATGAACGGGGCGGACAGCTCCATAAGGTGAGTCTCACGAAACAGGAGTATTATTTCACTGTGAGGGAGGAGAGCGGGCAATGATGAGAAACTGAGGATAACCGGGTGGAAACAAAGGAGCTGTTAAAAAAGGTACGGAAGATCGAGATCAAAACGCGCGGTCTCACACGGCAGATTTTTGCCGGGGAGTATCACAGTGCCTTCAAGGGAAGGGGAATGACCTTCTCCGAGGTCCGCGAATACCAGTACGGGGACGACATCAGGAGCATCGACTGGAACGTGACCGCCCGGTTCAACCATCCCTATGTTAAAGTATTTGAGGAAGAGCGGGAACTTACCGTGATGCTGCTTATCGACCTGAGTGCGTCCGGTGATTTTGGCACACGTGAACACCTGAAACGGAACCTGATCACCGAAATTTCGGCAGTGCTCTCCTTTTCGGCCATCGAAAACAACGACAAGATCGGCGTGATCATGTTCAGCGACCGCATCGAGAAATATATTCCGCCCCAGAAAGGAAGGAAGCACATCCTGAGGATCATCAGGGAATTGCTCGAATTCAGGCCCGATAGTTCCGGCACCAATATCTCCGAAAGCCTGAGGTTCCTGACCAATGTGATCAAAAAACGGTGCACTGCTTTCCTGATCTCCGATTTCCGGGACAAAGGCTACGCGCGATCCCTGCAGGTGGCCAACAACAAGCACGATGTGGTGGCACTGCACATCTATGACCGGCGTGAAACCGAACTTCCGCCGGTTGGACTGATCCGGGTTCTGGATGCGGAAACGGGACAGGAACGCTGGCTCGATACTGCCAGGAGAAGGGTGAGGGAAAGCTATGCCATGAAATGGGAAAGCCACCTTGAAATGATGAGCGAGATCTTCACCCGGGCAGGTGTTGATCATGTGAGCCTCCAGACGGGGGAGGATTATGTCAAACCGCTGATATGGCTGTTCAAAAAAAGGTAGGATGATAAGGAAGGGAAGAACCATCCCGCTGATGCTGATGCTGATCCTGTTCCTGGCCTTTCCGGTGGCAGGGCAGCTGATCCGGGTGCAATCGGAGGTATCCGAAGATTCCATGATGATCGGCGACCAGGTGGTCTATACCCTGACCGTCGATGCGGGGGAACAGGTGGCGTTCATGATGCCGGACATCCGGGATACCCTCAGTGCAGAGATCGAGGTGCTGTTTCCCCTCTCTGCGGATACACTCGTGGACGGAAACAGGGTGGTGGTGTCGCACCGCTTCATGATCACCGGGTTTGAACCCGGATTGCAGGTGATCCCCTCACAATCGGTTTCCTATACAACGTTGAATGTGAGCGATACAGCCCGGAGCATGCCCCTGATGATCCAGGTGTTCGAGCCGGCTGTGGATACTAGCCAGCAGATCAAACCGATCAAGCCACCCATCAATACCCCGCTTACATTCAGGGAAGCCCTGCCATGGGTGTTGGTTGGAATGGGGGGGTGGCTTCTGGCGACCCTCGCTTTTGCCCTGATATGGATCTACCGCCAGCGAAGAAAGGATCCCGAGATCTTCATGGTGAAGCCGCAGGAACCGGCCCATGTCATCGCATTCCGTGACCTGGACCGGCTGAAGGAGGAAAAGGTCTGGGAGCGCGGCGAAGTAAAGGGCTATTACACCCGGCTTACGGAGATCATGCGGTATTACATAGAACGGCAGTACGGTATCCCGGCCATGGAAAGGACCACCGATGAGATCCTGGCGGCCTTTCGAAGGGTCAATACGGAGAATGGCCTGCTTGAGGAGATGCTTTCCGGATTGCTGCAGATGGCCGACCTGGTGAAATTCGCCAAAGGAGAACCGCTGCCCCTGGATAATCAGACCCATCTGAACAACGCCTACCTGTTCGTTCAGAAGACCTATCCGCTCTTTTACAGGGAACAACCGGAATTTAAAGAGGAGGAAACCGATGGGTAACCTGGAGTTCGCATATCCGGCTTTCTTTTACCTGCTGCTGTTGCTTCCGGTCATGGCCGCCTGGTATTTCTGGAGGGGAAGGAAAGCTACGGCCGCTCTGAAGATCTCGGGATTTGAAAACCTGGATGAGCGCATCGGTTCCTACCGGATCTGGATGCGGCACCTTCTTTTTGTGCTCCGCATGCTGGTGGTGGCACTGCTGGTCGTGGTCCTGGCAAGGCCCCAGTCCTCCAACCGGTGGGAGCAGGTGACCACCGAGGGGATCGATATTGTGATGTGCATGGATGTGAGCGGGAGCATGCGCGCCATGGACTTCAAACCCAACCGGCTGGAAGCGAGCAAAAACGTGGGGATCGAATTTGTGAACGCAAGGCAGAATGACCGTTTCGGGCTGGTGGTATTTGCCGGGGAGGCGTTTACACAATGCCCCATGACCACCGACCGGGCCGTAGTGATCAACTTTCTCAAGGAGATCGATTTCGGTGTGATCGAAGACGGGACGGCCATCGGCATGGGACTGGCCACCGCGGTGAACCGGATGAAAGAGAGCAAATCCGAGAGCAAGGTGATCATTCTGCTCACCGATGGTGTGAACAACAGGGGGGACGTGGGCCCTGTAACGGCGGCTGAACTTGCTGCGGGATTCGGGATACGGGTCTACACCATAGGGGTGGGAACCCAGGGGAATGCACCCATACCGGTCCAGGACATGTTCGGCAGGATGGTTACAAGGAACATGCCGGTGGAGATCGATGAGGAGGTGCTGAAGAAGATCGCTGAAACAACGGATGGGACATATTTCAGGGCCACAGATAACAACAAATTGCGGGAGATCTACCAGCAGATCGATCAGATGGAAAAGACGCGGATGGATGTGAAGCAGTTCAGCAGAAAGAAAGAGGAGTATTTTCCCTTCCTGCTGGCGGCGATGATCATATTGCTGTCCGAGATCCTGCTCAGATACACCCTATTCAGAACCATTCCATGATCCAGTTCGCACATAAGGAGATCCTCTGGTTCCTGTCCGCAACGGTACTGATGCTGGCAGGCTACCTGCTCTACTGGCGTCACCGGAAACGGGCCATTGCCAGAATGGGCGACCCGGAACTCATGGCCGCCCTCATGCCGGGAGCTTCCACCATGGCCCACCACTGGAAATTCATGCTGCTGCTGACGGGAACGGTCCTGCTGATCATCGCCACTTCGGGTCCAAGGATCGGGACGAAGCTGGAGGAAGTGGAACAGAAGGGCCGTGAGATCATCATTGCCCTGGACGTCTCAAACAGCATGCTGGCCGAAGATGTCAAACCGTCCAGGCTGGAGCGTTCCAAACAAATGATCAGCAGGATGGTGGACCGGATGTCCAATGACAAAGTGGGGCTGATCGTATTCGCAGGCGATGCCTATACCCAGATCCCCATTACCGATGATTACCCCAGCGTGAAAATGTTCCTGGAGGGTGCCGGACCCGACATCGTATCCAAACAGGGAACGGCCATCGGATCGGCCATCAAGCTGGCGGTCCGGTCCTTTTCATCGCTCAATGAAGGCGATGCGGCCGGGGAGACAGTGCCCAGCCAGGCCATTGTGGTGATCACCGACGGTGAGAATCATGAAGATGATGCGGTCGGGGAGGCTTCAAGGGCATTGGAGAAGGGGATCCGGGTCTATACGGTCGGACTGGGCGATCCCAACGGGGTCCCCATCCCCGTGACTCCCGGCAGCGCCATGAACAGGAGGGACAACACGGGCCAGGTGGTGGTCAGTAAATTGAACGAGCGATTGCTGGTGGAAGTGGCGCGGGCCGGAAACGGGGCCTATATACCGGGTGACCGCATCAACAGCCTGATCGACGAACTGGATAAGCTGGAAAGGACCGAGCTGAATACCCGCGTATTTTCGGAATTCGCAGAAAGGTTCCAGTACTTTGCCGGATTTGCCCTGCTTTTCCTGTTGGTTGAAACCTTCATCAGGACGAGAAAAAACCGGATGCTACAGCGATTGAATCCTTTTAAAGACCAGTCATGAAAAAGAGCTGCATAATACTGATCCTTATGCTGGCGACTGCCCCGTGGGCCTCTGCCCAGAACAATGAACGGAAGGTGATCCGGGAGGGGATCCGGTCCTATGAAAAGGGAGCGTTCAACGAGGCCGAGGTCCAGTTCAGAAAAGCGGGCGACCTGAGTGAGGAATCATTTGTGGCGGACTACAATACCGGGGCCGCACTTTATCAGCAGGAAAAATATGAGGAAACTGTCCGGCAGTATGAATCGCTCGCCCGCACCGGGAACGATCCGCAGCAGCTCGCCAGTGTGTGGCACAACATGGGGAATGGTTTACTTGAAGGCCAGAAGTACAGGGAGAGCATCGAGGCCTATAAAAACAGCCTGCGGCTCAATCCCTATGACATGGACACCAAGTACAACCTCGCCTATGCCAGGAAAAAACTGAACGAGCAGCAACAGCAGCAGCAGAACCAGGACCAGCAGCAG
>CAZNSZ010000040.1:25933-28163 GCA_964575865.1 uncultured Bacteroides sp. | reverse complement strand
CAGCAGCAGAACCAGGACCAGCAGCAGAATCAGGACCAGCAGCAGAATCAGGACCAGCAGCAGCAACAGAACCAGGACCAGCAGCAGAATCAGGATCAGCAACAGAACCAGGACCAGCAGCAGCAGCAAAACCCTGAAGAGCCGCAGGATGCGGAGGGGCAACCCCGTCCCCAGGAGATCTCCAGGGAGGATGCGGAGAGGATGCTGGGTGCCATCCAGCAGAAGGAGAAGGAGGTAAAGGAGAAGGTCGACAAGCAAAAAGCAGCTGTGGCCAAGGCTAAAACGGAAAAGGATTGGTAATTTCGGGCGATGAATGTAAAGATCCAGGCATCGGTATTCTTTTTATTTGTCTTCGGATGGCTCGGGGGA
The DNA here is from genome assembly GCA_964575865.1 of uncultured Bacteroides sp. GTDB lineage: Bacteria > Bacteroidota > Bacteroidia > Bacteroidales. The sequence goes on along the minus strand of CAZNSZ010000040.1, from coordinate 27,794 downwards.
CAGGATCCTGAATTTACCGCTTCAGCCCCCGCAAGTGTCAGGGTCGGGGAGCAGTTCCAGTATGTGGTCCAGGGGCCCGAGAGGGGTGACCTCCTGCTGCCCTCGGTCTCCGATTTTCAGCTGATCGCCGGTCCGTTTTCTTCCTTTTCCTCTTCATCGCAATGGATCAACGGGAAGATGTCCATGAAGACCGTGGCCTCTTACACCCACGTGTTCCGGGCCACCAGGGAGGGAAGCTTCACCATCCCGCCGGCCACGGTGCGGGTCGGAAGAAAATCCTACGAGACCAATGAGGTTACCGTCCGGGTAACGGCAGGATCCGATCCACAGGCAGCGCAGGGAGCATCCGGGTCCGGAGGCGGGACGGACGGGGCTGGAAATGCATCCACCGGGACGGAGGAAGAGGTGTCCGCCGGAGAGGAACAGGAACCGGTATTTCTGCGGGTCATACCCTCCAGGAGGGAAGTATACGTTGGTGAGCAGTTCGTCAGCGGGCTCAGGGTCTACACCCGCGTCAATACGCGTCCGGCATCTGCCGGGAAGGATATTCCCTATGAGGGATTTTACAAGATCAGCGTGGATCCGGATGCCAGTGCGCAGCGGCAGGATATCAACGGGCAGCAATATGTGACGCAAACCATCCAGCGCCATATCCTGATTCCCCAGAAAGCGGGCGACCTGGTGATCACACCCTATGAATCCGAGTGGATGGTGCAGCAACGCGTGCAGCGCAGGAGTGGTAACAGCATGTTTGATGATTTTTTCAATGATCCGTTTTTTGACAATTTCCAGGACGTGCCTGTCTCCCTGTCCACGCCTCCGGTGACGATCCATGTAAAACCGTTGCCTTCCGGGGCTCCGGAAGGCTTCACCGGAGCGGTCGGCGAATTCAGCATGGATGCCTCGCTTTCAGCCGGAGAGATCGGTGTCAACGAGGCGCTCAGCCTGAAAATCACCATCCGCGGAACAGGTAATTTGCCGCTTCTGGGAGCCCCTGAGGTGAACCTTCCGCCGGATCATGACCTCTACGATGTGACCAGGTCGGTCAATACCAGTACCACGGGGAACCGGGTCAGCGGATCGGTCACTTTTGAGTATCCCATCATTGCCAGGCACGCGGGGAGGTTCCGGATCGCCCCCATCCGGTTCGCCTGGTTCGACCCGGACTCGAAAACATACCGGACCTCCTCCACCCAGGAATTCAACTTCACGGTCCTGAAAGGGGAGACCGATGAAGCGGCCCCCGGACGCTATCTTCCCGGAATCACCCAGGAAAATGTGGAGAACATCGGTACTGATATCCGTGACATCGAGCGTGCGCCCCAGGTATTCACCCCGCTGAACGCCACCCTGCTGTCCAGGCAATGGTACAGGTGGCTCTATCCACTGGCCATCCTGGTGACCGTCCTGATCATCCTTCTGATCAGGCTGACTGCGAGGCGCAACGCGGACCTGACGCTGGTTCGCAACCGGAAGGCCAGCAGGCAGGCAAAAAGCAGACTGAAGCATGCTGAACGCTACAGGAAATCCGATGCGCTTGAGAAATTCTATGAAGAGGTGGGCAAGGCATTGTGGGGTTACCTTTCGGATAAACTGGGGATAGAGACCTTCAACCTCTCCCGGGATGCCATTGACAGCGAGCTGGAGAATCGGGGTATCCCCGGGGAGATGCGCAGGGAATTTCTGCGGATCCTGGATGAGAGTGAGTTCTCGAGATTTGCCCCAACCTCGGAAAAGGCGGATGCGGACACCCTTTATTTGGAAGCAGCTGCCATTATCAGGAACCTGGAAAACAAATTGTGATGAAACGGATTCTGCTGCTGCTCTGGTTGTGTCTGGTCGCTGGTGAATTGCTGGCTGC
>CAZNSZ010000040.1:3325-25833 GCA_964575865.1 uncultured Bacteroides sp. | reverse complement strand
GGTGAATTGCTGGCTGCCGGGGATTCCCTGTTCACGGAAGCCAATCTTCACTACCAGGAGGGTAACTACGAACAGGCCCTGCAGGCCTACCAGCAAATCAATCAGGAGGGACTTGAATCTGCCGATCTCTACTACAACATGGGGAATGCTGCATTCCGTTCCAACAGCATCGGGTACGCCATCCTCTATTACGAGAAGGCCCTGAAGATGGATCCGGGTCACGACGATGCCCGTCACAACCTGGAATTTGTTTCCCGCTACAGGGTGGACGCCTTCGAAGAGGTGCCGGAGTTGTTTATCCGCACATGGATCAGGGCACTGGTCAGCACCCTTTCGGAAAGAAACTGGAGTTTGCTCGCCTTTCTACTTTTCTCCCTTTTTCTTGCAGGTCTTGTGATCTATCTTTTCTCCCGAAGGCTGGCGCTGAAGAAAGCCGGATTTTTTGCAGCCCTTCTGGCCCTTCTCCTGTTCGCAGTAGCATTCTCCTCGGCCCTTTCCCGGCATCACCACATCGTCCGGCCAGGAGAGGGGATCGTGACCGTGCCCACTGTGGTTGTCAGAAGCTCTCCAAGTGAAACAGGGACCGAGCTGTTTGTCCTTCACGAGGGGACCAGGATCAAGGTCAATGAAGCGGTATCCGGATGGCAGAACATCCGGGTGGTGGACGGAAGGGAAGGCTGGATCGCGGTTACCGATTTTGAAAACATCTGAGGCAGCCTGTTGTTCCGCTTCAGTTCAAATTCAATCCCTCAGACCGCTTTTGATTGATAATGAATACCGGAGTTTCCGGCCTATTTGCTGGCGGAAAGTGTTTCATTGAGTCCGAAAACAGCTATATTCAACCTTCAATCTGAATGGCATGGCTGTATCAAAGAGTTACCAGGAAATCAATGACAGGATCAGGAAAGGCGAAGCGGTGGTGCTGACCGCGGAAGAGGTCTCGGAAATGGGCAGGACCCATTCGGCGTCCGACATAGCCCGCAAAGTGGATGTGGTTACCACCGCGACCTTCGGACCCATGTGTTCCTCGGGGATGTTCATCAATACCGGTCACGCGTCACCTCCCATCCGGATGGAGAAAGCCACCCTGAACGGGGTTCCGGTTTTTTCGGGAATAGCGGCGGTGGACCTCTATATCGGAGCCACCGAGAACCACCCGGAGAATCCGGCGTACGGGGGCGCCCATGTGATCGAAGATCTGATCGCCGGAAAGGATGTGGAACTGGAGGCACATGCCAAAGGGACCGATTGTTATCCCCTCAGGAATATCCGTACCACCATCAACAGGGACAACATCAACGAAATGGTGATGTTCAATCCCCGGAACGCTTACCAGAACTACCCGGTGGCGGTCAATACCTCCGGCCGGATCAAATATACGTATATGGGAAGCCTGCTTCCCAGGCTGGGAAATGCCAACTACAGCACCTCCGGTGAATTGAGCCCGCTTCTGAATGACCCGGAGTTGCGGACCATCGGACTGGGGACCCGCATATTCCTGGGCGGAACTACGGGGTACGTCAGCTGGTTCGGTACCCAGTTCAAAACCGATGCGGAGGTGAACGAATACGGGGTGCCCGTCTCCAATGCAGCAACGCTGGCCGTGATCGGGGATGCTTCACGGATGAGTCCCTCATTCATCAAGGCAGCCTATTTCGAGAAGTACGGTGTGAGTATGTTCGTGGGCATAGGGATCCCGGTTCCCGTGCTGGACGAAGAGATGGCGGCCAGGGTGATGATCCGGAATGACCAGATCACTACCCGGATCCTCGATTACGGGGATCCTGCCCATCCGGAACTGGGAAGGATCACCTATGACCGGTTGATGACCGGGGAAATGGAATTGCAGGGCAAAAAGATCAAAACCACCTCGCTGTCAAGTCTCTATAAGGCAAGGGAAATCGCCGGGTTGCTGAAAGCACAGCTGATGGAAGGACGTTTTCTGCTGACGGAACCGGTGGAACATTTTCCCAGGGGCAAGGGCCTGAGGTCGCTTGAGGTCCGTTGAACGGTGGAATTCGAAGATCGTGTGTACTTGTAAAATGCTGGATAATGCGCAACACAAAAAGAAGACTGGTTCTGAGGTTCCCTGCCGAATCGGTGAATGAACCGATCACCTATAACCTCATCAAGAAATACGATGTGCTGGTGAACATCCTTAATGCGGATATCACCCACGGGAAGGAGGGCAACCTGCTGATCGAGATGTCGGGTCCCGGGAACAATGTGAAAGAGGCCCTGATCTACCTGGAGAGCCGGAAGGTGGAGATCTCCCCGGTGGACAAGACGATCCTCTTCAACGAACCCGGATGCATCCACTGCGGAGCATGCGCTTCGGTCTGCTTTTCGGGAGCCATTGAAATGGACCTGGTAAGCAGGAAACTCCTGTTCAGCCCCGAGAAATGCGTGGCCTGCGAACTCTGCATCAAGGCATGCCCCCTGCAGCTTTTTGAATTGAATTTCGGAGTGAACTGATTGTACGAACCAAGGCTATACCGGGATGCAATGAACCGGGACCGGTTCCGGTTTTTCCAGGTCACCTGGATGGAAACGGACCTGATGATCGGGATCCCCCCGGACGGGTTCTGCAGGGAAATGGAAACGGGCCTTCTGCAGGAGCTGAAAAGGATCCGTCATGCGATCCGCTCCTATGCATCGGCCAATCCCCGGTTCCTCACTTCCCTGGAGCCCCTTGAAATGCCCGTTGGAAAACACACCGGAGAGCCCGGCAGCAATACCCGGCTGTCCCCATCCAATGGCGCTCCCGGGCATGATGCCTTAACGGCCGGATCGCCCGTTCCGCAGGAGGTGATCACCATGCTGCGCTGTGGCAAAAGGACCGGAACCGGTCCCATGAGCGCCGTGGCAGGGCTTTTCGCCGAAAGGGCGGGGCAATGGCTGGCTTCCGGATATGGAACGGAGGAGGTGGTCGTCGAGAACGGGGGAGACCTTTTCCTGTTGAACCAATCGCCCCTGACCGCTGTTATTCATGCCGGCGGATCACCGCTGTCCGGCAGGATCGGACTGGAGATCCCGGCTGGGACCTGGGGGGTATGCACCTCTTCGGGGACTTTCGGGCATTCGTTCAGTATGGGAAAAGCCGATGCGGTGACCGTGGTGGCGCGTGAGGCTCCGCTGGCCGATGCCTGGGCCACTGCCCTGGCCAACCGGGTCAGGGGACCGGCAGACATTGAACCGGTGCTTGAACTGGTGGTTTCCGATCCCGGTATCCTGGGGTGTGTGGTCGTTGCAGGGGACCGGTTGGGCGTACGCGGACAATTTGAACTGAAGCCGGTCGAATGGCGATGAAATGAACCCATGAGCAGTCTCTTGCTGGTCATACTGGCCCTGGCGGGCTACCTGCTTGCTTACAGGTTCTACGGAAGGTACCTGGGGAGGAAGATCTTCAGGATTTCCGCAGGGGCAGTTATGCCCTCCCATGAGTTCAATGACGGGGTCGATTTCGTACCCACCCGCCCCCACATCATATTCGGGCACCATTTTACCACCATTGCCGGACTGGGACCCATCGTGGGGCCGGCCATCGGCATCATCTGGGGATGGTTGCCGGCTTTTCTCTGGGTCTTCCTGGGCAGCATCTTCATGGGGGCGGTACACGATTTCGCCACCCTGATCATCTCGGCACGCACCAGGGGGAAATCGATCGGCGAGCTTACCGGTGATGTCATCGGCCCATCCACCCGGTATGCCCTTCAGTTCATTATGCAATTGCTGCTCTTTATTGTGCTGGCCGTCTTTGCCATGATCGTCAGTTCACTCTTCGTTATGTATCCCGAAGCGGTCGTCCCCGTCTGGGCACAGATCCCCGTGGCCGTATGGCTGGGCTGGCAGATCCGGAAAGGGCGGAACGATCTCCTCTATTCACTGGTGGCCCTGCTGCTGCTCTATGGCTTCGTGCTCCTGGGCGTCCGATTTCCGGTGGAGCTCCCCTGGGACCGTGATACCAATGTGGTGGTCTGGTGCCTCATTCTTTTTGCCTATGTCTTTTTTGCCAGCACACTGCCGGTGCAGAAACTGCTGCAGCCCAGGGATTATATCAACTCGCACCAGTTGCTGGTGGCCATGCTGCTGCTGATCCTTGGCGTGGTGCTAGCAAGGCCCGAAATGGTGGCACCGCCCATCAACGGGGAGGCTTTCCTGCCCGGTTCCGATGTTCCCGACCTGGCCCCGTTGCTCTTCATCGTAATCGCGTGCGGGGCCATTTCCGGATTTCACTCCCTGGCCAGTTCGGGGACCACTGTCAAGCAGGTAAGCAACGAACGCGATACCCTGCCCATCGGTTATGGGGCCATGATCACCGAAAGTTTCCTGGCCGTGCTGGTGATCGTTGCTGCAGGGGCAGGCCTGGGGATGGGCATGGAGAAGAACGGCGAACTCTTCCTGGGAGTGGATGCCTACCGGGCCCATTACAGCTCCTGGTCCAGTGCCAATGGCCTTGCTGCCAAGCTTGATGCGTTCATTGTAGGCGCTGCCAACCTTTTCTCCGCGATTGGGATCCCTGTTCGTTACGGGGCCGCATTCGTGGTGGTATTCATCGTATCCTTCGCCAACACCACCCTCGATTCCGCCGCAAGAATCCAGCGGATCTCCCTGCAGGAGATCTTCACGGGGAAGGGGGGAAGGACCCGGCGGCCCGTCAGTAACCGTTATGTGGCCACCGCCATCATTGTGATCGCTGCGGCTGCCATGGCGTTTTACCGGCCCGGGGGACAGGGAGCCATGGTGCTCTGGCCCCTGTTCGGTTCCCTGAATCAGCTCATGGCAGCGCTTGCCCTGGGGGTGGTGACCGCTTACATGGCGACCCGGCAGATGAAATTGATATACACGTTATTGCCCATGGTGGTCATCCTGATCATGACCCTCTGGGCCATGGTGGAAAACCTGGCCGGCTTTGTCAGGGAGCGCGAAATCGTGCTGGTTGTCCTCTCCGGGCTCATCCTGCTGCTGACCGCCTGGCTTACCCTGAGCAGCCTCCGGGCCCTCATCCGGACCGGCCCCGGTGCCGGATCGTGAAACCGGTATAATCACCGGGCTGTACCTCCTGCAGGTCGATTTTTTCGACCCAGCTGTAGCCGGTCCCTTCCCTGCACCAGCGGATAAAAGCGTTGCATTGATCCGCATTGCCCTGAACGGCAGCCTTCACCGTTCCGTCGGGCTGGTTCTCAACCCAACCCGTCACTCCCAGCTCCCTGGCCTTGGTGCGGGCGGCATAGCGGAAACCGACACCCTGTACCCGCCCGTGAACCGTGATGAGGTAATGTTTGACCACCCTCTCTGTTTTAAGGCAAATTTATAAATTTGGATGAACAAGCAGCCGGAAGCCTTGTTATAGCAGGAAACAGAACAACCATTCGACCATGAAAAAATACGTGTTGCGCATACTTGTGAGCTCGTTGCTGACCTCACTGATCCCGTTCTCTCTGATGGGCCAGAAAAGTTTTTATGATTTCACGGTCCAGGACATTTCGGGACAGGAATACCCCCTTTCCCAGTTGCAGGGGAAAAAGGTGCTGGTGGTCAATACCGCCTCCAAATGTGGCCTGACACCCCAGTATGAGGATCTGGAGGCCCTTTACAAGCAGTACGGGGGGGATGATTTCATCATCATCGGATTCCCCAGCAATGACTTCGCAGGGCAGGAGCCCGGGACCAACGAGGAGATCGCCGCCTTCTGCAAGACCAATTACGGGGTGACCTTTCCCATGATGTCGAAGATCACCGTGAAGGGCGATGACATTCACCCCCTGTACAAGTGGCTGACCCAGGCATCCGAAAACGGGGTGGAGGACAGCAACGTCTCATGGAATTTCCAGAAATACATGATCGACGAAAAAGGGAACCTGGTGGGCCATGTCCCCCCGAGAAAGAAACCCGATTGCAAGGAGATCGTCAGCTGGATCACCGAAAGCTGATGCACAGCTGACTCCGGTTGGGTTGTCCTGATCAATCCTCCCTGTAGACCAGGGTCATGATCATTTGCAGGAAGTGGCTGTCGGTTTCGGTAAATGCACCGGGCTGTTCGGAATCCACATCGAACACCGCCCGGATCGCTTTCCGGCCGTCCATCACCGGTACCGTAATCTCTGAGCGGGAGCGTGCATCGCAGGCGATGTGACCCGGGAATGCATGCACATCCGGAACCACCACAGGTGCTGCGCTGTTCACAGCAGCCCAGCAAACCCCGCGGTCCTTTTCCAGTTCCTGGCACGCCACCGGTCCCTGGTAAGGGCCCACCAGCAGACGGTTTTCGTTGAGCAGATAGAATCCGGTCCAGAAATAGTGATCCATTTTATGGTGCAGTACCGCACAGATGGTGGCCATCCGTGAAAGGGGGTCCCCCGGCTTTGATGTGAGTTCATCCAGCTGCCTGTAGATCCGCCCGTACCTTCCGGCTTTCTTCTCCTCCTTCATAACGACTCTATTTTACAGATCCCAAAAATAGGATTTTCTTATCTTTGTGCCTCTTTTTACCCATGAAACATCCTTTGCAGGCATGGTGCCGGAAAAGGTGGATGTATTGAAGTGACGATCTTGAAACTGAAACAGGAAATAGCGCGCAGAAGAACCTTCGCCATCGTGAGTCACCCCGATGCCGGGAAGACCACCCTGACGGAGAAGTTGCTGCTTTTCGGCGGCGCCATTCAGGTGGCCGGTGCGGTGAAGTCGAACAAGATCAAGCGTAGTGCCACATCCGATTTTATGGAGATCGAAAAGCAGCGCGGGATCTCGGTGGCCACCTCGGTCATGGGATTTGAGTATGCGGGCAACAAGATCAATATCCTGGATACCCCGGGTCACCAGGATTTCGCCGAGGATACCTACCGTACCCTGACCGCTGCCGACAGTGTGATCATCGTCATCGACGCGGCAAAGGGTGTGGAGGCCCAGACCCGCAAACTAATGGAAGTCTGCAGGATGCGCCATACGCCGGTCATGGTGTTCGTGAACAAGCTGGACCGTCCCGGGCTCGATCCATTCGAGCTGATGGACGACATCGAAAAAGAACTGAAGATCCAGGTCCATCCCATGAGCTGGCCGGTGGGAATGGGTTCCGATTTCAGGGGAGTGTACAACCGTCCCGATGGCGTATTCCGGTCCTTTCAGGGGAGCGACAAACAGATCATCGGGCAGATGGTGGAATTCAGCGATCTGGAAGATCCGGCACTGATCAGGCAGATCGCACCCCGTGCGGATCAGTTGAAGGAGGAATTGGAGCTGATCGAGGGGGTGTATGCCCACTTCGAACATGGTGAATACCTCGCAGGCGAGAAAGCCCCCCTGTTTTTCGGAAGCGCGCTGAATAATTTCGGGGTCAGGGAGCTGCTTGATTATTTCACCCGGGTGGCCCCTTCACCGGGGCCGGTGGTGACCGAGGAGCGGGTGGTGTACCCGGCGGAAGAGAAGTTCTCAGGCTATGTCTTCAAGATCCACGCCAACATGGATCCCAACCACAGGGACAGGCTTGCTTTTATCCGTGTGGTCTCCGGAAGGTTCGAACGCAACAGGCCCTATGTACACGTAAGGACAGGCAGGCAGCTGAAGTTCTCGAGTCCCACCTCCTTCATGGCAGAGAAAAAATCGGTGATCGATGAAGCGTTCCCCGGTGATATCGTCGGTGTCCACGATACGGGAAACTTTAAGATCGGAGATGCGGTTACCGAGGGAGAGCCCATCCGCTTTCTGGGGATGCCCAGTTTTTCACCTGAGCTGTTCAGGTACGTGGAGAATGATGATCCCATGAAATTCAAGCAACTGGCCCGGGGACTCGACCAGCTGATGGACGAGGGGGTGGCCCAGCTCTTTGTCAGCTCGGCCAACGGACGGAAGATCATCGGGACCGTCGGGGCCCTGCAGTTCGATGTGATCCAGTACAGGCTGAAGCATGAATACGGTGCCAGCTGCCGCTATGAACAGCTTCCCATGTACAAGGCTTGCTGGATCAGGTCCGACAAAGCGGATGTGATGAAAGATTTCAGGCTGCGCAAGTACCAGCAGCTGGCCAGGGACAAGGAGGGCAGGGAGGTATACATGGCCGAATCGCCCTACGCGCTGCAGATGGCCCAGGAGAAATTCCCCGAAATCACCTTTCATTTCAATTCGGAGTTCTGAATACCCCCAGTGCGCCGTCTCAACCCCCGTTTTACAGCTCAAACGTATAGTTGATCCTGACCATATAGAACATGGCTGGATTGACCTCTTCGAATTCCCGGTTGAATCCCCAGGCCAGTTTGAATTCTCCCAGGTCGCCTGTCTCGATCCGGGCCCCCGCCTCCAGGCGCATGTAGTGGAACCGCGGATGGGCATATTGCTCGAAAAGCTGGAAGAGCTCACCCGAAATAAACGGCTCTACATTTTTGAAGTCCGTGTACCTCACCGATAGCCGGTTCCGTACATATTTCTCATAGGGAAGGTCCATTTGGAAGAGGTTCATGCCCTCCACCTCCTTCTGGTAGCGGAGGCGGTAATCGAATGTCAGAAAATCGAGGCGTCCCCGGTACCTGAGATCCAGGCTGTAGCGGCTCAGGTTCTCATAACGCTGGTCCTTTTTCTTATCCCTGGTGAACCTGTATTTGGCTTCCAGTGAAAAATTCCGGTTGATCCTGTACCGGATCCCTGCCTGGGTGAAGGTATTGTTTATCTCCGACATGTTGGTCTTGAGCCGCAGTTCCTGTTTCAGGGAGAAGGTCCAGTCCCTTTTCACCTCCTTCTCCACCTCCACGCCTGTCCACAGCCCCAGGTCGCTCACTACCTTTGTCTCCTGTCCGCTGACGGGAAGCAGGAAAGCCAGCAGAAGGCCGGTGAGAAGGATGCGGTGGTGTGTCTGTCGGATAGGCCCCATTCCCTGTGGATTCGTTCATGCACGCAGAAGTGCCGGGTAACAAAGAAACGAAAAAAGTGCAATTTGATTATCTTAGCTGACCTGAACCTACACCACAACTCCATGAGAAAACAGCCATTTTCCGCAGCTTTCTTCACCTCCCTGGTACTGGTTTCCCTCCTGTGGGGTGACCTGGAGGCACAGCGTCCCGACTGGGAAGGCGGATACCCTGACGGTTGCACCTCCATTACCGCAGGCAGGGCAGCAACGGCCGACGGTTCGGTGATCACCTCCCATACCGACGACAGCCACCGCACCCGATCCTGGATGGATATCAGGCCCGCCCGGGATCATGCACCGGGCGAGACGGTAACCATGTACAGGAGGGTCCCCTGTGATTCGTTTCTCATGCCCACATACAGCCATCTGCCCATCGGGGAGATCCCGCAGGTGAGCCATACTTACCAGTACCTGAATACGGCATACCCTTCCATGAACGAGCACCAGCTCGGGATTGGGGAATCGACCTTCGGGGGAAGGGAAGAATTGCAGTCAGACGCGGGACTGATCGACTGCCAGCGGCTGTGCCAGCTGATGCTGGAGCGATGCACCACGGCCAGGGAAGCGATCCGGCTGGCCGATGAACTCACCGCCAGGTATGGCTGGAACGATTACGGCGAATGCCTTACCATCGCCGATAAGAACGAAGTATGGCATTTCGAGATCGTCGGACCGGGGAAAGGAAAAACAGGAGCGGTGTGGGCGGCCCAGCGGGTTCCGGACGATCACATTTCCGTCAACGCCAATGCCAGCACCATCAAGGAGATCGATCTGGAAGACAGCGACCATTTCATGGCCAGCGACAATGTATTCAACGTGGCCCTAGAACAGGGCTGGTGGAAGGACGGAGAGGAGTTTCGTTTCTGTTATGCGTATGCCCCTGAAAGCAGGACTTCCCTGGCTGCCAGGCGCAGGGAATGGCGCGTATTTGACCTGCTGGCACCCTCCCTGGGGCTCGATCCCAACGCGGAGAATTATCCCTTCTCAGTGAAACCCGACCGGCCGGTCACCCTGGCCGATCTGCGTCTCGTGTTTTCGGATTACTACGAAGGAACACCGTTCGACATGACGAAGGATATGGTGGTGACAGATGACTCGGGAAGGAGCGTCATCTCCCCCCTGGCCAATCCGCACCTTCCCTATGACATGAACAAATTATTCAGGATCAACGGTGGATGGGGCTGGCGCGGTGAACGTACCATCGCCCGCTGGTATACCATGTATGCCACCATCATCCAGTGCCGCAGCTGGCTGCCGGACGAAGTGGGCGGTGTGGTATGGCTCGCCATGGACAACGTGGCCACCTCCATCTATATTCCGGTCTACTGTTCGGTCAGCGACCTTCCGCAGGCATACAAGACGCCCGGGAGGCCCAACGGATACACCACCGAATCGGCGTGGTGGGCATTCAACCGCCTGGGAACCCTTACTGCACAGCGGTGGGGGGAAATGCGGCATGACGTGAATGCGGTATGGGACAGCTGGCAGGAGGAACTCTTCACCGGGCAGGAAGCCTTTGAACAGGAGGCCCTGGAGCTGGTTCAGGCGGGTGACCGGGAGGCACTGGACCGGAAACTGACCGGGTACACCATGGACTGGGGTGTGCGCGTGGTGGAAAAGGCCTGGGAGCTGGGCGATATGCTCTGGACCAGGTACGACGAGCTGTTCTGATCTTGATCCAATCAATCCTGAAACGACCATGAATAGACGAGGGTTTGCAAGTGACAACAATGCCGGGGTGCATCCGGAAATCCTCCGTGCCATCGGTGAAGTGAACCGGGGGCATGTGATCGCCTATGGCGATGATCCTTACACCATCAGGACCATTGAAAAGATGAAAGGGATCTTCGGTGCTGAAGCGAAAGTGTTTTTTGTATTCACAGGAACCGCGGCCAATGTGCTTGGCCTCTCCTCGGTCACCCAGCCCTACCATGCGGTGATCTGTCCGGATACCTCCCACATCCATGTGGATGAGTGCGGGGCACCGGAGAAATTCACCGGCTGCAAGCTGCTGGCGGTAAACACTCCCGACGGAAAGCTGACCGTGGGGCACATCGCCGGGCAGATGCACGGGATCGGATTCGAACACCATGTGCAACCCCGGGTGGTCTCCATTACCCAGGCCACCGAAATGGGAACGGTGTACACCCTGGAGGAGATCAAAACCATCTCGGCATACTGCCGGGAGCACGGACTCATCCTTCACATGGACGGGGCCCGCATCAGCAATGCTGCTGCGGCCCTGGGTTGCGGATTCTATGAAATGACCGGCGGTGCGGGGGTGGATGTGCTTTCGTTCGGGGGTACAAAAAACGGGATGATGTATGGCGAAGCGGTGGTCTTTTTCCGCCCGGAATTGTGCGCCGATTTCAAATACCGCCGGAAGCAGGGCATGCAGCTGACCTCCAAGATGAGGTATATCGCGGCCCAGTTCGAAGCATTCCTGGAAGGGGAGCTCTGGAGAACCAATGCACAGCATGCCAACCGGATGGCGCGCCGGCTGGTTGAAGCGGTAAAAGACATTCCCGGGGTAGAGGTCACCCAGGCCGTTCAGGCCAATGCGGTATTTGCGAGGATCCCACGAGAACTGATCCCGGTGCTCCAGCAGGAATACTTCTTTTATGTTTGGGACGAAGAGACCTCCGAAGTGCGCTGGATGTGTTCCTTTGATACCACAGAAGAGGATATCGGGGGATTTGCCCGCCTGCTGCATTCCCACTTATCCGGGTAGCAGCAGGGAACTGTCCCCGTAACTCAGGAAACGGAACCCGTTCTCCATGGCATATTCATAGACCTTTTTCCAGTCATCCCCGATGAATGCAGCGATCAGCAGCAACAGGGTGCTTCCCGGCATATGAAAATTGGTGATCAGTCCGCTGATGGTCCGGAACCGGTATCCGGGTACGATCATCAGGCCGGTGGTGAAGGAGAGCCTGCTGAGCCCCTGTTCAGTGGCATGGTCCACAAGGGCCCCGATGCTTTCCTCCAGGGAAAAGGCATCCGGCAGCGCCTCATTTTCCCATTGCTTCAAAGTGAGGGTTTCACCCTTCCGCACTTTTCCTGAAAGCAACTTCACCCCCAGCCAGAACAGCGATTCCAGGGTCCGGGTGGTGGTGGTCCCCACAGCCAGTAATTTCTCCGGCCGGCGGAGCCATTCCGTGAGGAAATCCAGTTCAACCACTGCCAGTTCATGGTGCATCGGGTGCTCCCTGGCATCCCCGGTTTTCATCGGCACGAATGTTCCGGTCCCCACATGAAGGGTAACCTGACTGGTCCGTATCCCGCTCTCAGCGATCCGTTTCATCATCGGCACCGTGAAATGGAGACCTGCTGTCGGAGCCGCTACCGATCCGGGATCCCGGTTGTAGACGGTCTGGTACCGTTCACGGTCACCATCCTCCGGATCCCTGTCCAGGTAGGGAGGGATCGGCGTCATGCCCGCTTTTTCAAGGATCTCACCGAAGGTCAGCACAGGATCCGGCCAGTGAAACCGGATCAGGAAGTCCCCATCCTGCAATCCTTCCTTTTCCGCCGAGACCTTTACAATTCCCTGTTCTCCCGGGATCTCCAGGTGGACCGGTCCCTCTTTCCACTTACGCGCATTCCCAACCATGCATTTCCAGAGAACGCTCCCTGTGGCACCAAACGCCAGTTCGTGGCCAGCCGGACCGGCAGGTTCGATACAGAAGACCTCGATGCGGGCGCCCGTCGGCTTCCTGAACCGGAGGCGTGCCTGGATCACCCTGGTCTCATTGGTTACCATCCATGCTCCTTCCGGGAGAACAGAGGGAAGATCCCTGAACACCCTGTGTGTAACCGATCCCCGGTCATAGATCAGAAGCCGGGAGTCATCACGCCGGGGAAGGGGATACCTGGCAATCCTGTCACCCGGAAGCGTGTAAGTGTAACGGCTGATGTCTATCGGTCGGCCTGTGCCCATGGAGTGGAGAAGAGTCCGCAAAAATAACTAATTTTGTACAGATCTTTGAAATAAGCAGCAGTCGGCCCTGTCGCTGCGGTGTTTTACACTGCAGAGGAAAGTCCGGGCAGCACAGGGTGCCGCGCTGCCGAAAGGCAGATATCCGCGAGGGTATGGGAACAAAGAAGAAAACAACCGCCCCTGAAGGGTAAGGGTGAGAAGGTGGGGTAAGGGCCCACCAGTGCGGCGGGTGACCGTTGCAGCTGTTTGTCCCGCGGGCTGAAAGGCCATGTATACCGGCGTAAAAAAGGTGATCCGCCACTGCCGGGGGGTAGGCCGCTCAGATAAATGACAGGGATCCCGTAAGGGATACAGAACCCGGCTTACACGACCGCTGTTTATTTTTCTTCCAATGCGGCTCCCGGTCTTTCGAACAGGGCGGGATCAATGTTTTTATTGAATTCCACTTTGTCGATCAGCACCGTTGAGACTGTTTCCCCGTTCATCCTTGTGACGATCGTTCTGGCCACCGGTATCCCCCGTGTGGTTTTGTAATCTGACAATTGGGTGATTATTTCGGTGGATGAGCCTCCGATCACCCGGGTGGAATGGACCCTGGTGATCAGGTAGCTTTCCCTGTCGATATGGAAAACTGTCACTTCCCCGTTTTTAGCGGTAAGTTGAATGGCATAGGCAGCTGTTTCAGATTCCCTCTCGAGCAGTTCTGCCATGGACCCTTCTTCCTGGTAGTTCCACAGCGGATTTTCAAATTCTACCTGGTTCAGCAGGGATTCCACCTCCCGCCGGTTCATCTCTTTGGGTTCCGGTATTCCCATGGAGGGAGCGATCATATATCCCTGCTCCCCGTTGTAGGTCTGGATGACTTCGGAACCCTGAAATTCGGTCTCGATCCTGATTTTCATGGGCCTTGCCTGGTAAAGGGTGTAGCCCGATTCAATCCCTGCAGAAGCATACCGGTTGGTCCCCCGGGTAATGATCGTTTCGATCTTCTCCATCTTACCCTGTCCCGCTTTTTCATAATGCACTTCAAGGACCTCCTGGAGGGATTGTCCGGTCAGCGATGCTGAAAAGAGGAAACAGAGCGCAATAAAAACTGGTCGTTGCATATCCATTGGATTTATATACCCTGGTTGAAACCTGCCTGCTACCTGTCCTTCTACCTTTGTGGTTCCCTGTCCGTCTCCTTTTCCGGATACCTTTCTTTTACACCGACAGGGGAACCGGCAGGTGTGATGCTCAGAAGGACGATACCACCTCCCTCAGGAGAACCAGCCTTTGGAGCAGTACATCCAGCTGATCCAGGGGCAGCATGTTCGCCCCGTCCGATTTCGCCTGGCCGGGATCGGGATGGGTTTCCAGGAAGATTCCGTCCGCACCGGCTGCAATGCCCGCCCTGGCCAGGTACTCGATCATCGCCGGTGTTCCTCCCGTAATCCCTGAGGATTGATTGGGCTGCTGAAGCGAATGGGTGACGTCCAGGATCACAGGGACACCGAATTGCTGCATCTGCGGGATCGCCCTGAAATCGACCACCAGGTCGCTGTAGCCGAAGGTTGTGCCCCGCTCCGTGATCATCACCCTGGGATTTCCCGACTCCAGAACCTTGTCCACTGCAAATCTCATGGAGGCAGGGGAAAGGAACTGTCCCTTCTTCACCGATACTGTCTTCCCTGTCTCCGCACAGGCCACCAGCAGGTCGGTCTGCCTGCTCAGGAAGGCGGGAACCTGCAGCACATCCACATGCGGGGCCGCCAGTGCCGCTTCTTCCGGGGTATGCACATCGGTGATCACGGGAACGCCGAAGGTCTCGCCTGCTTCCCGGAGGATCTTCAGTGCTTTTTCATCCCCGATCCCTGTAAATGAGTCGATCCTCGACCGGTTGGCTTTCCGGTACGATGCCTTGAATACGAAGGGGATCCGGTATTTCATGGAAAGGCTGGTAACGGACTCTGCCACCTGCAGCACCAGTTCCCTGCTTTCAACCACACATGGACCGGCGATCAGCAGAAAGCCGCCTCCTGAACCGTGCCGGAGTCCGGGTATAAAGAAATCCAGTCCTTCCTTGTTGTTATTGCTGTTCATAATTTTTCATTTTTTCCCAGAGGTGACGGAGCCGCTTGCGCATCTCATCCTCCCGGGCATTGAGAGAGGGGAAATAAAACTGGGTACCCTCCAGTTCAGCGGGAAGGTAGTTTTCCCTGACAAAATGTTGATCATAATCGTGGGCATACCTGTAATCCTCCCCGTATCCCAGCTCCTTCATCAGTTTGGTGGGCGCATTGCGCAGATGAAGCGGGACAGCCAGGTTGCCGGAGCTCCGGACTTTTTCCAGCGCCCTGTCAATGGCCAGATAGGCACTGTTGCTTTTGGGCGATGCCGCCAGGTAGATGGCTGTTTCGGAAAGGATGATCCTCGCCTCTGGCATCCCGATCATATGGATCGCCTGAAAACAATTGGTGGCCATCAGGAGCGCATTGGGATTGGCCAGGCCGATATCCTCCGAGGCCAGTATCACCAGCCTCCGGGCAATGAATTTGATATCCTCTCCACCTTCAAGCATCCGGGCCAGCCAGTACACGGCTGCATCCGGATCACTGCCACGGATGGACTTGATGAACGCTGATATGATGTCGTAGTGCATCTCCCCACTCTTGTCATAGAGGGCCATGTTTTCCTGCAGCCGCTCTTTGACCATTTCATTGGTGATCACGATGGGCCTGTCCGGGGAGATTCCCTCGACCGTAATCTCAGAGCGGATCACCAGTTCCAGGGTATTCATCAGCTTCCGGGCATCCCCGCCTGAATAGTGCAGCATGGCTTCGTTCTCCTCGATCCGCACGGAAAGCTTCCTGAGGGTGGCATCCTTCCTGAGCGCCCGCTCCAGCAGGGTGATCAGGTGATCCTTTGAAAGGGCATTCATCACATACACCTGGCACCGCGACAGGAGGGGGGAGATGACCTCGAAAGATGGATTCTCGGTGGTCGCCCCGATCAGGGTAATGATTCCCTGTTCCACGGCCCCCAGCAATGAATCCTGCTGTGATTTGCTGAAGCGGTGGATCTCGTCGATGAAGAGGATGGGATTGGGCTGATTGAAGAACTGGATTTTTTTTGCTTTCTGGATGGTCTCCCTTACATCCTTCACGCCACTCTGTACCGCACTGAGGCTGAAGAAGGGGCGGTCGAGCTGCCTGGAAAGGATGGTGGCCAGTGTGGTCTTTCCCACTCCCGGAGGCCCCCAAAGGATAAATGAGGAGAGTGATCCCGACTGCACCATGTTCCTGATCACCGCATTGGGGCCCACCAGGTGTTCCTGCCCGATGAATTCATCCAGGGTTCCCGGCCTCATGCGATCTGCCAGGGGTTGATTCGGAAACTGTACCGTGCTTCCCATGGCAGTAAATTTAAGCTTTTTGCGGCTGTTTTTCAGAATCCATTGAGCTGCATTGTAACAGTGGGGATCAGGAGCAACCACCCGATAAGGATCAGGAGGATCATGAATGGGAGCACCCACCTGAACCATTTTTCATAGGGGATCCTGGCCACTCCCAGCACACCGATCAGGACGGGGGAGGTAGGCGTGATCATGTTGGTGAAGCCGTCGCCCAGCTGGAAAGCCATCACCGTGGCCTGCCTGGAAATCCCGATCAGGTCCGAGAACTGCGACATAATGGGCATGGTCAGCGCAGCTTTTGCTGAACCGCTGGGAATCACAATATTGATCATGGTCTGGATCAGGTACATCATGCTCACCGAAGCCAGCTTTCCGAAATCACGCATGGAATGCGCCACATGGTAGAGCAGCGAATCGATCACCCTTCCGTCCTCCAGGATCACCAGGATCCCGCCTGCCAGTCCCACCACCACTGCCGCGGACAGGATATCACGCATGCCTTCTATGAAAAGCCGGGTGATCTCATTGGCCCCCTTGTTCATGGCAAATCCCGCGAAAAGCCCCATGGCGAAGAAGAGGGTGGCGATCTCCTTGACGAACCATCCGTATCCCATCACCCCGATGATCAGATAAATAATGGTAAACACAAGCAGGTTAAGAATGTAAAAATGGACCGAGCGACGCAGCATCAATATGCTGGTCACTGCAAAGAGTACGGTGGCAACGGGCAAAAACCAGAAGGTATAGGCACTGTTGCCTATCCTCAGGGTTGAAGAGGGCTCCAGGACTGCGAAAACGGTCATTCCCGCCAGGAGGATCCCGAAGGAGATCCAGGCCGCAAGAGGGGTGTGGTATTCCAGCTTGTCCATATCCACGCTCTCTTTTTTCCTCCAGTAAGCATCGGTCTCGTAGACAGGGGAGGAGGCGGGATCCCTGCGGATCCTTGCTGCATAACGGAGCACCCATCCGATGCCGGCCACATTGATCACCAGCCAGACGAAAAGCCGGTACTCGATGCCGGAAAAGAGGGGAAGGTGCGAGAGCCCCTGGGCAATACCGATGGTGAACGGATTCAGCAGCGCGCCGGCAAATCCCAGTCCCGCACCCACAAAACACATGCTGATGCCCACGATGGAGTCATATCCCATGGAAATGGCCAGGGGCACAAAGATGATAATAAAGGCGATGGTCTCCTCACTCATTCCGAAAGTGGCCCCGAAAACACTGAATATCAACATGATGAGGGTAATGATCATGTTATCCACCCCCAGCCACCTGAATACCCTGAACTTTTCAAGTTTCCTGAGCCTCCTGAGGGAGGACTGGATCCCCACATCGATGGCCCGGCTGTCGTTCATGATCCAGAATGCCCCGCCTATGATAAGAATGAATACGATGATGTCCGCCTTCCCGGCAAAGCCATCGAACAGTGCACTGAATACCTGCCAGGTCTGTGGCGATTTTTCCGCCTCCTGAAAGGAATCCTCCACGATCACCTCCCTTGGAGTCCCGTTCACATCGACCACTGTGCGTTGGAATTCCCCTCCTGGCAGGATCCATGTGAGCATTGCAGCACCCAGAATGAAGAAGAAAACAATCACGTAGGTATGAGGGATGGTTTTTTTTCGTCCCATGCTTGCAGTTTTTGAAGGCGTAATACAAAGATGATTGAATTCCCGAACAAAGAAAATTTTTATTTTTAAGGCTGAAAAGAGGCCACATCATGCTGCGCAATTCACTCCTTCCATTGCTGATTATCCTGCTGAGCTGGTCCCTGCAGGGTAACGCACAAAACCTCATGAAAGCCGATAGCCTGGTGACCCTGCTAAACGGACAACTTCCGGATTCGGTAAGGATGCGCATCTGTTATGAACTGGCTGAGGAGGTGGGCGCCGCCGATACGGCCACAGCATGGTATTACCTCCGTGCAGGCAGGAAGATTGCAGAAGTGCAGCAGGATTCTGAAGGACTCGGACGCTACAATATGATTTCCGGGAAACTGCACACCCGGCTGGGCGAATATGACAGGGCACTGGCCGAATATGACAGGGCGCTGGCCTATTTTCATGAAGCGGACGACCACCTCCGTTATTATGAAACGGTCAAAAACAAGGGCAATATTTACCTGTTCACAGCCGAGTATGACCAGGCCCTGAATCTGTATGAAACCGCACTTGACTTTTACAGGAGGAACGATATCACCATAGGGATAAGCCGGTGTCTTAACAACATGGGGATCATCTACAAGAACCGGGGCGAGTACCTGGATGCACTCCTGGTTTACGAGCAGTCCATCCTTCACCTGGATCCGGAAGAGGATGCCCTCGATATTTCCCAGGCATACATCAATATGGGAAATATTTTTGTCTTTATGGGCACATATGAAGAAGCGCTCGATCATTACGAAAGGGCACTGGATATCGCCCAGCGCCTGAACAACCAGGAGGGCATCTCCCTCTGCCTGATCAATTCAGGGGTGGTCCAGAACAAAATTGGCAATTACCGGGAGGCGCTGAACCTTTACCGGCAGGCCCTTGAGGTCGGCAGGGCGCTCAATGACCGCATACAGATCTCCAACTGCCTGATCAATATCGGAACCAACTATTCGGCCATGGGTGAGCATGAGAAGGGACTGGAGTATGTGGAGCAAGGGCTGGCGATCAAGGTAGAGCTGGGGGATGACCGGACCATCTCCAACGGGTACATCAACCTTGCAGAGATCCATGTGATGATGGGGGAGTATGACCTGGCAACGGAATTGATCAACAGGGCAGTTCCTGTCAAAGAACAGCTGGGCGACCAGGAGGGACTGGTCCGTTGCTACCTGTGTCTGGGAACCATTTATCAGAAAACAAACCGGTTCACCGCTGCCGGGGAAATGGTGGACAGGGGGATTGCCATTGCAGATACCATCCAGGCCCTTGAACACCTGGTGCAGGGCTACAACCTGAAAAGGGAGATCGCAGTGGCAGCGGGTGACTACCGGAACGCCTACCGGCTGGCCGTGTTGCACCAGCTGTATAAGGACAGCCTGGTGGACCAGGCCACCACATTGGCTGCCAAGGAGATCGAATACCGGAACCAGTCCAAATCCCTGCAGCTGGAGAACGAGAACCTCAGGGTTCAATCCGATCTGAACAGGGAGATCTTGCGCAAGCGTAATGCCCTATTTTACAGCATCCTGGGACTGGCCCTGCTGCTTGCCGCAGGGCTTGGCCTGGTGGCATATTTCCTCAGAAGGATCAGGCAATCCTCACAACGGCTGGAAGAACAAAACCTGGTGATCACCAAACAGAACCTGAAGCTGGACCAGCTCAACAGGAACAAAGACAGGATGATGTCCATCATCGCCCATGACCTGCGAGGAACCATCGGGAACCAGCTCACTGCGGTTGAGGTCCTCCACGAGCTGGAATGCGACGGTGATCCCGGGATCGACCGGAAAAAATTGCTGGGTAACCTGAAGCATTCTGCGGGCTACTCCCTGGAACTGCTGGAAAACCTGCTTCACTGGTCCCGGCTGGGCGAGGAGGAGTCCAGCTTCCATCCCGAGGAGGTCCACCTTAAAAACCTGGTGGAGAACGGAATGGCCATTCTCGATGAATCGGCAGCCATGAAAGAGGTCCAGATGAAAATGGAACTGGATGAATCGATCGTGTGCAGGGTCGATAAAATCATGTTCGAGACCATCATCAGAAACCTCATTTCCAACGCCATTAAATTTTCACAGCCCGGCGGAAGGATCACTGTCTCTGCCTCGCAGGAAGAGGGCTTGATTCACCTGAAAGTAGCAGATCAAGGGATCGGGATGGATAAGGAACAACTGCACAAAATAACAGTCAACGGGGGGTATACCCGAAGAGGCACCGCCAATGAGAAGGGAGCAGGCATCGGGCTGACCCTTGTCCGGGAGTTTACCCAGCTCCATAAGGGCTCCCTTCACATAGAAAGCGCTCCGGGCCAGGGATCCACCTTCGAGGTTGTGATTCCCTGTTGAAATTGAGTAAGTTTGCAGGGTTGATACGGGTATGGACAGACTGGGAAAATATGATCCACCGGTCCGGCGAAACATTCTGAACCAGTTCAGAGGACTACTAAGGACCTGCAGCAGCGAATATGACCAAACCTCCATGAAGCTGATCAGGAGCTCCTTCGAGTTCCTGGTGGCCCAGGGTGGAGCGGACCGGATGATCCACGGGCAAACCATGCTGGAGTCGTCCACGCAACTGGCCAGAATGGCCGTCCGGGAGCTGGGATTGGACGCACTGGGAGTCTCCTCTTCCATCATATTCTACTGCGTACAGATCAACAACATCCCCATCGATCGTGTGAAAAAGTGGTTGGGTGAACGTACAGGATCTATTGTGGAGGAACTGATACGGATCTCGGAACTGGATACCCAGACCAACAGGGGCCAGGCGGAGAATATGCGCAACCTGATCCTCACCCTGGCCTCCGATTTCAGGGTAATCCTGGTGAAAATCGCTGAACGGCTCCACCACATGCGGCAGATGGAAAGCCTTCCCGAAGAGGAGCGCATCACGGCAGCACTTGAATCGAGGCTCGTATATTCACCGCTGGCGCATAGGCTGGGGCTCTACAATGTGATGTCCGAAATGGAGGACCTCTCTATGAGCGTACTTGAAAAGGAAGCCTATGATACCATTTCCAGGAAACTGCAGGCCTCCAAATCCAGGCGTGACAAGTTCATCCGGGAATTCATTCAACCCATCCAGGAACAGCTGGAGAAAGAGCGTTTTCAGGCAGATATCAAAGGGAGGCCCAAATCGATCTCCTCCATCTGGAGAAAGATGCAGAGTCAAAAGGTGGAATTCGAGGAGGTGTATGACAAATTTGCCATACGGGTGATCATCGACACGCCGATGAAAAAGGAGAAGGCTGACTGCTGGCGGGCTTATTCCATCATCACCGATCACTACCAGCCCAATCCGGAACGACTGAGGGACTGGATCAGCGCACCCAAATCCAACGGGTATGAATCCCTGCACACAACAGTGGTGGTCCCGGGCGGCGAGTGGGTGGAGGTGCAGATCAGGACCAGGCGCATGAACGAGATAGCGGAAAGGGGACTTGCCGCCCATTGGAAATACAAAGGGATCCGTGGCCAGGCGGGAATCGATCAGTGGATTGAAAAAGTAAGGGAGGCACTGGAAAATACAGATATGGATGCCGCCAACATCATGGAGGATCTCAAACTGAGCCAGTACAGCAGGGAGATATTTGTCTTCACACCCCAGGGCGACCTGAAAAAATTCCCGGAACATGCCACTGTGCTTGATTTTGCATTCGATATCCATACAGAGGTGGGCGCTTCCTGTGCAGGTGCCAGGGTGAACGGGAAAAATGTGCCGATCAGGCACGAGTTGAAAAACGGGGACAAGGTAGAGATCCTCCGTTCCAAGAACCAGAAGCCGAAAATGGACTGGCTCGGATTCGTGGTCACATCAAAGGCCAAGGGGAAGATCAAACTTGCGCTGAAAGAACAGAAACTGAAAGATTCGGAACACGGCAAGGAGATCCTGAAAAGAAGATTCCGCAACTGGAAGGTGGAGTTCGATGACAGCAGCATTCGCCGGATCATCAGGCATTTCAAATACAGGGATGCCATCGACCTCTACTTTGATGTGGCCACGGAGAAAATCGATCTGCTTCAGATCAAGGAATTCCTGACCAGTGAGGCCAAATCGGTGGAAGCCAGGCCTGAACCCATCGGGGAGGAAGCATTGGAGAAGCTGGTCAGCCATGCCACCAGGGAGACCGGGGACTTCCTTGTCATCGATGAAAAACTGGCCAATGTGGAATACAAGCTGGCCCCCTGCTGCAACCCGATCCACGGGGATGCCATCTTCGGCTTTGTGACCATCAAATCGGGAATCACCATTCACCGCATGAACTGTCCCAACGCCCAGCAGCTTCTGAGCCGCTACGGTTACCGGGTGGTAAGGGCCCGCTGGTCCGCCCCGGGAAAAGATGCCTTCTTTCCGGTTACGCTGCAGATAACCGGGCTGGATGACCTGGGGATCGTCAGCAACATCACGGAAGTGATCAGCAAGGACCTGCAGGTGAACATGCGCTCCATCTCCATCGATTCCCACGACGGCCTGTTCGAAGGAAGCATGACCCTGTTCGTTAAGGATACCCAGCACCTGGATGCCCTGATCCGGAAACTGAAAAAGGTAAAAGGGGTGATGAACATCCGACGGTTAAGTCCGTAAAGTCTGTAAAGTCTGTAAAGTCCGTAAAGTCCGTAAAGT
>CAZNSZ010000040.1:0-3225 GCA_964575865.1 uncultured Bacteroides sp. | reverse complement strand
GTAAAGTATTTAATATCAATGCAATAAACTTATTGGATTGGCTTTTGACTTATGACTCGACTTTATGAACTTTCTACTTTGCGGACTATCGACTTTACAAACTCTTGACTAGACAGCCTTTGGCTGTCTTCTTGACAGCCAAAGGCTGTCGACTCATGCGTAGCGGGGATCGGGCCGGTAGGGGAGTTTGGCCATTTTTTCCACGGTCATGCCCGGAAATCCGAACTCCTCGGTGATGGTCCCGAAGAGCAGGTAGATCCCCTGGCCCTTGTAGGGATACTTTCCGAGGGAATCGGGGAAATTCACCACATCGAAGAATTCCCCCTCCACATCGAGAAAGGCTCCGAAGTTCATCCACTGTTTCTGCCGGGTGCGCACATGCTTGATGGTGACCAGGTGCCCCAGCATCCGCACCTTCTTCCCCACGTGCTCCAGCATCTCCCTGGCCATCACTTCCCCCCGGAAACCGGTCTGCAGCAGATCAAATGTGGGGATCGTAACCGAAAATCCCAGGATCTCCAGCTCATCGTAGCTGTTCTCCAGGGCGGTCTGCTCCAGTTCGGGCAACCTGAACTCCCTTCGTCGCACGGGGAACAATTCCCTGATCGGGTCCTTCTTCTTCTGGTTCCCAAGGATCAGGTGCGCATCCCAGAGCAGCTCCTTTTTGCTTTTTCCTGTAAAGCGGAAAGCATTGATCCTGATCAGGATAACCGCCTGTTCCAGCCCGACTGGGACCCGTTGCAGGAACTCTTCCAGGCCCTGGTAGGGTCCATGGTTCTCCCGCTCCTCCAGGAGCATGGCAGCCGTCTGCTCCTCCAGGTTCTGCAGATGGATGAACCCGATGAAAATCTCTTTCCCTGCGATGGAGGTTTTATAGTGGCTCCGGTTCACACAGGGGAGGTGGATGGTGGCCCCCCAGCGCCGGGCCTCGTTGAAGTAGACCCAGGTCCGGTAGAATCCCCCGAAGTTGTTGATCACCGCGGTCATGAATTCCAGCGGATAATGGGTTTTGAGGTAGAGGGACTGAAAACTCTCCACCGCGAAGGATGCTGAATGGGCCTTGGAGAAGGAGTAACCTGCGAAAGAACTGATCTGGCGCCAGACTTCACGGGTCAATTCATCCGGGTATCCCCGGTCACGGCAGTTGTCGAAAAATCGCTGGGCGATCCGGTCGAATTCCGCCCGGGAACGGTATTTGCCGCTCATGGCCCTGCGCAGTACATCCGCATCGGCCAGGTCAAGCCCGGCAAAGTGGTGGCACACCTTGATCACATCCTCCTGGTAGACCATCACCCCGAATGTTTCACGGAGCTGTTCCTCCATCACCGGATGCAGGTACTGAAAATCATCCGGGTGGTGGAACCGGTGGATATATTCCCGCATCATCCCCGACTGGGCCACCCCCGGGCGAATGATGGAACTGGCGGCCACCAGGGCACGGTAACTGTTGCACTTCAGCTTGGTGAGCAGGCCGCGCATGGCCGGGCTTTCAATATAAAAACAACCATTGGTCTCTCCCGATTGCAGCTGGGACAGGACCGCCTGATCCTTTTTGAACTGATCCACCCGGTGCACATCCACTTCGATGCCCCGATTCATCCGGATGATGTCTGCACACTCCCGGATGTGACCGATCCCCCGCTGGCTGAGGATATCCAGTTTTTCGAATCCCAGGCTCTCGGCCACGTACATGTCCCACTGGGTGGTGGGGAGCCCCTTGGGGGGAAGGTCCAGTGCCGTGTAGGCGGTCAGCGGCTCCTCCGAGATCAGCACCCCGCCCGCATGGATACTCCGCAGGTTGGGAAAATCCATGAGCAGGCTCCCCGCTTCATAAATGCGACGGGTGATGTGGTTGTCGTTAAGTTTGTTCTCCGGTTCCTTCACCAGCAGGTCGATCTCCTCCTTCGGGAGCCCGTATACCTTCCCCAGCTCCCTGAAGATGGAACGGTCCCGGAAGGTGGAGACGGTCCCGATCAGCGCCGTATGCCGCTTCCCGTACCGTTTGAATATATAATCCAGCACCTCATCGCGCTCTTTCCAGGAAAAATCGATATCGAAATCGGGCGGACTGGTCCGTTTGGGATTGATGAAGCGTTCGAAATAGAGGTCCAGGTCGATGGGATCCACATCAGTGATCCGCAGGCAGTAGGCCACGATGGAATTGGCCCCTGAGCCCCGTCCCACGTGGTAGAAGCCGCGTGCCATTGAATACCGGATCACATCCCAGGTGATCAGGAAATAGGAGGAGAATCCGAGCCGGTCGATGATCTCCAGTTCGTGCCTGATCCGCTTCAGTGCCTCCCGGTTGTTCCGGCCGTAGCGGTACTGCATCCCTTCCAGGGCCAGCTTTTCCAGCAGGATCCGGTCGTCCTGCCGGGTCCCCGTGAAGCTCTTCTTGTTCTTCACCGTACTGAAATCGAATCCCATCCAACAATCTTTGAGGATACGCTCGCTGTTTCGCCGGATATCGGGGTATTCCTCATAGGCGCAGTCCAGCAGGTCGGGCGACACCAGCACCTCGCTCTCTGCGGCCATCTGGTGCGGTCTGAGCTGGCTCAGCAGGATGTTGTGATCGATGGCCCGCAGATGCCGGTGCAGTGCATGTTCCCGGCTGTGAAGGAAAGTGACCGGATGGCGGATCACCAGCCGGAACCTTTCATCGTTCCACCGGGAGGAACGGATCCGGTTCACCTCTCCCGGTCGCACCCCGATCAGCTCCTGGTCCCTCAGTTTTTTCTCATGCGGATCCTTCCCGCCTGCCCGTTCCCCCTTTCCGGTCTTCCATGGATTCTCGCTGAAATCGTAAATGAACCATACTTCCTGCAGCGGGGGAGCCCGGTCGGGCAGGGGCACCCCTGTTTCGTTGTGGTAGGAGAGAAACTCGTTGAGTTCACGGAACCCCTGGGGATTGCGGGCAATGCCGCTGTAGAGGAACCGGTCCCCGCGGCGGAATTCAATCCCGGCGATGGGATCGATCCCGCGGGCATTGCACGCCTTCACAAAATCGACCATCCCCATGGAGTTGTTGATATCGGTCAGTGCCAGCGATCCGATCCCCAGCCGGGCTGCCTCGTCCACAAGCGTCTCCACCGCCATGGTCCCGTACCGCAGGCTGTAATAGGAATGGGTATTGAGGTAAATGCTCACTTTGTTCGCATTTTTTTGCTTGCTTCGCAAGCGTTAGGGGTTAGGAGTTAGATAGATAGTTTTCCAATTTTCAACTTT
>CAZNSZ010000039.1:0-37650 GCA_964575865.1 uncultured Bacteroides sp. | reverse complement strand
CCCGGTTAATGCCGATGCTGCCTGCAGGTTTTAAAAGAGAAACCCCTGCAGCCTGTTTGAGCCTGCTACCATTCGGATCCGCAAGCAGATTCATTCTGGCCCATAGACCATCATTGACAAATCAGAAGAGTGTGGATATTCGCGGTACCATTGCGTCAACTCATGTGCAAGAGAATCCGCTAATTCCGGCAGCTCTTCCACCAGATTCAGTGATTCCAGTTCATCTTTCACAATGTTGTACAATTGAAGGTTGGTTCTTCCTGTATCCATCAGGAGTTTGTAATCCCCTTTCCTGATGACCATGTCCGGATCATTATCACCATCATAACCGGGACGGTCAGGTGGCCTGATCCAAAATATGGCTTTCTCCCGCAGGATTTCGGACTGACCGGAAATAGCTTCAAACATGTTTTCACCATCATAGGGGATTGAATCGGTGATGGGAATCCCTGCTGCAGTCATGAATATCAGGGGAAGATCCACTCCTGTGATCACAGAAGAAGTATTTATTGTGCCGTGCTTCCCGGCAGGGATCTTGGAAAGCCACCAGACTATGAAAGGTTCCCGAATACCCCCTTCATAAAGATTGGTTTTATAACCTCTCAGTTTTCCCGCTTTATTCACCTCCTTGTCAGGGCCATTGTCACTTGTCAGAATGATAAGTGTATTCTGAGCAAGTTCCGGATCGTTCCTGATCGTATCCAATAACCTGCCGATCTGCCTGTCCAATTCTTCAATGACTCCCAGGAACCGTGCCTGGATGGAAAGATCACCGCGAAGGCCGGGTGGCGGTTCCAGGGGAGTGTGGATGTCATCGGGCCAGAGATTGATATAGAAGGGTTTTCCTGCCTGCCTTGCAGTGCGAATGCATTCCAGTGTGCGGTCCACAAAAATACGGGTGAAATTTTCCCTTTTTGCCCAGTGAACAGGTCCAAATCCCAGCTGTGCTGACCGTTTTTCAAGACTGCGGGTACTGTCCATAAGGTCAAGGGTTTCGTAGGTGGCCAGATAACGTTCCCCAAGTCCTTCAAACTGGGTAACGGCGTCATCGAATCCGTATTCGGTGATCAGAGGAACATCGCATATATCCCTTCCACCTCCCATATGCCATTTGCCGATATGTGCAGTGTAGTATCCGGCATTCTGCATTTCCTTTGCCAGGAAAGGAGCGGAAATATCCAGGTGGTCTTTAATTCCTCTTTCCCTGTTGTCTGCCCGCGAACTGATGTAGCTGGTAATTCCCCAGCGTGAGGGAAACTGGCCCGTTGAAACAGCAACTCTCGAAGGAGAACAAATGGGAGCATTCACATAAAACTGATGGAACCGGATCCCTTCTGCAGCCATCCTGTCGATATGGGGTGTTTTCACCAGGGTGTTCCCGTAGCAACCCAGGTCACCATAACCCATATCGTCAATGAAGATAAAAAGAATATTGGGAGTTGGATCTTTCTTGGATTCCCGGCTTGCGCACGCAAGGGCACAGGGTACCATCAAAACAAGAAGCAGCAGGTTAATGATCGTGTTTACCCTGGTGAATGTCATTGGTCAAAAATATTTCAACTCCGGCTCAAATGCGGTCTTTTGATGTTAATCTTCGGGTAAAATACCCGGTTCTGTTTTCTTCCAGATCGGTTCGCCCGTGTAAATTTTCCCAACCTCGTAACGCGGACTCGGGTCAACCGCCTCCTCCATGATGGTTTCGATTTGCCTTACGATCTCCGGAAATTGATCGGAAAGATCCGATTCTTCCCCAATATCCTGATCAAGGTTATACAGCTGAATGTCGCCCCCGACCCCGAGCCTGATTCCTTTCCATTCTCCTAGGCGTACTGCCTGGTCGTACCGTTCCCTGCAATGTCCGTAATCCCAGTAAAGGTAGTCATGTTTTGTATGCAGGGGCTTGCCCAGCAGGGCTTCGGTGACTGGAATACCATCGATCCCATCAGGGATCCCGGTCCCGGCCAGTTCAGCGAACGTAGGCATCATGTCCTGGAAAGCAATAATTTCATTGCTTATTGTCCCGGCTGGTATACGGCCCGGCCACCTGGCAATAAAGGGTACCCGGATCCCCCCTTCATACAGATCTCGCTTAAAACCACGCAGCGGGCCGTTTGTGTGAAACGGCTCCCAGGTGGCAAAATGCCCGCCGTTGTCACTGGTAAACACAATGAGTGTATTTTGCGTCAGTCTCAGATCCTCCAGCAACTGCACGATCTTCCCCACATCTGTATCCAGTCTTTGCATCATCGCCGCATATTTTTTTGCCCGCATTGGCCAGGATTGGTTTTCAAAGGAATGGATTGAAGGTACAGTTAGTCCGTGCTCATCCTCATCAGAGGAAGAAAAGTGGGGCAGGGTATAGGCCACCCAGAGAAAGAATGGACCTCCGGCATGGCTCCGGATAAAATTCAGTGCACCATTGGTAAGGATATCGTGACTGTAACGGTCACGGATCACACTGTTTCCTGCGAGGTCCAGCCTGGTATCATTGTAGTCAAGGTACTCGGGGTAATAATAATGTGCATGATCCTGGTTCAGATAACCAAGCCACATGTCAAATCCCTGGTTTGTAGCCCTTCCAACAGTCCCGGCATCACCCAGCGACCATTTGCCAACCCCGCCGGTCGCATATCCTGCCTTTTTCATTAACGCTGCAATGGTAAAGTCATCCTCTTGCAGATAGGATTGGTAATGGGGTATATTGTCCCTTGCCGGTGTATGACCACCATGCAATCCCGACATGAGGACTGAACGGGATGGCGTGCAGACAGATCCGCCAGCATAGGCCTGTGTAAACCGAATCCCTTCTGCTGCCAACCTGTCGATGTGCGGGGTTTGAAACATTCTCTGGCCATAACAACCGGTATCGCCATACCCCAGGTCATCGGCCAAGATGAAGATTATGTTGGGTTTTTCCGATGTCATCGTCTCCTGGCCCAGTGCAATTGAAATATGATCTGGATGTGCTAGAAGCGATATTACCAGCACCGTTTGGATTGAGTATAGTGTCAGTTTTCTAATCTTCATTGAATGGTTTGGTGATCAATGACCAGCCACCTCTCAAAGGTTTCCTGCCCTGCGACAAGTCTGAGGAGATAAAGACCGGGTATTGTATTGAATTCCAGCGTCTCCCTTTGGAATGTCCCAATTTTGTCATAGCCGTATGTCCAGATGGTTTTCCCTTCACTGGTATAAAGAATCATATCTACTTGTCCGTTATATCCATTGTTAAGCTCCAGCGTCAAATTACCATCACAGGGATTTGGATAGAGTTTAAACGGTCCTTCAACAGTAGCCATTGCAGGTAAAGATGTTGTAACACCTTCCATCAACCATGCCATATTGAAGTTGTAAACCAGTTTCCCGTCAGTCAGGAAAATCATGCCATCGGGGGTTTGCGATAGTGACATGTAACCGCTCTCCTGGCCGGCTGTTTTTGTCAGCGTTTGTGGGCGTTGCCATGCGGCCACTTCCACTTCCTGTGATTCTGTTGACTGCAGGTTACTGATAACCCTGCGGTAAGCTTCGGGCCAGGTTTTCCCTTCATCAAAGGAAAGTGCAGCGTACAATCCGGTGATGGAGCCCAATCTTCCCTCACCGTCGCGTGCAGGAAATCCCTCCGCAGCAAAACCGATGAACAACAATGGCTTTTTACCCGGATGGAGCGGGTGGTCAGCGGAATATCTCAATCGTGTTATTGCCATCCTGCATCCCGTGCCGATGGATGGAAAATCTGATGCACTCCGCTGCCAGGTGTGACCTCCGTCCGTGGAAAAACTTTTCGGTGCTTTCCCGTCAAAATATACGCCCTTATCCCTGGCAAAAGCCACCAGGTCCGGAATACCATCCCCGTTCTGGTCAGCAATTTCCTCCACGGCAGCATGAATCCCGGCTATCCGCTCATTTCCAGGTGTGTTGGAAGAGTGGCCCCTTCGCTCCCAGCTGGTCCCGTTATCCGGACTGACCACCAGACTGGAGGTATTGGATTCCCCATCATCCGCATCATCGGTTACAAAGACAAGAAGTCCGTCAGAAGTCTGAAACATGTTCCCCTGCATCTGTGAACCCTTTCCGAGTCCATGGTCCGGATCCAGGATCATGCGTACATGACTCCAGTTGGCTCCATGATCTTCGCTGTACCTGTACCCAAGGCCAAGTTTGTCCCATCTTCCGGACACCCCGATACTGGCCACCTGGTGCAGAGTAAATGGTTCATTGACGTTTTCTCTCATTCTCAGGTCATTGTTCAGCAGGTTCGAGCTGTGCATGTTTCTGTCCGCTGCTTTCAGGAATTCGGCGGCACCGGTCCACTCCAGTGACCCGTCGGCCTGGCGGACACCCCTTGAAGCCAGCAGGGTGAGTTCGGGTCCGGTTTCACTTTCCCCGGAGAACCAGGAAACCAGAATATCTCCGTTCCTGGCCCATGTGATGGTCGGCGAGTGGTTATGGGTGTATAGCGGACCTGTCAGCAAAGGTGTTCCACTTTCCGGATCAAAACCAAACTGCATCAGGTGCTCATCGGTGCCATAATGCGAACCGTCCTGTTTCATCGGAACGCGTTCGTAAAGCGAGGTCAGATCGAAAACAGGAGTATCCGAATCTGTGGACCAATTCCATGGCTTGTCAGAAACGAGTTTGCTCCAAGGTCTGGCCGGGGGATGCTTTACAGGTTGCGGGTGAGCGGCATCATTTTCCATCCTGATGACCCTGAATCCGACCAGATAGCTTTTATCATTGACTGCTGCTGACATGCGGTTGGCTGAACGGGTGTGTTGCACATGATTGTTATGGCTGCCCCCACGGGTGACTTTAAAGTCACCGGAGATAAAGCCCACAGGATCAATGGTATCTGCCATATCATAATGCCCGTGCCAGTCCAATACCCATTCCTCAACTCCCCCGTGCATGTCGTAAACGCCGAATCCATTGGGGCCACGACGTCCGACAGTCAGCACAGCATCCTGTAAATCTTTATCTTCAGGGTAAACATCATTGACTCCCGTACAGTTGTCCGGACGCCAGGTTACCCAACTCCTGCAATCGTTCGAGTAAGTGAAGGGATAGGGCCACTGATAGTTTAGGTCAGTCATTTCAGAGGGGGTGAAAGGATTCAATTCATAGATACTTCCTTCTTCACCATTATTGAATGGGGTCCGGGTACCTGCTCGGGCCACATACTCCCATTCGGCCTCTGTGGGAAGGCGATAATCGTATGCCGGATCCGATTCAGATAACCATTCTGTAAATCCGACAGCCTCCTCCCAGCTCACATAAACCACCGGCTCTGTGTCATACCCCGATATTCCCATAAAGTGACCCCTCCAGGTTTGATGACCGGGATCATACATCTCATACTGTTCATTTGTGATCTCGTATTTCGAAATATGAAAGGGCACAGTGATTGCTATGCTGCGTACAGGGAACTCATCCTGAATGAAGATACTTCTCCAGCCGTTGTCTTCCCAGGCAGCTATGTGATCCGATTCCATATCGGCCCCCATGGTGAAGGACCCTGCGGGAATGGGAATCCATTCTATCTCAGGCGTTTCGTACGTTGAAAGTTTCTCGATCCCACTCGTGGGTTGCGCTATGATACCTTTCCCAAGAAGAACCAACAGGCCGAAGACAACAGGAAACCCAAACCCAGATTTTTTCATCTTCACATAATATTTAACTATTCAAAGGTATGTCGCTTTTTTCCGGATACATACACCAATATTTCTCAGTTATGATGGGATATTGCCTTTTTGACTGATAGCAGGCTGGATAAACAAAGGGTGTTCTGACGCAGAAACCCTCCGTGATGTCAATAATGTATATTTCTCATGGGCGTGATTTGCATATGAGAGACATTTATTATAGTATTGTGGCAAGCCATCTCAATAACCACGACTGTGATGAAACATCAGGAAGCCCAGATCATCGTGCCCGATACAAGCTCATTCAATCTGAAGCGGGCGGTTATGACACCACGCACCTACAAGATTCATTCCCATAAGAATTTTGAACTGAATTATATTGTAAGCGGTTGGGGCAGCAGGATCGTCGGTGATAATATGGAAAGTTTCTCACGGGGGGACCTGGTGTTGATGGGACCCAATCTGCCCCATTGCTGGGAAGTCAAGGGCGTCTCCCAGGGCATATCCCCTGAATGCATTACCATTCATTTCCACGAGGACTTTTTCGGGCAAAAGATCCTGCAATCACCAGAACTGAATCCGGTGATCGATCTCTTCAATTCATCAAGCAAAGGAATCCAATTCTATGGCGAGGAGATCCTAGATGTCAGTTACATTCTGCATAAAATGCTCAAAGCAAATAACTTTCGAAAGCTTATCTACCTTCTTGAGATCTTCGAGATCCTTGTCAGAACAACCAGCAGGCGGGAATTGGCAGCCACAGGTTACCTTGCCGAAGAAAGCGGGCACGACAATAAGAGACTGCAACAGGTCTTTGAATACATCCTGGTAAATTTTTCAAGAAAAGTAAGACTGGAGGACGTGGCTGAACAGTGTCATCTCTCTCCAAGTGCTTTCTGCAGGTTCTTCGAACGTTCCACCGGGAAATCGCTCTTCAATTACCTGAAAGAGGTCAGAATAGGTTACGCCTGCAAGTTGCTGCAGGATTCAGACCTGATGATATCCGACATTTGTTACCAGTCCGGTTACAATAACCTGGCGCATTTCAACAATCAATTCAAGGAGATCTGCGGGGTTACGCCCGGGCAATACCGGAAGAATTTCAAGATGCTTACCTGAAAAGGATTCTGAAAGGAGCATACTGCAACGCTGCAGCAGTATTGGCAATATACTATAAAAATACGCTTCAATGGTATAAATGGGTCCTGCTTATGCATTGTATTTTTGTATGAAGCAGGAAATGCTGACTGAGTTCAGCCTAACCTTAAAAGGCGTTCCAGGAGAGGAAGTGTATTCTGCGACTAAACTGAACCATCAATTAAACGCACGTTTTATGAGAAAAACAATAGCGCGATTATTGTTTTCCGGGATCATCCTCTTCTCATTTTCAGCATTATATGCCCAGAGAACTGTAAGCGGAACAGTCACCGACGAGGAAGGTGAAGGATTACCCGGTGTCAGCGTGCTCATTCAAGGAACCAATCGGGGCACGATCACTGATATGAGCGGGCAGTATTCAATCACGGCTGAAGAGAGCGATGCCCTGGTCTTTTCTTTTATTGGGTACAAAATGGTGACCCTACCCGTATCTGGCCGATCATCTATAGACATTGCCATGGAGCCGCAATTTGAGCAGCTTGACGAAGTGGTCGTGATCGGGTTTGGTGAAATGAAGAAAGTCAATATGACAGGGGCTGTTTCCAGTGTCAAGTTCGATGAAAAGTTAACCAGCCGCTCATTGGCGAATGTATCTACGGCCCTTTCAGGTATGGTTCCCGGACTTGCGGTCAGGCAGGGATCAGGAATGCCGGGAAACAATGAAACGGAACTGCTTATTCGTGGATTGGGTACAGTCAACAGTGCCAGTCCCTTGGTCGTGGTGGATGGAATTCCGGATGTGGACATCAACCGGATCGATATGAATGACGTGGAGAGCATATCCGTCCTCAAGGATGCCTCTTCGTCTGCAGTTTACGGGTCCCGGGGAGCCAATGGGGTTATTCTGATCACTACCAAGACAGGGAGCGGGACTGATCCGAATATCCGTTATTCAGGGAGTTATTCGGTGACCGAACCAATTAAATTCTATGAGAACCTGGATAACTATCCAAGAACGATGGCACTCCAGATCCGGGGAGCCAATGCCGGGAACAAAAACTCCGTCTACCGGTGGGGGGCTATTGAGGAATGGATGGCCAGGAGCATGATCGATCCTGTCCTTTACCCGAATACTGACTGGTACGATATTATTTTCCAGAACGGGACACTCCAGAACCATAATCTTTCCGCCTCAGGAGGAAGCGATAAAATGAACTTCTACATTTCCGGGGGGGTGTCTGACCAGAACGGTGTCGTGATCAACAACTCCTATACCCGGTTTAACTTCCGGACGAACCTAGACTACAAAATCGGAAAAAGGTTCACCGTCGGAACAAAGATAGACGGACAATGGTCTCAGATGGAATACGGTGATGAAGACGGTATCGGGGGATCGGGTATCCGGAATACCAATCCGGGGGTAACACCCATCGATCCTGAAACGGGCCGTTATGGCGGCGCAATGGCCTACGGGGAAAACAAACAGGCTTCGAATCTGCTGGCCAATTACTCCATCGAGCATAACCAGAGGCGACGGGCCGGGTTTAATGGAAATCTTTACGGGATCTGGGAGCCATTCACTGGATTCTCGGCCCGGGTGGATTATGGATTGATCTATGTCAACCAGTTCGAGAGGGACTGGGAGGATCCGACGGTGACCTGGAACCTGCAAACCGATGAGATCGTGGATGTGCTGGTGGGTGAGAATGCCGGTATTGACAACCGGATGGATATGGATTACAAGACCAATTTCCAGGCACGTCTCAACTATCAGAGGGAGCTCTTCAACAGCCATAACCTCGGACTGATGGTCGCTTATACTTCCGAGTACTGGGAGGACAGGATGCTCTCAGCAGGAAGGCTGGACCGGTTGTATCCCAATATTCTGGAGATCAGTGCCGCCCTTCCCACAACCAAGGATAATGCCGGTACATCAAGCGCAGAAGGATTGCGTGCTGTCATTGGCCGTATCAATTATGACATCAAAGATCGGTATTTAATCGAAGTCAATGCCAGATATGATGGATCCTCCAAGTTCACTGAAGGAAACCGTTACGGCTTCTTTCCCTCGGCATCTGCAGGATGGAGGATTTCGGAGGAATCATTTTTTGATCCCCTGGAAGGAACGGTCAATTATGCCAAATTAAGGGTCTCTTATGGTTCACTGGGAAATAACAGTGGCGTTGGAAGGTATGAACAGAGGGAAACCTTCGAAACTACCAACTACATCCTGAACGGGGAAATTGTGAAGGGTTTCAGCTATTCCAAGATGATCGATCCGGAGTTTTCATGGGAATCAACAGCAATTTTCAACGTGGGCCTGGACCTGGGTTTTTTCAGGAACCTGATTTATGCAGAGTTTGATTTCTATGACCGGTTAACGACGGGAATGATCCGGCCCTCCGATCTTTCCGATTTTCTTTTTGGATACTATCCACCCAGGGTCAATGTGGGGAACCTCCGAAACAGGGGGGTAGAAACGAACATTACACTGAACAAGCAGATCGGGCAGGTGAGGCTCTGGACGAATTTCAACTTCTCCTATAACTTCAACCGCCTCGAAAAATGGAATGAATACCTGAGCCGGGGAAGCGTATTCATTGACATGCCCTACCAGTACATTTATACCTACCTGGACGAGGGGATTGTGCAAAGCTGGAGTGAGGTCTACAATGGACCGATCCAGTCAGAATACCTCGCCCCGGGTGACATCCTTCTGAAAGATATGAATGGTGACGGGTTTGTGAACGGAGATGACCGCGTGGCATATCCCCATATGATGCAGAGACGACCCACCATCAACTCATCGCTGACATTTAATGTGGAGTGGAAAGGGATCGACTTTTCGGCGTTTTTCAATGCGACTGCAGGAAGGTATGACTTCTGGAGCGACAACCTGAATACCACAAGCCCGAGGGATAATCGCTTCAATTTCTCAACCTTCCACTGGACAGACACTTGGAATTACTATAACCGCGATGCAACCATGCCCAGGCTGACCATCTCTGCCGGTGATGACGGCGGTAGGAATGGTACTGATTCCACCTTCTGGCTGCAGAGCCGATCATTCATCAGGCTCAAAAACATCCAGCTGGGGTATTCGCTGCCGCGCAACTGGCTCAATAAGGTACACATCAGCAGGTTCAGGATATACCTTTCCGCAGATAACCTGGTTACCCTTACCAAATGGCAGGGAATTGATCCTGAAAAGGATAGTGACGGGAGTGATTTTTATCCGCTGCTAAAGAGTTTTGCAGTGGGTGTCAACATCGAGTTTTAGGGAATATCAGGCTGTTAAAAGAATTCGAAAAAGTCAAAATTATGAACCTTAGGAATAAAACGATCATCAGACTCATGGTTGCAACAGCAGTACTGTTCATATCGCCGTCCTGTACCGAGGATCTGTTGAACCAGGAGCCGAGGGATGAGATTTCATCGGGTCAGTTCTGGGTGGTTCCGGAAGATGCAGAAACTGCAACTTACGGTGTATACAATGCTGCACGGCTGCTGTTCAGATTTGATCACCTTTATGACGGGCTGACCCCATACGGTCGCTACCGGAACCTGAGGGCTTCTTTTGAGGCGATCGACGACGAGACTGGCGTGAGTGACCCGGTGGGTGCATTTGTACCCGGGGGTGGTGTCGGAGACGAATTCGATATGACCTGGAAGTTATGTTACCGCATCATCAACAGGGCGAATTATGTACTCTCTTATGTCGACCAGATGATCGAGCGGGAGACCAGTACCGAACTCAGGGAGGAGTTACGCAGGATCAGGGGAGAGAATTATTTCTTTCGTGCACTTGCCTATTTCCGGCTGATCACACTCTGGGGAAATGTGCCGCACTATGAACATGTCCTGGACGGGAATGAAGACGCATATTCACTTTCGCAATCTCCCATTCAGGAGGTCAGGGACCAGATCCTCGAAGACCTGGACTCTGCCTGCATCGTACTGCCCCTGCCCAGTGAGATTCCAGATGGAGACCGTGGACGGGCCACACAGGCGGCAGCCTATGGATTCAGGGGAAAAGTTAAACTGTTCTGGGCGAGCTGGAAGAAATATGGATGGCCTGAAATAGATGGATTTTCCCAGGATCAGGGTGAGGCGATGACTTATTTTGAAGGGGCTGCAAACGACTTTTACAGGGTGATCAATGATTACGGTTATTTTCTTTATAACCAGGGCGATCCCGGGAATTATGGGGACAACCAGAATTATGACCACACTGAATTACCGGCCTACTGGCATTTGTTCCAGGAACCTGCTGAATATTCCCCGGAGGTTATTTTCTCGGTGCAGTTCGGAGGACCTGAACTTGAGCAGGGAAATGCCCTTCAGAGAGGGTACGGGAACCGAAATACCATCAACGGTCAGGTTTTTTATGCACCAACACACCACCTGGTGAATCGCTACCAGCTGATAGAGACAGGTGATTTCGCACCCCCCATTGTACTTGGGAATGACCCGGAACTGGAAAACGGGGCCATCAATCCGATGACTTATGAACGGGATACTATTGAAGTAAATGCCCGTGGACTGAGGGACTGGCGTATGAAAGCCACCATCATGTGGGATGGTCAGCGATGCTTCTGGCTGGATGATACCGGGTTGATGCCGCCACTGGGTGTAGTTGAGCTTCGCTGGGGGGATAAAAGCTCCGGATATATCGATTATGACGACTCTGATATGGGTTATCTCTACCGGAAATGGGTCAGACAGGAACCTACAGGAAGCAGGTCCGACGGCGCACAGGATTTTTACCTGATGCGGCTTGCGGATGTATACCTGATGTATTGTGAAGCAAAAAATGAGTACGAAGGTCCAACCCAGGAAATGGTTGACCTGGTCAACCTCATAAGGGAGCGGGGAAATCTTCCCGGTTTATCGCCTGAGAAATATGATTCCAGGGAAACTTTCTTTGACGCCATTGAACAGGAACGCATCGTTGAACTGAATGCGGAAGGGCATCTTGGATTTGACCTGAGGCGCTGGAGAAAACTGGAAGAAACCTTCCCTTCACCGGAAGGTCTCACATACTATGATACCCACGGCACAAAAGATACAGATGTGTTCGTGAATGCATCACCACTGGATTATCAGCGCATGTACCTGTTCAAGGTGCCGGAATCCGAAATCGAAAGGAACCCGAACCTGGTGCAGAATACTCCGTGGTTATAACTATTGAAAAAAAAGAAAGCTTAATCATGAATACCAAACGAGTAATAGCAGGAATTGTGATGTTGCTGTCCTTTTTCTCCGGATGTACCGAGTTTCCTATGGATGAAGATGACCTGCTGATCACACCCCAGACAAGGTGCTACATTGGATCATTTTACCTCTATGGTCCCGATCATATCGACTGCCTGATACAGGATTCCACTGTGATTGATACTGTAAACCTGACGGTTGTTGGATTGGCCCGGTTCGGGACCAACCTGAGCAAAGTGAAACCTGCCGCAAGTCTTTCCCTGGATTCGAAGATCACACCTGCCATGGGGGTTTGGACCGATTTTACCGAACCCAGGACCTACACGGTCATCTCCGGAAACCGGCAAATCGAAAAAGAATACACCATCACCATCACAGTTGAAGGAGAGGAATAATTGATATCAGAAAAACCAAGTAATCATGAATATGGCTAAATATATCTCAAGTTTGTTTCTGGTGGGTTCATTGGTTGCCTGTACAGAAGAAACAGGGTCATTACTGAGAGATGACTATCTTATGAAAACCTATGGTCCGGCCATTGTTGGAGAACCCATGGAGTTTGCATATGCCATGGGGGCGACAGAGGGTCTGCTCCTCAGTGCGACGGCTGAAGTCAATATTCCAGGGGCCCCTGGGACGGGCTTTGATCCAAATTCATATCACGTAGATGCCCGTGGAAATGATGTGGGCGTAATGGTTGCAGAGGTATCCACGGTGGGCGGTGTGTCTTCGGCCAGCTTTACGGCCGATACCATGCTTTCCACACTCAGGTATACCTATGTAATCCCTGAAGAAGCCAGGGGTCAGAATATATCGGTCACCTTTTCTGCTGAGTCCACCAACGGTCAGAAGGTCAGGACCAAAGTCCCGGAATTCAAAGTCTCGAAAATGACACTCAAAAGGGATATTGTGCTGTCGGATGATGACGTGTGTTACTTCTCCATTGAAAATTTGCAGGGATATACAGAGGCTGAAGTGATTGCAAATGGATTAGAGGATAAAATCGACCTGATCTATATCTATGATGCACTGAATCCAGAGGGCTATAAATACGGACACGCGCTTGTTTCTCCTGGTGGGGATGAACGGTACTTCAATGACCTGAATGTACCTGCCAGTTTCAGGGTCAATCGAACATTGATCGAAAAACAGGCATACCTGTGGGATAATCATTTTACAGCAGAGGTACCAACCGTATATGTCGACGATATTGACCTGGAAACCTTTGACCTTTCCGGGGCGGCAGATTTTGTGCTGGGGATCACCTCCCGGAACAGTGCTTTTATGGAAACCAGCGATGGCCGTTATCGTGCCTACATCTACGTGAATGAAGCTCGTTCGCGTAAACTGACCTTTGGAATAAAAAGGATTGAGATTCAGTAATACCCGATTGTTACATGATGATGAATTTTATATACTGCAGTGGTCTGGTTGCCGTGATTCTATTCGGTTGTGCCCGGCAAAAAGAGGCCCCGGAGCTGATACAAGCCACAGAGTTTATTTACGCTCCGGATGAAGTGAATTTTCCCAGCTGTCATGCCTCGACGATCGAGGAGACACCCGGTGGACTGGTTGCTGCTTGGTTCGGGGGGACCCATGAAAAGCATCCGGACGTGGGAATCTGGGTCAGTCGCAGGATCAACGGCGAATGGACGATACCGGAAGAGGTTGCCAACGGGATTCAGAGCGATACCCTTCGATATCCGTCCTGGAACCCGGTACTTTACTTCCAGGATCATACCCTGTTTTTATTCTACAAGATCGGACCGAATTGCGCGGACTGGTGGGGGGAGATGATCACCTCTTCCGATCACGGCGCTACATGGTCCGATC
The DNA here is from genome assembly GCA_964575865.1 of uncultured Bacteroides sp. GTDB lineage: Bacteria > Bacteroidota > Bacteroidia > Bacteroidales. The sequence continues at coordinate 23,866 of CAZNSZ010000039.1, read as the reverse complement.
CGGTGAGGCTCCCCGATACCATCTGGGGCCCCATCAGGAACAAACCGGTATTGTTACAGAACGGTGAACTCCTGTGTCCTTCAAGCACAGAATACGACGGATGGCGGGTGCATATGGAGTGGACCGCTGATCTCGGAAAGACCTGGAAACGCACCCCGGCCCTGAACCATGGCGATTCCCTTTCAGCCATTCAACCCACGATCCTGGTACACAAGGACGGAAAACTACAGATCCTGGTCCGGACACGGGAAAACCGGATATATACATCCTGGTCTGATGATAACGGGCTTACATGGACGAAATTGGTACCAACCGATCTTCCAAACAACAACAGCGGACTGGATGCTGTAACGCTTGATGATGGCAGGTTCCTGCTGGTATATAACCACATAGACAGGTCTGCGACTGAGGATAAAAGGAACCGGTTACATGTGGCGGTTTCAGAGGATGGAATCCACTGGTCGGCAGTGGTGTCACTGGAGGATGACGATGATCCTTCTCACGAATATTCCTATCCGGCTGTTATCCAGTCACGGGATGGAACCGTGCATATCACCTATACCTGGAGGAGGGAGTTGATCAAACATGTAGAGCTGGATCCATCAGCCATTGAGCCCGTAGCGATCATTGACCGATCCTGGCCGCTTTAGTATCTGACACCAAAGAGAAGTACTTGACAATGAGAACACCCACTGTACAATCTAAAAAAAATCTTCATGTAGAAGGCATTGTACCACCTCTGGTTACTCCCCTGAAAGGAAGCAATATGCTGGACAGGGACGGACTGGAACGATTGATTGAACATGTGATCCACGGAGGTGTGCAGGGGGTATTCATTCTGGGAACAACAGGTGAAATGTCACGGTTGAGCCATGAACTGAAGGAAGAGCTGATATACGCCACCTGTAATATCGTAGAGAAGCGGATCCCGGTGATGGTGGGCATTACCGATACGTCTATCCATGAAACCCTTCGGCTCGGGGAAATAGCCTGCGATGCCGGGGCGGAAGCAGTGGTCCTTGCCCCGCCATTCTATTATCATGTCGAACAGAATGAATTGCTGGATTACTTCATCGAGGTGGGGGATATTATTCACCTTCCGCTGTTCCTTTACAACATGCCTTCCAGGACACATATTACAATTGAGATTGATACGATTTTCAATGCAGCGAATCATCCGAAGATATATGGGATAAAAGATAGCTCCGGGGACCTGATCTATATACAGAACCTGATCTACAGAATGAATGGGCATGAGGACTTTTCTATCTTCATCGGTCCTGAGGAGATCATGGCACAATCTGTCCTGCTCGGTGCGGACGGTGGGGTCAATGGTGGCGCCAACCTCTACCCAAAGTTATTTGTGGAAATGTTCAGGGCAGCCAAAGAAAGAAAGATTTCTGTAGTAAATGATCTTCAGGCGATCATTACCCATATCAGCAATACCCTTTACAGAGTAGGGGTAAATCAGCCGAATTTCACCAAGATACTCAAGGAGGCGCTGTCCCAGAGGGGTGTTTGCGGTCCTTATATGGAAAAACCCTATATTCCTTTTTCCGCGAGGGACCGGAATAAAATAAAGGAGTGTCTTTCCAGTATCAGCATACCGGAAAAGTACCTAGATCTGTTTGAATGAATCCGCTTGATGTAGTTGTATTTGTGGGGTACCTGGTAGGTGTGGTTCTTTTCGGTAGTTCGTTCTACCGGAAGAATAAGAATTCCCGATCATTCACACTGGGCAATAACAATATACCCATGTGGGTGATCTCAATGTCCATTTTTGCCACCTTCGTCAGCAGTATCAGTTACCTGGCCCTCCCCGGGCAGGCCTACCAGTCGGACTGGAACGCATTCGTCTTCAGTCTGTCCATTCCCATCGCCATTATTATGGCTGTTCGGTTTTTTGTGCCCCTGTACAGGTCGGTCGGCAGCCCTTCCGCATATACCTACCTGGAACAGCGGTTTGGACCATGGGCCAAATACTATGCCTCGGTCATGTATTTACTAACCCAGCTGATGAGGGCGGGAACAATCCTCTACCTGCTTGCCCTTGTTTTGAATACGATCCTCGGCTGGGACATCGTGGTGATTATTGTTGTCACGGGCGCCAGCGTTCTGATCTATTCAATGCTTGGTGGTATCCAGGCTGTTGTATGGACCGATGCGATCCAGGGAATTATACTGATCATCGGGGCAATTGTCTGCGCAACGATGATTGTTTTCGATATGCCTGAAGGACCCGGTCAGCTTTTTGAGATCGCCAGTGAACATGAAAAATTCCGACTGGGCACTTTTTCATTGAAACTGGATGCCCCCACTTTCTGGGTGGTCCTGATTTACGGATTCTTTATCAACCTCCAGAATTACGGTATCGATCAGAACTATATTCAACGTTACATGACGGCCAGTTCAGACCGGGAAGCAAAACGTTCCGCGTTTTACGGCGGCATGTTGTATGTCCCGGTCTCCCTGCTGTTCCTGTTTATCGGTACAGCCCTGTTCTCCTATTACAGTGCCAGTCCGGGTGCGCTTCCGACAGGGGTGACGGGAGACAGGGTCTTTCCATTTTTCATTGTCAACGTGCTCCCTTCAGGAGTGACCGGATTACTTATTGCTTCCATATTTGCTGCAGGGATGAGTACAGTATCCACCAGTGTGAACAGTTCAGCGACCATTATCCTCCAGGATTATTTCAAGAAAAAAACGGATTCTTCTTCAATCGGGAATTCCATGAGGATACTCTATTCGGCATCCCTTATTTTTGGGACCCTGAGTATATTGATCGCCATCGCCATGATCAATGTGCAGAGCGCACTGGAGGCCTGGTGGAAACTGGCATCGATCTTCAGTGGCGGTATGCTGGGGCTTTTTTTACTGGGGTATTTTTCAAAGAAGGCCGGGAATGCATCAGCGATCCTGGGTGTGATCACGGGTGCCGCTGTCATTGCATGGATGAGCCTGACACCCCTGATCTTTACTGAGGGGGAAATGGTGAAATTTGCAAGCCCGTTTCACAATTACCTGTCAATCGTTTTTGGTACGATGGCTATTTTCCTTATAGGATTTCTGTTCGGCAATGTTGTCTTTAACAGGAAGAGATGAAGCTCAACAGAATGAGGGGTGCCAGGATCATATTCATTTATTTAATAACCTCTGCCATGGGATGTTCAAGCGCACCTGACCCTATGAATAATGTTGCTGCCAGCGACAGGTACGAGTGGTTCGAAGGGAGGACCTGGCTGGGAAACTGGAATGTAATGCCTGATCAAACCGTAGATGTACCTGCCTTCTATGTCCATTATGCTGAGCACCCTTCCCTCTGGAAGGCTGTTTTTAAATACCTGGAGGATACCGATCTTGAACATTTGCAGACAGGATCCTACCGCATCGCCGGTGACAGTGTTCGGGTAATTGTCCAACAATACGATACCAGGGATGTTGAAGAACTGAACTACGAAGCACATCGAAAGTATATTGATTTGCAGTATGTTATTTCTGGAAAGGAACTGATCAGCGTAGCCGGGCTGGATCAGTATTCAACGATCGTGAAACCATATGATGAGATGGAAGACATTGGATTTTACGACGTCAATGAGGGTGTGCTGAGACAGGCCGATGATCAGCTGTTTTTTATCTTCTTCCCTGATGATGCACATATGCCCTGCATTAAGGATGGAGAACGTTTACCTGTGAAAAAGATCGTGTTCAAGATACCCGCTGTTGTTGAGTTATGAAACGGAATTCCAAATACAAAACATTTCCCCTGGTATTCTTTTGCCTGGTCGCCTGCTTATTGTCTGGGATGTTGACGGCATATGGTCAGCGTCCTGAAAAAATCCATTTTCAGATCACAGTCAGGGATTACAATAAACATCTGCTGAAGGACCGGGAAGTTGCCATGCGGATACGGATAATAACGTTGGATTCCGATGTGATCTACGAAGAGTTACAACATGTCCGTACAGGAAGTACAGGCATCGCTTCAATTAACATTGGTGAGGGATACAGCCAGAAGGGCGATTTGACAGATATCGGCAACCTTCTTCCCACCCACACGCTCTATATCCGAACGGATATTGATCCGGAGGGCGGAACGGATTATTCGATCGTCAGTCACAACCGCATCAACAGTATGCCTTATGCGCTGAGCGCCAGGTATGTGATAGAACCGGATGAATCTGATCCGCTCTATTCCCAATCCGTAGCTTCAAAGATTGACCACAGGTTGATCAACAGGTGGGACCGGGCTGCCAGGCCGCGTCATTATCCCGGGGATTTTGCAGCCGGCGGTGTGGTTTTCTATGTGGACAGTACCGGGGAGAATGGATTGGTGGCCTCCGGTTATGATATAGCGGAGGAAGTCTCATGGGCAGACACACCGGTTGATATCCCAGGAGCGGGTAGCTTTCATGACGGGAAAGAAAACACACGGTCCATCGTCGACCATTCCGGTGAAGCAGCCCCGGCAGCCTTTTATTGTGACACGCTTGCATTGGGAAATAAGGAAGACTGGTATCTTCCCTCCATAGATGAGCTGAGTCTACTATTCGATTCAAGGTACCAATTGAACAGGGCAGCAGGAAAGGATGAGGATGCAAATACGCAGGGACTAATCCCAGGCAGGTACTGGTCATCCACCGAGTCAGGTGAGACGGAAGCGTGGATAGTCGATCTTGGGAACATCGCCAGAGAGAACAAGTCAGAAAATGCCAATGTTCGTGCCATCAGGAAATTTTCAGGCATGTATGATATCCATAACTACACTTGGCAGTTGCTTTTAGGTCCGGAGGAGGAACTTAAAAGTGATGGAAACGTCAGTGTGATCACTGAAAATGAAAATGGGGATGTACTTGTAGATCAGGCTGGTAAAAGGGGAACAGTATCCCGCACCACACCGGGAGTCTCTTTACCGGTAAAAATTACCTTCAACCTGCAAACAGAATACGATCCTGATGCAAGCGAACCCCCGACAATTTTGCGCGGTACCGGCGACTTCAGAATTTGTTTTGGGGGCCCGCCCAAAGGTGAATCCCTTGAAAATATTCAGGAATCCAATATGGGAAAATTTGAAGGTGTCCAGTTCCGAATTCACCCGCATTTGGACAAGTCGCCCATTCGCGTGTATACGGGATCAGAATCGCATACATGCACTTCCATCTGGTTGCGTTATGTAAACCCAAATAAACTTCTGGACGATGATGGAAATCCAATTACCGGCCTTGCCAGTGATGAATGTCAGAGTCGCGGCAGTCAGTGTGGCTGGGAAAGAGTGGGTCTTTTCGAAGATGGTTTTGGATTAAAGAACAGGGAACAGGCCCTTGTCACCATTATCATTTCAGAAGAAATCCTTTCAATCTCTGCAAATAACAGAAACTGGAGTGTAAGTATTGATGAATTGATGGAGAATGACGATGATATTGTCGGGCCGCCTTTGCGTTTTGACCAGGTAACTTTTATGTCGATCAGCCATACGAATACAAGCCGGGGATACAGGACAATTAAGATTTCAGACCTTAGGATTTTACCATTGGAAATGTAAACGGGAATGGTTTAGTGCAGACCATTGGCCAGGATCACCCGGAGACAGTGTTGGTGAATAATGCTTTGTCCATTATCCTATTGATATCGTGGGCCGATATTATAAACAGTTTATTCTAATCGCAAAAGAACCTGGATATGAGCAACAGATTAATTGGAGAACTCCCAAAGGTAGGAATCCGACCGGTGATCGACGGACGTGAACGAGGTGTAAGGGAATCCCTTGAAAAGCAGGTGATGGACCTTGCCCGGTCGGTAATTGATTTTGTTGAAAGTACGATCCGCTTTCCCAGTGGCGAGAAGGTCAAATGTGTTGTTGCCGATACCTGCATCGGAGGGGTGGCAGAAGCGGCGATGTGTGCTGAAAAATTCCGGGATGAGGGAGTTGGTGTTTCTCTGACCGTGACCAGTTGCTGGTGCTACGGAACTGAGGTCATGGATACGGATGCGATGATCCCGAAGGCCATCTGGGGATTTAACGGCACAGAGCGTCCCGGGGCGGTATACCTGGCCGCCGCCCTTGCCGGGTACAACCAGACCGGTCTGCCCACATTTGGGATTTATGGCCGTGACGTCCAGGATGCCGGGGATACCCGCATTCCTGAAGATGTCAGGGAAAAGATCACCCGATTCGTGAAGGCGGGACTTGCAGTAGCTTTGATGAGGGGTAAGTCTTACCTCTCCATCGGTTACAGCTCGATGGGCATTGCAGGATCCATGGTCGATCCCAATTTCTTCAGGGAATACCTGGGTATCCGGACAGAGTTTGTGGATTCCACTGAAATCCTTAGGAGGATCGACGAAGGGATCTACGCTCAGGATGAATTCGAAAAGGCCATACACTGGACCCGGAAGAATTGCAGGGAAGGAGAAGACCACAATACACCGGAAAACAGGGCGGACGAAAAACGAAAAGAGGAAGAATGGGAAACTGTGGTCAAGATGACACTCATCTGCAGGGATTTAATGATCGGAAATCCCAAACTGGTGGAGATGGGCTACAGGGAAGAGGGACTTGGCCGCAATGCAATTGCCGGAGGATTCCAGGGGCAGAGGCAGTGGACGGATTACCAACCCAATGGTGATTTCTCGGAAGCCATCCTGAATTCATCATTTGACTGGAACGGGATAAGGGAAGCCTTTGTATTTGCAACTGAAAATGACAGCCTTAACGGGGTATCCATGCTTTTTGGCCACCTGTTGAGCAATAGTGCACAGATCTTCTCTGATGTGAGAACATTCTGGAGCCCGGAGGCTGTTCTGAGGGTTACCGGCAAGACACTAACCGGCAGGGCAATGCAAGGAGTCATTCACCTGATCAATTCCGGGTCCACGACGCTCGACGCTACAGCCCAGCAAAAGAATAGTGACGGAGAACCCGCTATGAAGCCATTCTGGGAAATCACAGAAGAAGAGGTGCAGGCATGCCTGGACCATACCCTTTGGCCTCAGGCCGTCAGGGAGTATTTCAGGGGAGGGGGCTACTCATCACAGTTCCGTACTGAAGGGGAGATGCCTGTGACCATGTCCCGGCTCAACCTAGTGAAAGGACAGGGACCGGTGCTGCAGATCGCGGAAGGATGGACCGTTGAAATTCCAGAAGATATTCACTCCATCCTGGATCAGAGGACGAACCCTACCTGGCCCACTACCTGGTTTGTACCAAGGCTTTGCCACAAAGAAACATTCAGGGATGTGTACAGTGTGATGGCCAACTGGGGTGCGAATCACGCTGCCATCAGTTATGGTCACATCGGCGCTGACCTGATCACCCTGGCGGCTATGCTGAGGATCCCTGTGAACATGCATAATGTGGATCATGCTAAAATCTTCCGTCCTGCGGCGTGGAGTGCCTTCGGGGAAGAAAAAACGCTTGCGGATTACCTGGCCTGTAAGAACTATGGACCACTGTACAGATAAGATTAGTCATCAACAATTATTCAATATGTATCCAGGATGTGACCAAAAACGACAGCCGGTATTGAGAATGCTGAGTATGACGCTTTTTTTCACTTATGCATTGTCGCTCTCAGCACAATCCGGACTGGGCGCTGCCGGTGGACATGCCGGACATGCCGGATATACGCTGAACTATTCGGTAGGACAGGTATTCAATACGGCTATTGAACAGTCGGGAATTTACATTTCCCAGGGTATCCAGCATCCTTCACTGGTGGTCATAGACGGTACCGGATCCGGAAAGTCGGGGGAGGTGGATCGCATGTTTGTCGTCTTTCCCAATCCTGTGAATGATGAGATTCATGTTCATCTGATGACTCCTGATCCAAAGGAGTTCCATATAGAACTATTCAGTATGAATGGAAAGATACTCATGAGAAAGACATTCGAATCCGATCGGTTGAGCCTGCCATTTAATGATGCATTACCGGGTATCTACCTGCTATCAATCCGATCAGGAAAAACTGTAATGCAAAACTTCATGATTATAAAACCACAATAACATGATATCGCTAAAGAAATTGATATTCAATATATTGACGCTATTGATATGGATGGCATTCCCTGAGGGTGGTGAGGCACAACCTTCCAACCACTTCAATTACCAGGCCATCGTCAATGATGCGGACGGACAACCGTTTAAGGGGAATGTAGGAGTGAAGATCAGTATCCTTCAACCCTCTGAGGATGGTCAGGTTGTCTACAGCGAACGGCATACAGTGGAGACCGATGAAAAGGGATTCATGAGCTTCAGAGTGGGGGAGGGTGATGAAGTATACAAGGGTGATTTCGGGAAAATCGACTGGGCGGCTGGCCCTTCATTCATACAGACCGAGATCGCCATAGGAGGGGGATACCTCTATACCCTTTCCACAACCGCCGAACTGGTGAGTGTACCAGTTTCATTATTTGCACTGACAGCTGACAGCATCGCTGCTGGTTTTACCGAAACGGATCCTTTATTTTCTGAATCCCCGGCGGCTTGGATCACTGAAGAGGATACATTGAGATGGAACGATCTGAGCAAGAATGCAATACACCGGATTGGCGACAGGTTTGGCGGAGGGGTGATCTTCCACGTCGATCCTGATGGGGAGCATGGCCTGATCGCATCGCTGAGTGAGATTGCCAAGGAAGCATCCTGGGGCAGCACCGGACTGGCCACTTCGGCACGAAGCAGCTTTGACGGCAAAGCCAATTCGGCCCAAATTCTTGCTGCCCAGGGACCAGGTGACTTTGCAGTGAATTATTGTGATACATTATCCGCGGGAGGCTATCATGACTGGTACCTCCCTTCTCTGGATGAACTCTACCTTTTTTTCAGGGCAAGGTATATCCTGAATAAAAGCCTTGAGGAGGACGGGGATGGCGATACTACCGGAATTGGAGATGCACCTTACTGGAGTTCTACCGAGAAAAACGAAGATGCTGTATTCATGATTGAATCTGGTCATGTCTCCCAGTACTCCAAAAATGCAAAAGGTGCTGTCCGCGCCATCCGGGTGTTTTAAGCAAATAATGTCAAAATACTTTATAGAATCGCCAATATACAACAACAAACAAGGCCTGTTCCTATCCTATTTTTACATCATTAACCAAATTGTGGTCAAACCATCAAACCAACGCTTATGAAAAGGAACATCTACCATCAAAGGACAATTCACGCAATGCTGATCGCGGTAATTGCATGTATGACTGCTATTTCAGCTTCAGCACAGGAGTATGCCGACACCACGGGCCTGATCGGAGATATTGAAGCCGGACTCTACGAGGAGTATATCCTGGCCCCTGCCTCTGCTGAAGATACGTTCTTTCTTTCAAGAATTATCTATCCTTCAGCCAGTTTTGTGCTTAAGGCCAAAGACGATCTTGGATTTATGCCCGTTGTGACAGGGAATTTGGAAGACGCGCCAAGCCAGTTCTTCAGGATGATTGATATTGTGGGTGGTGCCGATGTTGAAATCCAGGGCATCAGGTTCATCGGTTCACTAAAGGGTGAAAAAGCAGTCAGCGATGGACTCATGAGGATCCTGACCGAAGACATCAATCTTACTGTGAGGGATTGTGAGTTTTATGATTTTCAGGGTTATAATACCATAGCAAAGGTATATAACAGCGGAGGCGACATTACGTTGGAGAATGTGCTTCTGGTGAATACCGGGGGAAAGATCATCCAGGTGAACTACAAGGATGACAATGACACACCAAATTATGTGCCTAAAATGGGGGATCTCACGATCACCCATACAACCAGCATTGACAATTACAAGCGGATATTCTTCGAACTGGGAGCCGGAGATGTCAGGATCGATGAGAATGATCCAGATCTCAAACAGCGCTTCAATGCCGGTGCGGAAAACATCACCATAGACCATTGTACGTTTTTCAGGCATGAAGGAGTAAACCTGATGCAGGGAAGAAGCCTATACGAATTTGCTGGTGACATGACCGCCGTGGAAGGAACCTTCACACTTACGAATACCGTGTTTTCTGCTATGGATGAGAACCTGAACCCTGACAGTGCCACACAGTTTGTCTTTGACTATAACTATTTTGACTTCGGTCTGGCTCTTGCTCCCGAGGAAGTCGATGACATTGACGCACTGTATGGTGCCACCAATACTTTGACTACCGCACCCATATTCGCTGATACAACCGGCGGAGCATGGGACCTCACACTGCAGAACGAAGCAGAAATCCTTGGCAGTGATGGCACTCCAATCGGTGATCGCAGGTGGTGGCAGCAGGAGTGGTTTCCCATTGGATTCGCTGACAAAACAGCAGAAGATGTAGCAAAGGTTTACAGCTACAGGGACAGAGCGGTTGTTGAGGCTGCAGAATTCAATAAAGGAAGTGTGGCGATATACAGTGTCACGGGTCAGATGGTGACAACCAGGCAGCTTGTATCTCAGAGGACAGAAATTCAGTTGCCTGCCGGGTTGTATATCGTCAGGGTTTCCACTGAACGGGGAATGATGGCAACAAAAATCGTATGTTCATACTAAAGAGGTCAGCAAGCCAGGTGCATTGGATCTGATTTCACTTGAATGAGGTGAACCAACTGGTTAACTCTGGGAAAGTCCGGATCGATCATCCGGACTTTTTCATTGTTGCAAGGGGGTAAGATACAATAATTCAACGCAATTATCTCATCATTAACCTCCTGTTCTTGCATGTATATTTGTTTCAGCCGAAACAGGACGGTCGAAGTGATCATGTTTGAATTATTCCTCCGAAATGCTCATTCAATGGTCTGAAGGTATTCAGAAATAGAAGTTGCGGTGACCTTCATGTACCGATCCTGATGAATAATGTTGTGGTAGAAAAATGAAAAACTGAATGCGCCAATCCTTGATTTATTTATGCCCTCTTATTGCGGCTGCCCTGGCCCTCATATGCCCCGGGAACCTCAATGCCCGCAACTACGTTAACCTTGCGGGAGCTGAGATTGTATACATAGACTCTGAACCATATGGAAAAGCTGCCGGTGAATTTCTCGCTGATCAGATCTTTTTGAGAACAGGCATTGAAATTCCCCTGAGAAATGGCTTCAGAACCGATGCCACTTCGGTGATCATGCTGGGAATCGCTTCTGGTGACAATATTCCGGGAAATGTGGTTGTACCGGCAAAGGCGGAATCTTTCGCGATCTGGGTGGATTCCCTCAGTCATCCCGTGCCGGTGGTAATGATCTCTGGCCGGGATGCCAGGGGAGTGCTCTTTGGTGCCGGAAAACTGATACAGTTGCTATACCTGTCCACCGGACATATCAGCCTTGAAAGAGATACTTACGTCTCCAGTGTTCCTGCCGAAAGGCTGAGGGCGCACCAGGTGATTACCAATACACAGAGTAAAGACGGTTTTATGGCCTGGGATGACGAAAAAGATGTGATCAGACATGTCAACGACATGATACTGGCCGGTGCCAATGGATTTGAACCAACCCAGCCCTGGTTACTGGATGATTACCTACAGAAGCAGGGGCTCGATCTCTTTGTGAAATTAAAATGCCAGGAGATCATTGACCTGGATGAAAAGAGTGATATGGAGATCATGGATTTCTTCAGGGACTATACCGGGATCGATCATATCACTACCTATGGAGGTGATGCCAGCGGTGCAGTCAGGCCAGACCTTTTTTTTCCCCATATGGAACGGGTACTGCCCCTGATCATGAAAGCGATTCCAGGTGTGAAATGGTGGTATTCCAATCAGTGTCTCGAAGATCATGCCAAGGATTACGACGATTTCATATTTTCCTATATCAGGGATTACCGCCCTGCATGGTTGTATGGAATGGTCTACGGCCCATGGACGAAAAGGGGGATTATGGATGTCAGGAAAGACCTGCCTGCCCAATACGAACTCAGGCATTTTCCGGAGATCTGCCACCCCAGGTGGTGTCAATATCCAGTTCCGGATTGGGACAGGGCTTACGCTGCCGTCTGGCCTAGGAACAGCAGTATTTATGCCATGCCTTCGATGATGAAACAGATCCATGCTGCCACAAGGGATCACACCATCGGGGCCCTCCCATACAACCACACCGGAAGTTACAATGACCTGAACAAATTCGTCTGGACCTACCTCGGGTGGGATCCGGAGGCATCGGTCGAGGAGATACTGGAGGCATATGCCCGGCTGTTTTTCGTCTCCGACTTCCGGAAGAGTCCTTTAAGCGATTCTTGCGGCAGAACGGGAGTGGAGGCCCGTATCGATGAGGCAACTGCATATGTGGTTGAGGCGTTGAAGTTTCTGGAGGATAACTGGACGGGTCCGCTTTCCAGGAATACCTCCACACAAAAAGCCCTTCATTACTGGAAGACTATTGCCGAATGTATTGGAGGAGCCGGAATGAACTGGCGTGTCGAACTGTTCCTGAACAAGGCAATTATTGACGCCCAGGTAAAGCGGAAATATGACCTGGAAATGAAATTGGAGAGGGATGCCCTTGAGATGATCCAGAATGCTGCCTGTTTCGGAAGCCTCGAAAAGGTGAAAACAGAGGTGATAAAAATCCTGGAAAGGGTGGATCATGATTTTCAATCGAAGGATGATTTCCTCAGGGAAATGGAAGCATTAGGCCTTACTGGAAAGTTCGGTGACCGGGATGAGATCGTGGCAAACATTTACACTTCCTTTAACAACAGGCATTGGATCATGGAAAGGATGGATGAGTGCAATGAACTCCGTGACCTGGAAGCAATCATCCTTTATGAGGATCCTGGACCCGGAGGTTTTTATGATAACCTTGGGGTTCCCGGGTCACAACCCCATCTTGTAGGTGGGTTTAACTGGCCGGAGGATCCGGGGTTCATACATTCTCCCATAGGATGGGTGGACAGCGACACGGACCCGGATGAACGGCACTCCCGGTTGACCCATGCACTTGCCCGCTATGAGCAACCTCTTGAAATGCACTGGAGCAACCTGGACCCGCACTCCCCATATATGGTCCGGGTGGTTTACAATGGTCCTTTCGACACTCGCATCAGATGTATCACAGATGATGGATCGGTGATTCATGAATTCATTGATAAACCAGGGGATACAATCGTTTCTTTTCCCATTCCCCCGGAATCAACTTGCGATGGGGACCTGACACTCCGGTGGTTCCAGGATACCACCGACATCATGAGGGGTGTGTCGGTATCAGAGATATGGATCATCAGAAGTAAAAAACCAGGGATATGAGAGGTCATTGTATAACCTCAATTCAGCTATTAAAAATCCGCTAGTCAAATGTGAATAATCAAATTTATTCGAAAAGACTTTTCATTATCTGATATGATAGATACCTACAGGGACTTTGGCGGCGTATTCGTTCCAATGGCATCCCCGGTGGATGAAAGAGGTTCAATTGATATTGAGGCGGCTGAGCGGCTGATTGAATTTTTGCTGGATCATGGCACCATCCCTTTTATCGGAGGCACAAACGGGGAAGGCTCCTCTCTTTCGATTGAGGCAAGGAGAACCCTGGTCCGTACCCTTGCGGATCACAGGAGGAAGCATGTACCCCTTGTTGCCGGAATTATGGGACTTCCCTATAATGATACGGTTGAACAGGCCAATGCATATTTTGAAATGGGGCTGGATGCCGCTGTCATTACCTTGCCGAATTATTACCGATTGAGCCGTACGGAAATGGCTAATTATTTTGAAGCTGTTGCAGAAAATGTGGACGGGAACATCATTCTGTACAACATTCCGAAAACGATTCACATGTCCATCCCGGTGGATCTGGTGGATGAATTGAGCCAGATCAGGAATATTATCGGGATCAAGGATTCTGAATGTGACGATGATCGGCTGAAAATATCCCTGGAACGGTGGAAAGAGCGTGGAGATTTTTTTCATCTTACAGGAGTAAATAAGCTCATGGTCAAGGGATTGATTGCCGGATCAAGGGGGATCGTTCCCAGTGCTGCTAATTTCGCCCCCGGGATCTATCGCAATATCTATGATCTCTGCATGGAGAATAAGGAGACTGAAGCGACAGAGCTTCTTGACCGGACAAATGAACTCTGTGATGTGTACCAGTCTGGAAGATCACTTGCCGGCTCCCTTGCCGCCTTGAAGATCGTTTTGAACCACCTGGGGCTATCAGGAAAGGAGGTACTGAAACCCCTGGTGTGTCTGGAAAAAGGGGAGGAGGATAGAATCATTCAATTGTACAGAGAAAAAACTGATAAGGCATGAAGATAAGATCATTGATCATTGTTCTGTTGACCCTTTGTCATTGCGTTCAAAATTTTGCGCAGCCCGGATCACCGGAGGAACCGGCCAGGTTCGTGGGTGAGCTTGATGTGTCATTTGACCGTCCCGACGGCGCACTTCCCCCGGTCATCGGCGCACAAAGTTTCCAGGTGATCCGTTCGGTAAGGACCGATACAACCCTGGGTGACGGGCTCGGATTTACCTTCCATCACCACCCGATGCTATCCTGGTGGAAAGGAGCATTCTATGTGATCTGCAATGCCTGCCCCGAACACGAAGAGAGGGGCTGGACCGAGATCCTTCTTTCGAGATCAAGAGACGGGATGAACTGGGAAAAACCCGTCATTGTGTTTCCGCATGTCATTTTCAAGGGTGAACCCACCTTCTGCAACCACCGCATGGGTTTCTATATCACCCCATCCGGCCGCCTGCTGGCTACCACGGCTTATTTCCCCCAGTCGGAAATGCCGCCCCAGACCGGAAGTGAAGACACCGGTAAGAAATATTTCGGGGTGACTGTCAGAGAGATCATGGAAAACGGAAGCTTCGGGGATATCTACTTCATCGCAAGAAACAACAGCCTTTATGCCGAAGAAGAATTCCCGTTCCCCTATTATACCGAATCGGAGGACCTGCAGTTCATCAGCGACTGCGACGCGCTGAGGAACGACAGGCTGATCACCCTCCACTGGTGGGAACAGATGCGTCCTGAAAACTTTGACTTCCCGGAAAGCCTCACGGCACAGATCAGGAACGGTGACCGGAGATTTGCCAAAGCGATCAGTTATTATACACGTCCGGACGGGGCAGTGATCGCCTTCTGGAAGAACTCAAAGTCAGCCATATCCTATGATGCCGGCGTTTCCTGGAGCAGGGTAACGGACCTGGAGACATTCAGTGACGGTTATGCCAAGGTCTGGGCTCAGCGTACGGAGGATGGGCGATATGCGGCCAGCTGGCGTCCTTTGGGTGAAGGTAGCTGGGGACGATACCCGATGTTATGGGCCACAAGTGAAGACGGAATCACCTTTAACAATGCCATGCACGTGAACGGGGAGGTAACCATGCGATACGACGGGGGATCAAAAAATATTGGTCCTTGCAATTACCAGCGCGGACTTTATGAGAATGGAGCGGATATACCGGGCGACGATGCATGGGTGGTCTACTCCATGAGCAAGGAGGATATCTGGATCAGCCGTATTCCTGTGCCACTCCATCACGAAGCAAAAGGGTTCGTAGACCAGGATTTTGATGCATCAGCATCGGTCCTTGACCTGGAGGACTGGAACATATTTCACCCGCGATGGGCCCCCGTCACCATAGCAGCATCTCCATCCGGATCCGACAAGAGCCTGAAATTCGCCGACCGAGATCCTTTTGATTATGCCAAGGCATTCAGGGTATTCAGGGAGAGCGAATCTGACCTGCTGATCCGGTTCAGGTTGTTCGCCGGACAGAATGACCACGGGAGGTTTGAAGTGGAAATCGGCAATACCGAACACCTCGCTCCCCTCCGGCTTGCCCTGACACCGGCGGGGAAGATCGAGGTGGAACAATGGAAATATTCCATGGTTCTCTCGGACTATAAACCCGGGGAGTGGATCGATTTCGAATTATCCATTGACATTGAGAAGAACACTTTCACTGTAAAGGCCAACGGGCTTATCTCGGAAGGATTGATCTTTAACAGCCGGCGGGTGGATATGCTGGACAGGATCACATTCCGGACCGGAAAAAGCAGGGGAATTGCCATCAACCCCGTCGAACCATCGTTGGATGTCCCCCTGGAGAATGAGGCGGTGTTCTTTCTTGATCAGCTTACCATTTATTCCAGCAACCAAAAATGACTTCTATGAGGCGAATCCATATACTATCCTTGTTACTGATCGGTATCCTTTCAGCTGTTATAAACCACGGATGCAATCATTCGCGAACGGCACATCTGGTTCTGGATTCCATCGGTTTCGTGGAAATACCGTCAGGTTCCTTTACCATGGGGGCTGACCTGGATCCGAAATACATCGCTGCCGGTCCGGAAGAGAAATGGAGAAGTGTTTTTATCCAGGACGAGTTTCCTGCCAGGGAAGTGACCATCAGCAAAGGATTTTCGATCTCCGAATGTGAGATCACCAATGCCCAGTATGAGGCATTTGATCCTGACCATGCCCGGTGGCGGGGTCATTTTGCGGATCTTTCCAATGAGGACAACGAAGCTGTAGTGTATGTAAGCTGGAAGGAAGCCGTGGCGTTTACATCCTGGCTCAGTGAGAATGACAGGAATTTCACATACCGGTTGCCCACAGAAGCAGAATGGGAATATGTGGCACGGGCAGGCACGAGAACTCCATTTAATGACGGTGTTTCCGGAGAAATATATACCCTGAATCCAGTGAACCGGCAGCAGGCAGAATCCAGAAACTACCAGTGGCCCTATCCCTTCACCTGGTCCAACGGTTGCCGGAGCTGGGTCGCCTGGCTGCCTGAGAACTGCATCGGTGTGGAGGATGTTTACCCGGATAAGCATGACATCCGGGATGCGGACCTGAGGGTAGGCGAAGGTGCCCCGAACGGTTTCGGGGTATACGACATGACGGGCAACGTCGAGGAGTGGGTGCTCGACTGGTACGGACCCTACGATCCCTCAGAAACAGTGGATCCGGTAGGGCCCTCGACGGGAGTATTTAAGGTAACCAGGGGTGGTAGCCATAACAACCACATCCAGCACATGCGCTCTGCGAACAGGATGAGCTCAGCAGCGAATGACATGCATTACCTGCTCGGGTTTAGAATCGTCAGGGTCCCCAAAGGGCAATTTTTGCCAGAGCCATCGGCAACACAGCCTATATATCCCTGGGGGGAAAACGTCAGGGGAGGGGTTTACGAATGGGATACACCCTCACCCATACCTTTTTTCTCGATCCATTCCCTGTATACGCTTGTGTCGCAGGAGGAGGATGGAGCGCACTATGGTTCCGATGTACAGATGCGTCAGTTCGGCTTCGATCCAGACCGCAATGTACCGATCCTGACCGGCCCGTTGTATACGCACAACCATTCCCCTACGATCACCTGGTGTGAGAACGGGGATATCCTGGTATCGTGGTTTTCAGGGGAAAGCGAGATCGGGCCGGAACTGACCCTGCTGGCCTCCAGGGGGGTAAGACAGGCTGACGGATCCCTTGATTGGACTCCTCCTTCCGAATTCCTGAAAGCCGCAGACAGGAACATGCACAGCTCCAATCTTCTCAACAACAGCCTGGGGATCGTAACCGGGTCTGGAACGGAATTCACCCTTCACCAGATGGCAAGCATTGGTGTGTCCGGCAGGTGGGATAAACTGGCACTGGGATACCGAAAAAGTACCGACAATGGCGCTACCTGGACTCCGGTGGAGATGGTGCTCGAACTCGATCATGCTCTGAATGATGGGGCCTCTATGCAGGGCAATATGTTTCAGACATCAGACGGGAGTCTTGTTTTCGTGACCGATGACGAAAGTGATTCCGTGTTCAATACCGGCAGCCTGGTAGTGAGTGAGGATGGAGGAAAATCCTGGACACGCAGGGGACACTCCTCCTCCACATCCGGGGAGCAAAGGATCGCTGGGCTCCACGCAGCAGTAATTGAGGTCGGGGATCGCAACGGTGACGGAGAGCCGGACTTGATGGCCATTGCAAGGGACAAAGGATTGTATTTCGACGGCAAAGCACCCCAGAGCATCTCCTATGACGGGGGAATCACGTGGGAGCGGTCGCCAACGGTGTTTCCGTCCATCAGCAGCGGAAGGAGATTTTCCATGATCCGGTTACATTATTCACTTGAAGTGGAGGAATTCCCGGGAGCGGTTCCCATACTTTTTGTGGGATTTGCAGGGGATGGGTTCAATGCCAGGAACGGGGAAGGGGAGGCAGAGGAGATCCAGGGAATGTTTGCCGCAGTCTCCTTTGACGAAGGCAAGACATGGAAACCGGAACACCGAAGGGTACTGAGCGATCTGAAAGGTGATCAGTTCATGGAACTTGAAACGGCGCCCTGGCAGCGAACCAACATCATCTCCAGGAACACAGGGCAGGAGGGTGGCTATATGATCGCCACTCAGACACCTGACGGGATGATCCACCTGACCGACGGGAAACTGGTCTACCAGTTCAATCTTCCATGGATTATCCATTAATAAACCACAATCAGTAAAACTCCAAAACATTTGATTCAAAATAAGGATGGATCATCAAAAGTATGTGATAGGGATCGATTTCGGAACCGATTCGGTGCGAGCCATTGTAGTATCCGCGGGGAACGGCAGGCAGATTTCATCCTCAGTTTTTTCTTACCCAAGATGGAAAGCAGGATTGTTTTGCGATGCTTCGATGAACAGGTTCAGGCAACACCCGCTGGATTATCTGGAAGGACTGGAATCCTGTATTACCGACGCTCTTAAAAACCTGTCGAAGGAGGTAAAAAGGAACATCGTAGCCATCTCTGTGGATACTACCGGATCCACACCCGCGGCAGTGGATAAACATGGTCTGCCACTTGCCCTGCATCCGGAATTTGCTGATAATCCAAATGCCATGTTCATCCTCTGGAAAGATCATACTTCGGTTCAGGAAGCGGATGAGATCACTCAGCTTTCGAGGACCTGGGGAGGGGAGGACTATACCCGATACGTTGGTGGCATCTATTCCTCGGAATGGTTCTGGGCCAAGATCCTCCATATACTCCGGGAAGATGAAGGTGTGCGGCGGGCCGCTTACTCCTGGGTAGAACATTGTGACTGGATTCCCGGTGTACTGGCGGGGGATGCCAATCCACTGATCCTTAAAAGAAGCCGGTGTGCAGCAGGGCACAAGGCCATGTGGCATGCGAAGTTCGGAGGACTTCCATCAGAGGAATTCCTGGTAACACTGGATCCACTCCTATCGGGATTGAGGGAGAGGCTGTATAAAAAAACCTTTACCAGCATCGAAAGGGCTGGATATCTATGCGATGAATGGGCCGACAGACTTGGAATCCCGGCGCAGGTGGCCATAGGGGTCGGATCGTATGATGCCCATGCGGGAGCTGTCGGTGGTCAGATTGAACCTCACTACCTGAGCAAGGTAATGGGGACCTCCACATGTGACATGATGATTGTTGAGAGCGGAGAGTCGGACGAAGCACCGGTAGCCGGGATCTGCGGGCAGGTGGACGGTTCCGTGGTGCCCGGTTTTACCGGACTTGAAGCCGGGCAATCCGCGTTCGGAGATATTTATGCCTGGTTTGCGAAGCTGCTGATGTGGCCTGTGAATGAGGTAATTTCCGGCTTTTCATGGCTGGATGAGGAGACAATTGAAAGAATCCAAGCTGAAAGCGACCACCGTCTCATTGCTGCATTGAGCGACGCAGCAGAAAAAATCTCGCCAGAGGAGACTTCAATGGTCGCATTGGACTGGCTCAACGGGCGAAGGACACCCGATGCCAATCAGAAACTCAAGGGGGTGATTGCCGGAATCTCACTGGGATCGGATGCTCCCCGGATGTTCAGGACGCTCGTAGAGGCTACAGCCTTTGGATCAAGGGTGATTACTGAGCGGTTTATTTCCGAAGGGGTAAGGGTGGATGGGGTCATTGCCATGGGAGGCGTGGCCAGAAAATCACCTTTCGTGGTGCAGATGATGGCAGATGTTTTGAATATGCCCATCAAAGTGGCATCTGCGGATCAGGCCTCTGCCCTGGGTTCAGCGATGGCAGCAGCGGTTGTGGCGGGATTATATCCAGATATCCCTTCAGCGCAGCGTGGAATGGGAGCTGGATTCGAGAAGGAATACCTGCCCGATCCGGCATTTGCCGGGATTTATGACAGGTTATTTAGTCAATACAGGAAACTGGGAAAACTGATCGAAACATACATGAATTGAATGCTGCTCCAACCTGTGCCGGTACAGATCCTACATTTTCCCGTTCTCACACATTCCTGTTGAGAATCGAAGGACTGGCCATTGTCCAGATAACTACCACTGTCTTTGATAGAGATAGATCCTGGGAGTGATATTGTCGCGGGCTTCACTTACCGTCAGATACCCCGATCCGTCCCTCATCCAGGCGATTGCTTCGCCCTGCGGTTCCCTGATATAAGGCAACTGCTGACCCTCCCGGGCCAGTGCATCCAGGATCGTTTCCCCTTCCTGAAGCTTCCAGTAATAGACAGTATCCAGGTTCTTGATCAGGATCTCCTTGCCGTCTGCGGAGATGTCCCCTCCATTGGCCAGTCTGAATGGAAGGAAAACGGAGGATTTGGTGAGGATCATCTTCTCATCGAAATTTTGTGGATAGGGTATCGGAAAAACCTGTACCTTTTCTTCCCGCTTGGTGACGATATAAAGATCACGGGTAAGCGGATCGATCATCAGGATCTCTGCATCCCTTGGACCGTATTTGTAATCGAATGTGATGGTCGAAACCGAATCCCTGGGAATGTTCATTTTCTGTCCCTTTGATTCTAAGCTGATCACCGGTTCGGTGATTCGGAAGATATACTTGTTGTCGTATTCCCTGTCCAGATCACCGATTTCGGCAATGTAGATATAGGATTCTCCTTCAACCGGTCCGGGACCCACACAAATATCCTCCCAGTCTCGGTTATCGGTAAAATCAGTATCGATATTGACCGTTGAGATGATGTACCCTTCCGTATCGATCAGGAAGATTCTGGCTTCGTCACCGCTATCATTGTGCACCCAGAAAGCCCCGGGATTCTTCACACTTGCCGCCATTCCTGATATCTCGTCAAGGGTGTTGTCATTCTGAATCTCACCGATGACAATCCCCGGGCCTGCAAAATCATCCGGCACCATGATCAACACAAATTCCGTTGAGTAATTGTTGGCAAGATCCTGCAGCAATATCCTGGAGGTATCCTTGCTGAATCCGGCGGGATGCAGGATGCCTGTTGAGAACAAGCTTGTATCGATGTGCCAGCCTGATGGATTTTCAATATCCCAGCCATAAACCGGACGGAAAATTCCGCCATGTGTGACAGGTTGCAGCATCACACTGTCACGACTGAAGATGGTGTCCCCTCCTGCATCGAATGTGAAGTGGTACCCTGAAGCGGTCGCAAAACAGCGTATGGTATCCGGGGCATACGGCAGCGTGTCATGCAACTGCAGGTATACCCCCGGCGCTACCCCGCTGAAATGAAACACATACGCAGTGTCTGCGAGCAGCCGGTCAAAAATCACATCCACGTCAGAACTGGAATAGCCAGTCAGACGAAGCAAATCTCCCTTGGTGGAGGTTGAATCAGTGACCCCGTCAAAAGAAGACCATTTCAGGGTTGAATTTGCTGCTTTCGGATTTGTCTCACGGGGAGATGATAGCAGGTCTCCCTGACCTGTATATGCAATGGACGTAGCATAATGGGCGGATCCCATATTGACCAACACGCCGGTACACTCCTTTCTGCTGTCTGATATATGGAGCAGGTATAATCCCGGGGAATCGAGCTGTACGGAGAAACGCTGAATACCGCGGCCGGATTCAAGATCCAAACCAGTAACCAGATTACCAGCAAGGTCAAAGATTGACATGCTGATCCTTGATGATAGGGAGGAAAAGAATTCCACAACCGTGCTTCCCTGAAACGGATTCGGATATATCAACGGACCGTCAATCAAGTCCTTTTCTACCCCGGTGTATGAAGGAACACTGACCGTTTCACCGGGAGGGAAGCAGTATACGATGCTGCCAACATCAACAAGCACCCTGTAGTCCCCGCTGGTCAGGTTTTCTATGGCAATGCTGTCGAGAGGCGAATCTGAAAGGAATTCAACTACAATGCTATCCTGAGCTTTCAATCCAAATGAGATACAGACAAGAAAGCCTATTAGAAGTTTCGATCTCTTCACGACAGTGGCTAAAAGAAAATCCTTGCTTTGGGCGAGAAATGAATTAATCTCCGATACAGAAAAGGTGTTGTCCCCCTCGAAGATAGATCCGTCCGCGGCTTATTGCGGCAGATGAGATCAGGTTTTCGCCGATATCGTTCCTTGCAACCGGATCAAATGCAGGACCGGGCCTGATAACAGTGATGATCCCCTCATCATTTGGCAGGTAGATCAGTCCGTCTGCCAGGACTGGTGATGCATATTGCTTGCCCAGGTTTTCCACCCACAGGGTATTGCCCGTCTCGATATCAATACAGTGCACATTCCCATTGGTCATGGTAGTGAATAGAAAGTCACCGGCACAGACGGGTGAAGGTACATATACCGCCCCCTCTGTGGTTTGCCAGAGCACATGGCTGTTGGTGACATCTCCTGAACCGTCAGTTTTTATGGCAGCCAGGATTCTTTTGGGCCAGGCACTGCTAATAATTAATAGTCCTCTTGTTTCATCATAAACCGGTGTCGAGCAGAAATCTTCCGAAGGTCCGTTCACCCACCAAATCTTTGATCCGTCATCCGGATTATACGACGCAACTTGCTTGTTTCCAAGAAAGATCATCTGTTGCTTTCCTTCGATCTCCCTGAATATGGGAGTACTGAAACTATGGGAAACATTATCCTGTACTTGTTTCCATATGATGTGTCCGTCTGCTTTATCAAGTGCTGCAAGAAAATGCTCACCCTTGCTGTTGCCGTTAATCATCACTTTGTCTTCATACAATGCAGGCGATACACTGTACCCATGGGGACTGGAAAATTTTCCGATTCGGTTCAACCAGACCTGATTCCCGTCATAATCAAAGGCAGCAACAACCACATCATCAATGTCAAGAAGTGACAGGTATACCAGTTTTCCATCAGTGGCGGGCGTTCCGGAGGCAAAACTGTTGTCTGCATGTTTTGTTTCAAATGTTGTCTGTACCACTGTTCTTTGCCATAACAAATTGCCATGATGGCTGTCATAGCACAATAGAAGCTTTTCTCCAGTTTCTGGCAGTGCTGACAGCGTAAACAACTTGTTTTCCCAAACAATTGGTGATGAATGACCTTTTCCCGGCAGGGGGCTTTTCCATTTGACATTGGTAATGGAATCCCACCTGACAGGTAAGTTGGTTTCGGAGGTGGTCCCATCACCATTTGGTCCACGCCAGTTGGGCCAGTTCTGCGCCTGAATCGTCGATATACTGCATTGTAACAGAAAAGCAGTCATCAGCATTGAAAAGTTGAACCTGATCATCAGAGTATCATCATAATGTGGGTGTTTTGATCAAATATTAAGGATATGGGAGTTCAATATTGCCATGTCAATGCCAAATAAATTCCAGCAGGTGAACCCAATCCTTATGGGGCTAAAATTATTGCATACATAGAAGACATACTTCAAGCATCCATTCCTTCTATTATAGTATTTTCCCATTCTTCTGTAAGCTACAATCTGACCTGTCCTTATTGATTGGGGCAGAGATTTTCAGAAAATCATCTGGCATTATTCATTTTCAATAAAAAAAGGACCCGGCAGGTATTATATGCCAGGTCCCTCTAATTCCGGAGCGGGAAATGGGGATCGAACCCACGACCCTCAGCTTGGGAAGCTGATGCTCTACCACTGAGCTACTCCCGCGTCGGCTACAAAAATACATTTTATTTCCTGAAAAAAACAACAGTAATGTTGGTGAACCAAAACAAGCCTGTCTTGTTTGCTTCACTATGGCGAGCTTTACTAC
>CAZNSZ010000038.1:29973-37995 GCA_964575865.1 uncultured Bacteroides sp. | reverse complement strand
GAGGGTGATTCGGAGTGTGATCCGCTCAAATGGGGCGGAAAACCACTGCCATTGCCCTTAACCCCTAACCCCTAACTAACCTCTAACCCCTAACCCCTAACCTCCGAAGGAAAACCCATCCCTGTTTTTCACATTCAGGTAGAGCCCCTTGGGAGATATGTGCCTGACTGGTGCCATTTTGGGAATAAATTTAACATCCCGGAGCGGAACCTTTTGCACGACGGGGATGTTATAAGACACCCGGCCGGGGAAAATACCCAGAAGTGGGTATGCCCGTGCCGGCCGGAAGCCATAAATTTGCAGGTCGCCCGGAATGGTTGTTTCCGGGCCGTCATGAGGAAGAAACGAGGCAGGACAAATGGAGGTTGTACGGTCATATGTGGTCGAACTGGTGGGGCTGGTCAATGAGATGTCGCCATACCTCATGCTGGGATTCTTCTTTGCCGGCCTTCTTCGCGTGGTATTTCCCAGAAAGATCATCACCAGGTACATGGGTCAGGGTAACCTGAAATCGGTAGTGAATGCCAGCCTTCTCGGTGTTCCTATGCCGCTGTGTTCATGCGGTGTGTTGCCCACCGGAATCGGATTCTTCAGAAATGGTGCCTCCAGGGGTTCGACCGTCTCTTTTCTCATCTCTACCCCTCAGACAGGCGTGGATTCGATCCTTGCCACGTATTCGCTGCTGGGGCTCCCGCTGGCTATTATTCGCCCTGTGGTGGCCCTGCTGACCGGGGTGGCAGGAGGACTCCTTGGAAACCGTGTGGAGAGGAATGGTGGGGACCGTGAAAAGAAGCCTGTGCGTGAGGCGGAGCACCCCAGGAATGCCAGGGAGATGTTCAGGTACGGTTTTGTGGAACTGGTGCAGGACATCTCCAAGTGGCTGCTGATCGGGATGCTGGTGGCTGCCCTGCTGAGTGTGGCCATTCCGGATGATTTCTTCACCGAGAACATTTCAAGCGAATACCTGGCCATGTTGCTGATGCTGCTGGCATCTGTGCCGCTTTACATCTGTGCCACCGGTTCCATCCCCATCGCAGCGGTGCTGATGATGAAAGGCCTTTCACCCGGGGCGGCCCTGGTGCTGCTCATGGCCGGTCCGGCCACCAATGTGGCCACCATGGCTGTGATCGGCAACACCCTGGGAAGGAGGACCCTGTGGGTTTATCTGGCCACCATCATTGGAGGGGCTCTGCTTTTTGGAACCTTGATCAATGAGCTGATTCCCAGGGAGTGGATCACAGGTGCCATACCGGCAGGAATGCACGGGCATGTCCACGTGCACGGCACCGGATGGTTCAAATGGACCATGTCGGCCATGCTGGTCCTGCTGATCATCAACGGGTACGTGCAGCGATGGAGAGCAAGACGCAAGGAGGAGCGCAAACAGGAAGAAAAGAAAACCAATCACATGAAATCCAATATTCATATTTTTAAAGTGGAAGGGATGACCTGCTCGCACTGCAAAGCCAGTGTGGAAAGGGGACTCCGTGAACTATCCCAGGTCACCGGTGTGGTGGCCGATCCGGGAAAAAACCTGGTCACCGTGGAAGCTGAAGCCCTCGAAGACGAACGCGTGCGTGCGGCAGTAGAACAGCTGGGCTATACATATCAAGGAAGGGCCTGATCCCTGATGACGCTCAATGACCTGCATACCGGCGAAACAGCCACCATCGCCCGGATCCGGGGGAGGGGTGCGTTCCGGAAGAGGCTCACAGAGATGGGCTTTATCCGGGGGAAACCGGTGACGGTGCTCAAATCAGCGCCTTTGCTCGATCCGGTGGAGTTCAGGATCCTGGACAGCAATGTGTCGCTCCGGCGCAGTGAAGCCACGATGGTGGAGGTGGTGACGGGCAGCGAATCAGGTCCCGGGCAGTCAACACCCCCCGGCGAAGCATCGGGGCAATTTCACCGCTGGGCTGGTCTTTCCAGGCCGGAAAAGACCATCGAAGTCGCCCTGGTGGGGAACCCCAACTGTGGCAAGACCACCTTGTTCAACCGCCTCTCCAGGTCCCGGGAGCATGTGGGAAATTACGCCGGTGTCACTGTCGGCTCCAAAGAGGCTGTTTTCCAGTACCGCGGGTATACCATCCGGATCACCGATCTTCCCGGTACCTACTCGCTTTCGGATTACTCCCCCGAGGAGAAATTCGTCCGGGAACACATCCTTCACAGACAGCCTGATGTGGTGGTCAATGTGGTGGATGCCAATCACCTGGAGCGCAACCTGTACCTGACCAGCCAGCTGCTGGATATGGACATTACCATGGTGCTGGCCCTCAACATGTATGATGACCTGCTGAAGCGGAACGACAGCCTGGATATGGGTCTGTTGAGCAGGCTGCTGGGCGTGAGGGTGGTGCCCACCATCAGCCACCGGGGGAAAGGGATATACCGGCTGTTCAACCATGTGATCCGCGTATTCGAGGAACGCGATCCCGCTATCCGGCACATTCACATCAGTTACGGCGAGGAGCTGGAACAATCGATCTCCAGGCTGCAGGAGCTGATCAGGAAAAACCGGGAACTGTCAGACCGTTACTCCACCCGGTTCATCGCACTGAAGCTGTTGGAGGAGGATGACAACTCTGTACACCTGATCGCCGGAGCCGGGAATTTCCCGGAAATACAGAATGTGGCCAGGGAGGAGGTGTACCGGCTCAGGTCCCTGTACAAGGAGGAACCGGAGTCGCTGCTGACCGATGCCAGGTACGGATTCATTGCCGGGGCATTGAAGGAAACCATGAAGAAAAGCGGAAGGGATCCGGTGTATACCCGCTCCCAGCGGATCGACAGGATCCTGACCCATAAGTACCTGGGGTTGCCCATTTTCCTGGCCTTTCTCTGGCTGATGTTCCATGCCACCTTCACCCTGGGGAAATACCCCATGGGATGGATCGAAAGCGGGATCGACCTGCTCGGGAACTACCTGTCGGCGCAGATGCCGGCGGGCCTGTTCAGGGACCTGCTGGTAGACGGAGTGATCGGCGGGGTGGGGGGCGTGGTCGTTTTCCTTCCCAATATCCTGATCCTGTTTTTCTTTATTTCCCTCATGGAGGATACCGGGTACATGGCCAGGACTGCGTTCATTATGGACCGCGTAATGCACCTTTTCGGCCTCCATGGGAAATCGTTCATTCCCCTGATCATGGGATTCGGTTGCAATGTGCCGGCCATCATGGCCACCCGCACCCTTGAAAACCGGAACGACAGGCTCCTGACCATGCTCATCATCCCTTTCATGTCCTGCAGCGCCAGGCTTCCGGTCTATGTGCTGATCGCCGGGGCGGTATTCCCGGAGCGTGCCGGGCATGTGATTTTCATGCTCTACATGACCGGGGTCGTCTTCTCCATGCTCATGTCGATGCTGTTCAAGAAGGTGCTCTTCAGGAACCGGGAGGCACCTTTCGTAATGGAACTCCCCATCTACAGGAATCCGGGAATAAGGGTGATCCTCAGGCATATGTGGCGCAAGGGAGCCCATTACCTGAAAAAAATGGGGGGCGTGATCCTGGTCGCATCGGTGGCCATCTGGGCCCTGGGTTATTTTCCGCGGAATGTGGAGTTCTCAAGGGATTATGACGGAATACTCGCCAGGGAGACGGAACGCCTGGCAGCGGTTGCCGCCGAAGGCCCCGGATCCCCCGGGCAGCTGGAAACCATGGATGTGATCGAAAAGCGGATCAACATCCTGCGCCAGGAGCGCGAAGCTGAACGCCAGGAAAAATCGTATATCGGATGGCTCGGAAAGGCAGTCGAACCCGTGATCAGACCGCTGGGCTTTGACTGGAAGATGGGGATCAGCCTGATCACCGGTTTCGCAGCCAAGGAGATCGTGGTCAGCACCATGGGGGTCCTGTACCAGGCAGATGGCGATCCCGGCCAGATGGGAACCGTTTCCCTTCAGACCAAGATCAGGGAACAGACCTACCTGTCGGGACCCCGGGCGGGACAGCCCGTCTTCACCCCCCTGGTGGGGATCTCATTTCTCCTGTTCGTGCTCTTCTACCTGCCCTGCATGGCTGTGATCGCCGCCGTGGGAAGGGAGTCCGGAAGCTGGAAATGGGCCGGTTTCGTCCTGTTCTACACCACCGGGATCGCATGGCTGGCCAGTTTTTTGGTGTATCAGGCAGGTTCTTTGCTCCAAATGGGATGAATTTTTTATCTTGCGCTCCGATTTCATTCGCCCCCGACACAACGTTTTAACAGTAAATGAAAACTCCATGTTGAAGAGACTATCCTTTCTGATCGGAATGCCCTTTATGGGCGTGCTGCTGGTACTGTTCATTGTTGTGCTGGCCCTGGCCACTTTCGTGGAGAGCGCCTACGGTACACAGGCGGCCTGGGCGGTGGCTTACGGAACCCACTGGTTCGAAATCCTGATGTTGCTCCTGGGTATCAACATCGCAGGGGTCATGATCAAGCAAAAATATTTCAAACGGAAGAAATTCATTGTATTTGCCTTTCACATCGCCTTCCTGGTGATCCTGGGGGGTGCTGCCATTACGCGTTTCTTCAGCTACGAGGGCAACATGCACATCCGGGAGGGCGCCACCAGCAATTCCATCCTGAGCGACAATGCCTATGTGGAGGTGATTCTGGAATCGGGCGGCGACCGGGTCGAGAAAAGCAAGGAGGTAATGATCACCGAACTGACCCCCAGGGATTTCCGGATGAGTACGCGGATCGGCGGAGAGAAGGTGAAGCTCCGTTCCACGGGCTACATGGCCAGTACAGTGGAGCAGTTCGTGGCCGCCCCCGGTGGCGATCCGTACCTGCAGGTCATGGTGGTCACCGACAGGCAGCGGACCATCGGTATCCCTTCAGGAACCACCTCCCGCTCAATGGGCATGGGCGTCTCATTCAATACAGCAGATACCACGGCAATGCTTTCGTTCAGATCGGAAGGCGATGCCCTGTTTCTGACTGCTCCCTTTGATGTAACTGTCACGCGCATGGGGGGTGGCGAACCTGAAACATACCTTTCGGGCCAGCCGGTCCCCTTCAGTGAGGGATCCCTTTACACAGCAGGGCATATGCGCATTGCGCTGCAGGGATTCCTTCCCTCTGCAAGAAAGCAGATCGTCAGGGCGCCTGCCGGACAGCAGGGCATCGGGGCCGCCAGGTTCCAGATCCGTTACCGGGGGATGACCAGCGAGTTTTTCGTACCCGGGATGGCCCGTCTGGAGGGACGGCCCGTAACAGGGACCATGGGCGACCTGAACTACTCGGTCACCTTCGGATCCAGGGAGATCCCGGTCCCGTTCTCCCTTTATCTGAAAGATTTTCAGGTAGAACGCTACCCCGGTTCCAACAGCCCCTCCTCCTTTGCCAGCGAAGTGGTACTCATCGATAAGGAACAGGGGATCCAGGAAGAACGGAGGATCTTCATGAACAATGTGCTGAAGCACCGTGGATACCGATTCTACCAGTCCTCCTACGACAACGATGAGCTGGGGACCATCCTTTCTGTGAACAAGGACTGGACCGGAACATTTGTGACCTATGTGGGGTATGCCATTCTTATTGCAGGAATGTTTCTTGCCCTGTTCTTCAGGGGAACCCGCTTTGCCATGATCGCCAGGAAATCGGCCGGGAAGGCAAAAGTAGCCGTACTGGCGCTGGTGATCCTCGGATTTGCAGCTGCCGGGCATGCCCAGGAAGTCCCCCCCAAGGAGGTGGCCAAAGAGTTCGGAACCCTCTGGGTCCAGGACCGTGGAGGGCGTTTCGAACCCATGAACACCCTGGCCCATGAAGTGGTCCGGAAAGTGACTAAAAAGAGCAGTTACCAGAAATATACGGC
This sequence comes from uncultured Bacteroides sp., assembly GCA_964575865.1. Classification (GTDB taxonomy): domain Bacteria; phylum Bacteroidota; class Bacteroidia; order Bacteroidales. The sequence goes on along the minus strand of CAZNSZ010000038.1, from coordinate 32,195 downwards.
CGAACAGGTGCTGCTGGGGATGATGATCTATCCCTCCACCTGGCAGAGCATGCCGCTCTTTAAGATCAAACATCCCGAACTGCAGCGCATCACCGGGTACCGCGGTGAGATGGTCAGTTTCAACGACCTGATGGACCGCACGGGAGAGAACTACCTGCTCAGTGAGCTGGTCAACCAGGCTTACTCCAAACAGGTGGCCCAGCAAACGGAGCTGGACAGGGAGGTGATCAAGCTGGACGACCGTGTCAATGCCATGTACCTGGTTCAATCGGGCGGACTCATCCGGATCTTCCCGGACCCGTCGGCCGAGAACCACAAATGGGCCTCCGTCTCAGAGGCGCTTTCCGGTCAGCTCGGCAACGACACCATTGCCAATGTGTTTATCGGGTACCTTGGCGCCCTTCAGGACGGGAACTACAACCGGGCCGGAACCCTGCTGGATTTGCTGCACCAGAACCAGACCAGAGAGGTGATTCTTCCCGGACCGTCCAAAAAGAAGCTGGAGATCGTCTATAACCGTGTCAATATTTACCCCCGGCTTGCACGGATTTACGGGATCTTCGGTTTGCTGATGCTGGTGCTGCAGTTCCTGATCGTATTCAATCCAAAGAAATTATACCGCTGGTTTTTCGCTGTCGGGGTGGTTCACCTGACCGTTGCTTTAGTACTCCATACCATTGCACTGGCCATCAGGTGGTACATCAGCGGGCACGCCCCCATGAGCAACGGCTATGAATCGATGATCTTCGTTTCCTGGGTCACCCTGCTTGCGGGGCTGATCTTTGTGAAACGCTCCGGGTACGCCATGGCGCTGACCGCCATCCTGGCCGCACTGTCACTGCTGGTTGCCGGAATGAGCAATATGAATCCGGAGATCACCAACCTGGTCCCGGTGCTCAAGTCGCCCTGGCTGACCATCCATGTGGCGGTGATCATGGCAGGTTACGGCTTCCTTGGGCTGGCCTCGATCATGGGACTGATGAATGTCTCGCTGTATGCCGCCCTGACCCGGGACAACAGGCCGAGGCTCAGGGAAGTGATCGTACAGGTGACCCATGTCAACCACATGACCCTGATCATCGGGCTCTATTTCATGACCGCAGGGGTATTCCTGGGCGGGGTATGGGCCAACGAATCCTGGGGCAGGTACTGGGGGTGGGACCCCAAGGAGACCTGGGCGCTGATCACCGTGCTGGTTTATGCCTTTGTTTCCCACATGCACCGCATACCGGGTCTGCGCGGGCAATTCGCCTTTAACCTGGCCTCGTTCATCAGCTACTCTTCTGTGATGATGACCTATTTCGGGGTGAATTATTTCCTTGGAGGAATCCATTCTTATGCCAGCGGTTCCTCCTTCACAATCCCGTTCTGGTCCTACCTGATCGTTCTGGCCCTGGCACTGTTCAGCCTGTATGCCTATTCGAAGCAGCGCAAGTTGTTGCCGGAAAGCTCAACGGCTGACGTTTAGGAACGTTTGAACAGAGGGGGGCTGGATCGTCAGGAAAAAGCAGATTGCCGGATCACCGGAAAGGGACCTGGTTCAGGTCCGAACGGGAGCGGGCGCCGAATCCGATGGCACAGTTCACGCGGTAGGTGCGGTGGGGCCTGATGGCCACACCCACTGAATTAAACAGGGGATTGAGCATGTTTTTCCGGTGGCCCAGGTCCCTGATCCCTTCGTCGATCAGCAGCGAGATGACAATATCGATGGCTTCGGCGTGACCGTAAGCCAGGTTTTCCGCAACCCCCTGATAGGGATTCCCAAGGAGGGATTCGTACCTTTTACTGAAATTGCCGTGCCCTGTTCTGCCCTGCTCCCCGGTGGAGGTTGCATGGTCCCGGGCGATGGCGGTCAGGTCAGGTTCCGGTTCCAGCGGTTCCAGTCCGGTTGCCTTCTCCAGGTCCCGGTAAAGGGAGCGGACATACCGGCTTCTTCCCGTTTGTTTTTCTTCCAGGTAGGTTTTCAGGAAGGTCTCCGCGAAGAGCGGTCCGTCGAACCGTGCCATGTTGATAAACAGCACCACCTTCTTCTCCTCCTCGCTGAGGTAGGTGACCTTTTCCGCCGTATGGAGACTCCGGACCACTGTTTCTTCCCAGGCGTCCCAGGCGGACTGGCCCGGGAGCAACGGGGAGATCAGCGCAAGCCCAACAACAACGATGGTCCGTGAAATGGCATTCGGGAAGAGGGATCGCCGCATGGTGTTCATAAGAAGGGATCGCCG
>CAZNSZ010000038.1:0-29873 GCA_964575865.1 uncultured Bacteroides sp. | reverse complement strand
AAATGGCATTCGGGAAGAGGGATCGCCGCATGGTGTTCATAAGAAGGGATCGCCGCATGGTGTTCATAAGGAGGGATCGCTTTTCGTGGGCCTGTTCATCAGCACCAGGTAATCTTTAAACGGCTGAAAACCGAATTTCTTATACAGGCCGATGGCCGGGAGGTTTGCGCTGTGCACCTCCAGCTTGACGGGACACCCTTTGCTGCCGGCGAACTTCAGGGAGGCTTCGGCCAGCATTTTTCCAAATCCCCGTCCCTGCCATTCCGGCTGGACCGCAAAATGATGCATGTGAATCCTTCTTCCGTCATAGGTCATCCAGGAGGTGGCCGCCAGGGTGCCCGATACCGGATCTTCAAGGACCAGGAATTTGCCCCCGAGGGCGTTGCAGTGAAGGATGCGCTCCTCTGAATCGAGCCGGCCGGGATCGAAGATTCCCGTTGCCTTCCAGAGTGCCACGACCTGTTCAAAATCGCCTTTCCGGTAATCCCTGATGATCATCTCAGGTGGTTCCCTTGACAACATAAAGCTGCCCGGTTTCGTAGCGGATGACCCTGACCTCCTCTCCCTTTTCGATCAGCCCGTACTCCGATTTGGCATCATACAGCCGGTCATTGATCATCACTTTTCCGGAGGGCCTCAGAACGGTATGGGCCACCCCGGTCATTCCCACCAGGGTGCGCTGTCCGGTTTCCACCCCGATGTATCCCTGGTCGGTAAGCTGCTCACTCTTCAGTGAAAGGTTGGAGAAAGCGGTGGTGGTCAGTAGTTTCCGGGCGGCCCACAACGAGAAGATGAGCCCCAGCAGCACCGAGACCAGCACCAGGCTGAGCGCCCTCATCAATATGCCCAGGCCTTCGCCGGTGAACTCGGGCTGTTCGAATACCACATTGTCCACCAGGCTGAGGGTGAGCCCGGTGATCATGGCAATGATGCCGGCCACACCGGCCACTCCGAATCCGGGAATGGCAAAGATCTCCACCATGATCAGGATCACCCCGACAATGAAAACGATCAGTTCCCAGTTCTCGGCCATCCCTTCCAGATAGAGCGGGGCGAAATAGAGAAGGGCGGCCACCACTGCTGCAGCAAGGGGGAATCCGATTCCCGGGGATTGGAGCTCGAAATAGATGCCGCCGATAATGATCATGATCAGCACACCGCTCACAATGGGATTGATCAGGAAGCCGATCATTTTGTCGAGCGTAGAAGGACGGTATGTTTTCAGTTCGAAAGTCTCGATCCCCAGTTTTTCGATCACATCTTCCATCGACTCTGCGGTGCCCTCACAGTATCCGTTGGCAATGGCTTCGGTGGCCGTGAATGTGAGGACCTGGCCTGTATCGCTGACGCCCTCCACATAGAGCCTCGGGTCCACCATCGCTTCTGCGATGGCCGGGTTCCTGCGCCAGACCAGCAGGGTGTCGTTCTCCCGGATGACCGTATCCTTGCCGTGCGCCTCTGCTGTGGCCCGCATGGTGGCCCGCATGTAGGACTGGTATTTATCCGGTACCTGTTCCCCGGTCTGGTTGACCACGGTGGCGGCACCTATTTTCGCCCCCGGCTTCATGTAGATGCTGTCACAGGCAATGGCGATCAACGCCCCTGCCGATGCAGCGTTGTCATCGATGAACACATGGACAGGGATGGGCGAGTTCAGCAATTTGGTCCGGATGGAGTCGGCCGCGCTGACCTCACCCCCGTAGGTGTTCAGGTGCAGGATCATCACATCGGCATTCATCCCGAGGGCCTCTTTGAATGCCTCCTGGGTAGTCCTCCAGGCCGGGGCCGCGATATTTTCCATAATGGAGAAACTGTAAACGAGGACCGTATCTGAACTGCCGTTTTCGGGAGCCATCACCTGGCTGCTCAGTGTCATTGCCAGCATGATGGGCAGCATGGCTTGAAGAATGCGCTTCATAACGAGGAGTTATACCTCCAAAAGTACGAATATTTTCTGCTAAATTTGTGGTGTCAAACAAAACACCAGGAGCTCCTGGCAGCGTATGGAATTAAACAGTCTGACGGCCATTTCCCCTGTGGACGGACGGTACCGGTCAAAAACAGAACAATTCTCCCGCACCTTCTCTGAATTCGGGCTCATCTCCTACAGGGTCCGGGTGGAGGTCGAATATTTTATCGCCCTCTGCGGGGAAGGGATTCCCGGGCTGGAAGCCATGGATCCCGGGAGCCTGGAATCGCTCAGGGAGATCTATACTGCATTCTCCCTTGAAGATGCAGAAAGGATCAAAGAGATTGAGAAGGTGACCAACCACGATGTGAAAGCGGTTGAATATTTCGTCAAGGAGCGCTTCGATGCCCTCGGATTGTCCGCTTTCAAAGAATTTATCCATTTCGGACTCACCTCCCAGGATATCAACAATACCGCCACTCCGCTTTCTCTGAAAGAGGCGCTGGAACAGGAGTATTACCCGCTTCTGGAGCGGCTGGTGGAGCAACTGGACGGGCTGGCGTCCGAATGGGACGCGATCCCCATGCTGGCCAGGACACACGGCCAGCCGGCATCACCCACCCGCCTGGGAAAAGAGATCAGGGTGTTTACCGAACGGCTGAAGGTACAGCTCAGGCAGTTGAGGGAGATCCCGGTCCCTGCCAAATTCGGGGGAGCCACCGGAAACATGAATGCCCATGTGATCACCTATCCGGAGACCGACTGGAACGCCTTTGCGAAGCATTTCGTGGAGGAGGTCCTGGGACTTCAACGCTCTTTTCCCACCACCCAGATCGAGCATTACGATAACCTGGCGGCGATTTTCCATGCCCTGGAGCGGATCAACACGGTTCTGACAGACCTGTCCAGGGATGCATGGAGCTACATTTCCATGGATTACTTCAAGCAACAGATCAAGAAGGGAGAGATCGGTTCATCGGCCATGCCGCACAAAGTGAATCCCATTGATTTCGAGAATGCGGAAGGGAACCTGGGGATCGCCAACGCACTTTTCCAGCACCTGGCCGCCAAGCTTCCCGTCTCAAGGTTGCAAAGGGATCTTACCGATTCCACGGTCCTTCGGAACATCGGTGTCCCCGTGGCACATTCGGTCATTGCCATGCAATCGCTGATCAAAGGACTGGGAAAGCTGATCGTCAATGAGGAGGCCATCCGGGCGGACCTGGAACGGAACTGGGCCGTGGTGGCAGAAGCGATCCAGTCGGTCCTGCGCAGGGAAAACTATCCCCGGCCCTACGAGGCATTGCTGGAACTGACCCGGACGAACCGCTCTGTGACCCGTGAGACCATCCACCGGTTCATCAGCGAACTGGATGTGAGCGATGCGGTGAAGGAAGAGCTGATGAAAATAACTCCCATGAATTATACGGGATTGTAAATGGTTCCGTTGGTAACTTGAATGACATCCCATGAGAAGATTTCTCAGGCTGCTTAAATACCTGTTCCCCTATAAATGGTACGTGGTCCAGAATGTGATCTACAACATCCTGGGGGCCTTCTTTGCCCTGTTCTCATTCGCCATGGTGGTCCCGTTCCTCCGGGTACTGTTCGGCAACCAGCCGACAGGAACCGAATCCATGGAGTTCGAGCTGAGTACCGATTACCTGATGAACCAGCTTTATCTTTTCATGGAACAGATCATCGGGAAGCACGGTAATGAGGGAGCCCTGGTGATGGTCAGCATCATGGTGGTGGTGTTCAGCCTGCTGAAAAACGGTTTTCTTTTCGGTGCCAATTATGTGCTGGCCCCCATCCGTGCCTACATCGTGCGGGACATCCGCAATGAGATCTACGACAAGGTGCTGAAACTTCCGCTCTCCTATTATACCGAGGCCAGGAAGGGGGATGTGATCGCAAGGATCTCCAGCGACGTGCAGGAGATCGAGGCTTCCATCATGAGCTCCCTGGCCATGTTCTTCCGGGATCCGCTGACCATTGTCATTTACCTGGTATTCCTCTTCTCCATCAGCGTGAACCTGACCCTGTTCGTCATCCTGGTCCTGCCGGTGGCCGGATACCTGATCGGAAGGGTGGCCCGGAGCCTGAGGAAAAGTACGTTCAAAGGACAGCACCAGCTTGGCGAACTGATGGCCCTCCTGGAGGAGACCCTTACAGGGTTACGGATCATCAAAGCCTTTAATGCAGAGGGGCAGATGCGCGGCCGTTTTTTTACCACCAACAACAGGTTCGCAAGGATCCTGAAGAGAATCATCCGAAAGCGGTACCTGGCCTCTCCGTTCAGTGAATTTGCCGGAACCATCGTGCTGATGGTGATCATGGCCTACGGGGGAGCGCTGGTGCTCAGCGGCTCGGATAAGATGAGCGGGGAGAACCTGATCCTGTTCCTGATCATCTTCAGCCAGATCATCCCTCCGGCCAAGAGCTTCACCACTGCCTGGTTCAGTATTCAGAAGGGAATGGCATCGGTGGACCGGGTGGACCAGCTGCTTGACGCTGAAGACAGGATCATTGAGAAACCGGATGCCATCCGGGCCGAGGGTTTCAGGGAATCCATCGAATTCAGGAATGTCTCATTCAAATATGACAGGGAATTTGTGCTGCGGGATGTCTCGCTGACCATCCGGAAGGGACAGACCATTGCCCTGGTGGGTAAATCGGGTGCGGGAAAATCCACCCTGGTGGACCTGATGCCCAGGTTCATGGACGTATCCGGAGGGGAGCTTCTCCTTGACGGGATCCCCGTGCAGGATTACCAGCTGAAATCACTCAGGAAACTGATGGGGATCGTCAGTCAGCAATCGATCCTGTTTAATGACAGTTTCCGTAACAACATCGCTTTCGGGATGAACGGGGAGGTGGATGAGGAAAGGGTGATCCATGCGGCCCGGGTGGCCCACGCCCATGAATTCATCATGGAGAATCCCCAGGGGTATGACGCCAATGTGGGCGAGGGCGGGAGTAAACTGAGCGGGGGTCAGAAGCAGCGGATCAGCATTGCCAGGGCGGTCATGGCCGACCCTCCCATCCTGATCCTGGACGAAGCCACCTCGGCCCTCGATACCGAATCGGAGCGGCTGGTCCAGGATGCCATCATCAACCTGGTCAAAAACCGGACCTCCATCATCATTGCCCACCGGCTCTCCACCATCAAACATGCGGACCTGATCCTGGTGATCGACGGGGGAAGGATCGTTGAAAGGGGCACCCACCTGGAATTGATCAGGAACAAGGAGGGGATCTATCACAAACTTCATTCCATGCAAATGTTCTGACCCGCCCATGAAGATCAGCGGTTTCACAATGGGCAAGAATGCCCACAAGCTCTATTATCCCATGCGGTACTCCATTGAGTCGATCCTGCCGATCGTGGACGAATTTGTGGTTGTGCTTGGCGATTCGGATGCCGACGACCGTACCCGCGAAGAGGTGTTGGCCATTGGGAGTGATAAGATCAGGATCATTGATACGGTTTGGGACATTGAGAAGTTTCCGCGGGGAATGGAACATGCCCACCAGACCGACCTGGCCAAAGAAGCGTGTACGGGTGACTGGCTTTTCTATCTCCAGTCGGACGAGGTGGTTCATGAAAAGGACCTTGAGGCCATCCAATCACGTTGCAGGGAGCTGCAGGACGACCGCGAGGTGGAGGGACTGCTGTTCCGGTACCTTCATTTCTGGGGGGATTATGACCACCTTCAGGACAACCATTGCTGGTACAGGCATGAGATCAGGATCATCCGGAACGACCCCGTGATCCATTCCTGGGAATCAGCCCAGTCATTCCGGAAGATCCCCGGATTTGACGGCCTCCATTACCGGCAGCAGGAAGGCACCTACAAGCTGAGGGTGGCAGAGGTTGATGCTGATATTTACCACTACGGCTGGGTGCGCCCCCCGTCGGTCATGCAGAAAAAGATCAAGGCTTTCCAGACCAATCACAGGGGGGAACAGAAGGTGAAGGAAATGGAGGCAGAGCATTACTACGACCGGCAGTTCGATTACGGGAACCTTTCCGCGCTCACCCGTTTCAGGGGATCCCACCCGGCGGTGATGAAGGGATGGATCGCAGGATTTGACTGGGGTGACCAGTTGCGCTTCAATGGACCCGCAGGGGGGCAGAACCCGGATACCGCCAAGCATGACAAACCCAAGTACCGCGTGATCTCCTGGATCGAGAAACACCTGCTGGGAGGGAGGCGGCTGGGGGAATTCAGGAATTATGTGCTGCTGAAGCGGTAGGCTACCCTTCCATGAGGGTTCCGTCCCTCCTGTACCTTTTTTTGTCAGGTTGTTCTTCGCCCCTGTGATAGGTCACCTGTTCCATCAGCTGTCCCGATTCATAGTACCTTTTGGTGAGCCCCTCTTTCCTTCCGTAATGGAAGGCGGTATGTTCATACACCTGCCCGCTTCTGTAGTACCAGATGGCAGGCCCATGCTTTCTCCCGTGTTCATAGGTGACCCTTGAATGGATGGTTCTGCCGTCTTCGTAGTAGTTCACCTTCACACCGTGCACGTACCCTTCGCTGTCCACCGGACTGACGCTTGAAAGGGTGCCGTCCTCACGCCGCCGCGGCACCATCTCCTCCTCCTCCCTGCCGGAGGCCTCTGCTTTGCTTCCGGAGGCCTCTGCCTCACTTCCGGATCGTCCTGCCGGCTGACAGGCCTGGACCGCTAGAACAACGGCCAGCAGGATCAGCCATGAGGTGATTGTGGGCATGAATGAGCGCGTGAATGGGTGCATGAAAGTGCGCGCGAATGGGTGCATGAATGGGTGCATGAATGTGTGGACGGATGTGTGGACGGAAAACGGGCTCATGGGACAAATATACCTGTTCCTGTTGACTCGGGCCTCCCATCACCGTATCTTTATACCAGCGCCCCTTGATATACCAGCGCCCCTGTCGCATCACAGTTGCAGCCCATATGCGCTCCATGCAAGGATTCCGGATCAGGCATATCACGAAATACCCTGGTTCTTGCAGGATGATCTGGATCCTGGCAGGTGGCGTTTTGCTGTCATGCGGGGACAATGACCTGTTCGGACCGGATCACGTATACACCGGGATCAACCTGCTGGATGCACCCATGCTGGAGTACATCGACGGCGCAGTGACCGGGTACGGGGAGGGATTCGATTACATCAGCCTGGGGATCGTCATGGATGGGCAAACGGTCCTGGTACGTTGTTACGGGGAGGACCGCCGATCGAAAAGCGATGAATATGCCTCGGTATCCAAACCGGTGACGGCGGTCATCACCCTGCAGTTGTGGGAGCAGGGGCTGATCCGCTCTCTGGACGATCCCATAGGCTACTATTGTTCCAAATACAGGGATGTACTGCCGGACGCTTATCCCGATGTTCCGGTCACTTTCAGGCACCTGCTTTCACACAGGAGCGGCATCCCGCACCACGAGCGGATATGGTCCGACGGGAAGCTGGATCTCAGGTTTGAACCGGGATCCCGGATGCTCTATTCCACACGTGGTTACGGTGTGCTTGGGGATGTGATCAGTATGATCGGCGGGCGCTCTTTCGGCAAGATGGTCAGGGACTATATCGGCACCCCCCTGGGTGCCTCATCCATCCGTTGTCCACTGCCGTTTTTCGAAGCTCCGGGCGGCCTGATCCAGTCGAACATTTCAGATATGGCCCTCTTTGCCACAGGGCTATTGAACGGGAGTTATCTGAGCGATACGGTATTGTACCGGCATGCGTGGGTTCCAGCGGGCTCAGATGAGTCGGGGGAGATGGGGCTGGGGTGGTACATTGCGCATCCAGGAATGGAAAACATGGCCGTATACCATGCCGGGTCCAATGGCCGACCCCGTGCTTTTCTGGTACTGAAGCCCCAAAAAAGGAGCGCGGTGGTTTTGCTCGGTAAATGTACAGACGCCGGCCATCCCCAGCAGCTGCCGGAGCTGGCACGCCGCATCATGGAGGAGATGGATGCATGGGACCTCCGGTAACGGCAGGAGGGTAACAAACAGGTGAAAAGCCATAATGTGCATAACTCATCACCGCCGGTAAAGCCGAATTTGATACATTTATTTCGGAAACCCGTCTTACCCTCTTTTTTACATACTGGATGAAAGCTTCAATGGAAGTTTCAGACAACGTCATTTATTGGCGGTTTGCCGGTGATGTCACGCAGGAAGACATGATCGGTTCCTGGGAAGAGGTGCTTCACCGCTACCCCGATATGGCACCCTTCCGGGGACTGGTCATTGACCTGCTGAATGCCAGGCTGGTGCAGGAAAGGCAAAAGTTCTACGCCATGGTGGAATACCTCCGGGAGCAGCTGGAACGGCTAAAAGACCTGAAAATCGCATACCTGATGGATACCCCGCAGGTCACCCAGGTGATCCTGCTTCATCATCAGCTCCATCCCCTGCAGATCCGTCCCTTCGCCACCCTGAAAGGGGCGCTGGAATGGATCAGGATTTAGCAGGGGTGGTACTGAACCATTCAGTCCGGCTGTGATAGGTCATGGATCATACAGCGTGGTCCCTGACCTCATTGACCAGTTCGTCCCGGTTGAAGAATGCCCTCAGATTTTCCAGTGTGGTGTGTGATATTTGCATGAGCGCCTCCCTGGTAAAGAATGCCTGATGGGCTGTAATCAATACATTGGGGAAGGTCATCAGCCGGGCAATCTGGTCATCCTGGAGGATCTCCCCGGACCTGTCTTTAAAAAACAGTTTTTCTTCCTGTTCATAGACGTCGATCCCCAGGTATCCCACATGGGAGCGCTTCAGAGAATCGATCACATCATGGGTGTTGAGCAGTCCTCCCCGGCTGGTATTGATCAGCATGACCCCCGGTTTCATTTTTTCGATGCTTGCGCTGTTAATCAGATAGCTTGTTTCTTGATTCAGGGGGCAATGCAGGGAGATGATGTCTGATTCGGACAGCAGCGTATCAAGATCGGTATAGCTGAATCGCTCTGACTCCATTGATTTGTCCGGGTGGGGATCAGATCCGAGCACCCGGCAGCCCATTCCGGTCATGATCCTGGCGAATGCCATCCCGATCTTCCCGGTACCGATCACGCCCACGGTCTTATCCGCCAGGTTGAATCCGGTCAGCTTTTCCAGGGAAAAGTTGCCGTCCCTGACCCGGTTATAGGCTTTATGTGTTTTTCGGTTCAGGGTGAGGATCAGTGCTAGGGCGTGTTCTGCAACCGCCTCGGGTGAATAGGCCGGAACCCTGACCACCCTGATCCCGGCCCGGGCTGCTGCCTCAAGATCCACGTTGTTGAATCCCGCACACCGCAGTGCAATGAGTTTTATCCCGAGATCCTGGAGGACCACCATAACCTCGCTGTCAAGCACATCGTTCACAAAAACGCAGACGGCGTCATGGCCTTCGGCCAGGTGTACGGTTTTTTTGCGCAGCCTGGTTTCAAAATGGGTGATTTCATACCCGTAATCCTGATTGGCCCCGTCGAAATATTCCACATCGTATGATTTTGAACTGAATAATGCGATTTTCATGGGAACTCCTTTATGTTTCATGTCTGGTTCATTTGCTTGTATAACAAATTGAAGACGGTTTTGTGTGGACGGGCTTCTGTGTTTGAAACCGGAAGAGAAATACAACAAAATGTCAAAAAAACGGGGCGGGGATCATTTCATCGGTTGATAAGATCGGATTCCCGGTTTGGGAATGACCGTGTAACATCTTATCTTGTTATCGGAGAAGGATGAAGCATATCAGCATGGGATTCAGGATCACAGGGGCCGGTGCCGTACTATCAGGGTTATGCGCCGGTCTGCTTTGCTTTGCTGTTTCATGCCGGCCTGATGATCCGGAGATCCGGACCGGTGTGGAAACAGGAACCATTCTGGAGATTGGGCCCAGTACCTGCGAGGTGGCCGGGGAGATCCTCAGCGTGGGGGAATCGGGGATCAGCAGCCACGGATTTGTCTGGTCCGAAACTCCCGGGCCGGACCTGGAACAGGGATGGCACAACGATATGGGAGAGGCCTACTCGGAAGGGACCTTCCGGTATACCATCCGGGACCTGGATGCTGCGACTACCTACCATGTGAGGGCTTATGCCATTGGCAAGGAGGGTGTTGTTTACGGAACGGAGCGAACCTTCACGACCCTCGATACGGGGCTTCCGTCCCTGATCACTTTCTCGGTCTATGATTTTTCTGCCACCGGAGGCTTTTCCGGGGGCAACATCACCGATGACGGAGGCGGTGAGATCACCGCCAGCGGGATCTGCTGGTCCACCGGCCGCTTCCCGGACCTGGATGATACCCACAGCGACGAGGGCGGCGGGCACACCACGTTCGAAAGCTATCTGGGCGGACTTCAGCCCTATACGGTCTATTACGTCAGGGCCTATGCCACCAACCAGGCCGGTACGGGCTACGGGCAGGAAGTGGCCTTCCGGACCTACTGGGACGATTCTCCCGTGACCGATATTGACGGGAACGAATACCCCACCGTACAGATCGGTGATCAGGTATGGATGGCCATGAACCTGCAGGTGACCCGTTTTGCGGACGGGACCCCGGTGGACCTGGTGGAAGAGGATGCATCGTGGGAGGGGCTTGAGGCAGATGCGGCGGCCTACTGTTTTTATGAGAACAGGGCGGACCAGGAGCAACTCTACGGGGCACTCTATACCTGGAGTGCGGCCTCCGGGAGCCAGGGTGACCCGGGTACAGGTGAACAGATTCAGGGGGTGTGTCCCGACGGGTGGCACCTTCCCGGGGACGAGGAGTGGAAAGAGCTGGAGATGGAGCTGGGCATGACCCGGCTGACCGCCGATGGTGAGCAATGGAGGGGGTATGAAGAGGGGGGAATGCTGAAACTTCAGGGGACAGACTACTGGAACGAGCCCAACGAGATGGCCAATAATTCGAGCGGATTCAGTGCGGCACCGTCCGGCACCCGGAACGGAGAGGGGGCCTTTTCAGGCAGGGGTGATTATGCGGTGTTCTGGAGTGCGACACCGGCCGGCGATACCACAGCCTGGGTAAGGGCACTGCACACCATGCGCGGGGAGATCAAAAGGGAGCCGGCGGATCGGAAGGCCGGATATGCCATCAGGTGCATCATGAACGAGTGATACGAACCAAATATAAATGTTATGTATTACCTGATCGTACGCAACCTGGGTACTCCGCGGTGCGTGGACAGCAATGCCCGGGATGTATATGAGGACGGAATGTCCTTCGACTGTACCCAGCACAGGGAGTGTGAAGCCAGGGAATTTGTGAAGGAGGTGGAGATCACCTGCAGTGAACATCCTGATATCAAATTGATCGCCATGGTATTCCGGGGATAGGGATCCCCCTTTCATCCAAAAGGAGCTATGAAGAAACACGACTGGATGCTGCTGTATGCCGCCGCGGTGATCATCACTGCAGGCGGATGCAGTTCTGTGAAACGATTTCAATCGGCAACTTACCGGCACGCGGACAACACACTGGTGGACGTGGGACTTTTCACTACCCGGCTGTCCGGGATCCCGGACAGCGGACCCGGAGGGAACCTGTGGGAGCTCAGCGCCGGGGCCCAGACCCAGTTCATGCAGATCCTCGATACGCGTTTTCCTGAAACCGGGTCCTTCCTGGAAGCGCTGGGAAGGGATTACCTCGGAGGGAGTACCTACCACACGGCGGACCTGACTGAAAAGAATCTCAGGCTGGTTTTTTCTGTCTCCAAACACCGGGATTTTGAGCGCATCAATGACCATTCGGGGCGTTTTTCTCCCGCCGACCGGATCGAATACCTCTCCATCAGCCTCACATTACCGGAGGACTCACCCCTTCAATTCACACAATGGAACAGGTTTTCAACCGAATACGGGGAGATTGACATCGCCGACATTACCTTTTCCCGGAGCTTCGTACTCGATGCGGAGGCTCCCCTGTCCGATGGGGATGTGAATCCGAGGGCAACCCTCGGAAGGAATGAATCCCAGGAGATCCGCTCCAGGTACCTGAAGCTGAACGGGAACATGGGGGACGGATGGATCAGGATCGAGGCGGAAGGGACCAGGGAGGCCGATCTCACAGGCAACATCCTGGCCGACCTGACCCTTCGTTTCAAGGCTTTTCCTGAAAGGATCACCATCCCCCTGTTTGAACCAGCCGGGCCGGATATGACCCGGGGGACCGGGCTGGCGGGGCTGAGCTTCGCGCACGTGCTGGTCCCCAGGATGGAAGAGGCGCCCGAAAGGATCGTGGCCACCCTGTCGGCATCGTACATTTACCGTCATGTACAGGCGGGATGGAAGACCTTCCAGGAATGGGACGACCGGGTGGAGTATTATTCGGGCAGCCTGGAGAAGGAGGTGACCCTTTTTACCAGGGAGGATTACCTGCCGGAGTTTTATTGCATCGGTTCGGAGCAGGATGAAAAAAAGGTGATGACGCTGAGGCATTCAGGTGGAAAGGAGTATCCGCTTCAGTTTGCCAGTTTTCAGGAGGCCGGCCGTTTCCTGGAATGGCTGACGGGATGCTCCGGAACAGAACCGCTTACGGTCGGAGCCTATGCCCTGTTGTTCGATGGGATTCCCATTATGCCTGCAATGATCAATGGAACAGATGGAATCAGGGTGCTCCCGGTTTACTGATCCCTGATGGTGATCATGGCCCTGGCCCCCGGTGTGCCGTTCTCACTGGTCAGCTGCAGGACCTTGAAGCTGATGGATACCCCGTACTGCCGGTTGAAGACGGGAAGATAGCTGTTCAGGAATTTCAGTCCCTCGCTCTGGCTGTAATCAACCGGAGTGCCGTTTCCCGGTGACATGCCGGAATCTGCTACCATGATCAGCACACCCATCGCACTTTTATGAACGGATATGCTCAGGACTCCGCCGTTCATCTCCCCTTTCAGCCCGTTTCGGATGGTGTTCTCCACGAAGACCCTGATCAGGTTCCTGGGAACGGTGATCTGGTCATTCACCTCGGGATCCACATAAAAATCCCGGGTCAGTTTTCCGTTCAGAGGAAGGGCCTCAATTTCAAGGTACTGCTGTACCGATGTGATTTCTTCCCGGAGGGTGAGGACCGGTTTCATGGCAGTGTGTTATCCACACGATTGTAATGAAATATCCTGTGACGGGAAAGCCATTAAAAAGATAATGTATGGAGGGTTGCATTTGATGGATGAACCGGCCGGTTCAGACCACGAAGCATCATTTGCCCCCGTACCAGAAGGCCCGATTCCATGCATGTTCCCGCAGCTGCGAAAGCATGGCCTCATCCAGGTCAGGAAGCCCGGAGACTTCCGTATTCTGGAGTGCCTGCTGCCTGTTCCTTATGCCGGGGATCACGGTGGATACGGCAGGATGTGCAAGGACAAATTTCAGGGCCAGCTGTGGCAGAGAAAAGCCCGAATCCCTGAATGCTTCCCTGATCCGTTCGACCCTTTGTACGCTTCTGGACAACCGGTCCCCTGCGAAATAATTGCGTCTGAAATCACCCTTTTCGAAAGTTTCATCGCCCTGGTATTTCCCTGTGAGCACCCCTTCATCGAAAGCCACCCTGGCGATGATCCCGGTTCCTGTTTCCTGCGCAACCGGGAGCAACTGGGCAGCGGGTTCCTGTTCGAAAATATTGTAGATGACCTGTACCGCATCAATGAGCCCTTCCCTCATGAGCTGGATCACGCAATTCTGGTCATGTTCCGGGGTGGAGATCCCCACCAGACCGATGAGTCCCTCCGATTTCATCCGCTGCAGGACATGAAGGGCCTCTGGCCGGTCGTTCCAGGCCCTGGTCCAGGTATGGAGCAGCAGGATGTCGACCCGGTCCACCTGAAGGTTCTTCATCCGTTCTTCAACGTTCTCCCGGAGGTATTTCTCCGGGTATCGATCTCCGATCCTGCACCAGGGCGAGGGTGGCCATTTCCCGGCCACGGGGGGTGTTTTGGTGCATACCAGCACAGGTTCACTCCTGTCTTTGAGAAACTGTCCGATGAGCCGTTCAGATTTCCCGTTACCATATCCCGCTGCCGTGTCGATGAAGTTGACCCCCTGTCCGATGGCTGCTTCAAGCGCTTCCATGGAATCGGACTCTTTCTGCCGGCCCCAGCTCCCGCCGATGGCCCAGGCCCCGAAACCGATTTCAGAGACCTCAGTTCCTTTGTTTCCGAATGGTCTGTATTTCATGATGTTTTTGATGATGTGATCAGTACAAAAATGCTCCAGGCCGAGCCCAGCATCAGCAGGATGAACAGGGCCGGAAGCAGCCGCTCACCCCTTTCTGCATAGTAGCCTGCTGCGTTCAGCACGGAATAGATCACCATCCCGTGTGCCGCCACACCGGTCATTTTACCGTACCTGCGGCCCCGCAGTATCAAAATCCCGGAAGCCAGGGCTGCCAGTGCCATCAGGGTCTCTGAGATCAGGTGAAAGGTCAGTTCGACAGGTCCTTCCGGGAGTGCGGATGAGGCCAGGATGGCTCCCCACATACCCAGGATGGCAATCCCCAGGAAAAGGGAGTATAAAGCGATAAGCCTGGTTTTCATGGAGATTAAAATTAAGGAATTCATACGGATTGGGGAAGAATGACTACTTTTATTTCCAACCTTAGCAACGCAGAAATGGAACCGACATCCAGAAGAGATTTTTTTAAGCATGCCGGGCTTGGAGCTGCCGCGGTGGCGGGATTGCAGATGCTGCCGGGATGCTCATCCGGAAAAGACCCCCTGGGCGGGCTGCAGGATTATTTTTCGGATGGGGATATTGTGCTCTTTCAGGGGGATTCCATCACCGATGCCGGAAGGGACAAAAGGGTCGAACTTCCCAACCAGGCGCGCTCCTTCGGGAACGGGTACGCGCTGATGACCGCTGCCTGGCTGCTGGAGCAGATGGCGGACAGGGGCCTCACCATTTATAACCGCGGGATCAGCGGTAACAAGGTCTACCAGCTGGAAGAACGGTGGGCAAAGGATTGCCTTGACCTGAAGCCGAACGTGCTGAGCATCCTCATCGGAGTGAACGATTACTGGCACATGAGGAATGGCAGGTATGACGGGACGCCCGGGATCTATGAAGCCGATTACAGGGCCCTTCTCAGACGGACCCGAGAGGTTTTTCCGGATATCAGACTGATCATTTGTCAGCCTTTTATTCTTCCAGGCACGAGTGCTGTCGATGAAACCTGGCTGGAACCCTTCGGGGCATACCAGGAGGTATCGGAGAAGGTCTGCGGCGATTTCGGAGCGGTCTGGGTCCCTTTCCAGGAGGCATTCAACGCGGCACTGGATGAAGCCCCTGCGGGGTACTGGGCACCGGACGGCGTGCATCCTTCCATGGCCGGTGCACAGCTGATGGCCGGTACCTGGCTGCGGGCTGTTTCCCAAAGTGCCGGGGGATGATCAAGCGACGATGTAACCGCCCGTTCTCCCCTTCCAGGCTGCCTTTTTTTTACGGATGGATCATTCTGCTGGCCGGTACCATCGGTATCCTGATGAGCATCCCCGGTCAGACCATGGGGGTGTCCGTATTTACCGAAAACCTGATCAGGGACCTGGAAGTGGACCGCAACGGGTTGAGCCTCTCCTATCTGGTGGGGACCCTGGGATCGGGATTGCTGATCACCAGGGCGGGCAAATTATACGACCGGTATGGTGCCCGTGTCATGGCCTTTATATCCGGGATCATGCTGGGACTGATGCTGGTCTATCTGACCAGGGTGGACCGGATGTCGGCAGCGCTTGAGCAACGGGACATCCTCTCCCCGGCGATCACCACTTTCGCACTGCTGGCACTGGGTTTCTGGGGCATCCGTTTTTTCGGGCAGGGGATGCTGACCATGGTGTCAAGGAACATGGTGATGAAATGGTTCAACCGGAGGCGGGGCCTGGCCAATGCGGTGCTGGGCATCTTTTCAGCCTTCGGTTTTTCCCTTGCACCCCGCCTGCTCAATTATTTTATCGATGAGCTGGAGTGGAGGGGGGCATGGATCCTGCTGGCAGCCATCGTCGGAATTGCTTTTTCCATTTTTGTGGTGGTGGTATACAGGGATAATCCGTTCGATTGCGGATGTGAACCGGACGGGAACCTGGGGAGGGGCAACAGGCGGAAACGTCCGCCCAGTCTTCCGGATCACGATTTCAGCCTCTCAGAGGCCAGGAAGACCGTAGCTTTCTGGGGATTCACCCTGGGACTTGCGCTGAGTGCGCTGTACATCAGTGGACTGACCTTTCATGTGATCTCTGTATTTGAAACAGCCGGGATCGGCAGTGAAAAGGCCCTCGCTATTTTTATCCCCACCAGCCTGATCGCCGTGGTCGTTCAGTTCATCACAGGGTATATCAGCGATTATATCCGGTTGAAATACCTCCTTGTGCTGTTTATGGCGGGGATGCTGATCACTGCATGGGGACTCATCCTTCTGGACCATGAACCGGTGGCCTACTGGCTTATCATTGCGGGGAACGGCGTGGTCTGGGGCATGTACACGGTGCTGATCGGGGTGACCTGGCCCAGGTTTTTCGGATTGAAGAACCTGGGGGCCATCTCCGGTTTTTCAATGAGCTGGACGGTGATTGGATCGGCTCTGGGCCCCTATCTTTTCAGCCTCTCTCATTCCCGGACGGGGCACTACAGCGCCATCGGATGGATCTGTGCAGTGATTTCAGTACTTCTTCTTCTGCTGGCGTTTAAATCGGATAATCCGGGGGAATCCGTTAAGGATGCAAGCGGGTGATTCGGTGGAAATTGCTATTTTAAGATCCAGTTTCACACGCCCGTGAAAAAGAACCAGATCCTCTATACCGTTCCGGCCGCTCTGGCCCTGGTGACCACACTGATCCTGGTCCTGACCATTCCGGGGCTGAGGACGCCTTACCACCTCCGGCTGCTGGAGACCGAGACCGCAAAGGCCAATCAGTTCTACGGATACCACGACCTTGACGGGGACGGTCTGAGCGAGCTTCTCAGCATCTTTTATAACCACGCAGGCAACCTGGCCATCACGGTCCGTGACTACCAGACCAGCGGAGCCATCAACCAGTTCAATTTTCCGGGTGAACTGACGGAACTGGGACCCATCCTGGATCTGCAGGACATCGATTCTGACGGGATCCTGGATATCCTGGTCTGCACCGAGCACAATGATTCCCTTTTTCTTTCCGTCATTGATGATCCGCTTGGACATCGCACCCGGATTCAAAGTTTTTTCCTTGACCCGATCAACCGGTACAACGATGACGGGGATTACCATTTCAGTACCGGGGGACTGAGCGACCTGGACGGGGACGGATCCCCGGAATATGTCTGTGCCATCAACGGCGGGCATTCCCTGCAACCCAGAAGGGTGTACGCCCTCAACTTCAGGACCGGGCAGGTCACCGGGTCCCCGGCCAGCGCGGCGGCGGTCATCGGGCTGGATATGGTGGATCTGGACCGGGACGGAATGAACGAGATCCTTGTGCACACCACCGCTCCGGAGAATTTCAAATTTCCGTTTCCCTACATGGACTCCATCAGCTGGCTCATGATCCTGGATCATGAACTGGAATTTTCTGTGCCGCCGGTACCGCTTGCGGAATCAAAGGTCAGGGCACTGGTACCGTTCCATCATGAAGGCCAGGTTTTTCTGCTCCTGCTGCAGTACCTGTCGGAGCCTTCGAATGGCCGAAACAGCCAGCTCATTCTCTTCGATCACCAGGGCAGGATACTGAAAAAAAGGTACCTCAGCGGAGAACGAGGAAGGACACTGGATCTCTGGAGCGGATCGCAGGTACCGGATCTGGGGGAAGTACTGCTGGTCAAGGATGACCACCGCTACCACCTGGGTATGGACCTGGAATTCATTGATTCAAGCAGGCATTCCCTGTCGATCGAATATCAGTATGACCAGCTGCTTGACCTGGATAATGACGGGAGGATGGAGTACGTTTATCTGGCAGATAATGAGGTGGTCGTATACCGGGATGGCCTGGAGTCCCCGGCGGTGGAGGGGCTTTTCTGGGACGAACGGGTCCCGAGGAAGCTGATCTCGGCCATCCGGCAACCCGGGGCCTATCCCTTACTGTTCGTACAGGCGGGGGATAGCCGGGGCACCTTCATCTACAAACAGAATCCCTGGTTTCAAAAGAGGGCCCTTGTTTATCCCGGTATATTCGCTGCATCGTTCAGCCTGCTGCTGGGACTGTTTTTCCTCATGGACAGGATCATTGCCAGGCGTTACGAGAAGGACCGCCTGATCCACCAGCTGCAGCTGCAATCGATCAAAAACCAGCTCGACCCGCATTTCACCTACAACGCACTGAACGCGGTGGGATCCCTCATCTACAAGGAGGAAAAGGACCTGGCCTATAACTATCTGAAAGGGCTCACCGATCTGTTAAGGATGGTTTCCGGCGACGCCAGCACCATCACCTGGACCCTGGCGGAGGAGCTCGAGTTTGTACAGAAATACCTGGATATTGAAAAACTCAGGTTCAGGGACCGTTTTCAGTTCCAGGTATCCGTGGAAGCGGAATCGTTGAAAGAAATGGAGGTCCCCAAAATGAGTATCCTGACCTTTGTTGAGAATGCGATCAAGCACGGATTGCGGCACAAGAAGGAACGGTGGCATCTGACCATCGCGGCAAATTCCGGGAACGGGGGTTTGGTCATCGGGATACGGGACAACGGGATCGGCCGGGCAGCCGCACTGAAGTACCGGGAGGAATCCAACGGGCAGGGGACCGAAATGATGAGGCAATATTTCAGACAGTTCGGTCAGGTCACCGGAAAATCGGCCAGTTTCGAAGTAAGGGACCTGTATGATGAACACCGGCAAGCCGAAGGCACTTACGTTGAAATCAACATTTCCTCATGATAGCACCCTTATCCATACTGATCGTCGACGATGAACCAGAGGCCAGGGATCTCCTGACCATGCTCCTGGAAAAGGTGGACGGAGTCGAAGTCGCAGGGACGGCAGAAAGCGTGGACCAGGCGCTCAGCATGGTTACCGACTGCTCCCCGGATCTCATTCTTCTGGATATCCAGATGCCGGTAAAGACAGGATTCGACCTGGTATCCCAGTTGCACGAACTGGGAATGGACCAGGGATATATTTTTGTGACTGCATACGATGAATATGCCATCGAGGCCATCCGGCAGTCAGCTTTTGACTACCTGCTGAAACCCGTGGACCCGGTGATTCTGGAGGATGCCATCAGGCGTTTCAGGGAAAAATGGGAACACAGGCAGCTCGGAGCATCGATCGGTCAGCTGCTTGGATCCCTTGGGATCGGTCATAAACTGAAATTCAATACCCGCAGCGGTTTTATTGTACTGGATCCCGCAGAGATCCTCTGCTGCATCGCAGACGGGAACTATACCAAGATAATGCTCTCCAATGACCGGCTGGAGGTGATCTCATCCAACCTGGGAACGGTGGAGGGCATGCTGCAGGGTGAGGGATTTTTCAGGATCAGCAGGTCCGCCCTGATCAATTTCAAATACCTCATTTTTGTGGACAACCGGAAAGGGATCTGCAGGCTCGAAGGAAGGGAAACCATGGAACTGAAAGTAGCCAGGAACAGGCTCAACAGACTGGAATCAATGCTTTAATACCAAAATATCAATCCATGACATTCAAAAACAGATTCAGATTAGCAGTTCTGGCAGGGGCCATCATGCTGGCCCCGGCCCTCTTTGCACAACCTTCCGGGGGGCCCTACGGGCCGATCCCTCAGCGATATGAAATTCCGGATGTGGAAGGGACCCTCTATTACGTTTCACCAGAGGGAGATGCCCGTGCAGACGGGGATACCCCGGAACGTCCCACCACACTTGAAAAGGCCGTCGAAAGGGTGGTGACGGGAGATGCCATTGTTTTGCGGGGGGGAACCTACCGGACGGGAAACCTGGTGCTCAACCAGGGTATCACCATGCAACCCTATCTGGAAGAACAACCGGTGATCAAAGGAACCGGGATTGCCGATCAGTGGGAACAGGCCGGGGGCGGACTCTGGAGGACCTCCTGGGGCACCCTTTTCCCATCACGGCCGGCAGGATGGTGGAGGAAGGAACAGCACATCGCCGCAACGCCGCTGCACCGTTTCAATGACGATATGGTATTCGTCAACGGCCGTTTCCTGCAATCGGCAGGATCCGTCAATGAAGTGGATACCGGCACCTTCTTTATCGACTACGAGAACCGGTGGGTCTATATCGGGACCGATCCTTCAGATCAGCTGGTGGAGATCACCATGTTCAATTCGGCGCTGATCAGGACCACGAAGGAGGCACATGGCAAGGTGCCGGATAAGACCGGGCCGGTGATCCGCGGGATCACTTTTACACAGTATGCTTACCGCGCCCTGGATGTGGAGGGGGCCACACCCGAAGGGCTCCAGGACCCTTCGCAATTCGGAAAGGATGTGGTGGGTACGGTAATCGAGCATTGTGAGATCAGTTATTGCTCGAGGGTTGCCGCCTACCTGAAGGGGGACAATATGGTGATCCGGCACTGCAAGGTAAGCGATACCAGTACAGAGGGGCTCTTTATCATGAGCTCCAGCGATGTCCTGCTGGAGCGCAACATTTTTGCCAGGAACAACATCGAAAGGATCACAGGGTATTATCCCGCAGGTGTCAAGATCTTTAACCAGACCCGCCGTGTCGTCTGCCGGGACAACCTGGTGACCGACCATCCCTATTCCAACGGGATCTGGTATGATGTGGGCAATGTGGACGGTGTTTTCGTCAACAACTGGGTCCGGAATGTGGGGATGATTGACCAGGAGGTGTCCTATAAAAGCGTCTGGCCCAGTCAGAACGGTTTCTTCTTTGAGATCTCCAAGGGGGCGGTGGCTGCCGGCAATGTGTTTGAAAACTGCGACCACGGCATCCTGATCCTTAACAGCAGCAATGTGAAACTCTATCAGAATACCCTGATCAACAGCATGCTCTGCATAGCACGGGACGAACGGAGCGCCCAGGGCGATCATTTCGGCTGGCATCCCAGCACCGGGCCCGATGTGGACGAAAGGTTCGGCCATTTCCTGGTCAACAACCTGATGGTGGCAGAAGAAGGTTTCAGGAGGCCGGTACTGATGGTATGGCAACCTGCCAGCCTCTGCGAGATGCTTGTTGAACCGCCGTTCAGCCAGATTGACCACAACGTCTATGTGGTGGCTTCCTCCGGACATCCTGTACCCCTGATCCTCTGGAGCCCGGTCCGGAACGGAAATTGCCAGGAAGCGTTGCCCGGTCCGGAGGGGATCAACGGGCTTCATTCCGGTTATGCCGGGAATTCCATAGCGATCACCGGCATGGAAGAACCGTTGTTTCCGCGGGCGGATAAGGGAGAATTCGCCCCCGCGGCAGGGTTTGCAGGGCATGATGCAGCAGAAGGGTTGCCTGAGGAGATCCGGCATCTGCTGGGGATCCACTCCGGGGATCCCGCCTATGTGGGAGCTTTTCCGGGCACTGATTAGAGGGGCAAGAGGGTTTGCCGGGGAATGCGGAGCTGCAAACTTTTTCGGATACGAAATGTTATTTCTCCACAACCCAAACCTTCGTTATGGAAAACATGATCATTAACCACTGGGCGGTACTGGTGAGCGCAGCATTCAGCCTGGTCCTGGGATCGCTGTGGTATTCAAAAGTCCTGTTCGGCAACGCGTGGATGAAGGAGTCGGGGGTGACCGAAGAACAGGCCCGTGCCTCCAATCCGGTCCGCACCTACCTGATCGCCTTTCTACTTGCCTACATCATGTCCTACAACCTCGCCTTTTTTCTGGGCGATGCTGCGACAGACTGGAAATGGGGACTCACGGCAGGATTCCTGGCCGGTTTCGGCTGGGCCGCCACCATGTTTGCGGTGATCTCCCTGTTTGAACTCAGGAGCCTCAGGTATATCCTGATCAATGCCGGGTATATGATCGTCTATTTCAGTGTCATCGGATTGATCCTCGGTGCCTGGAGATAGCCGCTACCACCATACCTCCATCTGAAGCCCGGCCGAGATCCCCTGACTCCGGTCGGGGAAGGATCCGGGGGCAACCTGTCCGGTCCACGCCTCTGACCACGTTGCATAGGTGAGATATGCCCTGATGGCCGGCCGGCTCAGGATTTTATTCAGCGGGGAGATCTGTGGGGCCAGGGTCAGCTTGACAAGCGCACCTTCATCATGCCCCTCGCCTGTTGTGTAATCGAGACCGATCTCTCCCACAATTGAAAAATAGCGGCCCATGTGATACGCCGGCCTGATACCTGCCGAAATCCAGTTCAGGGATCCCGGGGAGGGCTGGCTGTTTTCGAGCCGCTGGTAGAGCAGCAGCGCCAGCATGGAGAAGGAGGGACCGAAATCCGCCTGCAGGTCGTTGAGGATCCGGAACCTTCTGAATCCCCCCACATCGATGGGAACTCCCGGGACGATTTCCAGTCCGGCCGGCTGGGTGATCACCCCCCTGTAGTTCTCCGCAGCACCGGTACCGTAGAAGATATTCAGGCGGTTCCTCCCCCCCTCGAAACCCAATTCATGGAACACTCCAGCCGACCAGCCGGTGTTCGAGCTCACCGTATAGGTACCCTCAGCAGTCACGAGGCTGTCACCGGTAAAACCGGACAGCGAAAGTGTAAACCCGATTTTGCCGAATCCCACCTCCAGATCATAGATGCTTAGATCAAGGGTGGTCTTGTTCAGCACGAATTCGTTTTCCGGCTGCACGCTTCCGTTGGGGGCCAGTTCATCAATGGACCCGCCCAGAAATGCCAGTGACACAAGCGCAGTTCGTCCCACCCTCAGGTCTTCGAAGCCTCCACCGAATCCGCTCATGTCCCTGTAGAAATAGTCGTTGATGTGGACGTCGTACCTGTCGTAGAAACGCTGTCCCGCCCAGAATGCCATGGATGGCCTGTTGGGAAGGATCCCCCGTGCCCTGACATAGGCTTCCCTGACCGAAGTGGTGGTGGCGAACTGGTTGCTTTTGCTGGTGGGGGTCACAAATGCGAGCCTCAGGTTCGATTCGAACAATGCTTTTTTTTCATCCTCAAACGCATAACGGAATAGGGCCTCGATATAGGCCTCCGCCTCGTTGCCGAGCCGGTATTTGGCTTCTGCACCGGGAGCGCGGAAGACATCCTGGGGGCCTCCCTGTCCGTCCACACCGAACCCCGAACGCATGTAGCCGAAAAAACCGAATCCGGTCGTATCCTGCGAAATCCCGGGTGCAGCGACCAGCAGGACAGCAATCAGGAGGATCAGTACCCGGTGAACCACACTCCCGGACGGAATGAAATTCACCCGGGCATCAGAAGGAGGGCGATTGAACATGAACACAATTTAATGATTCATTCTGAGACGGCTACCGGATTTTTAAGTCTTTTTAACACAGCATTTAAGGAATCTTAACACCCCCCGGAGATCATTTCTTTCCGTTTTCCGTCTATTTGCATGAAGGTATAGTTGAAGCCCCTGAGGCTTCATCCATTGATCAATTCAAACAGTGAGGAGGAACATATCATGAAAAAGCTCATCAGAACAGTAATCCCTTCCGTGATCGGAAGCGGACTGACCATTGCAGTCTTTCTGTTGCTCGGAACCAACCGGTCCGGTGCAACATTCAGCAACAACCAGGAACATGCCGTTCCTGCGGTCCATAAAGCGCTCTACACGGTGAAGGAGAACGGGGAATATGTACCGCTCGATTTTACAGGTGTTTCCAGGGAGGTAATGAATTCTGTCGTCCACATCCGGTCGGTCCGCAAGGTCCAGCCGGCTGCGGGTTCCGGTTTCTACAACCGGCAGAGCCCCCTGGAGCAGTTTTTCGGGGACGATTTCTTCAGGTATTTCCAGGAGAGCCCCGGCGGATCCGGCAATCCGCGCCAGATCCCTGAGCCCTATGAACAATCCGGGACAGGATCGGGTGTCATTATCAGCAGCAACGGGTATATCGTCACCAACAACCATGTGATCGACATGGCCGACGAGATCGAGGTGACGCTGCACAACAATGATACGTATAAAGCCAGGGTGGTCGGAACGGATCCCTCCACGGATGTGGCCCTGATCCAGATCAGGGAGGAAGGCCTGCAGCCTGTGGCCATGGGGAACTCGGACCAGGTGGAAGTGGGGGAATGGGTCATGGCCATCGGTAACCCCTTTAACCTGAATTCGACGGTCACTGCCGGGATCATCAGTGCCAAAGGGAGGAACATCAACATCATCGATGACCAGTCGGCCATCGAAGCGTTCATCCAGACCGATGCGGCCATCAACCCGGGCAACAGCGGCGGAGCGCTGGTGAACCTGCAGGGGGAACTCATAGGCATCAATACTGCCATCGCCAGTCCCACCGGTACCTATGCCGGGTACGGCTTTGCCATTCCTGCCAACATCGTGAACAAGGTGGTGGAGGATTTCATGAAATATGGAAAGGTGCAGCGGGCCTACCTGGGGATCATGATCCGGGATATCGATAGCAGGCTGATGGATGCCGAACACCTGAAGGTGAGTGAGGGGGCTTACGTGGACAGTACCATGGAAAAGAGTGCCGCAGCTGATGCGGGTATTCTTGAGGGGGACGTGATCACCGCGGTGAACAGTGCCCCCATCCTCAGGTCGTCGGACCTGCTGGAACAGATAGGAAGGCACCGGCCGGGCGACCAGGTGGAGGTGAAGGTGGACCGGCAGGGCAGGGAGAAAACCTTCATGGTGCAACTGTCGGACGGAAAGGGCGGCACCAGGGTGATCGCGCGGGATCAGCAGGATGTCCTCGATATGCTGGGTGCAACCATGGAAGAGGTGGATCCGGGAACGGCGGATAAGCTGGGGATCGACGGCGGGGTCAGGATCACAGAACTGGGTCCCGGACTGCTGAAGAACCAGACCGGGATCAGGGAAGGATTCATCATCACCGGTGTGGACAGGGAAAAAGTAGCCTCGGTGGACGATGTCAGGAAGGTGTTGAAGAACCACAAAGGAGGTGTGCTGATCCAGGGGATCTACGAGAACTACCCCGGGGAACTCTATTTTGCATTCGGACTTCCGGAGTAACAACCTGGTCTGTTCAATGACCATCTCCTGGTTTATGGAGCGGTCCCCGTGGATTTTGGTCCGCGGGGACTTTTTTCATTCAAAAAATGGGTAAGTTTAGTACCCCAACTCAGAATCGGACAGCAATGATCAGGCAGGAGGAATTTCGAATTAAAAGGCTGGGCGAAGGGACCATCCCTTCTCCCATGCATGCGGTGAACTTTACCGGCGATGAAGAGCATGTGCTGTACCACAGGGAACTGGGCTCCATCCGGGAATACTTTGATCACGGCATGGACCCTCCCTGGTTCGAGGCCGCAGGGCCCAGGGAAAAAGTATTCTTCGATCCTTCCGGTCTCTCCTGCGGCATCGTCACCTGCGGCGGACTCTGTCCGGGGATCAATGACGTGATCCGCTCCATCGTACTGAGCCTCCACTACCATTACGGGGTCAGGAACATCTATGGTTTCAGGTACGGATACCAGGGACTGGTCCCGGAATTCGGACATGAGCCCCTCGTCCTCACTCCTGAGCTGGTCACCCCCATCAGTGAAGTGGGAGGGACCATCCTGGCCTCCTCCAGGGGGAACCAGGATGTTTCAGTGATGGTGGATACCCTGGTCCGGATGAATATAGGGATCCTCTTTACCATCGGCGGGGACGGGACACAGAAGGGTGCCCTTGCCATCAGTGAGGAGGTGGAACGGAGGGGATTGAAGATCAGCGTGATCGGAATTCCAAAGACCATCGATAACGACGTTTCGTTCGTCCAGAAGACTTTCGGATTCGAAACCGCAGTTTCCGAGGCGAAGCGCGCCACCTACGCGGCCCATGTGGAAGCCACGGGTGCTCCCAATGGCATCGGACTGGTGAAGCTGATGGGGCGTGATTCGGGGTTTATAGCGGCTTATTCTGTGCTGGTAGACAATCAGGTGAATTTCTGCCTGGTCCCCGAAGTGCCCTTCTCCCAGGAGGTTTTTCTGCGCGCCCTGAAAAAGAGGATCCAGGAGAGAAAACATGCGGTCATTGTGGTGGCCGAAGGGGCCGGGCAGAACCTGGTTGCACCGGGCGACGGGCGGGATGCCTCCGGTAATGTGAAGTACGGTGATATAGGGATCTATCTGAGGGATACCATCAAGGCGTACTTCAAGAAGGAGAATATGGAGGTCAATCTGAAGTACATCGATCCCAGCTATACCATCCGGAGCCAGCCCGCCAATCCCCATGACTCCGCATTCTGCCTGCTGATGGGACACAGTGCCGTGCATGCCGGAATGGCAGGGCGGACCGGAATGATCGTCGGGTACTGGAACAACCAGTTCACCCATGTCCCCATCAGCCTGGCCGTTTCCAGGAGGAAGAAGATCGACCCCCACGGTTGGCTGTGGAACAGCGTGCTGGCTTCCACGGGGCAGCCGGCCCGTATGGATTGATCAAATGAAACAGGGTTCCCGTCAAGGATTGCTTTCCAAAATGAACATTTCCTGATCCTGGATTGTTCTTTTGGCGCCTCCCCGGTTATTCTCCAAGACCTAACTTCTTGCTATGAGACTATTCAGCATTGCCTCCGGCATCATGCTGCTTGCCGTTACGGGTTCCCTGGCCCAGTCCGGCAGCAGTCAGCGCATTCCATTAATCGGATCACAGGCTCCCACTTTCAAAGCTCCCTCCACCAGCGGACCGGTCTCCTTCCCGGGCGATTTCGGGGAGAAATGGAAGATCCTGTTCTCCCATCCGCGGGATTTCACCCCGGTCTGTTCCTCTGAGATCCTGGACCTGGCATACAGGCAGGATGATTTCGATGCCCTGAACACGCAGATCGTGGTCCTTTCGGTGGACAGGCTGGTATCTCACCGCAGCTGGAAGTCCGATCTGGAGGATATCGATTTCAGGGGCAGGGGAAAAGTCCGCATCGGATTCCCGCTGGTGGTGGACAGCGCATACGCCATCTCCTACAAATACGGGATGGTGGATACCCAGTCCCGGTCGGGACAAAGCGTGCGGGGTGTTTTCTTCATCGATCCCGCCAATATAGTCCGTGCATTCCAGTTCTATCCCTCCGAGGTGGGCAGGAACACCGATGAAATCCTCAGGACCCTTCAGGCCCTTCAGGCCCACGATGCCCACCGGGATGTAGTGCTCCCGGCCAACTGGCGCCCGGGGGATGATTTCATGAAAACACACCTGGAACCGGAGGACAAAGCGGAACTGAAAGAACCCGATTCCGAGATCTATTACATCAACTGGTACATGATCTACCAGAAATACCACGAACCGGAACAGTAACAGAGAAGCATCCCGAACAGCCTTTCCCTGTATTCAGACTTGTACAACCAAATTTCCCACATGAAGCTTCTCAACATTACCGCACTCTGCCTTCTTATTGTTGCTTTCTTTCAAACCGAGATCCGGGCCCAGGGAAACGCACAGATCAGGGGATCCGTTTTTAACCCGGACCAGGAGCCCTCAGAGTATTCCACCATTGTTCTCATGAACCATGATTCTGTATTCATGGACGGGGGCCTCAGCGGTCCGGATGGCAATTTCCTTTTCGATGGGCTTGGAAAGGGAGTCTACCTTATCATGGTCAGGAACGTGGAGTTCAATACGTTTGTATCACCCCCGGTCACCCTGAACGGGGATGAGGTGTTTGTGCTGGAGCCCATCCAGCTGGAAACCCGGTTGAACGACCTGGAGGAAGTGGTGATCGTCGGTGAGAAAGCCATGGTGGAAGTACATCCCGATAAAATGGTGTACAATGTTTCGACCAGCGTGAATGCCACGGGAAACAACGCCCTGGAGCTGCTGAGCAAATCACCCGGGGTGATGGTCGATATGGACAAGAACATCATCGTTCAGGGCAAATCGGGGGTACAGATCTATATCAATGGCCGGCCATCCAGAATTTCCGGCAGTGACCTGACCAACATGCTGGAGGGGATGCGTTCAGAGGACATCGAATCCATAGAGGTCATTTCCAATCCGTCGGCCAAATACGATGCCGAAGGCACCGGAGGGATCATCAACATTGTTTTGAAGAAGAACCTGGCCAGGGGCTTCAACGGCAACCTGATCGGAAGCTATTCCCGGGGGAATCAGTCCAGGGCCAGCGCTGGGACCAGCCTGAACTACAGCAGCGGCAAGATCAACCTCTTCTCCACGCTCAATGTGACGAACGATGACTATGTGACGGACAGGAACGAGAACATGCTCCGTGAGGAGTTCGAGCTGGATATGGTCTCAGCCAACGTGGACAGCAGGCTTGGGCTCAATTTTTCCGGGGGGGTCGATTACAACATCAGCAATGAGCATTCGATCAGTTTTGATGCCCGGGTGCTGATCAACGGGACCGAGGGGATCCTGAATAACAACACCCACGTGTATGACCTCAATGAAATCCTTGAACCGGAACTGCTGGTGGCCAGGACCATCGATTCCTCATTCAGCCAGAACTACAACGCCAACATACATTACAGCTTCACCCCCAACCGGAGCTCCAGCCTCACCGCCGATGTCAGTTTCGGGGTCTATTCCAATCCCACTTATACCTGGCAGCCCAATGAATATTATGACGGGGACGGGAATGACCTGATACGAACGGTGGAGAGCGAGTACAACTCGAAAACCAATATCCAGCTGTTTTCAGCCATGTTGGATTATGAGAAGAGTTTCGGCAAATTCAAGTTTTCCACCGGGGCCAAATATTCCTATATCAGTACAGACAACAGCCTGGCCTATTACAACATCGAAAATGAACTGCCAGTCTGGGACACCAGCCGCAGCAACGATTTCTACTACCTGGAGAAGGTGGCTGCCGCATATGCCATCCTCAACTATCAGCCTGTGGAACGAATCACGGTGAATGCGGGCCTGCGGGTGGAGAACACCTCCTCGCTGGGTGAGCTGGTGAGCGAGGTGCCCACCCCCGATGATGTGGTCGCCAGGAATTATACCAACCTCTTCCCCAATGTGAGCGTTTCCTATAGCGACAACCAGAACCATGCCATCAGCCTCAGCTACGGGCGCAGGATCACCAGGCCCAACTACCAGAACCTGAATCCGTTCGAATACAAGCTGAGCGAACTGAGCGCCTGGCGCGGAAACCCTTTCCTGGAACCCAACTACATCACCAATTTCCAGCTCACCTACTCCTTCAAGCGGAAGCTGGTCATCTCGAATACCTACAGCATCACAAAGAACTTCTTCGCCAATATCTTTGAGGTGGTGGACGACAAAGGGGTGGTGATCATCCCCCGGAACATGGAAAAAGCCACCAACAACGGGCTGTCAGTCAGCTACCCGCAGAAGGTGTTCAAATGGTGGCAGTTCTCCTCCTTCCTGATTTACAATTATGCCACCTACAGCGGCGACCTGGAGGGCACGGTCATCGACCTGAAAGCCAACATCGTCAACTTCCGGTTGCAGAACAACATCCGCCTGCCGCTGGATGTCTCCATGGAACTCTCCTGGTACATCACCAGCCCCTGGATCTGGAGGGGGACCACCACCGTGGACGGAAACCACCGGATCGACGTAGGACTGAAAAGGGAGTTCTTCAACAAGCGGCTCCTTCTCCAGGTCACCGCCAACGACCTGTTCAATACCGGAAGCACTTACTACTACAGCAGCGATTACGGCGGGATGGTCGTGGACGGGGACATCTTTTTCGACAGCCGCAGGTTGGGTGTGAACCTCACCTACAACTTCGGCAACCAGGAGGCCAAGCGGGCCGGCCGGAGGAAGTCGGCCATCGACGACGAGCTCAACAGAATTTCGGAATAATCGCAGGTCGTGAGTCGAAAGTTGTTTGTGGCGTGGCGGATTGTTTGGACGGGATTTACAATTCCATTTGGCTTTTAGGGTTAAATTTATGCAGGGAACAATAGTTCTGCCTGCATTATTATACTTGGAGGACCAATGGAACAGGATAAAAGGGATATTTTCGACAGGTTGCTGGCAGGGGTGGCGGTCCCGTTCAATGACCCCC
>CAZNSZ010000037.1:31847-40801 GCA_964575865.1 uncultured Bacteroides sp. | reverse complement strand
TACACTTCACCGATGCCTGTCCGGTGCAGTGACGAACAGGTCATTACCCTGGGGACCCACCCTGAGGGATTCGGTGGAAACAGGTGAAGGGCGTTGGCGAATTCAGCCTGCGCCCGTCTGGCTTTCTGGACGCCGGAGCCATCCGCCTTGTTGATGACGATGGCATCAGCAAGCTCTATGATACCGCGTTTGATTCCCTGAAGTTCATCTCCCGCTCCCGGCAGCATCAGCAACAGGAAGAAATCCACCATTCCGTGCACTGCCGTCTCTGACTGACCCACGCCCACCGTCTCCACGATGATGTGGTCAAATCCTGCAGCCTCGCACAGAATGATCGCTTCCCGGGTTTTCCTGGCCACACCGCCCAGGGTGCCCCCCGATGGCGAGGGTCTGATGTACACCCCGGGATTCCCCGCCAGTTCCTCCATCCGGGTCTTATCTCCCAGGATGCTGCCTCCAGACCGCTCACTGCTGGGATCGATGGCCAGAATAGCCAGCTTTCCGCCCCGGTCCACAATGATCTTCCCGAGGGCTTCAATGAACGTACTTTTTCCGGCACCCGGCACCCCTGTGATCCCGATCCTGAATGCACCTCCCGAATGGGGGAGGCAGGCGGCAACCAGTCGACGGGCCTCTTCCTCGTGCTTCTGAAGGGAACTCTCCGCAAGGGTGATGGCCCTGCTTAAAAGCCTGATATCCCCGTTCCGGATCCCTTCCCTTAACTCTTCCACGGACGGATCGCTCTTTTTTGCCCCTTTCAGCCGGTCGACGGCCTCCTTGTTCACCTGGCCGGGAGACTGTATCCCCCCTGATACGGAGAGCGCGCTCTTTTTTTTACCCGGAACTGTCATGGATCGGTCATATGGATTGTATTCCTGTTCAATCTTTTTTTATCAACTGACGCAGCCTTACAGGAAATTTCATGATTTGCGGGACCGGGAAGGTCAGGAGGTCCCGTATTTGCGCTTAAAATATTCGTAGGTCTCCAACTGGGCGCGCACATCAGGGCCGTCATTGATGATCCGCTTATTGCCCAGGTTTTCATCGACTTCGCATGCTTTCACATTGTCCGACAGCTGGATGTTCAGGATGTCGAGCAACTCCTTTTTCAGTTCAGGGTCGTATACGGGGAACACACACTCCACCCTTCTTCTCAGGTTGCGTTTCATCCAGTCGGCGGAACCCAGGTATACCTGGTGGTCTCCGTTGTTCTGGAATACGAAAACCCTGGCGTGTTCAAGGTACCTGTCCACAATGCGGATCACCCTGATGTTCCTGCTGTAAGGCTGTCCCGTTTTCAGGGTGCATACCCCCCTGACAATGAGATCGATCTTCACGCCCGCCTCACTGGCACGGTAAAGGCTATCCACCATCTCGCCATCCTGTAAGCCGTTCATTTTTAGCAGTATATACCCAATATTCCCTTCCTTCACCTGACAGATCTCCTGTTCGATCAGCTGAAGAAAGACCGGGACCATATTGAAATTGGGAACAAGAATGTGTTTGAAGTTGGGCCGGATGTTCTGATCCTCCAGATGCCTGTACAGATCCTTGACTTCCTTGACCACCTCCGGGTTGGATGTGAACAGGCCATGGTCGCCATACAGCCTGGCCGTTTTCTCGTTGAAGTTTCCGGTCCCCAGGTAGGCCTGATCCCCGTATTTGGAGCCTTTCCTTCTGATCACCAGTGCAATTTTGGCATGCACTTTCAGTTTGGGAATGCTGTAGATAATGCGGATCCCCGCCTTGGTCATTTCGTTGGCATACTTCAGGTTGGCCTCCTCGTCGAAGCGCGCTTTCAGCTCCACGAAAACGGTCACCTTCTTCCCGTTCTCCGCCGCGGCGATGAGCGAGTTGACCACCACAGAATGGTCCGATACCCTGTACTGGGTGGTCTTGATCTCCTTTACGGTGGGATCGGTGGACGCTTCCCTCAGGAACCGGAGATAATGTTCGAAAGGCTGGTAGGGGACGCTGAGCAGGTAATCCTTCTTGCTGATCAGCACAGCAATGGGATTCTTCTGGCTGGCCAGGGAAGGGATGGGGACCGGCGGAAGCGGTTCAATCTCCAGTTTGGGATAAAGCGGATTGGGAAAGCTGAAGAAATCCCTGAAATTGTGCCTGCTTCCTCCCATGACCAGCAGGTCCCTGGGGATCTGGAAGGAGGAGATAAGATACTCGAGGATCTTTTCGGGCATCCTCCTGTCGTACTGGAAACGGTTGGGGCTCCCCACGGACCTGACCGAGCGGATCCTGTCGATGGCTTCGATCAGATCCTCGCCTTCATAATCGTCATATTCCATGTCGGCATCCCTGGTAAGCTTCAGGGAGTACCAGTTTTTGATCTCGTATCCCGGGAAAATGGCGTCGATGTGGTGCATGATCACATCCTCCAGGAACATGATGAAGTGATGGCCGTCCGTTCCGGGCAGCTCAAGGAACCTGGGGATGTTGTGGTCCGTAGGAACCTTGACCATCCCGTACCGCTCCCTGCGGGGGGTTTTTGAACTGTCCCTGCTCACCATTTCCATGGCGATGTAGGGATGCCCCGTTTTCAGGAACGGACGCACCTTCTTTTTCACCATCAGCACCGGCTGGATAGAGGTGAGGATATCCGAATAGAAGACTTCCCTGACATATTCCTGCTGTTCCTCGTCCAGCTGATCGCCGGGTCCCACAACGATCACGCCGTTCTTTCTGAGCTCAGGGAGGATCTCGTCCTCGAAAATGAGGTGGAAAATGGATTGCTGGTTGGTAACGATTTCATTGATCTGCCTGATGGTCCCCACCGGATCGACCTCCCGGAAATGTTGCTTGGGAAATTCTTCTTCATGCCGGATCATCTGCTTGTAATAACTGACCCTCACCTGGTAGAACTCCTCGGTATTGTTGGAGTAGATGGCCAGGAATTTGATCCGTTCATACAGGGGAAGGGTCTTGTCCATGGCCTCCTGAAGCACCCTGAAGTTAAAAGAGAGCCAGCTGATATCCCTGTTGAAGTATGTGTATTTCCCCATTTACGGACTTTACGGATAGAACAGATACAAATGTAGCGATAGTTTGAATCGCTGCCAATTTTTTCCAAGGTAGCAAATTTTCCCCTGATCCCCTACAGCAGAGGCTTAAAGCGCGTCTGGAAGGGCCATTCCCCCCCCTGGCCGGTTTGGATTGAACAACCTGCCTTCCGCAAATGTTTTTGTTTAAATCAAAACATGGAATATATGAAACGCAGTTGGAAAATCCTGCTGGTACTGCCTCTGGCGGGCCTGTTAATGAAGCAGTGTGGAACCCCGGGAAGTGAACTTGCTCCTCCCGATCAGGCTCCTGTGAACCCGGTCAGTGACACATACTGGGGAACCACCCTGGAAGATCCCTATCAATATATGGAGAACCTGGAGGATACTGTGGTAACCGACTGGTTGATCGCCCAGGCGGATTACGCAAGGGCGGTGCTTGATGCGATCCCGGGACGCAAGGCACTGGTGGACCAGATGAGGGAGTTTGACAGCCGGAGTTCGGAGCAGGTGACCAACCTCACCATACTGGACAATGACCGGTATTTCTATCTCAAAACCACACCGGAGGACGAAACGGGCAAGTTGTTCATGCGGGACGGATTCAACGGGGATGAGCGCTTGCTGTTCGATCCCCACACCTACGGAGTGGATACGCTGGACTATGTGATATCGAGTGTCTCTCCAACCTTTGAGGGGGACAAAGTCGCCTTTTCGGTGAGTCCCAACGGATCGGAGAACACCACCACGCTGATCCTTTCGGTGGAGGAGGATACCTTTTACCCCGAAGAACTGAAGTTATCTGCAGGAGGGGTTTCCTGGCTGGCTGACGGAGAACACTTCATCTATACCAGGATCAATTCGGAGGATGTGTTTGATCCCAACCGTTTCCTGAACACAACGGCATACCTCCACAGGGTGGGCACTTCCCAGGAGGAGGACCGGCTCTTTTTCAGCGGGGAGAAGTATCCCGCCCTGCGTGTCCAGCCACAGGAGATCCCCATTTCGTTTTACGACCAGTACGATGATGTGATTTATATTGCCCTTCTGAATGTGGAAGCGTATCTGACCCTCTGGTTCGCAGAAGGTTCGGAGATCGGCAAGGACCAGATCAACTGGAAACCGCTCACCAGCAAGGAGGATGAGGTGCAGAATTTCTATGTGAAGGAAAGGGAGTTTTATGCCTATACCGCCAAAGGTGCCCCCAATTTCAAAGTGATCCGGACCTCCCTGGACAATCCCGATTTTGACAACGCCACAGTGTTCATACCGGAACCGGCGGAAGGGGTATTGGAGGATTTCTCTTTCACGCGATCCGCCTGTTACTATACAGTTAAGGTCAATGGTACACGGACCAGGCTATACCGCCTGGAATCCGACGGATCAGGAAAGGAGGTTGAACTTCCCGTGGCGGCTGGAACGGTTTCCACGCGGACCAAGGGGCACCTGTTCGAGGACATCTGGGTTTCCCTGACGGGATGGACCCTTAACGGAGCGCGTTACCGGTATCACCCGGGTGACGGGACCTTTACCGTGGAGCAGCTTTCCAGGCGTGCCGAATACCCGGAGTTTGAAGACCTGGTGGTGGAGGAGCTAATGGTTCCTTCCCATGACGGGGTGAAGGTGCCGCTTTCTCTGATCTACCACAAAGACCTGAAGAGGGACGGATCCGCTCCACTGATCATCTTCGGTTACGGTGCCTATGGAATCACCAATGATCCCTCTTTCAGTCCCAACCGGATGTTGTGGTGTCTGGACGGAGGAATCTGGGCAGTTGCCCATGTGCGCGGAGGCGGAGCCCTTGGAGATGCCTGGCGACTGGGTGGCTATAAGTCCTCCAAGCCCAATACCTGGAAGGACCTGATCGCGGTCACGGAATACCTCCATCATGAATCCTATTCCGCACCTGAGCATACTTCCATTATTGGCGGGAGCGCAGGCGGGATCCTGGTGGGCCGTGCCATGACCGAACGCCCCGACCTTTTCAGGGTGGCCATGCCACTGGTGGGCGCCATGAACATGGTTCGCATGGAGGTGACTCCCAACGGGCCCACCAACATCCCCGAGTTCGGGACCGTAAAGGACTCCCTGGAGTTCCTGGGATTGCTGGAGATGGACAGCTATCACCACATCGTGGACGGAGTGGAATATCCTGCCACCCTGGTCACTGCAGGGATCAATGATCCCCGCGTCATTGCCTGGCAGCCTGCCAAATTTGCCGCCAGGCTGCAGGCTGCCAACGCATCCGGGTATCCCGTCCTTTTCTGGGTGGATTACGAAGCCGGACACGGTATCGGGAACACCAAATCGAAAGACTGGGAAGATTTGGCTGATTATCTGAGTTTTGCATTCTGGCAGACAGGCCATCCGGAGTATCAGCCCTGAGGGACCGGTTCAGGCCTGTTCATAAGAGCTGTGCGGGACCCGGGTGCTCGTATTCAATATAATTATACTTTTGCACCTGAGGATTCAAAGATCATGTAGGATTGGGCCGTTTC
Source organism: uncultured Bacteroides sp. (assembly GCA_964575865.1). Taxonomy (GTDB): domain Bacteria; phylum Bacteroidota; class Bacteroidia; order Bacteroidales. Next base: position 35,289 of record CAZNSZ010000037.1, on the reverse strand, counting down.
AGAAACAGAAGCTACCGGTTGCCATTTTTCATGTTGCTGCTCTCGCTGGCAGTGGTGATCCTTGTGCTCTTTACCAAAGGTTCCCGGCACATCACCGAAGAGGAACCGGTTCCGGTCGTTCCTGAGGCTCCCCCCGCACCAGAGGTGGTCATTCCACCACCGGTCCGTTCATTCATCGACTTCATGAATGGTGAGCTGGACAGCACCCGGACCGTCGGGGCTGCTTATACGGTTGTCAAAGACGGACAGGTATTGTACACAGGAACCTTTGGCGAACGAAAATGGAACAGCGGTGAACCGGTTGATGAACATACGCTGTTCAGGCTCGCCTCAGTCTCCAAAGGATTTGCAGGTGCCCTGGCATGTCTGCTCGAAATGGATGGATCACTGAAGCTGACCGACAGGGTGAAAGATCACTATCCGGGTTTCCGGCTGAAGGATTCTGTCAGTACGGCCGACCTGACCATCGAACACCTGCTCAGCCATACCTCCGGGCTGGTTCCGTACGCATACGACAACCTGGTGGAGGCGGGGATGGAACTGAACGAAATCGTGGCCAGGCTCCATGAGGTGGATATTTCAGCTCCTCCCGGCGCGCTATACGGGTACCAGAACGTGGTTTTCTCCATGATCGATCCCATTGCAAGGGGTGCCACCGGGATTCCCTACCAGGTTCTGCTTCGGGAGAAGGTATTCACCCCCCTGGGAATGTCCGATGCTTCTGCCGGACCACTGGACCTGGATCAACAGCCCAATGTGGCCTATCCGCATGTCCGGACGGCCGGGGGATACGCGACCCTGGATCCCAACCGGGGATATTACAATGTGATGCCCGCAGCCGGAGTGAATGCCAGCATCACCGATCTTTCCAGATGGTTGCTTGCGCTGCTCGGAGAAGTCCCGGAAGCCTTTCCTGAGACAGTGCGCGAGAGGCTTTCCACCCCTGTGATCTATACCCCGCTGAAGGCCAGGTATACAAGACAATGGAGGCCGTTCAGGGAGCGCTACTACAGCCTTGGCTGGAGGGTCTATAATTACAGGGACAGGTGGATCGTCTATCACGGCGGATACATTCGCGGCTACCGTGCGGAAATCGGATTCTGCCCCGAGGAGAACATGGGTGTGGCCTTCATTCAGAACTCCCCCAACGGACTGGCATCCAAATGTGTCCCCACCTTCTTCGACATGATGTTTGACCAGGAGCAGTGAACCTGCCACGGCGTTCTCTCACCCGGGCTTTATGATTCCCCCCTTCCGTTCCCCCCTGGACGCACTTTAATTTACATAATTTGACTCCCTGCTGAATCCAACATCATATCATTGTATGCAGAAGTCCAATGTGCCTGGGAAATGCCTCAGTATGGTGTTTATTTCTATGGGATGTTTATCGTCTTTCCAATAGCAGGACAATAAATATCCCAATGTATGCTATGTGCGGTAATTGAAGATTAATTTTTATAACCTCGAAAACAATAATTATCGTTTAATATGCTTAATCAACCTACATCCGGCTAATAATTATCTGGGATTTTATTCCAATCAAGCCAGCAGGGGATCCAAATCGGCAATATCTGAGGATTTTAGGCGAAAAGTAACCGGGAGCATGAAATATCTGAGGATAGAATGACGAAATCAGGTATCCTATCTACCTGCTTCAGCACTTTCGTTTCAAACCTGCACTTTCCCCATCCCAACTCAGCACTTTTCCATCCCAACTCAGCACTTTTCCATTCCATTGCAGCACCTTTCCACCCAATCCAGCACGTTCGTCCCATTCCACCAATTCCGTAACGCCATGGCCATTCAGATCTGGCCGAACAGGAGCCAATACAAAGCAAATTTGCGGCCCGACTGGCACCCACCCTTCCATTACCGGCATAAAATATAAACCCTGGCTGGTTTTGGTTGTTATATTCTCGTAAATTCGTAAATCGAAAAAACCCAACCAGCATGAATTTTGACTTAGTAGTAATCGGGAGCGGGCCGGGCGGATACGTGGCGGCCATCCGTGCTTCCCAACTGGGATTGAAAACTGCCGTAATTGAGCGTGAATCGCTCGGAGGTGTCTGTTTGAACTGGGGATGTATTCCCACCAAAGCCCTCCTCAAGAGTGCCCAGGTATTCGAATACCTGAACCATGCAGCAGATTACGGGATCAAGATTGAGGGATCCGTTGAACCCGATTTCGGGAAGATGGTGGAGCGCAGCCGCTCCGTAGCAGAAGGTATGAGCAAGGGGGTTCAGTTCCTCTTTAAAAAGAATAAGATTGAAGCGATCAACGGAACCGGGAAACTGAAAGCCCCGGGGGTGGTCACTGTCACTGATGACAAGGGAAAGGAAACGGAAGTAAAGGCCGAACATATCATCCTGGCTACCGGTGCCAGGTCGAGGGAACTTCCCAATCTGAAGCAGGATGGGAAAAAGGTCATCGGGTACAGGGAAGCCATGACCCTTCCCTCCATGCCGGCCTCCATGGTAGTCGTCGGGTCGGGTGCCATCGGCAGTGAATTTGCCTACTTCTACAACTCCCTCGGCACAGAGGTCACCCTGGTGGAATTTCTGCCCAATGTGGTCCCGCTTGAAGATGAAGAGGTGTCCAAGCAGCTGGAGCGCTCGTTCAAAAAATCAAAGATGAAAGTAATGACCTCCTCCTCAGTGGAATCAGTGGACACCTCTGGAGACCTCTGTAAGGTAAAAATAAAAACCCCAAAGGGTGAACAGGAAGTGGAGGCGGAGATCGTCCTCTCTGCAGTAGGGATCACCCCCAACCTGGAAAACCTGGGTCTGGAAGAACTGGGCGTTGAACTGGAAAATGGTAAAGTAAAGGTTGATCCCTATTACCGGACCAATGTGAAAGGCGTGTATGCCATTGGCGACATCGTCGGAGGTCCGGCCCTGGCCCATGTGGCCTCTGCTGAAGGAATCACATGCGTGGAGAAAATAGCCGGGCATCATCCGCAGCCCATGGATTACGGGAATATCCCCGCCTGTACCTACACCTCACCCGAGGTGGCATCGGTGGGAATGACCGAGAAAGCTGCGAAGGAAGCCGGTTACGAGGTGAAGGTTGGAAAATTCCCCTATACGGCTTCAGGAAAGGCTTCTGCGGCGGGAGCGAAGGACGGGTTCGTGAAGCTTGTGTTTGACGAGAAGTACGGCGAACTGCTGGGCGCCCACCTGATCGGGGCCAATGTGACCGAAATGATCGCAGAACTTGTAGTGGCCCGCAAGCTGGAGACCACCGGAGAGGAGATCATCAAGGCGGTCCATCCCCATCCTACGATGTCGGAGGCAATTATGGAGGCTGCCGCAGCTGCGTACGGCGAAGTCATCCATATATAAGTCTGTAAAGTCTGTAAAGTCTGTAAAGTCTGCAAAGTCTGACTGTCGACTTTCGACTGCCGACTTTCGACTGCCGACTTTCGACTTTCGACTAATACTC
>CAZNSZ010000037.1:29385-31747 GCA_964575865.1 uncultured Bacteroides sp. | reverse complement strand
TCGACTTTCGACTGCCGACTTTCGACTGCCGACTTTCGACTTTCGACTAATACTCCGGTTGTGACACTTTCCCCATAAAGAGGATTGAGCGGCTGCTGTTTTCCGTGATGGCGAACAGGAACGGCCGGTCCAGCCTTATGCGGTCGGGAGGCCCTATGGCGGTGGTTTCAAACATGATCGCCGTGACTGCGGCGGCTTCGGTCCCTTCCTCATTCACATCGATGTAGGTTTTGTGGATAACATCAGAGATCTGGAGGTGTTCCCTGCTGATCCCGGAGAAATCAGCCCGGTCCGTGAATGCGATCTCCAGCCCCATGGCCTTCAGGTCATCGGCCAGGGATCGCCTGTATTCAAATTTGAATTTGGGCATGGTGACGGTGAAGTCCTCCGTTTCGCTGAATCCTTCCATCCAGTGCCCCCAGGTTTCCGAATCCAGCCCTTCAACCAGCTCATTAACGGTGGTTCCCTCATCAGGCAGGAAAAGGAACATACTGAACTTCCCGTTTTTGTATGGCAGTTCCACCCCGCTGAATTTTTCAGCGAAAGTGGCGTTGAATGTACTCTCCAGTTCCATCATATCCACGTTGTTCCACAAAGTGCCATCCTCCTGGTAAAAGGGTGCCTGGCTGGTCTTCTTCGGATCGAACTCCACTTCCCATACGCAGTTGAAATAGATGGCATTGATCAGGATCACCATTACGGCCGGATCGATGCTCTGTATAATCTCATCGATTTTTCCATGGGTTTTCCGGCTCACCCAGTCATTGATCGTTTCCACCGCTTCCGAACTGCGAAAATCCAGGGAGTTCACCGCTGCATCATAATAGGTCCGGTTGAGGTCAATGAATTCCGGTTCCACCGGGAAGCCGTCATCGTGCCAGAGCGAATTGGCAATCTCGAGGAGGTTGCCCTTTACGTTGGTGACCAGCACTTGGATCAGTTCCCTGGTAATCTCATTCACTTCCTCCCGGGTCAGCCCCTCATAGTTGAGCACCTTTTCGAATGCTGCCATGGTGGTGTTTTCCGCGCCGTTATATGCCATTCCCAGTGCGATGCTGACAGAGGCAGGCGAGATCATGATATTGGGAGCATCCTCGGACTGGAAGACTGTGCGGAGCAGGTCCAGCCCGAACTGGTTGTTGGTTTCGATGACTTTGGCCGATTTCAGGTTGTAGTCAAATACGGGATCATCAATTTCCTGGCACCCTGATCCGAGGGTGGTCGCCGCAAGCACTCCGGTGATCAGCAACAGCCTGTATTTTCTGGATTTCATAGTCTTTACGGTTTTCGTTCAAAAGATTCCTTCAAGAATTTTCAATCTCATCTTTCAAGAACATTCATACTCATCTTTCAGGAATAAGACGCATGACCTGCCGGACAGGTTGCGTGTATGGCACCTGCCACGCAACCATTATCTCCGGATCTGCATCCTGTCCGTGTATGATAAGGATGTGATATCCTGCCAATTTGCATAAATTTGCCGAGGGAGGAAAACAGAATTGGCAGAAAACCTGGAGATATTAATCAAGGAATGCAAGCGGGAAAGGCCTCAGAGTCAGGAGGCGCTATACCGCAGGTTTGCGCCGGCCATGTATGGATTATGTCTGCAATATGCTTCCAGTGAAGAGGATGCCAGGGATATCCTGCAAGAAGGATTTATCAAAGTGTTCAACAAGATCAAGCAGGTCAGGAACCCGGAGGCGTTTCCGGGCTGGATCCGTAGGGTGATGATCAATACCGCACTGGAAAAATACCGAAGCCATACGGTTCTGCAGTCCCTGGATGAATGGAAGGGAGGGGGACCTGAGGCAGAGACGGAATACGGACTGACAGACCTGACTTGTGAGGAACTGACGGGGCTGATCCGGGAACTGACGCCCAGATACCGGATGGTATTTAACCTTTATGCCATCGAGGGCTACACCCATCAGGAGATCAGCGAGAAACTGGGGATCTCAGTGGGGACCTCCAAATCGAACCTCTCGAGGGCACGGGCGATCCTGCAGGAGCGAATTAAGTCAATCTATGGTTCTACAATAGCACGATGAAGGATAAAGAAATTAGAAGAGGATTCCTGAAGGAGAAACTGGCCGGATACCGGGTTGATCCACCCGAGTCGGTCTGGAGCTCCATCTCCACGCAGATGGGTGGAAAGAGCAGGAGGGGATGGGTGATCATTGCATTTTCGGCTGCGGCGGGCATTGCGCTGGCTGTGACCCTGGGCATCACCTATTTCGGCAAATGGGAGGGCAGAAATCCGCAGCTGTCGGAGATGGCAACCGATCCTGCGGAACCAGGTGCTCTGCAGGAACCAGGTGCTCTGCAGGAACCAGGTGCTCTGCAGGAACCAGGTGCTCTGCAG
>CAZNSZ010000037.1:28100-29285 GCA_964575865.1 uncultured Bacteroides sp. | reverse complement strand
GGAACCAGGTGCTCTGCAGGAACCAGGTGCTCTGCAGGAACCAGGTGCTCTGCAGGAACCGGGACAATTTGCGGAACCGGGTGCTCAGGGGGAAGAAGAGAGGCTGCAGGGAGATGATGCCACCAGGGATAACCTGGCTGTGCAGGAACCCGGCAGGGAAGATGCCAGTTCGTCATTGACCGGATCGGGGGAGATCGCTATGCGAGAGGCCCGGATACCTGAAGAGGATGAACTGGCGGTCTCCATTGCGGAGGAAGGAGACCCCCTCACGGAGCTGACCGATGTGCGAGAAGATGAGCTGACCGATGTGCGGGAAGATGAGCTGGCCCAGGAACAGGTGGAGCGGTCCGGTGTGGAGGAGGGGGATCCCCTCACGGAGCTGACCGATGCACCGGAAGATGAGCTGGCCCTGGAACAGGGAGAGTGGGCCGGCGGGCAGGAGGAGAAAGATCCCAGGTGGATCATCGGAGCCGCCCTTTCGCCACTCTACAGTTTCAGGGATGCGGAGGCCGGTGCGGTCAGCAATGCGGGTGACTTTGAATCGGGGCTTATCGCATACGCTGGCGGGGTTCATGTCAGCTACAAGGCTGCCAGGAGGGTTGCCATCGAGTCAGGCGTTTTCTTCAATAAAATGGGGGTTTCCATCGGGGCACCCGGAATCAGGGTATTTGATACTTCCATGGAGTTCGCTCCCCTGTATGGGGCCTCTGACAGGGGAGGCTGGAAAGCGGTCAGCAATTCCATCGGGAACATCGTATCCAATACGGGGGACATCTATGTCAACAACTACAAGCTTTACGGGAACAGCGATGCGCTGGAAATTACAGATCAGGCAAACACCTCCTCCGTCACCGCCGACGAGGGGATACGCCAGCACCTCGACTACCTGGAACTTCCGCTGAACGTCAGGTACACAGTGGTAGACCGCACCTTTGAACTGCAGCTGGTGGGGGGGATGAGCACCAATTTTCTGCTCAACAATTACATCACCATGGAAACCCCTGAGGGCACAGAAGAGGTCGGTTACCTTACGAACATCAGGAATGTCAATTATTCCGGGAATGCTGGTGTGGGGATGATCTATCATCTGCACCGTCAGGTCAGTCTCAGGCTTGAACCCCGTTTCAGGTACTTCCTGAATTCGGTGAATGATGCATCCCTGCCTGCCACCCGTCCCTATTCACT
>CAZNSZ010000037.1:0-28000 GCA_964575865.1 uncultured Bacteroides sp. | reverse complement strand
CAGTATTCGAATTCCCGCCGTCAGTATTCGATTTCCCGCTGTCAGTATTCGAATTCCCGCTGCCAGCCCTCTTCTTTCCAGGATCAGGATTCTACTTCCCTGAACCAGGCTTCCACTGTGATTGTTAATTAACTGTGCTCCCTCTCCCCGGGGGAATGGAAACAAATATTTAATTTTGTCCCCTGCCGTTCCAATGTAACCGGAACGGTAGATGATTGACATATAACAGACAGGTATCAATGAAAGCAAGATCGTTTCAGCGAGGCGTGATGTGGGGCAGCATGGGAGTCACCCTGTTCCTTGGGATCTTCCTGGCCACCACGGGGTATTCCGAGGGTGTCGGGAACGGTGATGATCCCCGGGAGGGGGAATCCTTTGCCGTGTACGGTGTTGATCTGCCGGGGCGGGTTGATTTTGCCGGTGAGCCCATGCCGCTGGATCTGTTTGATGTCCGGGAGTCCCTGGACCGCGAACTGCTCTCCAATACCTACTTTCACTCACAGACCATCAGGCTCATCAAGCTGGCCAACCGCTATTTTCCACTGATCGAACCGGTGCTGAGGGCCAACCTCATCCCCGATGATTTCAAATACCTGGCCGTGGCGGAGAGCGGACTGACCCAGGCGGTGTCACCGGCCAGTGCAGTGGGATTCTGGCAACTGTTGAAGGGTACCGCCCAGGAATACGGCCTTGAGGTCAATACTGAGGTGGATGAACGCTACCATGTGGTCAAATCGACCGAGGTGGCATGTGACTACCTTATCGAATCGTTCAGGAAGTATGGAAGCTGGACCATGGCGGCGGCTTCATACAATGCGGGGAGACGGGGAGTGGACCGGCAGATTGAGCGGCAGAAGACCGAAGAGTATTACGATCTGCTGCTCAATGAGGAGACCGCCAGGTATATATTCAGGGTTGTGGCGTTCAAACTGATCTTCGAAAACCCGGAGGAGTTCGGATTTCATATCGCACAGAACGAACTGTACCCCGAGATCCCCACCTATGTGGTTGAAGTGGACAGCACCGTGGCCGATTTCGCTGATTTTGCACGTGAGCACGGCACCAATTACAAGATCCTCAAATATTTTAATCCCTGGCTGAGGGATACCCAGCTGACCAACCGGTCACGTAAAACCTACCAGATCGTCCTTCCCGAGGAGGGGTACCGGCGTCCCGAAGCAATCATGGAACCGTGAAAAGCAGTGACCGTCAAATAGAAGTGCTCGGTGCCAGGGTGCACAACCTGAAGAACATCGATGTGTCCATACCGCGCAACAAGCTGACGGTGATCACCGGTCTCAGCGGCAGCGGCAAGTCCTCACTGGCCTTCGACACCATCTATGCGGAAGGTCAGCGCAGGTACATTGAGACCCTGAGCGCCTATGCCCGGCAATTCCTGGGTAACATGGAGCGCCCCGATGTGGATAAGATCACGGGGCTCAGCCCGGTGATTTCCATCGAGCAGAAAACCACCAACAAGAATCCCAGGTCCACCGTGGGAACGGTGACCGAGGTGTACGATTTTCTGAGGCTTCTTTTTGCCAGGGCATCGGAAGCCTATTCCTATGTTACCGGGGAGCGGATGGTAAGGTATACCGAGGAGCAGATCCTCGATGCGATCCTGGGTGCGTTCACAGACCGAAAGATCTATGTGCTGGCCCCGCTGGTGAAAGGGAGAAAGGGGCATTACCGGGAGCTGTTCGAGCAGATCAGGCGGAACGGATACCTCTATGCCAGAATTGACGGGGAGATTCAGGAAGTGGTGCCCGGCATGCGGATTGACCGTTACAGGAACCACGACATCGAAGTGGTGGTCGATCGCCTGGTGGCACGCGGGAAGGACCGGGACCGGTTGAAGAAGTCGGTGGCGTCGGCCATGAAACAGGGAAAAGGGGTGACCATGATCATGGAGAAAGAGGGTAAGGAACCCCGTTATTTCTCCAGCCAGCTCATGTGTCCCACCTCTGGGATTTCCTATAACGAACCCGCCCCCCACAGTTTCTCCTTCAATTCCCCGCAGGGGGCATGCCCGCACTGCAACGGACTGGGTACCATCAACGATGTGGATATCAGTAAGATCATTCCCGACGATTCAAAAAGCATCCGGAAAGGGGCGTTGCTTCCCGTGGGAAGTTACAGGAATTCTTTGATTTTCTGGCAACTGGAAGCCATCGCCACCCGCTACGGATTCACCCTCGATACCCCTGTAAGAGAGATCCCGGAGAAGGCGCTTCACTGCATTTTGTTCGGTTCTGAGGAGCCCCTGAAACTGCAGAACACCCCGCTGGGGGCAACCTCCAATTACTTTCTGAGCTTTGACGGGATCATCAATCTGGTCCATCAAAATGCGGGAGAGGGGAACGGGGTGAACGGCAAGCCTGTGGCCAGGCATTTCGTCCGGAAGGTGACGTGCCCCCATTGCAACGGGACCCGCCTGAAACCTGAGATGCTCTATTTCCGGATCAACGGAAAGAACATCTCAGAGCTCTCATCCATGGATATCGGTGCCCTGAACGGATGGTTCAGCGGTATTGAGGAACACCTCAGTGAGAAGCAGAACATCATAGCCCGGGATATCCTCAAGGAGATACGGAGCAGGCTGGGCTTCCTGCTGGACGTCGGATTGAACTACCTGTCCCTGGAAAGGAGTGCCCGTTCCCTGTCAGGGGGGGAGAGTCAGCGGATCCGGTTGGCCACGCAGATCGGTTCCCGGCTGGTCAACGTGCTGTACATCCTGGATGAACCCAGCATCGGGCTGCATCAGCGGGACAACCGGAAGCTGATCCATTCCCTTCAGCAGCTGCGCGACCAGGGAAATTCGGTCATCGTGGTGGAACACGACCGGGAGATGATCCTGTCGGCCGACCACATCGTGGACCTGGGTCCCGGAGCGGGAAGACTGGGCGGGGAACTGGTGGCTGACGGGACACCGGGGGAGATCCTGGGCAGAGATACCCTCACCGCTTCTTACCTGAACCATAAGCGGGAAATCTCCATTCCTGAAAGGCGGAGAAAGGGGAACGGAAAATACCTGCGGTTAACAGGGGCCTCCGGGAACAACCTGAAGGAGGTGGATGCAGTGTTTCCACTGGGGACGTTTATCTGTGTCACCGGTGTCAGCGGAAGCGGGAAATCCACTCTGGTCAATGAGACCCTGCACCCCATCCTCAGCCAGAAGCTGTACAAATCCAATAAGGAGCCCCTGCCATATGGTTCCCTGGAAGGGCTCGAGCACATCGACAAGGTGATCGAGGTGGACCAGTCCCCCCTGGGACGTACCCCCAGGTCCAATCCAGTAACCTACACCGGAGTGTTCGGCGACATCCGTAAATTATTCGAGCAGACCCCGGATGCCCGGATCAGGGGCTACAAAGCGAGCAGGTTTTCATTCAATGTGAAGGGAGGGCGTTGCGAAACCTGCGGGGGTGCGGGGGTCCAGACCATCGAGATGAACTTCCTGCCCGATGTGTATGTGCAGTGCAAAGAGTGCAACGGGAAGCGGTACAACAGGGAAACACTGGAGGTGAGGTACAAGGACCATAACATCAACGATGTGCTGAAAATGACCATCAACCAGGCAGTGGAGTTCTTTTCCAGCGTCCCTTCCATTCTCAGAAAGCTGAAAACCCTGCAGGATGTGGGGCTGGGGTACATCCAGCTCGGACAGCCTTCCACCACCCTGTCAGGGGGAGAATCCCAGCGGGTCAAGCTTTCGGCCGAACTGGCCAAAAAGGATACGGGAAAAACCCTCTACATTCTGGACGAGCCGACCACAGGGCTTCATTTTGAGGATGTCCGTGTGTTGCTTGATGTGATCGCGCGGCTGGTGAACAGGGGAAATACCGTCATCATGATCGAGCACAACATGGATGTGATCAAAGTGGCCGACCACATCATTGACCTGGGAAAAGAGGGCGGAGTTCAGGGTGGGACCGTCCTGGCCACCGGAACACCCGAAGAGGTGGCAGCAATCACTGACAGCTATACCGGAGTATTCCTCAGGGAGGAGCTTCCGCAACCGGCGAAATAATCACATAATCTTAATCCATATGGTTTCAGACGAGGATAAAATCAAAAAGGCGTTTAAACAGAAAACCTGGAACGAAATCAAGATTTCAGATTCCTGGCAGATATTCAAGGTAATGGCTGAGTTCGTGGAGGGATTCGAAAAAATGGCATCCATCGGCCCCTGCGTTTCCATATTCGGATCGGCCCGGACCAAACCGGAAACCAAATACTACAAACTTGCCGAAGAAATCGCGTTCAAACTGACCCAGAGCGGCTACGGAGTGATCACCGGCGGGGGACCGGGGATCATGGAGGCGGCCAACAGAGGGGCACGCCAGGGAGGGGGGACCAGCGTGGGCCTCAACATCGACCTTCCGCACGAACAGAGTTCCAATCCCTACATTGATCACGACAAACTGATCACATTCAAGCATTTCTTCGTCAGAAAAGTGATGTTCCAGAAATACGCCCAGGGATTCATCGTCCTTCCGGGGGGATTCGGGACATTTGATGAGTTTTTTGAATCGGTAACCCTGATACAGACGGGGAAGATCGGGAAGTTTCCCATCGTTCTGGTGGGGACGGATTTCTGGAGCGGACTTGTGCAATGGATCGAAAATGTAGTTCAGGCAGACCAGAAAAACATCAGCGCGGAGGACCGTGACCTGTTCAGGGTGGTGGACACTGCAGATGAAGCCGTGGAGGTGATTAATAAATTCTATTCCAAGTACCTGCTGAGCCCGAACTTCTGACAGGGAGATCGTTTTCTGTTAGTAATTGGCCGGACTATTGTTTACAATATTTTTGTACATTGTGTTAAAATTGGGTGTCAGGAATGAAAAAATATATTTTCCCCTTCATATTCATGGCTGTCAGCTTCCTTACTTTGACCGTGACCGGTCAGGAGGTGGAACTGACCATTGATCATCCCGACCAGGTGAGAGCGGGCCAGGATTTTCAGGTCACCGTGACCATTCAGAAAGGATCGCTGACCGATTATTCGCGGTTTTCGCAGGACCTTCCTCTTGGATTGACAGCGACCAACAGGAGTTCCCCCAATGCCGATTTCAGCTTCGACAACCAGCGCATCCGCGTGATATGGCTCAAGCTCCCCGACAACCCGCAGATAACCATCAGTTATACCGTACATGTAAATGAACGGCTCAAGGGGACATTCATGCTGGGGGGGGTATTCGCCTACGTAGTGGATGATGAGAGACGGTTCCTCAATGTTCCCCAGGGAAGGGAGATCACCATCATCCCCAGTTCAACCGTTGATCCGGATTTCATTGTGGATATCAAGAATTTCAGGGGCGGCTCCGACGTTCCCCCTTCCGCAGATCCCCAGGACAAGGTGTATGCCATGGTCATCCGGCAGAAGCCCATCCTGCTTCCCAGCGGCTCCTACCTGGTCAGGCTTCTGGTCAACAACCCCACCGGCAGCAAGTATGCCAAGATCGAGGAAACGTTGCCTTCGGGGTACATTTTCGAGGAGGTCAACTCCCAGGGCGGCATCGTCTCCTATGCGGCCTCAACGGTCAAATTCATCTGGATGTCCCTGCCCGAGTCCTCCGAGTTCGAACTGGAGTACAAGCTGGTCCCCAAACAGAATGAACCACAGGGTGAGATGGGAATCAACGGGATGCTTACCTATACCTCGGGAAATGAGAACAGGCTCGTGGAGGTGAAGGAAATGGATGTTCCGCTTGAGGTGCTGTCCCAGGCTGAAAAAAGGAACCTCCTGCTCACCGGAGAGGCTCCGGGTACCAGGAGGCAAACGGCCGTGGTCACACAGCCACAGGAAGTCCGGGAGCGACAGGAACAGAGGGAGCCTCCTCCCAGGCAGGACCCGGTGACGGTACCGGAACGGACCGGAACAACGGCCGGAACAACGGCCGGAAGAACTGCCGCTGCAGGGACCATGGTGATGGACACGCCGGTGCTGCAGCCGGGGACCGGGGTCTATTACCGTGTTCAGGTGGCCGCCACTTCTGAAGCTTCGGATGCCAGGGCCTTTTTCAGGGAGGCCGGGGTAGACCGGGACGTGTTTGTTGAGCAGGAAGGAGGATTTTACAAATATACCGTTGGCTCATTCAGATCTTACGATGAGGCCGTTTCATACAGGAACAGAATAGAGAATTTGCCGGATGTGGAAGGATCATTCGTCGTCGCTTACCGGGATGGGAGAAGGGTGCCTGTAGGATCAATCAGACAATGAGTTGCCCTATTTGAATAGCCGGTGCTGAGATCCCTGTCATATCCCGCTTTCATGCTCCTGATGATATGGATCTTCCCTCTTTCGGGGGCCCAGGAAGCACCCGCCGACACCATGGCCATGAAACGGGACTCGGTTCGTGCATTTGCACTGAAACCGGTGGCTTCCATTTCGCTTGGCGTCCTAAATTATTACGGTGATGTAAGAAACAGCCTGAACGGGCCCTCCATCGGGCATTATGCTGCCCAGGTGAACCTCTCTGCCTACCTGGATCCCAACCGCCATTACGTGGCCAATTTCTCGTTCATGACGGGGAAGACAGGAGGGAATGCCTACTCCTTTTCTGACCTGGATCAGAACCTCAATTTTGAAACAGGCATTACAGCCTTCGGGTTCAGTTTCGAGTACCGGTTCGGACACCTCTTTTCGCCCACTGCCCTGGTGAGGCCTTACCTCTCGGTGGGTGTGGAAAGCGTGCATTTCAGTGCGAAGGGTGACCTGTCCGACGGGGACGGGATGCTGTATCACTACTGGACGGACGGATCCATCAGGGACCTGGAACAGGCCTCTTCCGATCCGGACCTTTCGCGGATCCTTTACCGGGATTACAGTTATGAGACCGACCTCAGGCTCAGGGAACAGAACCTCTTCGGGCTGGGTGAGTACAGCCAGCACACCCTCTCGTTCCCCGTCGAGGCCGGCATTCATTTCAGGATCGACCAGCGCACTTCCATCAGCGCCGGTGTATCCTACCATTATACCCTCACCGATGTGCTGGATAATGTAGCCTACGAGGGGACCAGCGTCAGGGGAAAGAAGGGGAACGACAGCTACCTGTATCCCCATGTCTCGTTTCACGTGGACCTGTTCAAACCCGAGCCTCCCTTTACGGACCTATTCCTGGCCGGACCCTATGATCCGCTGATGATGGAGGACGAGGACGGTGACGGGGTCATTGACTGGCATGACCGTTGTCCGGTCACCCCGGCCGGGGTCAGGGTGGATACCTCCGGCTGCCCGCTGGACGGGGATCAGGACGGGGTTCCCGACTTCCAGGACCTGGAACCCCGGAGCGAACCGGGGGCATGGGTCGACCCGGACGGCACCACGGTCACCGAGGAGGAGTTTCTTGCCCGTATGGAGCACCGGACCCAGGCCATGAAGCGGGAAGAGGTGGCCGCCTATATGGATGCGATCCTTTCGGATTATATGCTGGGGAGCCCGGTTGAGATCCCGGAGAAATATAAACCGCTGGATACGGACCAGGACGGGGAACTGTCATACGACGAGTTGCTGAGGGCCATTGACCGCTATTTCGATTACCAGCTCGACCTGAACCTTGAGGATCTCAGGGATCTGAACGAATTCTTCTTCTCCCAGTAAGCGTTACTTGATTTTCTGGAGCCGGGCCATCTGGCGCTGGGTATCTTTCCTTTTGATGGTCTCCCGTTTGTCGTACTCTTTTTTACCCCGGGCCAGAGCGATCTCCAGCTTGGCATAGCCCGATTCGGAGATAAAAATTCGCAGGGTGACGATGGTCAACCCGCTCTCCCTGGTCTTCCTCTGCAGTTTTCGCAGCTCCTGCCTGTTGAGCAGCAATTTGCGGTCCCTTCCCGGTTCGTGCCGGTTGTAACTGCTCCAGGCATAATCAGCGATCTGCATGCCCCGGACATAGAGCTCGTTGCTCTGGAACAGGCAGTAGGATTCCACCAGGCTCACCTTGCCGAGCCGGATCGATTTGATTTCCGATCCTTTCAGCTGGATACCCGCCACATACTTTTCCAGGATTTCATAATCGTGGTACGCCTTCTTGTTCCGTATGTTGATTCTGTTGGCCATGGGATTGGGCCCAAAGGTACGCAAAAACAGGTTATTTGTCTATATTTGAGTACTGTGGTAGATAAAAAGTACAACCTGGTCGCCGTACTGGGACATACCGCCGGCGGAAAGACAGCTTTCGCAGCAAGGCTGGCCGACCGCATCGGGGGAGAGATTATCAGCGCCGATTCACGGCAGGTTTACCGGGGGATGGATATCGGCACGGGGAAGGATTACGGTGACTACCGGGTGGAGGACCGGCAGGTGGCGTTGCACCTGGTGGACATCCTGGATGCCGGTTACGAATACAACGTGTACCTGTTCAAGCAGGACTTCCTCAGGGTTTTTACCGACATCGGTGAGCGGGGTAAGATGCCCGTGCTCTGCGGGGGAAGCGGGCTCTATATCGAATCTGTTCTGCGCAACTACAGGCTGCTGAAAGTTCCTGTGAATGAGTCGCTTCGCGAAGATCTGTCCGGCAAGACCTACAGTGAGCTGAAGGGCATTCTCCAGCTCTACGGACCACTCCACAATGTAACCGACACGGTGAACCGCAAGCGGCTGATCAGGGCCATCGAGATCGCCATGTACCAGTCCTCCCGCAGCACCCCGGATGAAGAAGGCTATGACCTGGTGCCCCTGGTACTGGGGATCAGGCATGATAGGATGACCCGGCGCCGGCGGATCACGGAAAGGCTTCACCACCGGTTGAAAGAGGGGATGGTAGAGGAAGTGGAGGGATTGCTCAAAAAAGGGATCAGTCCGGAGAAACTTGAGTATTACGGACTGGAATACCGTTTCATTACCCGCTATCTGCTGCAGAAAATCACTTATGAGGAGATGGTGGAACAATTGAACCATGCCATCCATCAGTTCGCCAAACGCCAGATGACATACTTCAGGGGGATGGAACGCAGGGGGGTCCCGATCCACTGGATCGACGGAGCTCTTGAGATGGAGGAAAAACTGGAGATGGCCCTCCGGTTTTACAGATCAGGTGACGGTTCCGGAACGGCCACTACTTGAATTGCCAGGGCATATCTGCAATGAACCAGATCAGGCCCCCTGAAATGAGGATATTCAGCAATGTGAGCAGGTAATTGTAGGTCACCCGCCAGGAACCGATCCGTCTTCTGATCATGATCCCTATATTGGGAATGAAGAATGCAAGGACGCTGAATACGGTCAGGACATTCAGGATCCGCTCCTCATCCACATCCTCTGCCGGTTCCGCCGATGCGGAGAAAAAGAGGATCAGGTAAGCCATCAGCATGAAACAGGCCAGGTAAAGCAGATAACTGGCCTTGATGAAAATGGTCGACACGGGCCTTTTCCTGTGCAGCCGGAAAGGCTTCAGGATGATGATGGCGATGATGTAGATCAGCAGGAAAGCCGCGATAAAAATAAAATGAAGCAGAAAGCTCATGCCGGCAACAGCGATGGTTATCTGCACCAATTTACGAAAAAAAGGGACTTCGGGTTACCGGATCACTGGTTGGCCGCCTGAAGGGACTCCTTGATCCTGGTTTCGATCTCCTCTGAAAGCTCCGGGTTGTCCCTGAGCAGGTTTTTCACGGCATCCCTTCCCTGACCAAGACGGGTGTCTCCGTAGCTGAACCAGGAGCCGCTCTTCTTCAGGATTCCCAGATCGACGCCCAGGTCGATCAGTTCACCGGTTTTGGAGATCCCCTGTCCGTAAAGGATGTCGAATTCTGCTTTCTTGAAGGGCGGTGCCAGCTTGTTCTTTACCACCTTGACCCTCGTCCGGTTGCCGTGCACCTCATCCCCTTCCTTCAGTTGACCGATCCGCCGGATGTCCAGCCTGACCGAGGCATAGAATTTCAGGGCATTTCCGCCGGTGGTTGTCTCCGGATTCCCGAACATGACCCCGATTTTCTCGCGCAGCTGGTTGATGAAGAAACAGGTGGTCTGGGTTCTGTTGATATTGGCTGTCAGCTTGCGGAGCGCCTGGGACATCAGCCGTGCCTGAAGGCCCATCTTTGAGTCACCCATTTCCCCCTCTATCTCTGACTTGGGCGTCAGGGCGGCCACCGAATCGATCACGATGATATCGATGGCACCGGACCGGATCAGGTGGTCGGCAATCTCCAGCGCCTGTTCCCCGTTGTCGGGCTGGGAAATATAGAGGTTTTCAATATCCACTCCGAGCTTCTTGGCATAGAACCGGTCGAATGCGTGTTCGGCATCAATGAATGCGGCAATCCCCCCTGCTTTCTGGGCTTCTGCAATGGCATGAATGGCCAGTGTGGTTTTCCCGGACGATTCCGGACCGTAGATCTCGATCACCCTGCCACGGGGATATCCGCCGACCCCCAGGGCCACATCCAGGCCGATGGAACCCGAGGAGATCACCGGGACATCCTCGATGGCATTATCCCCCAGTTTCATGATGGTCCCCTTGCCGTACCCTTTTTCGATCTTGTCCAGTGTGAGCTGTAACGCTTTCAATTTCTCCTGGTTGCTGCCGCTTGCGGTGCCGTTACTCATATTGCTTTCAAGGTTTATGTGACAATTCTTCGAATATCTGCCTGCTGTGCTCCTTTGTATTCACTTTTTCGATGATCTTCTCGATTTTTCCCTCCTCGTTGATGACGAAGGTTTTCCTCAGGATCCCCATGTAAGGTTTGCCGTACATCTTTTTTTCTCCCCAGGCCCCGTAATCCTGCAGTACTTTTTTATCAACATCCGAAATGAGCCGGAAGGGGAGATCAAATTTGCTGATGAAACTGCGGTGGGATTTCTCACTGTCGGCGCTCACCCCGATCACGTCGAAACCCTTCCCGAGAAACTCTGCATAATTGTCCCGCAGGTCGCATGCCTCTGCCGTACAACCGGGAGTGTTGTCCTTGGGGTAAAAATAGAGCACTACTTTTTTTCCTTTATATTCCTCGAGGGTGATTCGTTCCCCGTTCTGGTCCACGGCGTTTATGGCGGGAGCCAGGTCTCCTTCTTTCAGTATGGACATGGTTCAAACAGTTTATAAATGTACAAAGATTGCTTCAAACATCGGGTCATTATTATTGCTATTTTTAGCATCTGACCGACCTGTTTGAAATACTAAATAAACAGATCGGCGGACATTATGTTTGCGCGTACGGTGAAATACTTTTTACTGGCTTCGGCCTGTTTCTGGATGGCCTTCAACCCGCCCCTCCTGGCGCAACAGGGTAGAGCTCGGGAACCGGTGACCATGGCCGGGGCAGTGGCCCTGCTCGAGGACCGGTCCCCCCGGGAAGCACTGGAAGCATTCAGGACCCTGGAGCGTCAGGGAAGCGTGATCCCGGCGCTGGATTATTACCTGGGGCGCGCGCTCCATCTTACCTATGATTTCAATGAGGCGATCCGGTACTATCAGCGGTTCGGATCGGGGGCTACGCGTCAGGAGAGAAAAGACTACCGGATCGATCAGTTGATCGAATCCTGCCGGAATGCCCTTCAGCTGACCGCCACCTACAATCCGTACGAGGTGATGAATGTTACCTTCCTCGATCTGGCGGATTCGGCCCAGTTCTCCCAGGTCAGGATGAAGGGAGGGCAGTTGCAGTATAAGCCACGGGCCTATGTCAGCGAGGAGGAGGAGCGGGATGACCTCACCGGGCTCATGTTCCTCTCTCCCGGTGCGGTCAGGGGGGAATATGCCTACTTCTCAGGGTATGAAAGGAACGGGAAGGATGGTGCCCAGCTTTTCAGGATCCGGAAGGGAACGGGGAACTCCTGGAGCGAACCTGAGGGGATCCGCGCACTGAATACCTCCGGGAATGAAATCCTGCCCTACTTCGATCCCATTGAAAATGACCTCTATTTCGCATCGGATGGATTGCCTGGGATCGGCGGATTCGACCTCTACCGGTCACACTACGATATGGACCGGGACGAGTGGTCCCCGCCCATGAACCTCGGGTTCCCCATCAACTCGGTGATGGATGAGGTGCTGCTGCTTCCCGGTTCCGACCTGGGTATGCTGATGTTCTTTTCCAACAGACAGGGACCCGACAGCATGTGGACCGTATACCGGATACATGTGATCGAACCCAAAAGGCGAGCGGATGTGAATGATCCGGAGATGCTTGCTGAAATCGCCTCCATGGAGGGGGTGGCCGATGAGATCCTGGCGGAGCTGGAAGCCCTGAAAAGAACACCCGTTCCAACTTCCGGTCCCAAGCAGCCCATCCATGGGGAGCCCCCGGGGGCAGCAGACAAAGTGATCACAACGGCCGGGAACTGGATGGAGGAGGCCAGGCAGCACCAGGCCAGGTCAGATTCCCTGAGGGCAATGGCGGTTCAGGCAACCATCAGGGTGAGGGAATCGGATGATCCCAATGACCGCTGGGTCTGGCAGAAGCAGATCATGCTTTGGGAAAAAAGGTCCCGTGACGAAGAGGCACGGGCCGATTCCCTGCTGGCCAGGCTGGAACGCGAGGAAACCAGGGCACTCATGGAAGGAAACATCCCGCCGACCATCGAAACCGACACGGTGATCGGTGGCATCAGGGTATACCGGTTCACAGAGGGCGCTTCGCTGGAGGGCGAACCGGGCACGCCGGCTCCCCTGGCCGGAAAGGGACCGGGCGGGCAGTCGCCGATCAACAGGTTCGATATTCTGGACCATCCCACCTATTCCGGCAGTCAGCCCGTTCCCATGGATGTGCCCATTCCGCCGGGAACCTATTACCGCATTCAGCTGGGGGTGTTCAGTTCCGAGGTGGAAGGGGAGGTGTTCCTGGGGATCACCCCAATCACCGGAGAACGCCTGGAGGATCGGGGGCTGGTCCGGTATTACGCGGGTAAGTTTTCCCGGTATGCGGATGCTTCCGGTGCACTTGAGAGGGTGCGTGACCGGGGATTCAGCGATGCGTTCATCGTATCGTGGTATAACGGGAGGCAGGTGCCCACCCATACGGCAAAACAGCTCGAATGAAGATGGTTCAACCATAAATTTTGTTATATTTGACAGGTAGTGATGCCAGGACCATGGACAGCAATTTTACCAGCCGGCCCCAGAAGTTAGGATCAGAGGATGCAGACCAGTATCAAAAGGCAAAACTGGTGCTGCACAACGACGATGTGAACACCTTCGATTATGTCATGGAAACCCTCGTTGAAGTCTGCGGGCATTCCCTGACGCAGGCCGAGCAGTGTGCCACCATTACACACTACAAGGGGAAATGCGAAGTGCGCTCCGGAACCGTTCCCGAAATGAAGGAATTGCGCTATAAGCTTATTGCCAGGGGTCTGAAGGCATCTGTAGAACCTTAGGATCCGGCCATGGCAATCATCATTATCCTTATCGTCCTCGGGATCCTTCTCTTCGTCATCGAATTCCTTCTTGTTCCGGGGGTCACCGTTGCGGGGATCGGGGGCCTGGTCCTTACCGTGTTTGGCGTCTACAAGGCATTTAATGACTTCGGGCCTTCGGTGGGGATCTGGGTGCTTATCGGCACCATCCTGCTGAGTGTTTTCGTCATTGCCATGTCCCTGAGGGCCAGGACCTGGAGCCGGCTGATGCTGAGTACCGACATCAAGGGCACGGTGGATACCGACCTTTCTGAGGAACAGGTCAAGGTGGGTGACCGCGGCACCACCCTGACCAGGCTGGCGCCCATGGGAAAGATCATGGTCAATGACCTGGTGCGGGAGGCCAAGTCCATCGAAGGGTATGTACCCGAACATTCCGAGGTTGAAATCGTCTCCGTCGAGGGGACAAGAATCAGTGTAAAACCCATTAAAAAATAGAATATTATGGAGTTCAATTATTCTTGGATCATCATTGTGGTCGCCAGCATCATCGGGCTGTGGATCATCTTATACTTCATCCCCATCGGACTCTGGTTCACCGCACTGTTGTCGGGGGTGAGGATCTCGTTGTTGCAACTGATCCTGATGCGGTGGAGGAAAGTACCCCCTACCGTTATCGTAAGGTCCATGATCGAGGCGCACAAAGCGGGCCTTGCACATATTAAACGGGACGAACTGGAAGCCCATTACCTGGCCGGGGGACATGTGGAGCAGGTAATCCATGCGCTTGTATCGGCCAATAAGGCCAACATCGACCTGCCTTTCCAGATGGCTACAGCCATCGACCTTGCCGGCCGGGATGTGCTGGAGGCCGTGCAGATGTCTGTGAATCCGAAGGTGATCAATACCCCTCCGGTGACCGCGGTGGCCAAGGACGGGATCCAGTTGATCGCCAAGGCCCGTGTGACTGTCAGGGCCAACATCAAGCAACTGGTCGGTGGTGCGGGCGAAGAGACCGTCCTGGCCAGGGTGGGGGAAGGGATCGTTTCCTCCATTGGGTCCTCCAAATCACACAAACAGGTACTGGAGAATCCCGATTTCATTTCGAGAATCGTCCTTGAGAAGGGACTTGATGCGGGAACCGCTTTCGAGATCCTTTCCATCGATGTGGCAGATATCGATATCGGAAAGAACATCGGCGCTGTCCTTCAAATGGACCAGGCAAATGCCGATAAGAACATCGCCCAGGCCAAGGCAGAGGAGCGGCGGGCCATGGCGGTGGCCACCGAGCAGGAGATGAAAGCCAAAGCCCAGGAGGCCCGCGCCAAGGTGATTGAGGCCGAAGTGGAGATCCCGCTGGCCATGGCGGAAGCTTTCCGGAACGGGAACCTGGGGATCATGGACTATTACAAGTTCAAGAATATCCAGGCAGATACCACCATGCGGGAGAGCATTTCCAAGGGGACCACCGGTCAGCAGGCACCTGGAGAAAAAGACAAGGACAAGGATAGATCCTGACCATTTCCCTGTTAATATTTGATTATCAACACCTGTTGATGGGGACATTCCCATCGACCAGGCTGTTTCTTGCCATGGGCGATTGAGGTTATTAACAATTTGTTAATAACATGTGTGGGTTATTTGTGAACAGAGAAAAGTGCCCGGTGCTTGCTTCGTGTTATCCGATGGTCTATTTTTGGTTAAACCGAGTGAGAGATAAGGGGCCGCTCGAAGTTTCGCCCGGTGTAGAGAGCCCGGTAGTACGGGTTAGCGAACCGGCCGGAGAAAGGGATTCCCCCAGTCCGGAGATTCATCAGGAGCCTGGCATAAACCCCGAAACAAAGTTTCCGGGTTTATTCAACTGCAGATCACCACTTGGGAGGTCTTTAAAAAGTTGATCCGAAAGGTAGAAGAGCCGAAACGAATCCCACGGGGTTCCACTAAGCTTATTCACTCTGGCTTCGGGCAGATCGTAAGACCTGTGCGGAGCAGGGGCCTTGAGGAGCCTGTCCCGGAAATCCAGCTTCGGCTGGGTGAAAGGACGGTTGCAGGTCCATGTTCTACGGAGCATAGGCCGAGAACCAGGGCTCGCCGGTGATACCCCCAGGGGTACGCTGGACGGGCCGGCCATAATAACTGTAACTCGGCACTGGATTGGTGGCTATGGGCACTGTTCAGTGAAATGGGAGCAAACCGACAAGTTTGCTCCCATTTTGTTTCATGTCCTTGCCGGCCTGATGGCGTGGGCCACCATACCAATGAGCAATCCACCGATGCAGAAACCGATGGCCCACTGGACCAGGACCTCTGAGATGCCGATAAAACTGGCCGGAACAATGACCCCCACCAGACAGGCGAAGATGGAGAGGTTCACACTGTACCTGTTGATCTTCGGATAGATCCACATGACCAGGATCAGGAATCCCAGGGACATGGTCAGCGACACAAAAAAGAAGGTGGCATCCACAATATCCCTGAGAATGAGGGCCATGAAGATGCCCAGGGCCATCAGGGCCACCATGCTCCAGCGCATGGTCTTCCGGAGGTTGTCGCTGCTGGTCAGCCCGGTCTTCTCAAGAAAATCCTGGGTAACGGAAGCAGAGGCAGTGAACATATAGGTATCTGCAGAGGAGGAGACCGAGGAGTAGATGATCACCACGGATAACCCGGCCAGTCCCACCGGCAACAGGCGGCTGAATCCCACGATCAGCGAGGTGTCGGGTGCAATATCCGGGATATCGGCCCGGATCACCAGCCCGATAAGCAGCAGGATGAATCCCACCATGATGTAGAAAAGTGAGGAGAGGAAGATGCTTCTACCGAAATGCTTCTTATCCTGTATGGCGTATACCCGCTGCCACATCTCCGGTGAGGCCAGCGGTATGAAGAATCCTGCCAGGAAAAAACTGATGATCTGTCCCGCCGGGATGGAAAACAGGTCGGCTGCTGCCAGCTGCGGTTTGGTATGGGTGGTGATGAGCAGGTACATCATCAGAACGAAAAGGAGGAAGATCCCTACGGTCTGGATGATATCGGTTTTCACCACCGCATCGAAACCGCCGGCCAGCAGGTACAGCAGGATAATCCCTCCCACGATGATGACCGAAAAATCGTAGCTGATGGGGGTATATTCAGAAATCAGCTTGGCGCCTGCCGTGAAATTCAGTACCACCCAGCCGAACATGATGGTGATCGTCACGATGGTGGCCAGGAATCCTGCCATTCTGCCCTTGTGAAAGAAAAAGAAATCAGGCATGGTGTAAAATCGCTCTTTGTCAGCCAGCTTTTTTATGCCGACACCGAAGAAATAGAAGATGATCAGCCCGAATACCGAGCCTATAAAATACCAGAGGGCGCCCATTCCGTAAAGGTACACCAGGGCTGTGTAGGTCAGAAGGATCGCAGCGCCGATCCGGCTCGAGAAGATGGTGGTGGTGGCCTGGAACGATTTCAGTTTGCGTCCCGATATCAGGAATTCCTCTTTTTCCTGTTTCCGGCCGGTGAGCCCCCCCACCAGCAGCACAATCAGAAAATACGCTGCAATAATCAGGTAATCAGTAAGACCGAGCATAGGATTAGTTTTAGGAGAAGTTTAGTAAATATATTAAAATCCGGAATATAACCTTCGTCCGGTGGTATCAACATGTACTCCCTGCCATACCCTGTCCCTGATTTGACCCTTTGCAGCGGGTCGTTGGCAGGCAGTACCGGGTTCAGGAACCGGTTACCGGGCCCGAATAGGGCCCATCGTCTGTCAAATACCCGCTTCTCCCCGGCAAGCGGACCATAACACCCGGTGAATGGTGCAGAACTGACTGGTTTGTGCAGAATCCCGGATTGAGCGTGTCATTGCTTGATATTATTAGCTTCTCAACGGGCAATCTGCTTTCTTCCCACCAGAATCCGCCGCGATGGCGGAGGAATTGAATCTTTCATCTAAAACTGAATCTATGAAAAAAATAGCATGCTTGCTGCTGCTGACAGCATTCGGGACCACCCTCCTGCTGGGACAGGCCCGGCAGGTTTCCGGAACGGTGACCAGTGCTGAAGACGGAATGCCCATCCCGGGTGTTTCCGTGGCAGTGAAGGGAACCTCTGTGGGAACCATCACCAATGGGCAGGGAAATTTCCAGATCGACATTCCAAGGGATGGAGAGGTGCTGATATTCAGTTTCGTGGGACTGCTCACCCAGGAAATTGAGATCGGGGGATCAAGCACCATCGATGTGGTGATGGAATCTGACCTGCTGGAGCTGGACGAAGTGGTGGTCACCGCCATGGGCATCCGGAAGGAAAAGAAAGCCCTTGGATTCTCGGTCCAGGAGATCGGGGAGGCCCAGATCTCCGGTGCCAAGAACATGGATATCTCAAAATCGCTGCAGGGGAAGATCGCAGGGATCACCGTGAAGCAATCCAGCGGAATGCCGGGTGCCACCTCCCATGTGACCATCCGGGGCAATGTGTCGCTCACCGGGTCAAACCAGCCCCTGTATGTGGTTGACGGGATGCCCATCGCTTCAGAAAAGGCATTCGTGGAGAATGTAGGCGATGGGACCAACCCCTCGTCCCGGATCGTGGACCTGAATCCGGAGGACATCGAATCCATTTCGGTGCTCAAGGGAGCCACCGCTTCGGCACTTTATGGGCTCCGTGCGGCCAACGGTGTGGTGGTGATCACCACCAAAAGCGGGTCTGCAGCCAAGAGTTCGGGAAAGAAAACCCTGGTCACCGTGAACAGCAACTTTACCTCCGACCGCATCAGCCGGTTGCCCGAACTTCAGTCCACCTACGGACAGGGGAACGGGGGATTGCTGAACCTGTGGTCATCGGGCTCCTGGGGTCCCAGGATCGACACCCTTCAGAACTACCATTCCCAGGAGGACAACCTGTTCCTGGACAATCCCTATGAGACCCTGGACGGTTCCCCGCCCAGCCAGGTCCCCAGGGTATACAACAACCAGGAAGAGTTCTTCCAGAAGGGTTTCACTCTGACCAATTCAGTGGATATCTCCTCCTCCACCGACCGGGCCAATTACAGCCTCAGCATGGGGCGGACCGATCAGAAGGGGATCATCGAGACCACCGGGATGATCAGGAACAATGCGAAATTCAACGGGAACTTCGTCCTGGCCGACCGCTGGACCGCCTCGGTTTCGGCCAATGTATCCAGGGTCGACATCGACAAGATCCCGGGAGGGAGCAACCTGGCCAACCCATTGTTCACGGTCTATTTCGCCCCCCGCACCTATGATCTGACCAACAAGCCCTTCGAAAGGGAGGAGGATCCCTTCATCCAGTACCATTACCGGTTCGCCATGGACAATCCCTACTGGGCCCTCAAGCACAACTCCTATAACGAGGTGACCGACCGGTTTTTCGGGAATACGTCGCTCTCCTACCAGCCGTTTGAATGGATGCGCATTAATTACCGCATCGGTCTGGACCGTTTCCTGACCACCGGGCATGAGGTGATCTCCAAGGGTTCGGGCGGAGCAGGCCGTGGATATCCCGAATTCGGGATCGATCCGGCCGGAGGGGCCGTCGAAGATTACACCTACCAGCGCCAGGAGGTCAACTCCAATGCCTCGCTCAGCATTACCAAAGATTTCGGGGCCATCGGGATTGATGCCGTGCTGGGGAATGAATTCTATGACATTACCACCAAGACCCATTCCATGACGGGGAACAACATCACCATCGGGGGATTCGACCATATTTCGAATACCGGTGCCCAGAATGTAGTCTACCAGCTGACCAGGCAGCGGGTGGTTGGATTCTACGGGAGTGCGACAGTGGATTACGCCTCCATGCTGTTCCTGACCGTAACCGGAAGGAACGATGTGGTCTCCAACATGCCCTCGGGCAACCGCTCCTACTTCTATCCCTCGGTTTCCATGGGATTTATCTTCACGGAACTGGGGTTCCTGAAGGACCAGAACATCCTTCCCTACGGAAAGATCCGCGCCTCCTACTCGCAAATGGGACAGGCAGGCGCCCTCTATTCGACCAAAACACTGTTCACTGCCAAGGAGGACAACGAGGGCATCGGGTCCGGGTTCCTGGACAACAATTTCACCTTCCCATACCAGAGCTATCCGGCCTTCACCCTCCAGTCTGTGCTGTTGAGCGATGCACTGAGGCCCCAGAACATCACCTCCTATGAGATCGGAGCCGACCTGAGGTTCTTCGGGAACCGGCTGGGTATCGATTACTCCTATTACTACATCAATGCCACCGATCAGATATTCAGCGTCCCACTGGCCTCCTCCTCCGGATTCCGGTCCGAGTACAGGAATGCCGGGGAGCTTGAATCCAAAGGCCACGAGCTGATGCTCTCGATCATACCGGTCCGCACCAAAGGCGGATTCGAATGGGAGCTCCTGGGGAATTTCGCCCAGAACGAGAATATGGTCCTGGAGCTGGCCCCCGGTGTGGAGCGGGTTCAGACCGGCTGGCAGAATTTCAATGAGGTCGGGGCATATGCCTACGCAGGACATCCCTACCCGGTCATTTTCGGGAGCTCTTATGTCAAGGATGAGGACGGTCGCATCGTGGTCGACTCCAGGGAGACCGTAGCCGGGGTGCCCAATCCATTCTACGGAATGCCGCTCCAGGGAGGTGAGGAGAAGATCCTGGGCAAAGTCAATCCGGACTGGGATGCCAGCCTCACGAACATCCTCCGCTTCAAGGGGATCACCATCAGTGCACAGTTCTATTATTCCAGGGGAGGCTATATTTCCAGCGGCCTGAACGCCCTGCTGCGGAACTACGGAGCCGATGTGATCACCGAGGACAGGGAAACTCCCAGGATCGAGCCCAACTCGGTCAAGGGCTACCTGGACCCGGCCAGCGGGGAGCTGGTGATCGAAGGGGAGAACGATATCGAAATCCTGATGGGGGAGGACTACTGGAGCACCGTGCAGTGGAACATCGCCGAATCGCGGATCATGGATAAGACGCTGCTGAGGTTCAAGGAATTGGTCATCAGTTACGACATGCCCCGGAGCTGGTTCAACAACACCTTCATCAATTCCATCTCCATCTATGCCAATGGCAGGAACCTTGCCCTCTGGAGCGACTACCCCAATTTTGATCCGGAATCAAGTACTTCAGAAGGCAACGGGATCGGTGCATTCGAGTATGTTTCCCTACCCAATACCAAATCCTTCGGTGGAGGAGTTAAAATCACTTTTTAAAACAACGTAGAAGATGAAAAGATATAGTTCAATAATCAGTCTTCTCCTGATCCTGCTGTTCAGTTTTTCCTGCAGCGACGAGATCATGGATGAAATCGATACCGATCCCAACAATCCGACCGATGTACCCATCAGCATGCTGATGTCGGGTTGTACGGTGGCCACCCCGTACTGGGTCACCGGGACCTCACTGGCCTGGTACAGTTCCGTCTTCATTGAGCATACCTGCGGGGCGCATGGCCAGATGAGGGATGCGGACCGGCGCGCCAATATCAACTCTCAACTCAGCGAGAACTCGTGGGCCTTCTTTATCTACCCGCGGCTGCTGCCCGACCTGAAGATCATCATCGAGAAAGGTTCGGAAGGCGGAAGCGAGGAGGGAAAGTGGATCGATGTGGGGATCGCCAAGATCCTGCAAGCCTATACCTATCTGGTTTCCACCGATACCTGGGGAAGGATCCCCTGTTCGGAGGCCACCATGGGTGCGGAAAACCGGAAACCGGTCTACGACACCCAGGAATCGGTCTATGCCACCATGCTGGCCCAGCTGGATGAGGCCATTGCAGACCTTCAGAAAGAGAACATCAGCACCACCGGAGGGGAGGACTTTATCTACGGAGGTGATGCGGAGGCCTGGATCACGGCAGCCTATTCGCTGAAAGCGCGGTATTCGAACCGCCTGAGCAAGATTGATCCGGAAGGATCTGCCGCGGATGCGCTGGCAGCTGCCGCACAGGGTTTTGCTTCCATGGACGATGATTTTACCTTCGATAACTGGGCCAATGACCTGGGACATGAGAATACCTGGTTCCAGGAAGAGAACGAGCGGAGGCATCATGCCGTCAGCGTGACCATGTATGATATCCTTGACCAGCTCAATGATCCCAGGATCCCTCTCTTCTTTACCCAGGTGGCCGGTGAGTACGTTCCCGGACAGAACGGCACCTCTGCCGAGGATCAGGCCGGTACCATCTATTCCAGGATCACCGACCAGGTGATCAATGCCACGGCACCGCTGCCCATCATGACCTTTGCCGAGCTGAAGTTCATCGAAGCGGAGTGCCACCTGAGGAAGGCCTCACCGGATGCGGCTGCCGCGCTGGCCGCTTATGAGGAGGGCCTGGATGCGGCTCTTGAGCAGGCCGGTGTGGATCCTGCCGATGCGGAAACCTACAAGGCACAGGCCGATGTCATGCCTGCCGATGCGTCCGGCCTGACCACGGAGATGATCTTCAGGCAAAAGTACATCCACCTGTGGCCCTACGGAGCGGTTGAAGCATTTGCAGAATGGAGGCGCACGGGTTATCCTACCCTGACCAATCCGTTCGAGGCACCCAGGAGGTTCCCCTATCCGCAGAATGAGATCTCCGGCAATGCCGAAAACGTACCCACTGTCACCCCTTACAACGGGGTCTGGTGGGACGATGGGACCGAAGATTGAGTAGATTACAAGAGAAGATCATTCAGAGGGTGTCTCAAAAGGGCACCCTCTCTATTTTCTTCTCAGGATTACAAAACGTAACGTGCTTATTTACTGCGTAAAAAATGCCAGGTTACTTCATTTGTAATCCTGAGAAATCACCACAAATGGGTGCTTTTTAGACACTCACTTCATGTTCAGATTTCCTGTTTGTAGTGCAGGGCACTGAAGACCTGGTTTTTGTAGTTGCGTCCGATCCTCAGTTTCGCATTCTCCAGTTCGATGGTGGTGGCGTTGAATGCCCTGATCCTGGGGATTGATACAATGTAGGATTTGTGGATGCGGATGAACGCGTCCTGGGGGAGTTTCTCCTCGATGGCATGCAGGCTGCTTTTAACAACCACCCTGCGGTTGTCTGTATGGATCCTGATGTATTCATTGAGTCCCTCAATGAAATGGATCTCCCTGAGATAGATCTTGATGACCTTTTTGTTTTCTTTCACATAAATGAAGGCCTCGTCGTTGATCCCATTGCCGCCTTCCATTTCCACAGACTCCGGGCTGCCGGACTGGTAATACTTATTGACCGACTTAAAGAAACGCTCAAAGGTGATCGGCTTCATCAGGTAGTCCACCACATCCAGCTCAAATCCATCCAGCGCATACTGGCTGTAGGCCGTGGTGATGATCACTTTGGGGGGGCGTTTCAGGGTCTTCAGAAAATCGATCCCCGTCATCTGTGGCATCTTGATATCCAGGAACATGAGGTCCACCTGGTGCGAACGAAGAGAAGCCATGGCTTTCATGGCATTGTCGCATTCGGCAACGATCTCGAAATTTTCCAGTTTCTGAATATGGCCCCTGATGAGTTCCCTGGCGAGGGGTTCGTCATCGACGATCAGGCAGCGTGTCTTCATGGATGCAGGATTTGCAGATCCTCAGCCACCGGTCATATGCGATGGACAAGGTCCGTGTTACAACAAAGGTTCAACTCGCATGAAAACAAACCTACGAACCCTGTTAACATAACAAATTTACAAGGTTTTCATAAATCATTTCAGGGAAAAGCAAAAAAAGCCGGCTCAACGGCCCTTTACCGTCAGTCAACAGGATTCATCCCCGGGATCTGTGCCATACAGTCCCCGGGAGATGGCTCTCGTTGATAATAAATAGGGATACGCTCGTTGCTGCTTATTTTTGAATGATGTATACCCTGTTGGTCAGCCAGAAGCCCATTCACCGGATCACACGCCATCTGGTGTTGTTCACCAGCATGATCATGCTCTTTACATGGATTGCCTCTTCAAGAACTGAAAGCGGAACACCGCTTGCCGGTGTGCTGCTGATGGTAACCACCAATGCGGTATTTTTCTTCGGTTATGCCTACCTGGCGGTGTATCTGCTGATCCCCCTTTTTCTTGTCAAAAGGAAATACCTGTTGTTCATATTGCTATTCCTTTGCACCGGGATGGGACTCTCCCTGCTTAAGTTTGCCTTTTCCGATTTCATTTTCTATCAGGCCATTGCCCCGGAGAACGGGCCGGATGGCGGATCCCTCACCTTCGGGAACCTTCTGGTCAATACCAAGGACATGACTTTTATCGTGGCTTTGTTCGCGCTTGCAAAGTTTGCCCGTGACCGTTATCTCCTGACCAGACAGATCCATGAGATACAGCGCAGGGGGCTGGAGGCAGAGCTTAAGCTGCTGGAGCATCACATGGATCCCCATGTGATATTCAATAATTTCAACAGCCTCTATTCCATCTCCATCAATAAGCCGGAACTGTTGAATACCAATGTCCGGAAACTGAAATCACTGCTCCATTACCTCTTCGATGAGAGTAAGAGGGACCTGGTGCCCCTGAGCAGGGAGGTGGAGATGATCGACAATTACATCGGGCTGGAGAAACTGAGGTTCGGTGACCGGCTGAAAGTCACCTTCAAGAGGGAAGGATCCCTGGAGGGATTGCGGATCGCACCTCTGATCCTCTATTCTTTCGTGGAAAACTGCTTTGTACACGGGGCCGGAACCGAGACTTCCGGATCATGGATCAACCTGGAGCTGAAGGTGGCAGATACACGCCTCAGCTTCGTGGCGGATAATTCCATGTCTGAGTATGCAAGGTTAAAGCGTTCCCGTAAAAGAGGGGGCACCGGCGAAAGCAGCCTCCGCAGGCTGGAACTGCAGTACCCCAACAGGCACCGGGTCGCTGTTTTTGAAAAAAGGAACAACCACCGGATCGAGTTAAGCGTGAGCCTGTGATATGGAGCCAGGAAGGAACCCATCGGCATTGGTGAAGAGGCACTGGCGGCACCTCCTTTTCTGGATGTGCTGGATCTTTGGATTCACCTTTATTAAGAGCTTCGGCCAGCCTTTTCCGATCTACCTGGACTGGCTCGCATATTACCTGGTCACCCTCCCCATCTTCGCTGCTCATACCTACCTGGTGGCCTACCTGCTGATACCGCTCCTGGTGAACAAGCGGTTGATTCCCCTTTTCATTATTCTATTTCTGGGATTCTTTTACGGGTTCTCAATGCTGGAACTGCTGGTGAGCAACGAATGGATCTATCAGTGGACCGACATCGATCAGGAGGTCATATCCGCATACCTGGAGCCTTCCAATGTCATCAGGAGCGGGGTGGGGAACCTCTATATCGTCCTGGTCTTCCTGGCAGCGAGGACCATCCGGCACTGGTACCTGGCAGACCGGCAGCAGAAGGAGCTGGCCCGGGAAGAGTTACAGTCCCAGATGAAAGAAGCGGTCAGCAGGGTCCAGCCGGCCATGCTGCTCTTTGCAGTGGACCAGCTCGATCTGATGGTGAACCGTTCATCCCCGGATGTAACAGCCGCCATCGCAAAGACGTCGGAACTGCTGAGCGATGTGATGATATACCATGAACAGCGTTCCAAACTGTTCTCCATGGAAGTCGGACTGGTGAATAAGCTGATCTCCCTGGTCTCCCTGTTCCGGGGAGAAGCTCCCGATATCGAGATCATGGTGTCCGGTGACCCGGATCAGATTCAGATGCCCCCTATGATCCTCTTCTCCGTGATGGATCTTATCTTCAGGAAATTCCAGTCAGAGCCCCGGCTCCCTGAGATCCATGTGGAGATTTCCGGATTCGCACAGATGATCAACCTGCAGATGCTCCACAGCCAGCAGAAGAGAAACAGCGAGACCATGGAAAAATGCCTGGAAGCACTGAAACAGCTCCGGTCCTGTTTCCTGCATGAGGTTGAGATCACCCACGAGACGCACGAATACGGGTGTTCATTGATGATCAGGAACAACGTACAGCACCGGACAGTCAAAGGAGTTCACCCCCTTCACCGTGCGGTTGGTACATCCTAACCGGGGATACACTGAATATGTTTTTCAGGATCACTACCGTACCTTACATTTGAGTTGACTCTATGCACATCGTGAAACTTGCCGTCATCCATCTTACTTCAAAGTTTTAGGTTTAATAAGTAGCATCACTGACGGCAAGTTTTTTCCATTTTACAAGGCGAAAAGGAGTGTACCCCGGAAAGTGACATTGTACCCGGGCATACAGGATCGTATCCCGGCTAACGGCATTGTACCCAGGCGAACAGGATCGTATCCCGGTTAACGGCATTGTACCCAGGCGAACAGGATTGTACATATCCGTACAGTTTTAACACAAATTACGGGACCGTTCAAAACATTAAGAAACTTATAATTAGATATATATCCGCTATGGCACGAAAGATGAAGTAATGTTATTGATTCACCGGAAATGTACAGGGACAGTACAAAAGGGAACAAGGACATGGTCAATCAAAACTATCTGTTTTCACGTCACTACGGATCACAACCGGAGGATCGTTCACACCTGGAACTCTATAAGCGGTTGATGCAACCGCATTTTCTGTTCAATTCGCTGAACAACCTGTACGCGTTATCCATCACCAGGTCGGAACAAACGCCACAGGCCATCGCAGACCTGTCACAACTTCTGGAAAAGGTAGTCAGCTGCTCAAGGCAGGAACTGATTCCCCTTTCCGAAGAGATCGGACTTATCGAAGCGTATATCGCCCTCGAAAAAATCTGGTTGGGAGAGGAGTCATTCTCACTGGATTTCCAGGTCAGGGGGAACACAGAAGGGGTATACATTCCCCCATTAACCATTTATACACTCGTTGAGAACGCATTTAAACACGGGATCAGGAAGTGCGGCAAGCAGGGATGGATCACCATTTACCTGGTGGTCAAGGCAGACAAGATCCTGTTGAAGGTCAGGAACTCCCTTGACGAGGTCCCGGTGAGCGTACGTCCCGGCAACCAGTCAAAGTCCGGGCTCGGGATCGAAGCGGTACGCAAGCTGCTCGACGGTTCCTACCACAGAAAGTATTACCTCAATGCAAGGCCCATTGGGAACATGTACGCAGTGGACCTGATCCTCGGAAGGCTTGCCGCTTAAAGGAAGCCATTGACTTTCACATGCTGCGTCAGGTCGTATAACCCTCTTACCCGGTCATTGATTGAACTTATTTGAGTTGCTCCCCGCAGTGGGGTAAATTTAGAATATCATATAAACAGGAAAGGTCATGAAAAAGGTTAGTTTGATGAAAAGGGTAATGGCAATTGTTGTCATTCTGGGCGTTACAGTATCGCTGGCTTTTGCCGACGGCGAAACCTCAGAGGTGTTCCTGACGGGTACATCCACTTCTTCGGCTGGAGATTATGTGGTTCAGACCACCAATGATTTCTTTCAGTTCCAGGGAAGGGAATATGAAGTGTACAGGGTGTACTACGACAATCCTGACATGAACATGAAGATCGCGGTGAATACGGATGGGAAATGTACTTCGTTCATCGCTTTCAATGATGATTTTATGTTGTTCTACAACTGTAACAAACATGGTTTTGGCGTAAGGAAGGTGTTGTTTTCAAATCCCTGGGCGAAAGATAAATTCGACGCCCGGGAGTTCCACGATCAGACCGTTATGCTGAAAGGAAAAAGCATTGAAAAGAAGCAGGCAGTCGGGCTGATCGCAGCTTATGTGCCCCAGCTGCAGGGGTAACCGCTTGAACTAACCTGAGATTTTTCAACCCATTGCACCCCCTGGAAGGGCCCGCGGGATTCCCGCAGGCCCTTTTATGTTTATTAACATACAGTGATTCAGAATATTAACGTTGTCTATTTTTATCCGGTTCCGGACAGGTTTGTTCAAATCCGTGCAGATTTAACCTTTTTTGCAACATGAAAGAAACAAGCATAAAGTACAGAATAACAAGCATATAGGACTTTTGGCATGCAGGTTGTTTTATCTCTGGCATAACAAACACACTTTTACAACGCTAAAAACCTGAATACCATGAAAACAAGAACTTCATTTCTCAGACGATTCTCAGCTGTCGCACTTTCTTTCCTTTTTGTATCCGGAGCACTGTTCGCCGAGGGAGAGACCTCCGAAGTGTACCTGAAAGGTACCTCCACCTCCGCTGCCGGTGATTATGTGGTCACAAGTACAGATGATGTATACAATTTCCAGGGACAGGAATACACCGTTTATAATGTGTACTATGACAATCCCAAGCACAACATGAAGATTGCCGTACTGGAGGAGGGTGACTGCAAGTCGTATATTGCCTTTACCGATCAATACTGGTTCAGGTATAGCTGCACCAAGGATGGGTTCGGCATCAGGAAGGCCATGTTCTCCAGTCCAGCCTCCAGGGATGCATTCAATGCCGACCAGTTCCAGGATCAGACCGTACTGGTGAAAACCAAGAAGATCGAAAAGGATGTGGCGCTCGGACTGATCGCGGCTTATATGCCCAAACTTCAGAGCTAAAACTCCATATACAGGATCACTGATCCTCCGCGCATAACAATCTGAGTGAGGGTGTCTCAAAAGGGCACCCTCTCTATTTTCTTCTCAGGATTACAAAACGTAACGTGCTTATTTACTGCGTAAAAAATGCCAGGTTACTTCATCTGTAATCCTGAGAAAGCAATGAATGGCACTTCTGCGACACACTCCTTCATTCGGGGGGTATGGAAGAACATTCGAGGCGGGCCATCCGGTGTGATTGGGAATGATCAGAATCCATG